>QHRU01000032.1 GCA_003220225.1 Candidatus Rokuibacteriota bacterium
TGCGCTTCAGCACCGGGACCGAGGCTGCCGCTTCCCCGGCTGCGCACTACCGTTCGGTCAGGGCCATCACATTCGCCATTGGGCCCACGGAGGCCCCACCACGCTGTCGAATCTCGCGTTGCTGTGTCGCCGGCATCACCGCGCGGTGCACGAAGAGGGATATCAGGTGGAGCGACAGGCCGATGGAGACCTCCGCTTCCGGCGACCGGACGGCCGGCCACTGCCGCAAGTTCCGCCGCCCGCCGCGGTGCCGAGCGATCCCGTCAACGCGCTGCGAGCGGCGCACGACGCCCAGGGGCTCCACGTTCACGCGCGGACGGCGATGCCGGGCTGGCTGGGAGACCGCCTCGATGTCGTCTATGCGATCGACGTCTTGCACCCACTGGCGCGGCCCGGCATCGAAGAAGCAGCCACGCAGCCGTGCACGGCAGGTTGAACCAGCGCCGATGCGCCCGAGTCGCGCTTGGCGCGCGGCTCGTCGTCGTCGCCGCGTGGCTCGTCGTTCTCGTCACGAGCGCGCCGGCCGATGCGCAGTCGTCTCGCTACACCTTCGTCGATCACCTCTCGAGCCCCGCGCCGCCCGGGGCGCTGGCGAGTGCGGCAGCGACAGCCGTCCGCGACGGGCTTGTCGCCGGGACGCTCGAGCGTGACGTCCGCGTCCTCGCCGCCCCCGAGATGCGCGGACGCCTGCGCGGCACCGAGGAGAATGCGCGCGCCCGCGCCCACATCGTCGAGCGCCTCAAACGCGCCGGGCTGGCGCCGCTCTTCGACGGCTCGTTCGAGCAACCGACGCGCGCCGACGGCGCCGCCGCCGCCGCCACGCCCTACGCGACGAACGTCGGCGCCGTGTTCCGCGCCGCGCAGGCGGACGCCGAATGGATCGTGCTGGTCGCGCACTACGATCATCTCGGCGTCGTCGACGGCGCGATCCACGCGGGCGCCGACGACAATGCGAGCTCGGTGGCCCTCCTGCTCGCGCTCGCCGACTCGCTCGGCCGGAGCCGGCCACGGCTGCGGCGTCACGTCGTCGTGCTGTTTCCCGACGCCGAAGAGCCGCCCGACATCCGGACCGAGCGGATGGGCTCGTCGTGGTTCTGGCGGCATCTCCCGCTGCCGGCCGAGCGCCTCCACCTCGCCATCGTGCTCGATCTCATGGGCGGTCGGGCCTCGCCGGAGATGGAGGCGGCGGGGCTCACCGGCGCCCTGTTCGTCCTGGGTGCCGAGGCCAGCCGCGGCCTCGCCGATTTCGCGCGCGCGCTGCCGCCCGCCGACGGCGTCGAGCCGGTGTTCCTCAGCCTGCCGATGATCGAGGCGGTGCCGTACGCGCCGGGCCGACGCTTCGCGCGCAGCGACTACCACGGACTGCGCGAGCACCTCGGTCGTCCCTTCGTGTTCCTGTCCACCGGCCGCACCGAGACGTACCACACCGAGCGCGACACGCCGGACACGCTGGACTACGCGAAGCTCGGCCGCGTGACGCGCTGGGTGGCCGTGCTCGCGACGCACGCCGCCGAGACCGACGGGCCGCTCGAGTGGCGCGACTTCACCGCCGATCCGCTCGCCGATGCGCGCAGCCTGCTGCGGATGTCCGCGGGCCTCGGCAAGCACGGACGGTTTCCGTGGCCGCTCCGGCGGGCGCTGGCCGCCGATCGGCGCATGGTGGAGCAGCTGCTGCGTCGCTGGGACGCCGGAGAGGCGCCGACGCCAGAGAGCTATCGCGCGCTCGTCCTGGCGTCGACGCGTCTTCAGGCGGCGATGTGGCGGCCCGGTGGCTGGTACTTCGCGCTCTGGTAAACGGTCATCACAGGTACTGACCGGCCCGCGGACGGGGATCGAGGTCGAGCGCCATCTCGACCATCTGACCGAGCGAGAGCGCGCGCGGATCGCTGTAGCGCGAGCACTCGGAGATGTCGTCGGGCACCTCGCGGTCGAGCGCCGTGCAGACGATCGTGTAGTGCGGATAGCCACGACGCCGATAGATCATCGCGTGACTGCAGCGGCCGCAGAGACCGCCGACTCGGGACTCGACCCGGTTCTCGATGGTGTGGGCGCGGTTTTCCAGCGCCTCCGTCCGTTCGTACTGATCGAGCGACTTCCACTGGTAGGCGTCCATCCGGAGCCTCCTTTCTATCGTGTCATCGGGACACCTCCCTTCCGGATGCCGTTGCCGGCGGTCGGTGAGACATGGGGAAAGTGTAGAGCGCGCGTCAAGGGCTCAGCGACGGCTGCGCGTAGTGGTCGATGATGAAGCGCGAGATCGAGTGACGCGTGGGCAGATTCGGCAGCGCATCGCACGGAAACCAGCGCGCGTCCTCCAGCTCCTCGGTGTCGATCACGAGGTCGCCGCCGGCGTAGGTGGCGACGAAGCCGATCATCATCTGGCTCGGGAACGGCCAGTTCTGGCTGCCGACGTAGCGGATGTCCTTCACGTCGACGCCGACCTCCTCCTTGATCTCGCGCGCCACGCAGCCCTCCAGCGACTCGCCGTTGTCGACGAAGCCGGCCACGAGCGCGTAGCGGTTCGGCGCCCAGCCGGTCTTGCGCGTGAGGAGCACGCGGTTGCCGTCGCGCACGAGCACGATCGTCGCGGGATGCAGGTGCGGGTAGTGCTCGTAGCGGCAGCGCGGGCACTTCTTGCCCCACTCGCTCTCGATGCGCTCGGTGGCCTCGCCGCAGCGCGGGCAGTGGCCGCTCGTCGACTCCCACCAGAGCGCCTGCATCGCCATGCCGCCGAGCGAGAGCAGGTCGTCGGGCAGCCGCGTGTTGCGCATCGGCACCACCGTCTCGCTCACCAGGCCCTTCGGGACCGGCGCGCCGGGCGCGACGGGCACCACCCAGCACGGTGTGTCGCGATACGTGCCGAGCCAGAAGGGCGCCGCCTCGACCGGCACCGGACAGTCGCCGTGCGGCAGCCGGAAGCCGCCGGCCTCGGGCACGACGAGCAGGCTCTGGTCCTGGACGAGGATCCAGTGGCCGTGCTCGCCGGATGGCTTGGTGCCGCGCTTGGCCGGCGTGAACGCGGCGCCGAGGATGTCGCGGTTGAACGGCAGATGGACGGTGAGCGGCGTCGTCATTCGTGTTCGCCGGCGGTCCACCACGGATAGAAGGGCGGCATGTCCTTGCTCGGGCGTCCGGTGAAGCGCGGCGGCCGCTTCTCGAGGAACGACGTGATCCCCTCCCGGGCGTCGGCGGAGCGGCCCGTGTGCCACATGCCGAGCGAGTCGAGGCGGTGCGCCTCGCGCGGATGATCGGCGCCCAGCATACGCCAGAGCATCTGGCGGATGAGGGCGACGGAGACGGCCGACGTGTTGTCGGCGATCTCGCGCGCGAGCGCGCGCGCCGCCGGCAGCAGCGCGTCGGGCTCCAGCACGCGGCTCACCAGGCCGCCCGCGCGCGCCTCCTCCGCCGAGAACACGCGCCCGGTGTACGTCCACTCCGCCGCCTGCGCGACGCCGACCAGCCGTGGCAGGAACCACGTGCTGGCAGCCTCGGGCACCACGCCGCGCCGCGCGAACACGAAGCCGATCTTCGCCGTGCTCGCGGCGAGGCGCACGTCCATCGGCAGCGTCAGCGTGATGCCGAAGCCGACGGCGGGGCCGTTGATGGCGGCGATCACCGGCTTCTTCATCTCGAAGATGCGCAGCGTGACGAGCCCGCCACCGTCGCGATGCTCCTCGGGTGTCTCGCCTCGGCCGTCGAACGTCGTGCCGCCGCCTCCGAGATCCGCGCCCGCGCAGAACGCGCGGCCGGCGCCCGTGACGATCACCACGCGCACGCCGTCGTCGGCGTCGGCGCGGTCGAACGCGGCGACGAGCTCGCGGATGACGGTGGCGTTGACGGCGTTCAGCCGATCGGGGCGGTTGAGCGTGAGCGTCGCGATCCCGTCGGCGACGTCGTACAGCAGCGTCTCGAAGCTCATGCGCCGGTCAAAAGCCCAGCGCCCGGACGTCCTTGCCCGCGGTGGCGACGGCGGCCTCCGGCGCGGCGGGCGCCTTGACCTCGAGCCTCTTGAGCTGCGGCATGACTTCCTTCGCGAAGAGCCGCATGTTGCTCTCGGCCTCCTCGTACGGCATGCCGGCGTAGGAGAAGACGCCGACATAGTGGCTGTTGCCGGTGCGGCGATGGATGTCGAGGATCTTCTCGTAGCACTGCTCGGGCGTGCCCGAGACTTGAAGGTTCACGAAGTAGTCGATGACGGTGTCGGTGCCGTACTCCGCGATCTTCTCGCTCATCTTGCCGTAGTACTCGTAGCCCTTCGTCTTCGCGAGATGGTCGCGCTCGAAGTGGTAGTGATCGAGCACCGTCTGGTAATAGCCGCCGATGTACCGGCGCGCCATCTCGCGCGCGCGCTCGGGGTTGCCGTCGCAGAAGGTCCACCCCGCCGAGACGGGCGGCGGCGCCTCCGCGCCGTTGACCTGGCGGTAGACGGTGCGGTACGTATCCAGCTCCTTGGCCACCTCGTGCCACGGCTTCTGCGGGATGATCAGGATCCCGATGCCCAGGCGCGCCATGATCGGCAGCGAGTCCGGCGAGACGGCCGCCGCGTAGGTGCGGCCGCGGAACGACTTGAACGGCGCGGGCCGGATGGCCGCGCGTGGCTGCTTCACGAACGTGCCGTCGTACTCGCAGTAGCCGTTCTCGAGTCCCTGCAGCAGCATCTCCGCGGATTCGACGAAGCGCTGGCGCGATTCCTCCATCGGCATGCGGAAGCCGTCGAACTCCACCTTGCCGGCACCGCGGCCGAGGCCGAGGATCAGCCGGCCGTCGGAGATGTTGTCGAGCATCGAGACTTCCTCGGCCACGCGCATCGGGTCGTGCCACGGCAGCACGACCACCATCGAGCCGAGCTGGGCCTTCTGCGTGCGGCCGGCCACGTAGGTGAGAAACTGCAGCACGTCGGGGCACATCGTGTAGTCGGTGAAATGGTGCTCGACGCCCCACACCGACTCGTAGCCGAGCGGCTCCGCGAGATCGGCCAGCCGCAATTCGCTGCGATAGACCTCACGATCCGTGCGGCCCTTCTTCGGATTCTGGAACACGGACGCCATTCCGACGTGCATGCGAGTCTCCTTGCTGCGACTGAGCGCCTGCGACCGGTGCCGCCGAGCGTAGCGCCCGGCCACCCCGCGCGTCAATGCGCCGGCCGCGGGTACAATGGACCCGATGACGCTCCGCGTGCTCGTCGTGCTCGTGGTGACGCTGCTCGTCGTGCTGCCTGTGGCGCAGCAGGCGTCGGCGCCGTGCGACGCCGGCCATGCCGCCGCCCTCAAGCACGCGCCGCGCACGGCGCCGTGGAGCGCGCGCATGGCGGTCGCCGCGCGGCCGATCACGGGTTCGCCGGCGGCGCCGCCCTTCGCCGGTCTCGCGGCGCCCGAGGCGCCGGACCGCGCCGGCGACGGTGCGCTGTCCGCTCCGTTCGTGCCCCCTCGCGTCTAGTTCTCCTCCCGCTTCAGCGTTCGTGCTTCGTCGATCGACCGTTCATCAAGGGAGGACTCCATGTCAAAGACGACCAGCGATGCGTGCGTGTCGTGGATCGAGGGCCGCGTGCCCGACACCGAGGAGGCCGGCATCGTGCACGCGCTGATCACGGAGCGCGGTGTGCGGAGGCGTCACGCGCTGGCCCACGCGCTCGCGCAGGAGCTGTTCGAGCGCGACCGCCGTCGCGTCGGTTACCTGGCGGGCATCGGGATCTTCCGCGCGTGGTACCTGGCTGGCGCGGAACGGCTGCTCGATGAGATGAACGGACGGGCGATCCTCATCGACCCGCCGAGATGAGCGACCTCGCGTTTCTCTCGATGATCCTCGGCACCTCCGCCGCGGCTGGGGTCCTCGGCGCCCTCCTCGGCCTCGGCGGCGGCATTCTGCTCGTGCCCCTGCTGACGCTCTTCTTCGGCGTGAGCCTGCCGTACGCGATGGGTGCCAGCATCCTGTCGGTCATCGCCACGTCCTGCGGCGCCGCCGCCGGGCACCTGGCCTCGGGCCTGGCCAACATGCGGCTCGGCCTCTTCCTGGCGACGGCGACCGTGGCCGGCGCGCTCCTCGGCGCGAGCCTCGTGGGCGTTGTCCCGGCCCGCGCGCTCCAGATCCTCTTCGGCCTGGCCCTCGCTTACTCGGCCCTCACGACGATCCGTCAGCTGCACGTCGAGGTGGCGGAGTCGCTGGAGGCCGACCCGCTGGCGCAGCGCTTCGGCCTCGAGGGCGTCTACCACGACCAAGCGCTCGGCCGCGACGTCGCCTATCACGCCATCCACGTGCGCCGTGGCGTCGCCGTGATGTTCGGCGCCGGCGTGCTCTCCGGTCTGCTCGGCATCGGCAGCGGCGCCTTCAAGGTGCTCGCGATGGACACGTTCATGCGGCTGCCGATGAAGGTCTCGACGGCCACCAGCAACTTCATGATCGGCCTCACGGCCGCGGCGAGCGCCGGCGTCTACTTCGGACGCGGCGACATCCATCCGGTGATCGCGACGCCGGTCGCGCTGGGCGTGCTGCTCGGCTCGTACGTCGGCACGCGGCTCATCGGCCACCTGCGCAACACCACCGTGCGCAAGCTGTTCCTGCCGATCGTGCTCTACCTCGCCGTCTCGATGCTGCTGCGCGGCCTCGGGCTGCTCCGATGAACGGGGCCGAGCGCATGGTCTCGGCCCTGCTGCTGATCGGCGGCTTCGTCGCGGTAGGGCTGATGCTCGTGGGGCTGGTGGCGCTGCAGGTCCGCGCCGCCCGCACGGCCCACCCGCTCGACGTCAGGCACGTGGTCGAGCATCGCGAGGCCGGCCGCTCAGTGGACGTGTTCGTCTCGATGCCTCAGATCGCCCACGCGCTGGCGCGGTGGCCGCCGCAGCCGGTGGCCATCATTACCGCCGGCATCGTCGTGCTCCTGGCCACGCCGGCGGCGGGGCTGCTCGCGGCCATGGCCGCCTTCGCCCGCGCCGGCGACCGGCCATACGTGATCATCTGCGCGGCGCTCCTCGTCATGCTGGTGTCGGGGTTCTTTCTCCGCGTGGGCGGCTGATCAGGGCCGGACCTCGCGTCCCGGGGAAACCCGTGGCGCTCCTCGGCGCTCAGGCCGGGAAGTCGCGGAGCACGCGGCCCGGGCGGCCGCAATCCGCGACGATGCCGCGCTCGTCGACGGTGCGCACGCCGTTCACCCACACGCCGTGCACGCCGACGGCCGGCGTGTCGAGCCGCTCGGCCCCCGTCGGCAGATCGTGGACGCGGCGCTTCTCGCCGCGCGCGACGGTGGCCGGATCGAACAGCAGCAGGTCGGCCCACGCGCCGGGCACGAGGCGGCCGCGATCCGCGATGCGATACGCGGCCGCCACGTCGCTCGTCACGCGCTTGACGGCCTCGGGCAGCGTGAGATCGCCGCGCTCGCGCACCCAGTGGCCGAACAGGTGCAGCCCGAAGCCCGCGTCGCAGAGGAACGAGAGGTGCGCGCCGGCGTCGGACAGCGCGACCGCCGCGTGCGGGTGGCGCAGGAGCTTTCGCACCTCGTCCTCGTCGGTGTTGAAGAGACGACAGTCGAACATCGCGTCCAGCCCGGCGTCGAGGCCGAAGTCGAGAAAGACGTCGAAGGGATCGCGTCCCGACTCCGCCGCGAGGGCGCCGAGCGTCTTGCCGACGAGCGCCCGATGCTCGGAGCGCTCGACCGACATGATCGTGAGGTGCGGCCACGTCGTGTTCGAAAAACGGTTCGGCACGCCGGGAATGCCGGCCTCGTCCCTGAGCGCCTTGCGGAAGGACGGGTCGGCGAGCACGCGGCGGTACGCGGTCTCGTCCGCCGCCTCGATGGCCGGCCGCCACGCGAGGAACGCCTCCAGGGGATACGGATGACGCAACGTGAACTCCATGCCGAGCGGGAAGCAGCCCACCTGCGCCCACAGCTCGCGCCCCCGTGCGCGCGCCGCCTCGATCTCCGCGATCTCGCGGAACACGCGCGTCGGGTCGCCGGGATCGACGAACATCGCGGCGATCATCACCGGCCGCCCGCTCTTCGCGGCGACCTCCTCCAGCCACGGCACCGTCGTCGTGCTGCCCTTCGTGAGCATGAACACACCGCGCCCGGCCTCGCCCAGGGCGCCGGTCAGCGCCAGCAGCTCGCGCGCGTCGGCCAGGCGCGAGGGCATCGGGATGCCGTTCTCGCCGTTGTGCTGCTCGAGCGTGGAGGTGGCGAAGCCGATGGCGCCGGCGTGCACCGCCTCCAGCACGATCCGGCGCATCTCGGCGATCTCGGCGTCGGTGGCCGCGCGCTTCGTGGCCTCGGCGCCGAGGACGAACGTCCGGACCGACGAGTGCCCGACGAGCGAGCCGACGTTGGGCACCACGCCGCGCCGCTCCAGGGCGGCGAGGTACTCGGGATAGGTCTCGAAGTCCCAGCGCACGCCGGCGCGCAGCGCCTCCAGCGACATGCCCTCCACGTGGGTGAGCGCGCGCAGCGTGAGGTCGCGGTCGTCCGGCCGGCAGGGTGCGATGGTGAAGCCGCAGTTGCCGATGACGACCGTCGTCACGCCGAGCCGGGTGGACGGCGTCGCGAACGGGTCCCACGTCAGCTGCGCGTCGTAGTGCGTGTGGATGTCGACGATGCCGGGCGCCAGCGTCAGCCCGCGCGCGTCCACGCGCTGGCGCGCGGCGCCGAGGTCGCCGCCCACGGCGACGATGCGGCCGCCCCTCACGGCGACGCCGCCCGCGCGCGCCGGGCCGCCGAGCCCATCGATGACCCAGGCGCCGTCGATCACGAGGTCGTGCACGCGCGCTCCCTGGCCGTCAGCCGCGGTAGTCCGGGTTCGGACGCTTCATCTCGAAGATGTCGTGGACGCGCGCGTAGAGGTTGCCGGCCAGGCGGCCGACCGGCCGCAGGCGGTGCATGTCGAGCCGCCCGGTGGCCGCGTCGTAGAGGCCGTCGCGCACGTGCAGGTACACGATCTGCCCGAGCACGAGGTTGGCGCGGCCGACGGGCACGATGCGGTCGAGGCGGCATTCCATCGCGATCGGCGCGTCCGCCACGCGCGGCGGCTTCACGCGCGCGGCCGGCGCCACCGCGAGCCCGGCCACCTCGAACTCGTCCACCTCCGGCGGGTACTCGCCGGAGGTCAGGTTCATCTGCGCGGCGAGCGCGTCGTCCACGACGTTGACGACGAACTCGCGCGTGGCCTCAACGTTGCGCAGCGTGTCCTTCTTGCCGTCCCTGCCGGCGCCGCGGAACGAGGACGAAAACGCGATGGTCGGCGGATCGTCGGTGATCGCCATGAAGTAGCTGAAGGGCGCCAGGTTGCGCACGCCCTCGGCGTCGACGCTCGAGACCCACGCGATGGGCCGGGGCACCACCGAGCTGATGAGCAGCTTGTACATCCCGTTCGGGGGCAGCGTGGTCGGATCGAATTCCACGCGGCGCCGTCTCAGCCGTGCATGACGAGGCCGCCGTCCACGCTGAGGGCCTGGCCCGTCATGTAGCCGGCGCGGTCGGAGGCGAGAAAGCCGATGACGGCGGCGACGTCCTCGGGCCGCTCCATGCGTCCGAGCGGCACCGTCTGCGCGCGCCGGCGCGTGAACTCCTCGGCCGAGATGCCCATGACGGCGCCCTGATCGCGCGCGACCCTGGTCCACATGTCGGTCTCGACGAAGCCCGGGCAGACGCAGTTGACGCGGATGCCCTCCTTGGCGTGGGCCAGGGCCAGGCTCTTGGTCAGGCTGACCACGGCGGCCTTGCTCACGTTGTAGGGGAGGTTGTTCGGGCTGCCGATCTTACCCGCCATCGACGCGAGGTTGACGATGGCGCCGCGGCGCTGCGAGATCATCACCGGCAGCACGGCCTGGCTGGCGAAGAACACCGCGCGCGCGTTGACGGTCATGATGGCGTCCCAGTGCTCCTCGGTGACGTCGAGCGGCAGCGCCGCGCGATAGATGCCGGCGTTGTTGACGAGCACGTCGATGCGGCCCAGCTCCGCGCGGACGCTGTCCACCATGCGCGTCAGGTCGGAGCGCTTCGTGACGTCGGTCGGCAGCGCGAGCGCCTTCCGCCCGAGGTTGCGCACCTCTTTCGCGGTGCGCTCGGCGCTCTCGGCATTCAGCTCGGCCACGACGACGTCGGCGCCGAGGCGCGCCAGCTCCAGCGCGGTGGCGCGGCCGATGCCCTGGCCCCCGCCCGTGACGATGGCGACGCGACCGCCGAGCTCGCTGCCTTCGAGACGACTCACGGTCCCGGAGTATACCGCGGCCTGCGGCCCGGTCCCTCGCGCGATGGTATGCTCGACGCCCGATGATCGAGGGCACCGCCGAGGTCCGCGACGTCCATCGCTTCGACGTCAGCGCGCTCGAGCGCTATCTCTCCGGGCGCATCGAGGGCTTTCGCGGCCCGCTCGGCGTGCGCCAGTTCCGCGGCGGGCAGTCCAATCCGACGTACTACCTCGAGGCCGGCGGCCGCGAGTACGTCCTGCGCCGCAAGCCGCCCGGCAAGCTGCTGCCGTCCGCGCACGCCGTCGACCGCGAGTACCGCGTGCTGGCCGCGCTCGCCGCGCACACGACGGTGCCGGTGCCGAAACCGTATCTGCTCTGCGAGGACGACGCGGTCATCGGCACGATGTTCTACGTGATGGACTGCGTGCACGGCCGCATCTTCCGCGACGCCAACCTCGGCGGCGCGACGCCCGCCGAGCGCCGCGCGATCTACGACTCGATGAACGACGTGCTCGCGCGCCTGCACCTCGTCGATTGGAAGGCGGTCGGCCTCGCCGAGTTCGGACGCCCCGGCGACTACTACGCGCGGCAGATCCACCGCTGGAGCCAGCAGTACCGCGCCTCGGAGACCGAGAAGATCGAGGCGATGGAGCGGCTCATGGAGTGGCTGCCGAAGAACATCCCGGCCAGCGCCGAGACGACGCTCGTGCACGGCGACTACCGCCCGGGCAACATGATCGTGCATCCGAGCGAGCCGCGCGTGGTGGCCGTGCTCGACTGGGAGCTGTCCACGCTGGGCCATCCCATGGCCGACCTCGCCTACAACTGCATGCCCTACCACCTCGGCAACGAGTGGGAAGGCTTGCGCGACGCGCCGCTGGCCGAGCTCGGCATCCCGACCGAGGCGGAGTACCTCGCCGCGTACTGCCGCCGCACCAGGCGTCCCGCCATCGAGCACTGGGACTTCTACATCGCGTTCGCCGAGTTCCGGCTGGCCGCCATCGCGCAGGGGATCATGGGACGCGTCGTCGCCGGCACCGCCAACGATCCCAACGCGCGCGAGCGCGGGGAGCGCGCGCGCCCGCTGGCCGAAGCCGGCTGGCGCCTCGTGGAGTCGCGCCTGGGCTGAACGGCGGTGCGCCCCGGGCCGCTCAGGCCACCTCGAACAGGCCCGCCGCGCCCATGCCGCCGCCGATGCACATGGTGCACACGACGTAGCGCGCGCCGCGGCGCTTGCCCTCGATGAGCGCGTGGCCGACCATGCGCGCGCCGCTCATGCCGTACGGATGGCCGATGGAGATGGCGCCGCCGTCGACGTTCAGCTTCTCCATCGGGATTCCGAGCTTGTCGCGGCAGTAGATCACCTGCACGGCGAACGCCTCGTTCAGCTCCCAGAGATCGATCTGGCCCATCGTGATGCCGGTGCGCTCGAGAAGGCGCGGCACGGCGAAGACGGGCCCGATCCCCATCTCGTCCGGCTCGCAGGCGGCGACGGCGAGACCGCGGAAGATCCCGAGCGGGTGCAGCCCGCGGCGTTCGGCCAGCTTCGCATCCATGACGACGCACGCCGAGGCGCCGTCCGAGAGCTGGCTGGCGTTGCCCGCGGTGATGTGGCCCTTCTCGCCGGTGACCGGCTTGAGCGCCGTGAGGCCCTCGAGCGTCGTGTCGGGCCGGTTGCCCTCGTCCTGCTTGAGCAGGGTGTCCTCGATGCGCGTCTCCCCGCTCGCCTTGTCGACCACGACCTTCTTCGTCGGCATCGGCACGATCTCGGCATCGAAGCGGCCCGCCTTCTGCCCAGCGGCCGTGCGCTGCTGGCTGCCCAGCGCGTACTCGTCCTGCCGCTCGCGGGTGATGTAGTAGCGGTTGCTCACGACCTCCGCCGTCTCGATCATCGTCATGTAGATCTCGGGCTTGTGCTCCTCCAGCCACTCCTCGCGCAGGCGGTGCAGGTTCATGTGCTCGTTCTGCACGAGGCTGATCGACTCGAGTCCACCCGCGACCATGATCGGGACCTTGTCCACGATCACGCGCTGCGCGGCGATCGCGATCGCCTGCAGGCCCGACGAGCAGAAGCGGTTGACGGTCGTGCCCGCCGTCGTCACCGGCAGCCCGGCGCGCAGCGCCGCCTGGCGCGCGATGTTCTGGCCCGTGGCGCCCTCCGGCAGCGCGCAGCCCATCACGACGTCCTCGACCTCGCCGGGCTCGATTCCCGCGCGCTTCACCGCGTGGGCGATGACGTGGCCGCCGATGGCGGCGCCGTGCGTGTTGTTGAACGCTCCGCGGTACGCGCGGCCGATCGGCGTGCGGGCGGTGGAGACGATGACGGCGTCTGCCATGGGTCTCTCCTTGTGCTCGTGGGGCGACGGGAACATTATACCGGGCGCCATGGGGGCCCACTTCTTCGCGGCGCTCGTCGTGGACGGCGCGCTGGCGGGCGCGCTCTACGCGCTCGTCGCGCTGTCCTTCGTCGTCGTCTACCGCGCCTCGCGCATGATCAACTTTGCCGTCGGCGAGTGGGTGATGCTCGCCTCCCGCTTCGTGACGTTCGGGCTCCACGCGCTGGGGCTGGGCCTGCTCGGCGCGCTGGCCGTCGGCTGCGCGGGCATGGCCGGCCTCGGCGTGGCCTTCAACCGCGTGGTCCTGCGCCGCCTCGTCGGCCAGCCGCTGATCTCGGTGATCATGGTCACCCTCGGGCTCGGCGCGCTCGTGCGCGGCGCGGCCGCGCTCACCTTCGGCGGGGTGCCGGCGGCGATCCCGCTGCCCGTGCTCGCGAGCCCGATCGTGATCGGCGGCCTGCCGATCGCCGGCGACAAGCTCGCCGCCGCCGCCGTCGCCGCCGCGTGCACGGCCGTGGTGGCCTGGGTCTTTCACGGCAGCCGCACGGGCGTCGCGCTTCGGGCGATCGCCGACGATCAGCAGGCCGCGATGTCCGCCGGCATCGACCTGCATCGCTACTTCGCGATCACGTGGGCGCTGATGGGCGTGGTCTCGGTGCTCGCGGGCACGCTGTGGACGCTCGTGGCCGGCGGCGGGCTCGGCATCGTGCTCGTCGGGCTGAAGGTGTTCCCCATCGTCATCATCGGCGGGCTCGACAGCATCCCCGGCACGGTCGTCGGCGCCCTCGGGGTGGGCGTGCTCGAGAGCCTCGCGGCCGGTTATCTCGATCCGCTGCTCGGCGGCGGCTTCAGCAACATCGCGTCGTACCTGGTGCTGCTGGCGGCGCTGTTCGTGCGGCCCTATGGGCTGTTCGGACGGCCGGACGTGCGGCGCGTGTAGGCGTCACCAGAACCGTCCGACCCGGCTGCGAGCTTCGAACACACCGGCGGACTGCGCGTCGCCGCCGCCGAGCCGCAGCAGCAGGGCGAACCCGACGCCCTGTGCGACGGCGATTCGCAGCACCGACGCGAGCGCGTCGAGATCACGCGCGATGTCCGGGCCTGCCGACGGGCAGCCGCCGAGACCAGCGCGGAGGGCCTCGACCGTTCGCAGGCCTTCCGACGGCGGCGACCAGTGCACCGGCTGCTCATAGAGGTCGTCGCCGAAGCCGAACGTCGACAGCGGTCGCACGCCCAGCGTGGCGGCCAGACGGTCGAGGGCCGCGCTGCTCCGGTAGAGGTCGTGACCTCGCCCGAACGCGACGGCGCTCTCGCCGGGGTACGGTCCGAGCTCTCGAGCGAAGTACGGAACGATCCGGGCCTTCGCGCGGAACAGCCAGATCAGGCAGGCGCCCAGCACGACGCCGAAGGAGATGAACCCGAACGCGAGCAGGATGAGGGTCAGGGGCGAAGGCCGAACGCCTTCGCGCCACGAGGAGATCGACGCGAACAGACCGAGGGCCGACAGGCCGAGGCCCAGGAGCGAAACCAGGAGGACCCAGCCGCGTCGCGTGAGCGCCGACCGGGTCTGGTGCCGGCGCTGCTCCAGGAGCGCGGGCAACACGCCGTCGGCGGTCATGGCAGCAGCTCGAACACCGGATATCGGTCGGCGATCTCGCGGAACGCTCGCGCGTCGGAGCCGGCCGGCACCGGGAAATAGCGCTGAACCGCGAGCTTGAAGCGGTCGAGGTACGTCTTCAGGATGTCCGACTCTTCTTCTTTGGGCACCGCGCGGAGCCGGAAACGCTGTCGGCTCGATCCTCTCCTGAGGACGACCTCTCCGGCGGCCTCGGCGTTGCGCACCCATTGCGTGCGTCCGCGGGGCGCCACGAGGAAGCGGCGGCTTCCGATCTCGAGGAGGTTGACCGGTGCCGTGTACACGCGCCCGGTCTTTCGGCCGCGCACCTCCACCAGATAGTTGTAGCCCGGGGCCAGGCCGAGCCCGACCAGCAGGCCGAAGAACTTGTTGAAGATCCGCTCGACGCGGCTCGGCTCGCGAAAATCGGGCACGCGCGCGCTCATCGGGACCGGCGCGGCAAGCCGAACGCCTCCGCAAGCAGCTCGTAGGAGCGCCGCCGCGTCTCGGCCGTCTCCGTGATGGTCACCACCACGATCTCGTCCACGCCGTAGTCGCGCGCCAGCGCCTCCAGCCGCTCCCGGCACTCGTCGGGCGTTCCCGCCACGCGCCGGCCGCGCGCATGCTCGACGATCTGCCGCTCCCACGGCGTGTACTCGTGCGCCTCCGCCTCGGCCACCGTGGGGTAACGCCCGCCGCGGCCCGTGTAGAGCCGCGCGATGAAGAGATCGCGGCTCTGCGCCAGCCGCTCGGCCACGTCGTGGCTCTCCGCACACACGACGAAGACAGCGGCGCTGGCCTGCGGCGTGGCCAGCCAGGGCGAGGGCTTGAACTCGCGCGCGTAGGCGCGTGTGATCTCGGCGCCGCCGGCGGCGTTGATGAAGTGCGCGAACGA
This sequence comes from Candidatus Rokuibacteriota bacterium, assembly GCA_003220225.1. Lineage (GTDB taxonomy): Bacteria > Methylomirabilota > Methylomirabilia > Rokubacteriales > CSP1-6 > AR12. The sequence goes on from QHRU01000032.1 coordinate 15,017, forward strand.
GAACGCGGCGCCGAAGTGCGCGGCGAGCGCCGCCGACTGGTCGCTCGAGCCGAGCAGCCAGAGCTCTGGCGCCGTCGGGCCCGTCGGCATCGCGCGCACCGTGGCGAACGGGTGCTCGGGCGGCAGCTCGCCGTGCACGAAGGCGACGAGGTCCTCCACCTGTTTGGGAAAAAACTCGGGCATGCCGGGGCCGCCGAGCGCCCGGGCCGTGAGCTGGTCGCTGCCCGGCGCACGGCCGATGCCGAGGTCGATGCGGCCGGGATAGAGCGTCTCCAGCACGCGAAAGCTCTCGGCCACCTTCAGCGGGCTGTAGTGCTGGAGCATGACCCCGCCCGAGCCCACGCGGATGCCGGAGGTGACCGCGGCCACCTGGCCGATCAGCACTTCGGGCGCCGAGCCCGCGAGCGCCGGCGTGGAATGGTGCTCCGCGAGCCAGTAGCGCGTGTACCCCAGCTCGTCGCAGCGGCGCGCGAGCGCCAGGGTCTCGCGGATCGCGTCGGCGGGGGTGGCGCCGCTCCGGACGGGCGATTGGTCGAGGACGCTGAGGCGGGCCATCGGGGCGGTCCTTATGGTATCAAGGGGGCATGAGCCCGGACCTGGCGCCCTTCTTCGAGCGCCGCCAGCGCTTCACGGCCGCGATCGGGGATGCGCTGGCCGTGATTCCCGGCGGCGTGGAGAGTCTGCGCAACGGAGACGTGCACTACGAGTTCCGGCAGGCGAGCGATTTCTTCTTCCTCACCGGGTTCGACGAGCCTGACGCCGTCGCGGTGATCAACCCGGCCCACGCGAAGGAGCGCTTCGTGCTCTTCGTGCGGCCGCGCGACCGGGAGATGGAGATCTGGAACGGCCGGCGCGCGGGCACCGAGGGCGCCATCGCGACGTACGGCGCCGACGCCGCCTACACGATCGACCAGCTCGACGCCAAGCTCCGCGAGTACGCCGTCGAGCGCCCCGTCCTCTATTACCGCCTCGGCAACGCCACCTTCGACGGCCGCGTCACCCGGCTCGTCGCCGAGCTGCGCGGCGCGCGGACGCGTGGGTTCCCGTCACCGGTGCGGATCGAGGACCCGGGACCGCTGCTGCATGATTTGAGATTGCGCAAGAGCGAGGCGGAGCTGGCGCGGCTGCGCCGCGCGTGTGCGATCAGCCGCGACGCCCACGCCGAGGCGATGCGCGCGGCGAGGCCGGGCATGCACGAGTACGAGGTGCAGGCGGTGCTCGAGTACGTCTTCCGCGTCAACGGCTCCGCGCGCAACGCCTATCCGTCGATCGTGGCCTCGGGACCCAACGCGTGCGTCCTCCACTACGTCGAGAACACGCGGCGCATGCAGGACGGGGACCTCCTGCTGATCGACGCCGGCTGCGAGTACGGCTACATGGCCGCCGACATCACGCGCACGTTCCCGGTGAACGGGCGCTTCAGCGCGCCGCAGCGCGCGATCTACGAGATCGTGCTGCGCGCTCAGCTCGCCGGCATCGAGGCGGCGAAGACCGGCGCGAAGTACGAGGCCGTGCACGACGCCGCGCGCCGCGTGCTGACCGAGGGCCTGGTCGACCTCTCGCTGCTGCCGCGCAGCGTCGCCGACTCGCTGGCCATGCACCACTATCGCGAGTTCTACATGCACGGCACCGGCCACTGGCTCGGCATGGACGTGCACGACGTCGGCGACTACCGGATGCAGGGCGCCTCGCGGGCGCTCGAGCCCGGCATGGTCTTCACCGTCGAGCCCGGGCTCTACGTCGACCCCGAGCGCGAGAGCGTGACCTACTCGCTGCGCGAGTACAGCGAGGAGGAGCAGTGGGAGCGCCGCTATCGCCTGGGCATCGCGGCCGCCAAGAAGCTCGAAGAGGAAGAGAAGGCCAAGGCGCCCAAGATCACCCATCCGGTGCCGAAGGAGTTCCGCGGCATCGGCGTGCGCATCGAGGACGACGTGCTCATCACCGCCGCCGGCCGCGAGATCCTGACGGCCGGCACGCCCAAGACCGTCGACGAGGTCGAGCGCGCGTGCGCCGAGACCTCGCGGCTGGCCCGTCCCTAGAACATGGGGGGCCCCCGATATGGCCCCCCCAACCCCCCAACGCTCGGGGCGCCCCGGCGGAGCCGTGGCACCCCTCGATGACCGAGGAGATCATGAAGACACTCGAAGGTAAGGTCGCGCTCGTCACCGGCGCCGGCTCCGGCATCGGCCGCGCCACCGCGCTCATGCTCGCCGCCGAGGGCGCGCGCGTGGCCATCGCCGGCCGCCGCAAGGAGCCCCTCGAGCAGGTCGTCGCCGAGATCCAGCGCGACAAGGGCACGGCCGTCAGCAAGACGTGCGATCTCACGAAGCCGCACGAGGCGCGCGAGCTGGGCGCGTGGGCGGTCACGACGTTCGGCGGCGTCGACATCCTGATCAACAACGCCGGGCAGTCGAGCCACGCGCGGAGCATCCGCTGGGTCGGGCAGGACGAGTGGGACGCCGTGCTGGGCGTGAACACCACCGGCGTCTACGCGCTCACGCAGACGGTGCTGCCGTCCATGCTCGAGCGCGGCGCGGGCACGGTGGTGACGGTGGCGTCGCTGGCGGCGCTTCGGCCGGGCGGTCTCGCCGGCGTCGCCTATGGCGTGGCCAAGGCCGGCGCGCGCGCGATGATGCAGGCCCTGCACGCCGAGCTGCGCAATCGGGGCATCCGCGCCACCACCATCATCCCGGCCGAGGTCGACACGCCGATCCTCGACAAGCGTCCGCTCGTGCCCGGTGAGAAGGAGCGCTCCACGATGATGCAGGCGGACGACGTCGCGCGGGCGATCCTCCTGTGCTGCACGATGCATCAACGTACCGTGCTCGAGGAGATCGTGATGTCGCCGACGTTCCAGCGCGACACCAGCAAGGATGTGGCGGCCGGCTACGCAGCCGGCGCGCCTCCCGGGGCGAAGTGAGCTGACGCCGTCGCTCCTGTCGTTCGATGTCTACGGCACGCTCGTGGACGTCCGCGGCGGCTCGCGCGAGGCGTTTGGGGCCATCCTGCGCGAGACGGGCGCGTCGCGGATCGACGCGCTGGAGTTCTGGGAGCACTGGGAAGCCGCGAACATCCGCGGCTACTGGCAGGCCTACCGCCCCTATCGCGAGATCTGTCGCGCGTCGCTGGACGAGACGTTCCGTCACTTCGGCCTCCACGGCGATCCCGGCCTCATCCGTCTCTACTTCGACGCCTTCCCGGCATTCCCGCGCTTTCCCGACGTCGACGAGGTGCTCGATCGGCTGGCCAGGCGGTTTCGCCTGGCCGTGGTCTCGAACATCGACGACGACCTGCTCGCCGTGACCGATCTCGGCCGGCGCTTCGACCTCGTGTGCACCGCCGAGCGCGCGCGGGGCTACAAGCCGGACGGAACGCTCTTCCGCTGCCTGCTCGAGCGTGGAGGCGTGGAAACGATGCGCCTGCTGCACTGCGGCCAGTCCCAGCGCACCGACATGGTCGGCGCCAAGCCGCTCGGCATCACGGTCGCCTGGATCAACCGCCGCCGCCTGCCGCTGGCCGCCGACGTCCCGAAGCCTGACCACGAATTCCGCGACCTGCGGCCGCTCCTCGAGCTCCTGCCGGAGAGGCCGGACTAGCGGTACACTTGCGCCACGTCGAGAACGCCCGGACGAAAGGAACCGCCATGAGAGAAGCCGTCGTCGTCGCCAGCAGCCGCACCCCGCTCGCCAAGTCGCAGCGCGGCTCGTTCAACATGACGCTGCCGTCCGACTTCACGGCCCACTGCATCACGGACGTGCTCGGCAAGGTGCCGCAGCTCGACAAGAAGGAGGTCGAGGACGTGATCCTCGGCTGCGGCCAGCCGCACGGCGCGCAGGGCCACAACATCGCGCGTGTGGCCGCGATGCGGGCGGGGCTGCCCACGAGCGTGGCCGGCCTCACCATCAACCGCTTCTGCTCGTCCGGACTCAACGCGATCGCCATCGCGGCCAACTACATCGTCAACGAGGGCGCCGACGTGGTCTTCGGCGGCGGCGTCGAGTCGATCACGATGATGCAGCGGGACTCGAGCCCGAACCCCTGGGTGAAGGAGAAGCTGCCGGGAATCTACATGGTGATGGGCGACACGGCGGAAGTCGTGGCCAAGCGCTACAAGATCACGCGCCAGCAGCAGGACGAGTACGCGCTCTCGAGCCAGCAGCGCACGGCGCGCGCCCAGCAGGAGGGCCTCTACAAGGAGGAGCTGGCGCCGATGCACGTCACCCGTGCCGTCCTCGACAAGAAGACGGGCGAGAAGGCCGGCGAGGAGCCGTACTACGTCGAGAAGGACGAGTGCAACCGCGCGGACACCACGCTCGAAGGCCTGCTGTCGCTGCCGCCCGTCTTCGACAAGACGAGCGGCCAGGGGACCGTCACCGCCGGCAATTCCTCGCAGCTCTCCGACGGCGCCTCGGCCACCCTGCTGATGTCGATGGAGCGCGCCAGGGCGCTCGGCATCAAGCCCAAGCTGATCTTCCGCGGCTTCGCGGTGGCCGGCTGCGAGCCCGACGAGATGGGCATCGGTCCCGTGTACGCGGTGCCGAAGCTGCTGAAGCGCCACGGGCTGTCGATCCAGGACGTCGATCTCTGGGAGCTGAACGAGGCCTTCGCCTCGCAGGTCGTCTACTGCCGCGACAAGCTCGGCCTCGATCCCGCGAAGCTGAACGTGAACGGCGGCTCGATCTCCATCGGGCACCCGTTCGGCATGACGGGCTCGCGCATGGTCGGCACCATCGCCAACGAGATGCTGCGCCGCAAGGCGCGCTACGGCGTGGTGACGATGTGCATCGGCGGCGGGCAGGGCGCGGCCGGGCTCTTCGAGGCGTGCAACTAGTGTGATGGGGGGCCCCGACATGGCCCCCCAAACCCCCCAAGCGCTCGGGCCGCCCCGGCGCAGCCGTGACGGCCCTCGTTATCCCGACAGGCAACCAGCCGAGCGCTCGCTCGGCTACGACACGCGCTTCGGCCGCGGCTTCATCAGCGGCGTCTTCGGCGTCGCGCTGTCCGCGCTCGGCTTCGGCGGCGTGCTGTGCCTGCGCTTTCCGTCGTTCCTCACCACGCCGGACGCGCGCGCGCTCTACCCGCTCGATCTCATCCGCTTCCTGATCCACCTGCACCTCGTCGCCGGCTTCGGGCTGGGGGTGCTGTCCATCGTGCTCAGCCGGCGCGCGCTGCTCGGACTGACGGGCATCGCGCTCGTGGTGACCGCCACGCTGCTCGGCGGCTCGCAGGCGCCGATCGGGACGCTCGGCGGCACGCGCGCGCTCGGCCTCGACTGGTTCCTGCTCAACATCCTCGTGCTCGCGATGCTCTTCGTGCCGCTCGAGCGGCTCTTCGCGCGCCTGCCCGCGCAGGGGATCTTTCGCCCCGGCTGGCTCACCGACCTGCTGCACTTCGGCGTCAGCCACCTGCTCGTGCAGCTCACGGTGCTCCTCACGCTCGTGCCCGCCGCGCTGTTCTTCAAGTGGGCGGTCCATCCCGCGATCCAGCACGCGGTCGCGTCGCAGCCCGCGCTGCTGCAGTTCGTCGAGATCGTGCTCGTCGCCGACCTCTCGGAGTACGCCGTGCACCGGCTCTTCCACGCGGTGCCGTGGCTCTGGCGCTTCCACGCCGTCCACCACTCGTCGGAGGCGATGGACTGGCTGGCCGCCTCGCGCATCCACCTCGTGGACGCGGTGGTGACGCGCGCGCTGGCCTTCGTGCCGCTCTACGTGCTCGGCTTCTCCACGGGGCCGGTCTACGCCTACCTCGTGTTCGTCTCGTTCCACGCGATCTTCGTCCACGCCAACGTGCGCTTCCGCTTCGGGATGCTCGAGCGCATCCTCGGCACGCCCAAGTTCCACCACTGGCATCACGCGACGACGCCGGTGGACAAGAACTTCGCGATTCACCTGCCGGTCATCGATCGCGTGTTCGGGACGTACCACGTGCCGGCGCATTTTCCGCCGGCGTACGGGATCGCGGAGAGCCCGGTGCCGCGCGGCTACGCGGCACAACTCGTGTGGCCGTTCAGGCGGCCGTAGGCGGGGAGGGCGGCGGCTCGGTCGCGGCTTCGTAACAGCGCGCGTGCACGCTCAGGCCGAGGCCCGGCAGGATGCGCGTGCGATCGTCACGCAGGATGCGTTCGTCGCAGTACCAGCAGCGCTCGAGGAGTGGGCTGGGTCGCTCGGGTGACATCATCCGAACCCCTGCGAGGTCGCGCGGTCCGCGGCGCGCTCCAACGAGGTCAGCGTCGCGGCGAGATGCCGGCGCACGTCCTCGAGCACCGCCAGCGCGTGCTCGGGACACAAGGCGAGGCTGGAGGTCGGCGCGCCGGTCGCCGGCTCCTGGGTCTCCAGACAGCGCGCGCACGTGCTCATCGCCGGGCAGGACGGAGCATGGCCCTTGCCATGCGAAGACTCCCCATCATTTCAGCGTGTTGCGGGGGGGAGGGGCGCCCCCCGGCTGGGTACGCAGGTCCACGAACTAACGAAGTCTTTCCTCAGATCGCCGCGACGACCGCGATCTCGACCAGGAACTTCTGCGCCGCGAGCTTCGCCTCGACGGTGGCGCGCGCCGGCGTGTTGACGGGATCGACCCACGCGTCCCACGCCGCGTTCATCTGATCGTACGTCTTCATGTCGGCGAGGTAGACGGTGGCCGCCAGCAGATTCGACTTGCTCGTGCCGGCGGCGGCCAGCAGCGCGTCGATCTTCTTCAAGACCGCTTCGGTCTGCGCCTTCGTCGTCGGCTCGTCGCCGGCGACCTGGCCCGCGAGGTAGACGGTGTTGCCGTGGACGACGGCCTGGCTCATGCGGGGTCCGACCTGATGGCGCTTGACGCTCATGACGGGGGTCCTTTCCGTGGGATCGTCCGGGTGCCGCCAACGATAGCACGCTAGCCGCGGACGACGAGCAGCAGGCCGGAGGCGAACAGGATCGCGAAGACGATCCGTCGGAAGCGCGTGTGGTCCACGCGCGCGAAGAGCGCCATGCCGACGAGGAGACCGAGCGTGGCCGGCGCGAGGAACGCAGCCGCGTAGCGCCAGACCGCAGCCGTGAGGAGGCCCGCCCACCAGTAGCCGATCACGATCACCACCTGGTTCACGAGAAAGAACGCCTGGAGATTGGCCTTGATGGTCCGCGGCGACCACCCCTGGGACGCCGCGAACAACACGACCGGCGGTCCGGGCGTTCCCACCCCGGCGCCCAGCACTCCCGCCGCGACGCCGGCGCCGAGGGCCCAGCGGCGACCCGGCAGGCGCGCGGGATAGACCCCGAGCCACTCGAGCGCGACGACGGCGAGCAGGACGAGCCCGATCAATCGGGTCAGCGCGCTCGCGGGCAGCGCGGCGAGCACCCAGACGCCGAGCGGCGTGCCCAGCACCGAGCCGAGCAGCAGCGCGGGCATCCCGCCGGGATCGAAGTCGGCACGCAGCGGGACGAAGATGACGATCGTCGCGAGCACGGTGTAGACGGTCAGCAGCACGATAGCGTCGGCCGGGGACATGACGAGCGGCAGGAAGGCCAGCGCGACGAGGCCGTTGCCGAAGCCGGCGAGCCCGAGGACGAAGAACGCGCCGGCGATGACGGCGGCGCCGAGGGCCCAGTCGAGGCTCACGCCGGCGGCGGCTCAGCGACCGCGCGGCCTGAGACTCAGCCCCGCGCGGGCTGATAGCCCTTGGCGCTCATGCAGCGGCCGAAGTCGCGGCTCATCTTGACGTCCTGAATCTTCGCCGCGACGATGTCGGCGAGCCCGCCGACGATCGTGTCCGGGAACGGACGCGCGTCCACCGCCGTGCGCGCGCAGTCCATCTCGTCCAGCGTGATCTCCGGGACCTGCGTGCCCGGCTTCGTCCACTCGCCGCCGCCGACGTCGAAGCGCGTCGTGCAGCCGGCGAGCAGCGCGGCCGTTGCGAGGATCACGATCGCTCTCACAGCTCCACCAGCACTTTCATGACGTTGGCGCCTCCCAGCGCCGCCTGCATGCCTTCGGTGAGCGCTTCGAGCGGGATCCGGCGGCTCACGAGCGGAGCCAGCGGCACCGCGCCGCTCGCCGCGAGCCGGATCGCCTCCTCCCATGCCGCGCGGGTGTACAGGCGGCTGCCGTGCATGGTCAGCTCGCGCGCGAACATCTGATAGAGGTTCACGGCCATCGGCTCGGCGTGGATGGCCACGATGCTGATCGTACCCCACACGCGCACGACGTCGGTGACCGCGCGCACCGCTTCCGGGCGCCCCGTCACCTCGAAGGCGACGTCCACGCCGACGCCGTCCGTCCACTCGTTGACGAACTTCACGGCGTCGCGCCCCCGTCCCAGCGTCTCGAGTCCGAGCGTGCCCAGCAGGCCGAGCCGGAACTCGTTGATCTCGGAGACGACGACCTCGGCGCCGCGCTGGCGGCACACGAGCCCGATGAGCGCGCCGATCGGCCCACCGCCGAAGACGAGCACGCGGTCGCCGCGCTTGACCCCCGCGCGCGTCACGTCGTGGGTGGCCACGGCCAGCGGCTCGATCACGGCCGCCGCGTCGTCGCCGAGCGCGTCGGGGACCTTCAGCAGGTGGTCGGTCGTCACCGGATAGTACTCGCGCATCCCGCCCGGCAGGTCCACGCCGAGCACCTTGAGCGAATAGCAGAGGTACGAGGCGCCCATGCGGCACGCGCGGCACGCCCCGCAGCACACGACGGGCTCGACGACGACACGGTCGCCGGCGACGAAACCGCTGTCCTTCGGCGCCTCCACGACCTCGGCGAACGTCTCGTGACCGATGACGCCGCCGCGCGGGACGCGGTGGTCGAGGTGGCCCTGGAAGATGTGGAGATCGGTGCCACAGATGCCCACGCGACGCACGCGCAGCAGCGCCTCGCCGCGTGTCGGCGCCGGCACGGGGACGGAGCCGGTCGCGAACCGCCCCGGCCCGTCGTAAAAGGACGCGCGCATGGTCGTCGGAGTCATCTCGCGAAGGGTAGCACGACCGGGTCGTTGGGCACGTCGGAGTCTGACCGCCGCCCGCGTCCGCGCAAGACCGAGCACGCGCGACTGAGTACAATGGGCGCTCCCGGGGAGGGAGCGCCCTGCGTACGATCGATCACGGCCCGCGCGGCCGCATCGTCATCCTCGACACGATCACGCGCTGCGACGGCAACGCCGGCGCCCGCGACGTCGTGGTGGCCGGCTCGTTCGCCGGGGCCCTTTCGCTCGGCTTCGCGCTCGAGGTCGGCGTCCGCGGCCTGATCGCCCACGACGCGGGCGTGGGCCGCGACGGCGCCGGCGTCTCCGGGCTGCCGCTGGCCGACCGGCTCGGCGTGCCGGCGGCGGCCGTGGCCGCGCGCTCGGCGCGCATCGGCGACGGCGAGAGCATCTACGGCGACGGCGTCGTGAGCCACGTCAACGCGCTCGCCGCCGCGTTGGGCGTTGTCCCCGGCCAGAAGGCGGCCGACGCCGCGCACGCGATGCTCGCCGCGCCGCCCGGCGCAGCCTCGCCCGAGCCCATCGTGGACCGCAGCCAGCGTGTGGTGCTCGACACCCCCGACGGCCGTATCGTGCTCGTCGACTCGATGCTCTTCGCGTCGCCGGCGAACCACAACGACGTGATGTGCTGCGGCTCGCACGGCGGCCGCGTGAACATGGCGCGCGCGCTCGAGATCCGGCCGCGCGGCGCGCTCTTCAGCGACGGCGGCGGCGCCCCCGAAGGCTCGGGCGTGAACGGCCTGCCGCTGCTCGACGCGGCCGAGGTGGCGGCGGCGACGGTGGACGCGATGCGCGCGCGTATCGGCGACCCGGCCAGCACGTGGGCGGACGGCGTGATCTCCGCGGTGAACGACACCGCGCGGCGCGCGCGTGTGGTGGTCGGCCAGCCGGCGGGCACGGCGGCGCGCGCGATGCTCGCGTACAAACGATCATGGTAGTGCGAGTCGCAGGACGCCGTGGGGCTGGGGCCCCACCGTCCGAGACGAGTCTATGGAAAGGTAGTGCGAGTCGCAGGACGTCGTGGGGCTGGGGCCCCACCGTCCGAGACGAGTCTATGGAAAGGTAGTGCGAGTCGCAGGACGTCGTGGGGCTGGGGCCCCACCGTCCGAGACGAGCCTATGAACGGGGAGGCGTGAACATGCCGAAGGCGGCGGTCGGAGGCGTGAAGCTCCACTACGACGAGGTCGGGCACGGCACCCCGCTCGTGTTCGTCCACGAATTCGCCGGCGACGCGCAGAGCTGGCGCCTGCAGACGGCGTTCTTCGCGCGGCGCTACCGGACGATCGCGTTCAACGCGCGCGGCTATCCGCCGTCCGACGTGCCCGAGGATCCCGGGGCGTACTCGCAGCAGCAGGCGGCTGACGACATCAAGGGCGTGCTCGACGCGCTCGGCATCGCGAAGGCGCACGTCTGCGGCCTCTCGATGGGCGGCCTGGCCACGCTGCACTTCGGGCTCTGCTATCCCGACCGCGCGCGCTCGCTCGTCGTCGCCGGCGCGGGCTACGGCAGTGACGACCCCGAGAGCAACCGGAAGGACGTCGAGCAGGTGGCCCGCCGGTTCGAGACGGAGGGCATGGAGAAGACCGGCGAGTTCTACGCCCACGGCCCCTCGCGCGTGCAGCTCCTCGAGAAGGATCCGGTCGGCTGGCAGGAGTTCCGCGATCGGCTCTGTGCCGGCTCGGCCAAGGGCCACGCGCTCACGATGCGCGGGGTGCAGATGCGGCGGCCGACCGTCTACTCGCTCGAGGAACGCCTGAAAGCGCTCGAGGTGCCGACGCTGATCGTCACCGGCGACGAGGACGAGCCGTGCCTGGAGCCCGGGCTCTTCATGAAGCGCAAGATCCCGACCTCCGCGCTGGTCGTCCTGCCCAAGTCCGGCCACGCGGTGAATCTCGAGGAGCCCGAGGCGTTCAATCGCGCGGTGCTCGACTTCCTCACCGCCGTGGACGCCGGCCGCTGGACGCGTCGCCGCGCCGACTCGCTGTCGAAGTCCGGGATCCTGCCCGCCGAGTCGCGGCGATGACGTCGCTCTTCACCTAAAATATCACTATATCAGGTACTTACGATTAGCCCGGGCCCATTCTTGACAATTCCGATCAGGAATATATAGTTTCGGCATGGTGGCGACGACGACCCAGGAGGGCCGGTGTCCCGTGTGCCGCGCGAAGGTCGTGGCCCGCGGCGCGGACGAGGTGATCATCCGCAACGCGATCCTGCGCGTGGAGTCCGCGACGGGCCGTGTCGTCGCGAAGTGCGCGCGCTGTAAATCGTGGGTGGAGGTTCCGCTGAAGTACGTGGAGTGAGCACCGGAACGACCCGTCCCCCGGCTTCGGTTTCTGCGGAGGCGAGCGTGAGCGACGTGAAGGAGAGCAAGGCGCAGCGCGCGGAGCGGCTCAAGCGCGAGCTGAATCCGTGGGAGGCGTACGCGGCCATCGAGCGCTTCGCGCGCGAGGGGCACGCGTCGATCCCGCCCGAGTGGGCCACGTACTTTCGCTGGTGGGGCATCTACTCGCAGGGCGATGGCGTCGGCGCCGTCGGCGGCGTCGGCGGCGAGGGCCGCGCGACGAAGTACTTCATGGTCCGCGTGCGGATCCCGAACGGCATCGTGAACGCCCCGCAGCTGCGCACGCTGGCCGACCTCACCGAGCGCCACGCGCGCGGCATCGCCGACCTCACCGTGCGCCAGAACATGCAGCTCCACTGGGTGACCATCGAGGACCTGCCGACGCTGATGCACGCGCTCTGGCGCGCGGGGCTCACGAGCCTCGGCGCCTGCGGCGACGTCACGCGCAACGTCACGGGGTGCCCGCTGGCCGGCGTGGATGCCGACGAGGTGCTCGACGCCTCGCCGCTGGTGCTCGAGGCGACGCACCTGCTCAACGGCAACCCGGAGTTCTACAACCTGCCGCGCAAGTACAAGGTGACGATCACGGGCTGCCGCACGTGGTGCTCGTATCCCGAGATCAACGACGTCGGTCTCACGGCGCTGCGCCACCCCGCCTCGGGTGAGCCGGGCTTCTCGCTGCGCGTGGGCGGCGGACTCTCGACCGATCCGCGGCTCGGCGCGCGGCTCGACGCCTTCGTGCGCTGGCACCAGGCGGTGCCGGTCGTGCGCGCCGTGACCGAGGTGTTCCGCGACTCCGAGGTGCTGCGCCAGCACCGCGAGAAGGCGCGCCTCAAGTTCCTCTTCCTCCAGCACGGCTGGACCGCGGAGCGATTCCTCGGCGAGGTCGAGGCGCGGCTGGGGTATTCGCTCGACAGAGCGGCGAGAGAGACGCCGCCCGAGGACGTCTACCGCGACCATGTCGGTATTCACCCTCAGCGGCAGCCGGATCTCTGCTACGCGGGCGCCACCGTGCTGCGCGGGCGCCTCACGCCGGCGCAGCTGCGCGTGCTCGCCGACGCCGCCGACCGTCACGGCGATGGCCAGCTGCGCACGACCACCATGCAGAACGTCGTCGTCGTCGACGTGCGCCGCGAGCGCGTCGCCGCGCTCGCGCACGAGCTGGCCGAGGCCGGCCTGCCGACCGGCGGCTCGCCGTTCCGCCGCGGCACCATCGCCTGCACGGGCACCGAGTTTTGCAAGCTCGCGCTGACGGAGACCAAGGGCTTCGCGAAGCGGCTCGTCGAGGATCTCGAGCGGCGGCTGCCGAGCTTTCAGGAGCACGTGAAGCTGCACGTCACCGGCTGCCCCAACTCGTGCGGCCAGCACTGGATCGCCGACATCGGCGTCGAGGGCAAGAAGCTGAAGATCGACGGCGCGCTCGTGGACGCCTACTACTTCTGCGTCGGCGGCGCGCTCGGCGCGCGACAGGCCGTGGCGCGGCCGATCGGGCTGCGGGTGCCGGCCACCGAGGTCGCGCCGGCGATCGAGCGGCTGCTCCGCGAGTACCTGGCGACCCGGCGCGACGGCGAGACGTTCCGCGCCTTCGCCGCACGTCACGACGACGCGACGCTGCGCGCGCTGCTCGCGGGCAGCCCCGTCCCCGCCGTCGAGCGCGATCCCGCCGGCGGTCTCCTGCCGGCCGGGGTGGACGGCTAGCCATGGCCCTGTTTCCGCTCTTCGTCGAGATGGAGGGCCGGCCGTGCGTCGTGCTCGGCGGCGGCGCGGTGGCCGAGCGCAAGGTCGAGGGCCTGCTCGCGGCCGGCGCCGTGGTGACGGTGGTGAGTCCCGCGCTGTCCCCCGGGCTGGCAACGCACGCGTCCGGGGGCCGCATCACCCACGTGGCGCGGCCGTACGCCGAGGGCGACCTCGCGGGCGCGGCGCTGGCCTTCGCGGCCACCGACGACGGCGCCGTCAACGCCGATGTCGCGCGCGAGGGCCGCGCGCGCGGCGTCTGGGTCAACGCGGCTGACGATCCCGCGCACTGCGACGCCATCCTGCCCGCCGTGGTGCGGCGCGGCGCCGTCACCGTCGCCGTCTCCACGGGCGGCGCCAGTCCCGCGCTGGCGCGCGCGGTGCGCGAGCGGATCGAGGCCGCGCTGCCCGCCGCCTACGGCCCGCTCGCGGAGGTCGCCGCCGACGCGCGTCGCGAGCTGCGTGCCGCCGGCCGTCGCGCGAGCGCGGAGGACTGGCTGGCCGCGCTGGACGCCGGCCTGGGCGCGCTTCTCGAGGGCGCGCCGTTCAACGAGGCCGCGCGGCGGCTGCGCGCGCGGCTGGAGCGCGCGACGTGCGCCTAGGCTCGGTGGCGCTCGTCGGCGCGGGGCCGGGTGATCCCGGCCTCATGACCGTCCGCGGGCTCGCGCTGCTGCGCGACGCGGAGGTGGTCGTCTACGATCGGCTCGTGGACCCGCGGCTGCTCCGAGAGGCGCCGCGCGCGCGCCACGTCTTCGCGGGCAAGGCGAGCGGCGATCACGCGCTGCCGCAGGAGCGCATCAACGCGCTGCTCGTGATGCACGCCAAGCGCGGGCGCAGCGTGGTGCGCCTCAAGGGCGGTGACCCGTTCGTCTTCGGCCGCGGCGGCGAGGAGGCCGAGGCGCTCGCGGCCGCCGGCGTGCCGTTCGAGATCGTGCCGGGGGTGAGCTCGGCCGTGGCGGCGCCTGCCTACGCCGGCATCCCGTTGACCCACCGCGGCGTCGCGTCGTCGTTCGCCGTGGTCACCGGGCACGAGGGCTGCGGCAAGGCGCGCGCGGGCGTCGACTGGGCGCGGCTCGCCACCGCCGTGGACACGCTCGTCGTGCTCATGGGCGTGGCCGCACTGCCGCGCATCGCGCGCGAGCTGATCGCGCACGGCCGTGCCCCGCACACGCCCGTCGCGCTCGTGCGCTGGGGCACGACCGACTGGCAGACGGTCCTCACCGGACGCCTCGACGACGTCGCCGCGCGCGCCCGCGCCGCGCGGCTCGAGCCGCCGGTGGTGATCGTGATCGGCGAGGTCGTCGCGCTCGCCGAGCGGCTCGCGTGGTTCCGCCCGGAACGCGCAATGGAGCACGCGCTGGGCTGAGCCGCTCGAGTGACGCGCCCGCCGGCCGGACGTTACGCCGGCGGCTATCCGTCCCGGATGTCGGGGACCGTGCATCCCCACCGAAGCGGAGGCGGAGCCGGAGCCCTACGACCGAAGCGGAGGCGGAGCCGGAGCCCTACGACCGAAGCGGAGGCGGAGCCGGAGCCCTACGACCGCTGTGGCCGGCCTGTCCGGTGCGGCTTCACCCGGAATCGCCCGCGGCGGGCGCGTCGCTCATGCTAGCGCCTCCGGCGGCCGGAGAGAAAGGGTCATTGTTGAAGATCGGCATTCTCGACGAGCATCCCGAGTGGTCGAAGCGGCTGATCGCGGAGCTCGAGGGGCGCGGCCTGGACGTCGAACGCATCGACCACGCGGAGCACGGCTACGATCCGCGCGATCGGCGGCGGCGCTGGGACGTCGTCGTCAACCGCACGAGCCCGTCGTCGCACCGGCGCGGTCACGGCCGCGTGCTCTTCTATGCCGAGCCGCTGCTCGCGCATCTCGAGGCCATCGGGGTGCCGGTGATCAACCCGGTCGCGGCGTGGCGCTTCGAGAAGTCCAAGGCGCTCCAGGTCGAGCTGTTCGAGCGCCTCGGCGTGCGCTATCCTCGCACCGTCGTCGTCAACGGCGTCGCCCCGCTGCGGCAGGCCGCTCGAGAGGTCCGCTTTCCCGCGCTGGTCAAGCCGAACGTCGGCGGCTCGGGCGCGCTGATCGAGCGCTTCGAGACGCCCGCCGACCTCGAGGCGCGCGCGGCCGCGCTGGACTTCGGCCCCGACGGCGTGGCGCTGCTGCAGGAGTACGTCGAGCCGCGTGACGGCGCCATCGTCCGCGTGGAGGTGCTCGACGGCCGCATGCTGTACGCGATCCGCATCGTCCGCCGCTCCGATCAGTTCAATCTGTGCCCGGCCGATCTCTGCCAGGTGCCCGCGCCCGACGCGCTCGCCGCGTGCCCGGTCGACGCCGCGCCCGTCCTCGACATCACGCGCCACGAGCCCCCGCGCGAGGCCGTCGAGCAGGCGATCGCGCTCACCCGCGCGGCCTCCATCGACGTCGGCGGCGTCGAGTACCTTCTCGGCGCCGGCGACGGCCGCATCTACGCGTATGACGTCAACGCCACGTCCAACTTCGTCGCCGACGCGCCCCGGGTGCTGGGCTTCGACCCGTTCCCGGCGTTCGCCGACGTCATCGTCCGCGCCGCGGGCCGTGCCGCCCGCGCCGCGGCCTGAAAGGAGACCCGCATGTCGCTGAGGCTCGGAGACGTCGCTCCCGATTTCACCGCCGACACCACGCAGGGCAAGGTCAAGTTCCACGACTGGATCGGCTCCGGCTGGGCGATCCTGTTCTCGCACCCGCGCGACTTCACGCCCGTGTGCACGACCGAGCTGGGCTACGTTGCGCGGCTCAAGCCCGAGTTCGACAAGCGCAACGTGAAGACCATCGGGCTGTCGATCGACCCCGTCAACTCGCACGAGGGCTGGGCGAAGGACATCCAGGAGACGCAGGGCCAGGCGCCGAACTTCCCGATCATCGCCGATCCGGACAAGAAGGTGGCCAACCTGTACGGGATGATCCACCCGTCGCACGACGAGGTCTACACGGTCCGCACGGTGTTCGTGATCGATCCGCAGAAGAAGGTCCGGCTGATGATCACGTATCCGCAGACGACCGGCCGCAACTTCGACGAGATCCTCCGCGTGATCGACTCGCTGCAGCTCACCGACAGGCACCGCGTGGCCACGCCGGTGAACTGGAAGCAGGGCGAGGACGTGATCATCGTTCCCGCCGTGACCGACGAGGAGGCGAAGGCGAAGTTCCCGAACGGCTGGCGGGCGCTCAAGCCCTATCTGCGCCTGACACCGCAGCCGAAGTAACCACGCCGCACCGGTCATCGCCCGCGGTATCCTGCCCCGCGGGCGATGACCGTTCCCTCCGGCCTGCGCGCGCTCCGCCACCGCGACTTCCGCGTGTTCTTCGCCGGCCAGGCCGTCGCGCTGGTCGGCGCCTGGATGCAGCAGGTGGCGCAGGCGTGGCTGGTCCTCTCGCTCACCAACTCGCCGCTCCGGCTCGGGCTCGTCGGCAGCCTGAACTTCCTGCCGATCCTGCTCTTCGCGCTCGTCGGCGGTGCGGTCGCCGACCGGCTGCCGAAGCGCCGGCTGCTCGTGCTCACCCAGTCGCTGCTGTTCTGCCAGACGCTGACGCTCGCGCTGCTCATCGTGACCGATCACGTCCGCTACTGGCACATCTGCGTGCTGGCGCTGGTGTGGGGGGTCGCCAACACGATCGACCTGCCGGTGCGCCAGGCCTTCGTCGTCGAGCTGGCCGGGCGCGCCGACGTCACCAGCGCGGTCGCCCTGAACTCGGCGGCGTTCAACGTGGCGCGCATCGTGGGGCCGGCGGCGGCCGGCCTGCTCATCGCGCGCGCGGGCGTGGCCCCGGCGTACTTCATCAACGCGGGCGCGTTCGTGATCGTGACCGTGGTGCTGTTGACCGTGCGCGCCCGCGGCGCGCCGCTGCCGCGGGAGATCGGCACGACGCTCGGCGAGGAGATCCGCGAGGGCCTCGCCTATGCGCTGCGGACGCCGCGCATCCTGATCCTGTTAGCCGTGCTGTTCGTCGTCAGCCTCACCGTGTTCAATTTCTCGATCTACGTGCCGCTCTTCGCGCGCCAGGTCCTCGGGCTCGGGCCGGAGGGCTTCGGGCTCCTCATGGCCTCGGTGGGCGTCGGCGCTGTCGGCGGTGCGCTCACCCTCGGCGCACGGCAGGCGCCGTCGCTGGCGCTCCTGTTCGGGACCGGGTTTCTGTCGTGCGCCGGCCTCGTCGTCATGTCCACCATCGGCCGGTTCGGCGTGGCCGCCGCCGCGCTCTTCGTGCTCGGCTGGATCTCGGTGATGGTCGTCGCCGGCTGTCAGGCGGCGCTGCAGCTCGCGGCGCCCGACCGCCTGCGTGGCCGCATCATGAGCCTGCACACGTTCATCTACGGCGGCGTCTTTCCGTTCGGCGCTTTCACGGTCGGCTCCATCTCGGAGCACTGGGGCGTCTCCTGGGCCTTCCGCGTCGCGGGGTTGTTCGGGCTCGCCACCCTGACGCTCGTGCTCTTCTGGTGGCGGCGGCGCGCGCGAGAGGCGTGAGCGCCGGAGGACTTCGCTAGCAGTTCAGATATTTGTCGCTGACGAGCGGCTTCTCGGTGCCGTCGTCGTCCCAGCGGCGGCGCTTGAGCCCCGCGAGGTCTCTGCCGTAGACGTGGATCTCGATCGTGTCGCGCGACGTGGGATTGTACATGCCGTGCACCTCGTCGCCCGGCACGAGGCGCGAGACGGCGCCCGTGGGGTGGCGCGTCACGCTGGCGACCTCCAGCTTCGCCCGGCCGGCGCCCGTCTCGGTGACGCGGTAGCGCGTCTCCTCGATCTCGTTCTCGACCACGCCGATGACGCCCCACGTCTCATGGTTGTGCGCGGTCGCGCGATCGCCCGGCCGCCACACCACCGACGTGACGTTGAATTTCGGCGCGCGGTGGAGAATGTAACGCCCGCGCTGCCCCGCGGGCGACCTCAGATACTCGGCCGGGATCGAGCGCGGATTGCGCACGAGCCGCGCGAGCAGTGGCGCCACGCGTTCGGTCACACGCGTGGCGGACGTCTCCTCGCGCGTGATCCGATCGAGATCGCCGACGAAGTCGTTCAGGGTGTAGGTTTCGGTCGTCGCCATCGCGATCTCCTCTAGGGTTCCACCGGCGTGTCCGTGCGGCCGCCCCATTCCGTCCACGAGCCGTCGTAGACCGCGACGCGCGGATGGCCGAGCACGTGGAGCGCGAAGGCGAGCACCGAGGCGGTGATGCCGGAGCCGCACGTCGTCGCGACCGGCCGCGCGAAATCCACGCCCGCGGCCTCGAACTTCTTCCGCAGCTCGCCGGCCGGCAGCAGCGTCCCGTCTGGACGCACGAGCGTGTCCGAGGGCAGATTGAGGCTGCCGGGAATGTGACCGCCGCGCAGCCCGGCGCGCGGCTCCGGCTCGGCGGCGGCGAAGCGGCCGGCCGAGCGCGCGTCGAGGACCTGCTCGCGGCGCGTCGTGAGGTTGTCGCGCATCGCCGCGAGGTCGCGCACGAGCGCGGGCCGGAGCGTCGCCCTGAAGCCGCGCCGCACGGCTTTTGCCTCGCCCGACTCGATCGGCCGGCCCTCGGCCTTCCACTTCGGAAAGCCGCCGTCGAGCACGGCCACGGCGTCGTGGCCGAAGGCGCGGAAGGTCCACCACACGCGCGCGGCGCTCACGACGCCGCGGGTGTCGTAGACGACCACGCGGTCGCCGGCGCCGACGCCGAGGGCGCCGACCGCCTCGGCGAACGCGTCGGCCGTCGGCAGCATGTGCGGCAGGGGCGTCGTGCGGTCGGCGACGCCGTCGATGTCGAAGAACGCGGCGCCGGGGAGGTGTGCGGTGAGAAACTCCGCGCGCGCATCGCGCTTGGCCTGCGGCATGTGCCAGGAGCCGTCGAGCGCTTTCACGTGTGGATCGCGCAGGCGCGCGGCGAGCCAGTCGGTGGAGACGAGGTCGGTCACCGCGTGTCCTTCAGGAGCCGATGCGGGCTCGTGCCGTCGGGATCGAGCGCCTCCTCCCACCTCAGGTACGCCTCCATCGCCTCGCGGCCGCGCTGGTAGGGTTTGAGCACGACGTCGTCGGCCTCGTCCCAGACGCGAGTCGTGCCCTCTTCGAGCGGACGGCCGGCGTCCGTCCACGCGCGCGTGCCGCCCTCGAGCACGCTGACCTCCTTGTAGCCGAGGCCCGCGAGCGTCGCCGCGGCGAGCGTGGAGGCGACGCCGTCCTCGCACGTGAGGACGATCGGCCGCGTGCGGTCCGGCCCCACGCCCGGGATCTTCGACTCGAGCCGGCTGCGGCAGATCCAGCCGGCGCCGGGCACGTGGCCGCGCGCGTACGCGTCGCTCATGCCGACGTCGACCACGAGCGCGGCGCCGAGGTCGCCGGGCTTGCGGTAGCGCGCCGCCGCGCGGGCCGCGTCCCAGCCGAACGGCGCCGGCGCGGGCTGGCCGCTCTCGATCAGGCCGCCGCCGTCGCGCCACGCGGAGACGCCGCCGGCGAGCACGGCGACGTCGGGGACGCCCATGCGCGTGAACCACGCCGCCGTCATGACCGAGCGCACGAAGCCGTCGCAGATGAACACGTACGACGCGCCGCGGACCGCGAAGTAGTCGTCGGTGGCCTGCACGGCCTGGCCGCCGGGCGCCCAGATCGAGCCGGCCACGTGGTCGGCCTCGTACTCGTCGGCGGTCCGGACGTCGACCAGGTAGACGTTGCGCTCGCGGCGCGCGTCCCAGAGCCGGCGGACGTCGTCGACTCCGAGCGACCTCACGCCGTCCTCCGCCGCCACGCGCTTGGCGGTGGCCGCCGCCTGCACGTGGCTCTTGCTGCCGGGCGCGGGCGCGGTGCGGTTGGCGCCGCGCTCGAGCGTGAGGCCCGCCAGCTCCCAGCCCATGGTGCCGTTCTCGAGCGCGACGATGGGGTTGGGCAGGCGCATGCGTCGCAGCGACTCGGCGCCGATGTAGGAGCGCGTGCGACCGCCGCAGTGGACGACGATCGTCGTCTCCGGGCGCTCGACCAGCTCGCCGATGCGCAGCACCAGCTCGCCACCGGGCACGCTGATCGAGCCGGGGATGCAGCCGCGGTGGTACTCCTCGAACGTGCGCGAGTCGACGATCACCAGGTCGTCACGCTTGTCGATGCGGCGCATCAGCTCGTGCGGCGCGATCTGCGGCGTGCCCCACTCGTGCAGCGCGCGCTCGCCGAAGACCTTGCTCGGCACGTTCAGCCCCTGCACGACGCGGCGGCCGGCCGCGCGCCACGCGGCCAGCCCACCGTCGAGCACGCGCACGTCGCGATAGCCCATCGCGCCGAGCGTCGTGGCGGCCAGCGGCGCCAGCGCGCCGTCGGCGTCGATCAGCGCGATCGGCGTGGCCGGCGCCGTCACCAGCCCCGGCACGCGGAATTCGAGCTGCCGGCGGGGGAGCGTCGTCGTCCGGAAGACGTGGCCGCGCTCGAAGGCGCCGCGCTCACGCACGTCGAGCACCGCGTGAGGCGTATCGGAGGCCATGAGACCGGCGAGGGCGTCGGGCTTCAGCATGGCGCTATCGTACTATGTCGCCGTCGGGGCCGCTTCGCAGGGCTCCGCCGCCCGACGGTCGGGCGGACACTCGTTCAAGGAGAAACCATGGGTATCGTCGGCGACTTCGCGAGGGCCTTCAACGCGCGCGACGTGAGCGGGCTGCTCGCGTGCTTCACCGAGCGCGCCAGCTATACGGACAACTTCTACGGCGAGCACACCGGGCGCGACGGCCTGCGCGCGATGTTCGAGCGCATGTTCGACGAGGGCCGCGACTACGTCTGGCGGATGGACCGCGTGGTGGAGACGCCGGCCACGGCGGCGGCCGAGTGGACGTTCTCCTACGTCGTGACCGACGTGGTGCCGCGGAGCGCCGGCCGCAAGGTACGTTTCCGCGGCATGAGCGTCTTCGAGCTGGAGGGGGGGCGCATCGCGCGCTACCGCGAGTACTTCGACACGGGCGTGGCGCTGCTCCAGCTCGGTTTCGCGCCGGACTCGATCGCGAAGGTGCTCGGCCGCCGGGTCGGCTGATGCCCCCGCGCCTGGCCTTCCTGGACGTCTTCCGGGGCTTCGCGCTGATCGTGATGGTGCTGAACCACACGGGGCGCTGGTGGATCGCGCGCGAGATGGGCTGGTGGCGCTACTGGATCGTGTACGGCACCGTCACGGTGGCCGCGCCGATCTTCCTCTTCCTCGTCGGCTTCGTGCTGCCCCTCTCGCTGCATCGCCACGCGGGCGACATCGTGACGCCGTCGCGGATCTGGAATTACTGGCGGCGCGGCGCCACGATCGTCGCGGCCGGCCTCCTGCTCAACGTGATCGTGTTCGGCAGCATCCACCTGCGCTCGCTGTCTCCGGAGGACTCGCCGCTGGCGGGCGGAGTCTTACAAACCATCGGGCTCTCGATCATCCTCATGACGCCGACAGCGGCGCTGCTGCGGTGGAGCGGTGGCCGGGCCGCGCTGCTCGGCGCCGCCCTGGTCGGCTACCTGGTCTTTCTCGTCGCCTACGAGCCGCTCACGACCTGGCTGCCCAGCCACCCGCTCATCGCCCTCACCCTCTTCCTCGACTATCCGCCGTGGCCGTGGATCTGCCTCGTGCTCGTCGGCCTCGTGCTCGGCTGGTGGTGGCGCGACGTCGCCGCGCGCGGGCCCGACGCGCCGTTCTTCCGCAACCTCGCCGTCGTCGGCGGGATTCTCATGGCGCTCGCCGTGCTCGCCGAGCTCGTGTGGCCCTCGTCGCCTCACATCGGCTTCACGCGCGACCGCGTGCTGAACCACCACTGGATTCCGGCGCCGATCACCTCGGTGTGGATCCTCGGCACCGTGTTCGTGATGCTCGCGTTGTTCTACTGGCTCTGCGAGGTGCGCGGCTGGCGCCCCAACTGGCTGGTCGTGCTGGGGCAGACGGCGCTCATGCTCTACTTCGTCCACCAGGTCATCGCGTACACGGTCCTCGGCGAGCGCGGCCTGCACGTGAGCTTCCACCGCTGGTGGCAGTTCTGGCTCGCGAACCTCGGGATGATCGTCGCGTGCGTCGCGATGGGCTACGCCTGGCAGGCGATCAAGGCGCGCTCGAAGGGTTGGTTCTTTTAGCGGTGCGCGCCTGTTCGGACCACCGACCGTGCTGCGTCAGTCGCGGCGAAGACGAGATCCTTGAATGCTCGAGCGCCGTACACCGTTCCATGGTCTGCCCTGATTCGGCGTGCTGCTCTGCGTACCGTCCGATGGACTGCGCGTAATTCTTTCATGTTCGGTTGCACGGCGATGCCGAGCAGCGCGTTGCTGAGCTCGGACAGGAGACGATTCACGCGTCCATGGTGACAATAGGGATCGGTCCCACTGAGATCCGAGATTGTTCGCTGAGCCCTATGAGGTCGCGCTTCCAGGATGATCCATCTGTGCTTCGCCGAGCCGTGGGCGCTCAGCGCAACCGCCAATCCCAGCTCGAGTGGCATGTTGAAGCGCGGCGCTCCATGGCTCAACTGCACGCGACTGAGGTCGTGGAACGAATAGCGGCAGCTCTTGAGCAGCCTGAGAATGCGACTCAGACGACGCTCCGGACCCGGCAGCTCGAGAGTCGCCCGCGGGTTCAGGCCAAATGCGACGAGTCCGGCCACAAGGGCGACATACAGGAGCTCGTACTCATCGTCGTACGGAACGTTGAGGAATGCGCCGGCCCGCAACCGAACGACGCTATAGGGAGCTGCTGCTCTTGCGGCGCGAGCGGACCAAGCGCGACCTCGGCACGCGCGCCGCACGGAGACGGAGAGCCTTCGGCCACTCCTTCCGAAGAATCTCATCGACGAGCTTCTTGAGCTCGAGTTGGCGCCATCGGGGGATGCGGAAGAGTCGAGCGACTTCCGCCGGGGTCATCGGGCGTTCGGTGATTCGGATCGGCGCCTGCTTCACGATGTCAGAGTAGTCCTTGCGTACGAGGTAAATCAACGTCCTCGATGAGAGACGGTGGGCTAGACCACGCCGGCGTCGCGCAGGCGTTGGCGCGCGGCGGCATCGTAGCCGAGCTCGGCGAGGATCTCGTCGTTGTGCTGGCCGATGAGCGGCGCGGGGCGATCGACGGCGCCCGGAGTCTCCGACAGATGGACGGGCACGCCGAGCGCCTTGATGGGGCCGGCGCCGGGATGCACGAGGTCCACCACCATCCCGCGCGCGAGCGTGTGCGGGTCGCTCAGCGCCTCGGGGTAGGTGTTGATCGGGCCTGACGGCACGCCGGCCGACTCCAGCCGATCCAGCCAGTGAGCGCGCGACTCCTTCGCGGTCGTCTTCTCGATCTCGGCGGCGAGCGCGTGGCGGTGCTCCAGCCGCTGCGCGCGGCCGGCGAAGCGCGGGTCGTCGAGCAGGTCGGGACGGCCGATCGCGCGACAGAATCCGTCGAACAGCTTGTCGTTGGCCGCGCCGACGGTGAACCGGCCATCCGAGGCGCGCAGCGCCTGGTAGGGCGCGCTCAGCCGATGGGCGGAGCCGAGCGCCTTCGGCGTGCGGCCGGTGGTCCAGTGCTCGGTGGACTCCCAGACGGTGAGCGCCATCGCCGCCTCGAGCAGCGACGTGTCGACGAACTGCCCTTCGCCCGTCGTCTCGCGATGCTCGAGCGCGCAGAGCACGCCGTAGGCGCCGAAGAGCCCGGCGGCAAGGTCGCTGACGGGAATCCCGGCCTTCGCAGGCGCGCCGTCCTCCTCGCCGGTGACGCTGATGATGCCACTCATGCCCTGCGCGATGAGGTCGTAGCCGCCGCGTGACGCGTACGGCCCCGTGCCGCCGAAGCCGGAGACCGAGCAGTAGATCAGTCGCGGGTTGAGGCGCTTCAGCGTCTCGTAGTCGACGCCGAGCCGGCCGGCGGCCCCGGGTCGGTAGTTCTGCACGAACACGTCCGCCGTGCGAACCAGCCGATGCATGACCTCGACGCCCTCGGGCGTTTTGAGATCGAGCGTGATCCCGCGCTTGTTGCGGTTGATGGCCATGAACGAGCCGCTGTGGCCGTGGCGACTCGTGGCGCCGCGGCGCTGCTCTTCACCGCCGGGCGGCTCGACCTTGATGACGTCGGCGCCGAGGTCGGCGAGGTTCATCGTGCAGTAGGGCGCGGCCATCGCCTGCGTGAGATCGATGACGCGGAGGCCGTCGAGCGGCTTCATGCGCTACTCTCCCGTGAATTCCGGCGCGCGCTTGGCGAAGAAGGCCTTGACCGCCTCACGGTGGTCGCGCGTGCGCTGCAGCCTCGCCCACTCGCCGCGCTCGTAGGTCACCGCCTCCGCCAGCGGCAGCCGCGCGCAGTGGCGCAGCCCGACCTTGTTGGCCTGGACCGAGAGTGGCGCGCGGGAGGCGACGACGTCGGCGACGCGTCGCGCCTCGGCCTGCACGTCGTCGGCGACGGCGGACACGAGCCCCAGCGCGAGCGCCTCGTCGGCGTCCACCGCGCGGCCGGTGAGCAGCAGGTCGAGCGCCACGCCTTCGCCCGCCAGCCGCGCGAGCCGCGCCGTCGACACGGTGAGCCCGAGCTTCACGCCGACGCCGGCGAAGCGCGCGGCCCGGCCGGCCACGCGGATGTCGCAGGCCAGCGCCAGCTCGAAGCCGCCGCCGTAGGCGTAGCCGTGGACGGCGGCGATGGTGGCGCCGGGAAACTCGGCGAGCGCCCCGAAGACGGCCTCGTCGGCGTCGAGGAACGCCTGGACCTGCTCGGCCGTCAGCTTCGCCTCGTCACGCAGGTCGGCGCCCGCGCAGAACGCGCGGCCGCGGCCGGTGAGAATCACCGCGCGCAGGCGCCGGGCTCGGAAGTCGGCGAGGGCGTCGAGCAGCGCGGCGCGCAGCGCGTCCGAGAGCAGATTGAGCGGCGGCGCGTCGAGCGTGAGCGTGCCGACGGCGCCGTCGGCGGACACGTGGACGCTCATGTGGACGGCGCTCCCTGGCGCGGGCTGTTCGGCGCCCGCGGCACCGAGCCCGGCGCGCCCTGGGGGCCGAAGCGATAGTCGCGCTGCCACAGCTCCAGGTATTCGACGGCGTTGCGCTTGATGTCCTCGATTTCCTCCGGTCCCATCTGTCGGATCGGCTTCGCCGGCACGCCCATCACGAGCCAGCCCGCGGGCACCACCTTGCCCGGAGGCACCAGCGCGCCGGCCCCCACCTGCGCGCCGTCCTCGACGATCGCGCCCGTCAGCACCACGGCGCCGATGCCGATGCGCACGTCGTTGCCGATGCGGCAGGCGTGGACGACGCAGCGGTGGCCGATGGTGACGCGGTCACCGACGATGCACGGCAGCTCGGGCGTGACGTGGAGCACCGAGTTGTCCTGCACGTTCGTGTTGCGTCCGACGTACACGTAGTTGTCCTGGTCGCCGCGCACCACCGTGCACGGCCAGATGGACGCGCCCTCTTCGATGACGACGTCGCCGATGACCTGGGCGGCCGGATCGACCCACGCGCCCGGATGAATGCGCGGCGTCCGGCCGGGCACCGAGCGGATCATCGGCGGCTCGGCGCGGCGATGGGATCGAGGGCCGTGTTGACGGCGCGCTTGAGCGCGGCGACGAGGTCGGGAGGACGGGCGGCGATGTCGCGGGCCCAGGCCGTGGCCTCGCCCATCAGCGCCTCCGGCGCCACCACGGAGGAGAGCAGGCCGAGCCGGTGGGCTTCCTCCGCCTCCACCGTGCGGCCGGTCAGCAGCAGGTCGCGCGCGCGGCTCTCGAAGAGCAGCCGCGAGAGCTGGACGTTGGACGCCATGAGGCCGACCTTGACGCCGACGGCGCCGAGCTTGGCGCGCGTCGAGCCGACGCGCACGTCGCACCAGAGCGCCAGCACGAGACCGCCGCCCATCGCCCAGCCGTTGACGGCGGCCACGATCGGCCGGTCGTACTCGCGAAGCGCGCGGAACGTCTCGTCGCCGGCCTTCAGAAATTTGCCGACCGTCTCCGCCGTCAGCTCCTCTTCTTCCTTGAGGTCGGCGCCGCCGCAGAACGCGCGCTCGCCGGCGCCCGTCAGCACCACCGCGCGCGCGCCAGCGTCGCGGAATTCGGCGAGCGCCTCGCGGATGCCGCGGCGATTCTCGTCGCTGAGCACGTTCATCGGCGGGTTGTCGAGCACGATGGTGCCCACGGGGCCGTCCGTCCACCAGCGCGTGTGCGCGTTGTCGCCCATCACTTGCCCGTGAACGCGGTCTCGCGCCGCTCGAAGAACGCGGCCACGGCCGCCTTGTGGTCCTGGGTGGCGATGAGCCGGCGGAAGTGCGCGTGCTCGCGCCCCAGCGCCGCCTCGGGCGTGAGGTCGCGCACGGCGCGCACGGCGTCGCGCACCGCGGCGAGCGCCAGCGGCGGCAGCGCGCGGAGCTGTTCGGTGAGCGCCCGGGCCGTGTCGCCCAGGGCCGACTCCGGCACCACGCGCGTGACCAGTCCCAGGCGCAGCGCGCCCGGCGCGTCGATCGCGCGGCCGGCGAGGATCAATTCCTTCGCGCGGGCCTCGCCGAGCAGCCGCGCCAGCCGCACGCCGCAGGCGACGGGATCGGCGACGCCGGCGGTCGAGAAGCGCGCGCCGTCGCCGGCGATACGCAGGTCGACCTCGAGGGCGCGCTCGAAGTCGGGTCCGACACACGCGCCGGCGACGAGGGCGACACGGATCCCGGCCACTTCGACGATCTCCATCGCTACACGACCTTCGCCGCGCGCAGCGTCGCGATCTCGGCGCCGTCGTACCCGGCCGCCTGCAGAATGGCGTCGGTGTCGGCCCCGAGCATGGGCGCGGCCGTGCGCAGCCGCGGCGGCGTCGACGACATCTTCACGGGGTTGCCGAGCGTCTTCACGCGGCCGATCTGCGGATGCTCGAGCTCCTGCACCATGCCGCGCGCGCGGGCGTGCGGATCGGCGTGCGCCTCGGGCACCGTGTAGATCGGGCCCGCGGGGATGCCGGCCGCCTCGCACTTCGCCAGCCAGTGCGCGCGGGTCTGGGTGACGGTGACGGCCTCGACGAGCGGCTCGAGGGCGGCGCGGTTCTTCAGCCGATTGGGGACGGTGTCGAAGCGCGGGTCCTCGATCAGATGCGGCAGGCCGAGCAGCGTCGCGAAACGGGACCAGAGGTTGGCCTTGGCGGCGCCGACGGTGAAGTGGCCGTCGCTCGCGCGGAACGCCTGGTACGGGGCGTTCAGCCGATGCGCGGTCCCGAGCCCGCGCGGGACCTCCCCCGTGTACCAGTACTGCGTCGCCTCCCACTGGCTCAGCGCCACGCCCGCCTCGAAGAGCGACGTGTCGATGAACTGGCCGCGCCCGGTGAGACGCCGGGCCCGCAGCGCGGCGAGGATCCCGACGACGGCGAAGAGCCCGGCGCCGAGGTCGGTGATCGGCACGCCGACCTTCACGGGCGCGCCGTCGTCGCTGCCGGTCGCGCTCATGATGCCGCTCATGCCCTGCGCGATCAGGTCGTAGCCGCCGCGATCCGCGTACGGGCCCGTCCGACCGAAGCCCGAGATCGAGCAATAGATCAGCCGGGGATTGATCGCGGAGAGCGTCTCGTGATCGATGCCGAGACGCCTGGCCACGCCGGGGCGATAGTTCTCGACGAGCACGTCCGCCGTCGCCACGAGGCGCTTCAGCACGGCGACGCCGTCCGGCTGTTTGAGATCGAGCACGAGCGAGCGCTTGTTGCGGTTGACGGCGAGGAACGACGCCGACACGCCGGGCGCGATCTCCTGCTCGCGCCGCGTGTGCTCGCCGCCCGGCGGCTCGATCTTCACGACGTCGGCGCCCATGTCGGCCAGCAGCATCGAGCAGAACGGCCCGGCCATCACCTGCGTCTGGTCGAGCACGCGGATTCCCCCGAGCGCCGTCGTCATGGTGGGCTCAGCATACTAGACCGCACCATCCTTGCGGAGCCGCGCGATCGCGGCGTCGTCGTAGCCGAGCTCGCTCAGGATCGCGTCCGTGTGCTGCCCGGGACCCGGCGGCATGAGGCGCACGCCGGCGCGGCCCGTCGAGAACTCCAGCGGAAAGCGCAGGAGCTTCACCGGCCCCGCCACCGGATGCGAGATCTCCTCGACGGCGTCGGCGGCCTGCACGGCGGGATCGGCGAACGTCTCGGCGTAGTCGTTCACGGCGGCCGCCCACACGCCCGCGGGCACGAGGCGCTCGATCCACGCCGCGGTCGCGCGCGTTCGGATCAGCGGCTCGACGAGCCGCGCCACCGCCTCGCGCGACTCGAAGTTCCAGCCGGGCTTGGCGAGGTCGCGCAGCGCCGGCAACTCGAGGGCCTCGGCCAGCTGCGCGAGCGGCGACATCGACAGGATGAGGTGGCCGTCGCGTGTCGGATAGATCCCGTACGGCGGCGGGTGAAACGTGCTGGCGAGCGGCGTCTCGGTCTTCTCGAGCCGAGCGCCGTTGAGGAAATACGTCGCCGACTCGATCTGGAGATCCAGCGCCGCGCGCAGCATGCTGACCTCCACGTGGACGCCGCTGCCGGTGCGCTGCCGCTCGAGCAGCGCGCCCAGCACGCCGAGCGCCAGCAGCGTCGCGCCGTGCTGGTCGATGACGGCGGTGCCGACGGCCGTCGGCGGCTGATCGGCGCGGCCCGAGATCGACGCGAGCCCGGAGAGGCCCTGCATCAACAGATCCTGGCCCGGCCGGTCGCGGTACGGGCTCGACTCGCCGTAGCCCGAGGCCGAGACGTAGATCAGCCGCGGGTTGATCGCCTTCGCCGTCTCCCAGTCGAGGCCGTGTCGCGCCATCACGCCCGGACGGAAGTTCTGGACCAGCACGTCGGCGCGCTCGACGAGTCGGCGCGCGACGGCGCGGCCTTCCGGGTGCTTGAGATCGAGGGTCAGGCTGCGCTGGTTGCGGTGCGCGAGCATGAAGAAGACGCTGACGCCGTTCTTGAACAGGTCGGCGCCCGACCAGTTGCGCTCCCACAGCCGGCCGCCGGGCGGCTCCACCTTGACGACGTCGGCGCCGAGGTCGGCGAGGAACTGCACGCCCGAGGGCCCGAGGAGGAACTGCGTGAAGGACACGACGCGGACGCCGGCGAGGATCGCCAGCGGCGGCCGGCCGTCCATCTAGACGTCCACGCGCTTGAGGATGTGGGTGGCGGCGGCGACCACGCTGCCGCGATCCGTCGTCACCGTCACGCGCGAGAAGACCTTGCGCTCGCTCTCGTTGCGCTCGGCCACTTCGTACTCGACGGTCACCGTGTCGCCGAAGAAGAGCGGCGCCGGAAAGCGCACGCGGTCGTAGCCGTACGAGACCCACGTGCCCTCGATGCCCTCGAGGATCTTCGTCGACGCGTTCGACATGAACCCGACGGCGAGCGCGCCGTGGGCGATGCGCCGGCCGTAGCGCGTCGTGCGCATGTACGCCTCGTCGGTGTGATTCGGCGAGAGGTCGCCGGTGATCCCGGCGAAGAGATAGACGTCGGACTCCGACACCGTCTTGCTGACGGTGACCTTGCGGCCGAGGGGCAGCGCGGCGAGGGGATCGTTTGTCATGGGCGCGATGGTAGTGGTAAGGTCCCGGCACCTGCAAGAGGAGGACCCGCCATGGCCGACACCGTTCGAGTGGTCGAATACTTCTACGTCGAGACGCCGAACACCCCCGGCGTGGGCGCCGCCATGCTGTCGACGCTCCGCGACGCGCGCGTCAACCTGCTCGCGTTCTCGGGCTTTCCGAGCGGCCGGCGCGCGCAGATCGACTTCGTGCCCGAGGACGCCGCCGCCTTCCGTGCCGCGGCCAAGGCGGCGAAGTGGAAGCTGGTCGGGCCCAAGAAGGCGTTCCTCGTCAGCGGATCCGACCGGCCGGGCGCCGTCGCCGAGCTGATGACGCGGCTGGCGCAGGCGAAGATCAACGTGACGGCGATCGACGCGGTCTGCGCGAGCGGCGGCACGTTCGGCGCCATCCTCTGGGTCGGGCAGCGCGACGTCGCGAAGGCGGCCAAGGCGCTGGGGGCCGCGTGAGCAGCGCGGCGCCGCGGCTGGCGCTCCACACCTGGACGCTCGACACGACGCCGCTGCCGGAGGCGGTGGCCGCGGCCAGGGCCGCCGGCTGGGACGCCGTCGAGCTGAGGCGCCTCGACTGGAACCGCGCCCGCGAGGCCGGCCGCGCGGCCACCTGGGTCGAGGACGCGGTGCGGGCGAGCAGGCTTCCCGTCGCGTGCGTGGGTGTGGAGTTCGGCTGGATGTGGGCTGACGGCGCCGAGCGCACGCGCCTGCTCGGCGTGTTCGACGAGCAGTGCGCGCGGGCCAAGGCGCTCGGCGCCGAGACCGTGATGAGCCCGGTGGACAAGGGGCGCGGTGACGTCGCGCGCGCCGCCGCCTCGGTGCGCGAGGTGGGCGACATCGCCGCGCGCCACGGCGTGAGGCTCGCCGTCGAGTTCAACTCGCAGTGCGAGCAGCTCAACACGCTCGAGCGCCTGCGCGAGGTGCTCGCCAAGGCCGCGCACCCGCGCTGCGGCCTGCTCTTCGACGCCTATCACATGCAGCGCAGCGGCGGCTCCCCGCGCTCGCTCGACGACGTGCGCGGCGACGAGATCGTCTACGTGCAGTTCAGCGACGTGCCGCGCGGCGAGGTCAAGCCGGGCGAGGTGTTGAACCGGCTGCCGCCGGGACAGGGCTGCGTGCCGTTCAAGGAGTTCTTCGCCGCCGTGCGCGCGAAGGGGTATGCCGGCTTCCTGAGCTACGAGGCGCCGAACCCTGCGGCGTGGTCGCGCCCCCCCGGCGAGGTCGCGCGCGAGGCGCTGGCCGCCACGCGCGCGGTGCTCTGAGCGGCGTCCGGGGTGCGTCCCCAGAAGAGCCACTTGTCGCCGTGGAGCGGCGTGAAGTCGAGCGGCACCGGGCTGAGCGCGTGCACCTCGTCGCGTCGCGGCCGGATGCCGATCCACTCGCGCCGATAGAGGCCGCGGCCACTGCACGAAACTACTCAGGCTCGGAGGAGGGTTGCCCAGCGGCCGCCCTCAGCGCAGGAGCAGCTCCATGTGCTCCTCGTCGTAGTACCGGTCGCCGACCTTGATCCGCCGCCGCTTGAGGCCGACGACCTCGAACCCACACGATTGGTACAGCGCGCGGGCCTCTGTCTGACCGGTGACGACGTCCAGGCAGAGCTGCTCCACGTCGGGCCATCGCCGGGCCTGCTCGATCGCCGCCGTGAACAAGCGCCGTCCGACCCCCGACCCCCGGCGCTCCGGGGGCACGTACATGCCCCAGATGAGCGCCACGTGCCGTTGCTTCACGCCGCGCTCGCGCACGCACCCGACGATGCCGACGAGCTCGGGGTCGAAGGCGCCCATCACGAAGCTCGAGGCCGTGTCCGCGCGAAACCGTTCGGCCACGACCTCGACCGGGCCCACCTCCTCGGGGGACATGCCGAAGGCCTCGGGATGCTCGCGGAGCGCGCGCTGTCGTAGTGAGTAGAACGCGGGCGCGTCGGCCTCGGCGAGGACGCGCGCGATCATCTAGCCCAGCACGCTCTCGAGCGGCGCGGGCGCCTCGCCGAGCGAGGCGGCCACCGCCGGGTGCACGATGCGACCGCGCGCGACGTTGATACCCCTGGCCAGCGCGGCGTTGGCGCGCGCGGCGGCGGCCACGCCGCGCCCGGCCAGCTCGAGCGCGTACGGCAGCGTCGCGTTGGTCAGGGCGAACGTGGACGTGCGCGGCACGAGGGCCGGCATGTTGGCCACGCCGTAGTGGACGACGCCGGAGACGACGTAGACGGGATCCAGGAGCGTCGTCGGATGCACGGTCTCGACGCAGCCGCCCTGGTCCACGGCGACGTCCACGATCACCGCGCCCTCCTTCATCGTCGCCACCATCGCCGCCGTCACGAGGACCGGCGCCCGCGCGCCGGTGATGAGGACGGCGCCGATCAGGAGGTCGGCGCGCCGGACCACGGCCTGGAGGTTGAACGCGTTCGACATGATCGTCACCGCGCGGCCGGCGAACAGATCGTCCACCGCGCGCAGGCGATCGGGGTTCACGTCGAGGATCGACACGTCGGCGCCGAGACCCAGCGCGATGCGTGCAGCGTTCACGCCGACGGTGCCCGCGCCGATGATCACGACGTTGCCCGGCGGCACGCCGGGGACACCCGACAGCAGGATGCCTCGACCGCCGTGAGCGCGGCCGAGGTAGAACGCGCCCTCCTGCACCGCCAGCCGGCCGGCCACCTCGCTCATCGGCGTCAGCAGCGGCAGGCTTCCGTCGGCGCGCTGCACCGTCTCGTAGGCGATGGCGACCGTGCCCGCGGCGCGCAGCGCGCGCGTCAGCTCGGGGGCGGGGGCGAGGTGCAGGTACGTGAAGAGGACCTGGCCGGCGCGCAGCCGCGGATACTCCTCGGGCACCGGCTCCTTGACCTTCAGGATGAGCTCCGCGCGGCGCCAGACGTCCTCGACGCCGGTGAGCTCGGCGCCGACGTTCTTGTACTCGTCGTCGCGGATGCCGCTGCCGAGCCCCGCGCCCTTTTCCACCAGCACCGTGTGCCCTGCGTCGCGCAGGGCGTGGCCGCCAGCGGGAGTGAGGGCGACGCGCTGCTCGCCCGGCTTGATCTCGCGCGGAACGCCGACGATCATCCGCGCAGCAGCGTCTCGGCCGCCTCCATCAGCGTCTCGCTCAGGGTCGGGTGCGTGTGGATCGTGAGCGCGAGATCCTCGGCGAGCAGCGCGGCCTCCACGGCCAGCGCCGCCTCCGCGATCAGCTCGCCGGCGCCCGGGCCCGCGATGCCCGCGCCGAGCAGCCGCCCGGACTCCGGATCGACGACCAGCTTGGTGACGCCGTCGCTGCGGCCCAGCGTCGCCGCGCGGCCCGACGCCGCCCACTGGAACTTCGCGACACGTACCGTGCGTCCCTCCGCCGCCGCCCGGGTCTCGGTGAGGCCACACCACGCGATCTCCGGATCGGTGAAGACGACGGCGGGCACGACGGTGTTGTCGAACGCCGCGGGGCGCCCGGCGATGACCTCGGCGGCGACCTTGCCCTGGCGCATGGCGCGGTGGGCGAGCATCGGCTCGCCGGTGGCGTCGCCGACGGCGAAGATGCGGGGCTCCGCCGTCGCGCAGCGCGCGTCGACCTCGAGGAAGCCGCGCGCGTCCGTCTTCGCGCGCGTCGTCTCGAGCCCGAGGCCCTCGGTGAGCGGGCGGCGGCCGACGGCGAACAGCACGCGATCGAACGTCAGCGACGCGCCGCCGACGGTCGCCTCCACGCCGCCGGCCGTCTCGCGCAGCGCCTCGAGCCGCGCGTTGAGGCGCACGGCGGCGAACTGCTTCTCGACCCGGCGCGCCACCCACTGCACGAGGTCGCGGTCGGCGCCCGGCAGCAGCCCGTCGGTCATCTCCACGAGGGTCACCGCGCTGCCGAGCGCCGCGTAGACCTGGCCCAGCTCGAGGCCGATGTAGCCACCGCCCACGACGAGCAGGCGCTCGGGGACCTCGGGGACCTCGAGGGCGGCCGTGGAGTCCATGACGCGCTCGGAGGGCTCGACGCCGCGCAGGCGCGCAGGAGCCGAGCCGGTGGCGACGATCACGTGGCGGAACTTCAGCGCCTGCGGCTCGTCGCCCTCCACCCGGACCGTGCGCGCGTCCTCGAAGACGCCGCGGCCGCCGACGACCTCGACGCCTTTCGACCTGGCCACTCCGACCAGACCGCGCGCAAGCCTGGCGATCACACGCTCCGATTTCCACTTGCGCAGCGGATCGAGCGACACGCGCGCGGGGCCGAAGTCCACGCCGAACTCCTTGGCGCGCTCGGCCTCGCCCAGCACGGCCGCCACGTGCAGGAGCGCCTTGGACGGGATGCAGCCCTCGAAGAGACAGGCGCCGCCGAGCCGCTTGCCCGCGTCCACGACGACCGTCTCGAGCCCGAGCTCGGCGCAGCGGAACGCCGCCGAGTAGCCGCCAGGGCCGCCGCCCACGACGACGACGTCGACCTCGCGGACCAGGTCGCCCATCACCATGGGTGCCATCCTCGAGGTCTGATATGTATACTATGCATATCATGGCCACCAGTGGCCAGCGAGTTCGAGTGGGACCCGAAGAAACCGGCCGCGAATCTCCGGAAACACCGCGTGTCGTTGGAGGAGGCGCAGAGCACGTTCTATGATCTGCGCGGTGCCCTCATCCGTGACGACGAGCATTCGACGGACGAGGAACGATTCGTTTTCATGGGGCGGTCGGATCGCGGCCGACTCTTGGTGACCGTCTTTACCGAGCGCACGGATCGAAGGCGGCTCATTTCGTCACGCCGAGCGAGTCGGCGGGAGGTGAAGGAATATGAAGCGTGAATACGATTTCTCGAAGGCCAAGCGGGGCCCTCTCCGGAACCTGCCCCCGATGTCCGAGGTCGATCGGCACACGAAGGTCCGCATCACCATCATGCTCGATCTCGATCTTCTCAAGTTCTTCAAGTCTCGCGCGGCTTCGCGCGGGGCGCAGCCCTACCAGACACAGATCAATCAGGCCCTGCGCGAGTACGTCGCGGCCCACCGTCCGAATCCCGGAGGCGATGCCGATCATCACGAGGCCTTCATCTCGCGTCTGGCCGAACGAGTGGCCGAGTACACGGTCAAGCGATCGAAGCCACGGCGGCGCGCCACGCGAGCGTCGCGGGCGTGAGCGGAGCGACCTCGGGATCGATCGTCGGTGATCGGCGGCATGGTGCGCCGGCGCTCAGAGTCCCAGCAGCAGCTCGGGGCGTTCGAGGCGGCGGATGATCGCGGACGCGAAGCGCGCGCCGTCGGCGCCGTCGGCCACGCGGTGGTCGAACGTCAGCGACAGCGGCAGCAGCAGCCGCGCCTCGATCCGGCTCTCGCGCACGACGGGCTCCTGCCGGGCGCGGGCGATGCCGAGGATCGCGACCTCCGGATAGTTGATGATCGGGATGGCGCCGGTGCCGCCGAGGGCGCCAATGTTGGTGATCGTGAAGGTGCCGCCGCGCAGGTCGTCGAGCGCCGCCTTGCCCTCGCGCACGCGCTGGGCCAGCGCGCCCAGCTCGCGCGCCACGTCGAGCACCGACTTCTTGTCGACGTCGCGCAGCACGGGCACGATCAGGCCGCGCTCGGTGGCGACGGCGACGCCGAGGTGGACGTAGCGCTTGACGATCAGCTGCCCGGCGGCGGTGTCGAGGGTCGCGTTGAACGTCGGGTGCTCGCCGAGCGCTTGCGCGGCCGCCTTCAGGAGAAAAGCCGTCAGCGTCAGGGTCACGCCGCGCGCCTTCACCGCCTCGAGATTGCGCTGGATGATCGCGTCGAGCTCCGTGATGTCCGCGCGGTCGAAGTGCGTGACGTGGGGGATCACCGTCGCCGACAGCGTCATCCGCTCGGCGATCGTGCGGCGCAGGTGCGAGAGCGGCTGGCGCTCGACGGCGCCCCATTGCTCGAAGTTCGGCAGGGGCGGCTCGGTGACGTGCGTCGCGAGCGGCTTGCCCGGCGCGGCCGGCGCCGCCGGCTCGGCGCGCGCCGCGCGCGGCGCCTGAGCTTGCGTCGCCGCGGGCGCGCCGCCGCCGGCCCCGGCGCGCACGTCGTCATCGGTGACGCGGCCGCCCGGGCCCGTGGCGGGGACCCGGTGTAGGTCCACCCCCAATTCGCGAGCGAGTCGCCGCGTGGCCGGCGTCGCCGGCACCGGACCATTCCCTCGTGGCGGCGTCGCCGACCCTCGCGGCGACGGGCGGGCGGGGGCGGGCTGCCAGGCGAGCGTCGTATCGAGGCCCGGGGGCGCGCTCGCGCCGCCCGATGCGGACGAAGCGTCGGCGAACGTGACGAGCACCTGACCGACCTTGACCGTCTGATTGGGCTCGACGTGGACCTTCTCGACACGGCCGGCCATGGGCGAGGGGATCTCGACCGTCGCCTTGTCGGTCTCGACCTCGAGCAGCGGCGCGTCCTCGGCGATGACGTCGCCTTCGCGGACGAGGACCTTGACGATCTCGGCCTCGGTCAGACCCTCGCCGAGGTCGGGCAACCTGAAGTCACGCGCCATGGGCACCTTCACGGAGCCAGAGGAGCGCCACGGGTTTCCCGGGGCGCTCCGAACGTTGGGGGTATGGGGGCCATTCCGGGGCCCCCATCTAGTAGGCGAGCGTGTCGCGGGCGGCGGCGACCACGCGCGCGACGTCGGGCACGTTGGCCTTCTCGCGCGCGAAGCCGGGGAACGGCACGTCGTGGGCGGTGACGCGCGCGATCGGCGCCTCCAGCGACAGGAAGGCGCCGTCCATGATGGAGGCGGCGATCTCGGCGCCCGGACCGAACGAGCGCGGCGCCTCGTGCACGATCACGACGCGGCCCGTCTTGTTCACGGAGCGGACGATCGTCTCGCGGTCCAGCGGCGCCACTGTGAGCAGGTCGATGACGTCGCTGCCGACGCCGTCCTCCTGCTCGAGCGTCTCGGCGGCCTCGCGCGCGACGCGCAGCATCCCGCCCCACGCCACCAGCGTGAGGTCGTCGCCCTCGCGCACGACCCGCGCGCGTCCGATCTCCATCGTCTCCGACTCGTCGGGCACGTCCTCCTTGTGCGCGTGGTAGAGGGCCTTGTGCTCGAAGAAGACGACGGGGTCGGGGTCGCGGATCGCCGCCGCGAGCAGCGCGCGCGCGTTGCGCGGCCCCGACGGGATCACCATCTTCAAGCCGGGGATGTGCGCGTAGAACTGCTCCTCCGACTCTGAGTGATGCTCCAGCGCGCGTACGCCGCCGCCGTAGGGCATGCGGATGACCATCGGCACGTGGAAGCGGCCCTGCGAGCGGTTGCGGTAGCGCGCGGCGTGGTTCTCGATCTGGTGGAAGCACTGGAAGGCGAAGCCGGAGAACTGGATCTCGCACACGGGCTTGAGCCCGTAGAGGGCCATCCCGATGGAGGCGCCGATGATGCCGGCCTCGGCGAGCGGGCTGTCGATCACGCGCTTGCTGCCGTAGGTGCGGTGCAGATCCTCGGTGACGCGGAAGACCCCGCCGTCGACGCCGACGTCCTCACCGATCACCAGCACGTCGGGGTCGCGCTCCATCTCCTGCATCAGGGCCAGGTTCAGCGCCTTGACCATGTTGAGCTTGGCCATCAGCGCTTGCCGCTCCGCTGGCCGCGCATCGGCGGCGACGGCTCGTGCTTCTCGCGCCGCCCCGGCTCGCCGCTGCGCAGCCCTTCGGCGAGCGCCTCGCGCTGCGCCTTGAGGTCCGGCGGCAGCTCGGCGTAGACGTGGTCGAACATCACGAGCGGGTCGGCGACCCCCGTCGCCTCGAAGCGCGCGACGGCGGCGGCGATCTCCTCGTCCACGGCCGCCTCCAGTCCCTCGTCGAGCAGGCGCTTCCTCTTCAGATAGGCGGCGAAGCGCGTGAGCGGATCCCGGCGCTCCCACTCCGCGACCTCCTCCGCCGAGCGGTACTTCGTCGGGTCGTCGGCGGTGGTGTGGACGCCGAGGCGATAGGTGACGCACTCGATGAGCGTCGGGCCGTCACCCGCGCGCGCGCGCGCGACGGCCTCGCGACTCGCCGCGTAGACGGCGAGCACGTCGTTGCCGTCCACCTGGATGCCGGGCAGCCCGTAGGCGAGCGCCTTCTGCGCGATGGTCTTCGAGTTCGTCTGCTTCTTGAGCGGCACGGAGATCGCCCACTGGTTGTTCTGGCAGACGAAGACGACGGGCACGTGCCACACGCCGGCGAAGTTCAGCGCCTCGTGGAAGTCGCCCTCCGACGTCGCACCGTCGCCGAAGTACGCCATCACGATCACGTCGTCCTCGCGGTACTGCGCGGCGTAGGCGAGGCCGACGGCGTGCGGCAGCTGCGTGGAGACGGGAATGGTGATGGGCAGGTCGCGCTGGTCGGGCGCCGGCTGTCCGCCCTCGAGGTGGCCGGCGAAGAACAGCAGCAGCTTCTCGATCGGCCAGCCGCGCCAGATCATCGCCGCCGTCTCGCGGAACGAGGGCACCATCCAGTCGGTCGGGCGCAGGACGGCGACGCTGCCGAGCTGCGAGGCCTCCTGGCCCTTGATGGGCGCGAAGGTGCCGATGCGCCCCTGGCGCTGCAGCCGCACCATGCGCTCGTCGAGCCGGCGGCCGAGCAGCATCGCGCGGTAGAGACGCTTGAGCTCGGCGGGGGGCAGCCCGGGGTCGAGCGCGCTGTCGAGACTGCCTTCGGCGTCGAGGACCGACAGGTACTCGACCTGGAACCGGGGCTCGAGGACGGTTCGCGGCATGGTACCTCCGGATGACGCGCCCATTGTACTCGGTGGCGGCGCGGCGCGCGTAGGATTGACAGGCGACGCGAATTGACAAGCGCCGGCCGCTGCGCATAATGTCCGCACACTTCCGGGCCTTCCTCGCTCCATCACGATCGAACGAGAGCGCCTCGTGAAGGAGGACGCCATGGGTCGACGCTTCCGGCTCGCCGTGCACGCCGTGGCCCTGCTCGCCGCCTTGCCGCTGCTGCTGCCGCCGGCCCAGGCCTTCGGCCAGGCCCCCAAGCGAGGCGGCGTGCTGAGGATCTCCGACCGCGAGGCCCCGAACCTCGATCCGCACCTCAACATCAGCTTTCTCACCCACTCCTGGGCCAACATGGTGTACAGCCAGCTCGTGCGTTACCCGCACGGCCTGGAGCAGAAGCACTCCGCCGACTTCTCGATCGTGGGCGACCTCGCCGAGAAGTGGGAGTACAAGAGCCCGACGGTCATCGAGTTCACGCTCCGCAAGGGCGTCAAATTCCACAACAAGCCGCCCGTCAACGGACGCGAGGTCACGGCCGAGGACGCGAAGTACTCGATGGAGCGATTCAAGGCCAAGTCGGCGTTCCGCTCCCGCTTCGACGTCGTCCGGTCGATCGACGTCGTCGACCGCTACATCCTGCGCGTCACGCTCAAAGAGCCGTCGACGCCATTCCTGAATCACCTCGCCGCCTCGGCGTACCTGGCGATCCTGCCCCGCGAAGTCGAGGAGAAGTTGAAGGACTTCAACCGGCCGGAGGCGATGATCGGCAGCGGACCGTTCGTGCTCAAGAGCTACCAGAAGGGCGTGCAGATCGCCTTCGAGCGCAACCCCGACTACTACATGAAGGGACTGCCGTACCTCGACGGCGTCGTGATCGAGATCACCCCTGAATCCTCGGCCCGACTCTCGCTCCTGCGGGCGGGCAAGGTCGAGCTGGGACACATGTGGGGCTACGCGATCCCGGAGGAGGCGAAGTCGCTCAAGCAGACGAATCCCGAGATGGTGATGAGCCCCACGTGGGTGCTTCCCAACGGGATCATCTACTTCCGGACCGATCAGCCGCCGTTCAACGACGTGCGCGTTCGGCGGGCG
This sequence comes from Candidatus Rokuibacteriota bacterium, assembly GCA_003220225.1. Lineage (GTDB taxonomy): Bacteria > Methylomirabilota > Methylomirabilia > Rokubacteriales > CSP1-6 > AR12. The sequence goes on from QHRU01000032.1 coordinate 54,255, forward strand.
ATCTCGCTCGCCATCGATCGCAAGGCCTGGAACGACGCGATCCACTACGGCGAGGCGTGCATCGAGGAGGGGCCGGTGCCCTGCGCGATGAAAGACTGGAAGCTGCCGATCGCGAAGATGGACCCGGCCAAGGCGAAATATCTCGCGGGCTACGACCCGGCCGAAGCGAAGCGGCTGCTGGCCGAGGCGGGCTACCCGAACGGCTTCACCACGCCCATGTACCACTGGCCCGGGTACGCGCCGCCCTGGCGGACGTATTACGACCTCGCGGCCGACAACCTCGCGAAAATCGGCGTCAAGGTCGAGTTCAAGCCGGAGGAATACGGCAAGTACACCACCACGACCGCCCTGGGCAAGTTCGATGGGATGGCGATCGGCCCGCAGCTTCCTGGCAACGAGGTCGACGACTGGCTCTTCGCGGCCTTCTACCCGGAGCAGCCTCAAAACCGCAGCCACATCGCCGATGCCGAGCTGAACAAGATGCTGATCGCCCAGCGCCGGGAGCTGGACCCCAAGAAGCGGCTGGCCCTCGTGCACGAGATCCAGCGCTACCTGGCGGACAAGGCCTACTACGTGTACCTGCCGGGGCTGCCCCAGTACATCGTGCACGCCCCGCAGGTGAAGGGCTTCACGTACCACGACGGCTTCTCTCTCGGGTACCGGCTGATGTTCACCTGGCTGGACAAGTAAGCCTCCATGAGGCAGTACGTCCTCCGCCGGCTCGCGCTGGCGGTGCCGACGCTCGTGCTGGTGAGCGTGATCGTCTTCTCGATCATGCGCCTGATGCCGGGCGACGTCGTCATCCGGATGGTCGAGGGGCACGCGTACGCGCCGACGGTCGAGGCCCTGCGCAAGGAGCTCGGTCTCGACCGGCCGGCCCACACGCAATACCTCGAGTGGATCGGCGGCATCGTGCTGCGCGGCGACTTCGGCAGCTCCTACTGGACGCGCCAGCCGATCTGGGACGAGTTCATCCGGCGCTTCCCGATCACCCTGGAGCTCGCCGGGTTGACGATCCTGACGTCGGTCGTCATCGGTGTCCTGGTCGGGATCGTCTCCGCCGTGCGCCAGGACACGGCCTCCGATTACGTGGGGCGCATCCTGGCAATCCTGGCGCTGTCCGTGCCCTACTTCGGTCTGGCCGTGCTGGTCGTGGTGCTGCCGTCGATCTACTTCAAATGGACGCCGATCTGGACGTACGTGCCGTTCACGACCCACCCGCTGGAGAACCTCAAGATCATGATCGTGCCCGCGCTGGTGTTCGGCGTGACGCGCGCCGGGCCCATCATGCGGATCATGCGCTCGGCGCTGCTCGACGTGCTCCGCCAGGACTACATCCGCACCGCGTGGTCGAAGGGCCTGCCCGAGCGCGCGATCGTGCTCCGGCATGCGCTCAAGAACGCGCTGATCCCCGTGGTGAGCCTGATCGGCCTGCAGACGCCGCTCTACATCGGCGGCTCCGTCATCATCGAGGCGATCTTCCGCCTGCCCGGCATCGGGCTCTTCTTCTTCGAGGCGCTCACGCGTCTGGACTACCCGGTGGTGCAGTCGGTGAACCTGATCGTGGCCGCGATGGTCGTCGGGCTGAATCTGGCCATCGATCTCTCCTACGCGTTCCTCGACCCGCGGATCCGCTACCGGTAACCGGCGATGGCCGTGAATCGGGTCGAAGCTCCGCCGCTCGCCGTCGACATTCGGCGCTTGCCGCGCACGTTGCCGTGGTACGCCGAGGTCTGGGTCGACATGCTGCGGCGCAAGCCGCTCGGCACGATCGGGGGCGCGATCGTGCTGGTCATGCTCGCGGCCGCCGTCTTCGCCGGCGTGCTCACGCCCTACGGCTTCGCCGAGACGAACCTCCGCGAGCGATTCGTGATGACGAGCGGGATCCACTGGCTGGGGACGGACCAGATCGGGCGCGACGAGGCGACGCGGATCCTCTACGGCGCCCGCATCTCGCTCTACGTCGGGTTTGGCGCCGTCGCGCTCGGCAGCACGCTGGCGACCGCGCTCGGCATCTTCTCCGCCTACTGGGGCGGCCGGGTCGACCTCTTCTTGCAGCGCGCCGTCGACGCCTGGATGGCCTTTCCGCCGCTGCTGATCCTCATGTCGATCATGTCGCTGCTCACTCCCGGCGTGCTGAACATCACCCTCGTGCTCGGCGTCAACTTCGGCATTCAGAACTCTCGCATCGTGCGTGGCATGGCCCTCTCCATCCGGGAGAACACCTACATCGAGAGCGCGCGGGCGATGGGCTCGGGCCATGCGCGCGTCACGCTGGTGCACATCCTGCCCAACGTGCTGCCGACCATCATCGTCGTCGCGACCACCGGTCTGTCGACGGTGATCCTCACCGAGGCCAGCCTCTCCTTCCTCGGCCTCGGCGTGCCGCCGCCCTACCCGACGTGGGGCGGCATGCTCTCGCTGACGGGCCTCGACCACATGTACCGGGCGCCGTGGCTCGCGATCTGGCCGGCGGCGGCGCTGTCGCTCGCGGTCTTCGGCTTCAACATGCTGGGCGACGCGCTTCGCGACCTGCTCGATCCGCGGCTCAAGGGCGGCTGAGCGTGGCGGCCGGCGACGTCGCGCGCCACCGCGCGGAGATGCCGTCGGAGACGGCGGCGATCCTCGACCGCCGCTCGCTCGCGCGCGACCATCGGCGGCTGGCCGCGATGCTGCGGCTCGGCCAGCGCGTCCTCGACGTGGGATGCGGGACCGGCGCCATCACCCGCGGCATCGTGGAGGCCGTGGGCCCGGGCGGCCGCGTCCTCGGCGTCGACGCGAACCGTGAGCTGATCGACGCCGCTCGGCGCGCCCACGGCGCCGTCGCCGGCCTCGAGCTCGACGTCCAGGACGCGTACGCGCTGCCGTATCGCGAGCGCTTCGACGTCGTCAGCGCCGCGCGGCTGCTCCAGTGGCTCGCCGAGCCGGCGCGCGCCCTGGCCGCGATGGCGCGCGCGACGCGGCCGGGCGGGCGCGTCGTCGTGCTCGACTACAACCACGAGCAGCTGCGCTTCGAGCCGTCGCCGCCGGCGCGCGCGCGCGACTTCCTTGCTGCGTTCTTGGACTGGCGAGCGGAGGCCGGCATGGACAACGCGATTGCGGATCATCTGGTCGAGCTGGTCGAGCGCGCGGGGCTGCGCGACGTCGTCGTCACGCCGCAGCACGAGACCCTCCGACGGGGCGAGCCCGATTTCACGGCGCGCGCGGGGATCTGGGCCGACGTGGCCGCCACGCGCGGGCGTCAGATGGTGGCCGACGGGTTCGTCGACGAGGGCGCGCGGGCCGCGGCGGAGGCCCAGCTGCGCGCATGGTCGCGCGACGGCGAGACGATGACGATGTACCTGCTGGCGGTGGACGGCGCGCGAGCGGCCTGAGCGGCGACTACTTGCGGCCGCCCGACGCGCGCTTGGGGACGGCCTTGGCGGCGACCTTCGGAGCGGCGCCCTGCGCGGCCTTGCTCGGCGGCTTCTTCGCGGTCGCCGCCTCCGCGGGCAGACCCTTCTTGGCGAGGCTGGCCTTGAGCGCCTCCATCAGGTCGATCACGTGCGGCCGCTCCGCGGGCGCCGGCGCCGCGGTGACCTCGCGGCCCTCGACCTTGCGCTCGAGCATGTCGAGCACGCGCTTGCGATACTCGTCGGTGTACTGCTCGGGCTTGAACTCGTCGCGCGCGAGACCGCGGATGAGCTGCAGGGCCAGGTCCAGCTCGCCCTCGCGCACGTTCGCCGACTGGCCCTTGTCCACGTCCGCGAACGAGCGGACCTCGTCGGCGAAGAACATCGTGTGCAGGAGCAACCCCTCCTGCGCCGGCCGGATGAGCACGAGGCTCTCCTTGCCGCGCATGACGAACTTCGCGACGGCGACCTGCTCGGCCTGGGCCATCGCGTCGGCGAGCAGGCGGTACGGCTTCTCGCCGCCCTTGTCGGCGCCGAGGTAGTACGCCTTCTCGAAGTAGACCGGATCCACCTGCGCGAGCGGCACGAACTCGAGGATGTCGATCATCTTCGAGGCCTCGCCCTCGAGGGCCTTCAGCTCGTCGTCGGCCACGCGCACGTACTGGTCCTTCGTGAACTCGTAGCCCTTCACGAGGCCGCTGCGCTCGACCGTCTCGTTGCACACCGGGCAGAAGGTCTGCTGCTTGATGCGCGAGCCGCACTTGGCGTGCAGCAGGTTGAACGAGACGTTGCCGGCCGAGGTCGCCGTGTAGAGCTTGACCGGGATCGAGACGAGGCCGAAGGAAATCGTCCCCGAGCCGAGCGCGTGTGGTGGCATGGTGTCTGGCACCATAACACGCGTGAGCCCCTCGTTCCCCAACGTCCCGGCAGCCCAATATTTCGTGGTGCGACTCCGGCGTGCCGCCCTGCTGGTTGTGGTCGCGGCCCTCGCCGCCGGCTGCGCGGGCGGCCCGGCCGAGTCGGGCCCGGTCACGCTCGTCTTCAAGCACGCGAAGATCCTCGGGCCCTCCGATCCCGTGCCGGGCCTCCTGCGCGAGTTCGAAAAGCGGCACCCCGGCGTCCGCGTGCAGGCGGAGTCGCTCTCGTGGAACTCGGACGACCAGCACCAGTTCTTCGTGATCAACCTCGAGGGACGCGGCGCGGCCTTCGACGTGATGATGCTCGACGTCGTCTGGGTGGCGGAGTTCGCGCGCGCGGGTTGGCTGCTCGACCTCTCGCCCTGGGTGTCGCGCGCCGAGCTGGCGCCGCACTTCCCGTCCACGATCGAGCCCGCGACGTGGAACGGCCGCGTGTGGGCGATGCCGTGGCTGATGAACGTCGGCGTCCTCTATTACCGCACCGACCTGCTCGCGAAGTACCGGCTGGCCCCGCCGCGGACCTGGGAGGCGCTCGTCGACCAGGTCGTGCGCGTGCGCGGCGCCGAGCGAGATCCCAAATTGGACGGCGTCGTCTGGCAGGGCCGGCAGTACGAGGGGCTCACCGTCAACGCCCTGGAGGCGATCTGGGCCAACGGCGCGCGCGTGTTCGGCGCCGACGGCGCCGTCTTCCCGGAGGAAGAGCGCGCGGCCGGCGGGCTGTCGTTCCTGCGCGCGCTGATCGTCTCCGGCGTGAGCCCGTCGTGGGTGACCGCGGCCGACGAAGAGCTGAGCCGGCGCCACTTCGGCGACGGGCGCGCGATCTTCCTGCGCAACTGGCCCTACGCGATGGCCCTCTTCCAGGCGGCGGGGTCGCCCGTGCGCGGCCGTGTCGGCATCGCGCCGCTGCCGGGCCGGGTCGGCGGCGCCGCCAGCGCGGCCTCGAGCGGCGGGGCCCACCTGGGCGTGAACCGCCGTACGCGCCATCCCGCCCTGGCGGCGGAGCTGGTTCGCTTCATGGCGGGCGCCGACGCGCAGAAGGCGATGAGCGTCGGCGGCGCCCTGAACCCCACGCGCATGGCGCTCTACCGCGATCCCGACGTCGTGCGCGTCCATCCCGACTTTCCCGTGGTGCACGACCTGATGCTGAAGGCGCGCCCGCGCCCGGTGACGCCCGCCTACCTGATGCTCTCGACCACGCTGCAGCCGGAGTTCTCCGCCGCGCTCGTCGGCGTGAAGCGGCCGCGCCAGGCCATCGAGCACGCGCGCCTGCGGCTGTCGTACCTGCTGGAGGGGTTGCGGTGACCGCGCGCGCGCGCGGCGCCGCGCGCGCCGGGCGGGTGATGCTCATGCCTGCACTCACGGCGCTCCTCGTGCTCGCGGCGTGGCCGGCGCTGTGGGTGCTGTGGCTGTCGCTCCAGCGCCGGATTCCCGTGTTCGGCATCGAGCGCTTCGTCGGGCCGTCGCACTACGTGTTCCTCGCGGGCGATCCGCGCTTCTGGAACGCGCTGGAGGTGACGCTGGTCTTCACGTTCGTCTCCGTCGCGCTCGAGTTCCTGCTCGGGCTCGCGGTGGCGCTGGCGCTCCAGGGCCAGCGGCGCGGCCGGCGCCTCGCGGTGGCGCTCTTGCTCCTGCCGTGGGCGCTGCCCTCGGTCGTGACGGGACGCACGTTCGAGTGGCTCTATCACCCGTCGGCGGGCCTGCTGAACTACGTGCTGGGCGGGCAGGCGATCAACTGGCTCGGCGAGCCGGCGCTCGCGCTGCCCGCGCTCATCGTCGCCGACGTCTGGCGCACGATGCCGTTCGTCGCGCTGCTGTGCTACGCGCGCTGTCTCACCATCCCCGTCGAGATCTACGAGGCGGCGCGTGTCGACGGCGCGGGCGCGCTCGCCACCGTGCGCGACGTGACGCTGCCGCTGCTGCGCCGCGTGCTGCTGATCGCGCTCCTGTTCCGGACGCTCGACGCGCTGCGCGCGTTCGACCTGATGTTCGTTCTCACCGGCGGCGGCCCCGCCAACACCACCGAGACGCTGACCGTCTACGCGTACCGGAGCCTCTTCCAGACGCTGCAGCTCGGGTTCGGCGCCGCCATCGGCGTCGTCGTCGGGGCCCTCGTCATGCTGGTCGCCTGGGCGTACCTGCGCGCGATGGCGAACGAGGAGGCGACGGCGTGAAGCGCCGCGGCGCGCTCGGCGACGCGCTCGTGCTGACGGCGCTGGCCCTGTGGGCCGTGCCGTTCTTCTGGCAGGCGCTGACGTCGATCAAGCCGGACACGGCGCTGCTGGCCGTCGAGCGGCTGCTGGCGGCGCCGCCGACGCTCGTCCACTACCGCGCGGTGCTCGAGCGCAGCGTCATGCCGGCGGCGCTGGCCAACAGCCTCGGGGTGGCCGCGCTGACGACGCTGCTCGCGGTCGCCCTCGGCGCGCCCGGCGCCTACGCGCTGGCGCGGCTGCCCGTGCCCGGCAAGCACGTGCTGCTGCTCGCCGTCGTCGCGTGCACGGCGTTTCCCCAGGTGACGATCGTCGGGCCGCTCTTCGTGCTGCTGCGCGCGCTGGACCTGCGCGACACGTGGCTGGCGCTCGTGCTCGCCGACACGTCGTTCGCGCTGCCGCTCGTCCTCTGGCTGCTCGCCGGCTTCGTGCGCGAGGTGCCGATGGCGGTGGAGGAGGCCGCGCAGATCGACGGCGCGGGACGCCTGGCCACGCTCGGACGCGTCGTGCTGCCGCTGATCGCGCCGGGCATCGCGTCGGCCGGGCTGCTCGTGTTCCTGATGTCCTGGAACGAGCTGCTCTTCGCCTACACCTTCACGGCCAGCGAGGCCAGCCGCACGGTGCCCGTGGCGCTCGCGCTGTTCCCGGGCGTCTACGAGGTGCCGTGGGGCGACATCGCCGCTGCCTCGATGCTCGCGAGCCTGCCGCCGATCCTCATCGTGGCCGGCCTGCAGCGCTGGCTCGTCCGCGGCCTCACCGCCGGCGCGCTGCGCGACTGACGTGCGACGGCGCGTCGCGGTGACCGTCGCGGCTCTGCTCTGCGTGGCCGCGCGCCTGCACGCCCAGGCGCCGCGGGTCGTCGAGGACTGGAGCGAGCAGCCGGCCGCGGGCCGGCTGCCCGCGAAGTGGTCGTTCTACGCTCGAGAGCCGAACCTCACGTACCCGCCCGCGATCGTCGTGAACGACGGCCGCCGCGCGCTCTGGCTGAAGACCGAGCGCTACAGCGTGAGGCTGGCCCGGGCGATCGATCTCGACGTGCAGCACGCGCCGACGCTGACGTGGGAGTGGAAGGCGGTGACCCTGCCGGAGCAGGGCGACATTCGTGGCGAGATCAGCGACCAGGTCGCGCGGATCGTGCTGTTCTTCCCGCCGCGCTACCGTCCCCGGATGCTGGGCTACGTCTGGGACACACGCGCGCCGGTCGGCACCGAGACTCACACGCAGCAGATGATGCTCGAGCGCTGGCTCGTCGTCGTCCGCTCGGGCCCCGCGGAGGTCGGCCAGTGGATCCGCGAGAGCCGCAACGTCGAGCGCGACTACGCGCGGCTCTTCGGCCAGGCGCCGCCCGCCCTCATGGGCGTCGGCGTCGAGAGCCATTCGGAAGACGCCCGGCACGCCAGCGAGGTCTTCATCGGGCCGATCACGCTGAGCCGCTGACCGACCTCAGCACGCCGGCCGGCTCAGGACTGCGCCATCGATCTTGCGCTTCACCAGCTGGCCGTCGCGCGTGTCGCCGTGCAGCCGGCCGTTCTCCACGATGACCTTGCCGCGCAGGAGCGTCGTGACCGGCCAGCCGCGCACGTCCCAGCCCTCCCACGGGCTGTAGTCGCTGACGTGGAAGTCGTCCTTCGTCAACGTTCGACTGATGGCCGGGTCGATCAGCACGACGTCGGCGTCGCTGCCGGGCGCCAGCGCGCCCTTGCCCGGATAGAGACCGAGGATCCGCGCGGCGTTGGACGAGGTCACCTGCACGAAGCGCTCGAGCGACATCTTCCGCTTCACCACGCCCTCGGTGTAGACGATGCCCATGCGCGCCTCGGCGCCCAGGTTGCCGCCCGTCACGTCCTCGATCGTTTTGCCGCGCAGCTTGAGCGCGAGCGTGGTCGGGTACTCGTCGGTGGCCGTGGTCGACACCGCGTCGTTGAGCAGGCCGTCCCAGAGCGCGGCCTGGTCCTCCGGATACTTCAGCGACGGATAGGTGTGGTAGCAGAACCCGCGCGGCGAGCGGTAGTCGTCGGCCGTGAAACACGTGTAGTGGTGCAGCGTCTCGGCGTAGATCGGCCGGCCCAGCCCGCGCGCCTCGGCCACCGCCTCCACGCCCTCACGGGCGGAGGTGTGCACGAAGTAGATGGCGGCGTCCATGATCGCCGCGAGATTGATCGCGCGCCGGAACGACAGCATCTCGGAGACCTTGTTGTGCACGAGCGGCAGGTTGGCGCCGTCCATGCGGCCTTCCTCGCGGAAGCGCTCGTACATGAACTGCACGACGTCGTGGTCCTCGGCGTGCACGACCATGATGCCGCCGCGCGGGGCGACCTTCTCCATCGCGTACTGCAGGCGGCCGAAGTCCAGCCGGTTCGACGGCCGCTTCGGGTGCGGCGGCAGGACGTCCGTCGTGAACACCTTGAACGACGGGAAGCCCTGCTGGATGGCCTCGGGGATCGCATCGAAGGTCTTGAGCGGCAGCGGGCCGGCCAGCGTGATGTGGAAGGTGTAGTCCGTGTACGAGTTGCCCTTCCAGCGGGCGGCGCGCCGCTCGACCACCGACGGCAGATCGTCGCCCGGCCGCACGAACGCGAAGTCGACGTGCGTCGTGGTGCCGCCGAAGGCCATCCCGCGCGAGTCCTCCTCGGGGCCGAGGGTGTGCAGGTCGTCGTCGGGATGCATCTGGATCCGGTGCGCCAGGTGCGTGTGCGGCTCGACGCCGCCGGGCACCACGATCTTGCCGGCCGCGTCGATCACGCGCGTGGCCTCGCGGAACGTCCCCGGCGCCGCGACGGCGGCGATCTTGCCGTCCTGCACCGCGATCTCCCACGCCCCCGCGCCCTGCGGCGTCACCACCTGGCCGTTCCGGATGAGCAGATCCAGCATGACTGATCTCCTTGAGCGCGGGGGGCTGACAGCCCCCGCGCACCCCCGAGCTTGTGGGCTGCGAGCGTATCAGGTCGCGAGCAGAGTTTCGAGCCGTTGGGCGAGCGCGGGCCCGGTCCCGCGATCCTCGTGCTTGAAGAAGACGAAGGCGTCGCGCCAGCCGGCGCCGACGCTGCGAATCGTCTTCACCCAGGCCTCGAGGCGCGTGTCCGTGTAGTCCACCGCGCGAAGCCGGAAGTACCCCCAGTCGGCGGTGGCCAGCGCGGGCGTGGTCTTGTCCTCGTCCTCGACGATGGCCAGGGCCGCGTTGCGCGCACGCAGCCGGTCGTAGACGTCGTCGGCGAACCAGGACTCGTGCCGGAACTCCCAGGCCATGCGGAGCTCGGGCGGCACCATATAAAGGACGTCGCCGAGCCGGGCGAGGTCCTTCTTGAAGTTCGGCGGCAGCTGGAAGAGCAGGGAACCCAGGCGCGCGCCGAGCCCGCGCGCGACGTCACAGAAGAGGCGGACGGATTCGTCCACGTCCCGGAGTCTCGCGAAGTGGGTGATCCGCTGCGGCGCCTTGAGCACGAACGCAAAATCGGCCGGCGCCGCCGCCGCCCAGCCCGCGACCACCTTCGGCGTCGGCATGCGGTAGAACGTCGCGTTGACCTCCACGGTGCCGAAGCGCGCGGCGTAGTACGGCAGCATCGCGGCCGGCTTCATGTCGTCGGGATAGAACGAGCCCTTCCACTCCGTGTAGTTCCAGCCCGACGTCCCGACACGGACGCGCGTCACGTCGAGGCGCCGCCGTTGAGGCGCGCCACGTGGCCTTCGAGCCTCATGCGGGTCCTCCCTCGGGGCGCGGGGCCGCCAGCGACGGCCCACGATCGCGACCGTTCCACCACAGGAGCAGCGCCAGCACCGACACCAGCCCGCCGCCCCCGGCCACGAGCAGGGCCGTCGTCACGCCCGCCGCCTCGGCCACGGAGCCGATGAGGAAGGCGCCGAACGGCGTGCTGCCGGCGAAGACGAGCGTGTGCAAGCTCATCACGCGGCCGCGCAGCTCGTCGGGCACCGTGAGCTGCACGGTCGAGTTGGAGCCGGCCATGAACAGGATGCCGCAGAATCCCATCACGAGCATCACGGGCGCGGCCACCGGCACGCTGCGCACGGCCGCCAGGAGCGCGGTGCACGCGGCCAGCACCAGCGCGGGCACCGCCACCGCGGTGACGGACGGCCGCTCGCGGCCCAGCGCCGCGAGGGCGACGGCGCCGGCGACGGCGCCCGCCCCGAGCGTGGCCATGAGCAGGCCGAAGCCGCGGGCGCCCTGGCCCAGCACGTCGCGCGCGAAGAGCGGCACCAGCACGGTGTAGTTGAAGAGGAAGCCGCTGACGGCCAGGACCATGGCCATCGTCAGGGCCACGCGCGGCGTGCGCACCGCGTAGCGCACGCCCTCGCGGATCTCCTCGCCCATGGTGCGGCCCGTCGGCGCGCGCGGGGCGCCCACGGTGCGGATGCTGGCCAGGACGATCATCACCGGCACGAACGACAGCGCGTTGACGAAGAAGGCGATCGGCACGCCCCAGTGCGCGATCGCGAAGCCCGCCAGCGCCGGCCCCACGATGCGCGCGGCGTTGAACATCGCCGAGTTCAGGGCGATCGCGTTCATGAGGTCGTCGCGGCCGACCATCTCGACGATGAACGCCTGGCGCGTCGGCATGTCCACCGTGTTGGCGACCCCGTAGAGCAGCGCGAGCAGCGCGACGTGCCAGTACTGGACGTGGCCGAACTGCACGAGCAGCGCGAGCAGCAGCGCCTGCGCGAACAGCACGCTCTGGCTCACCATCACCAGGCGGCGCTTGGGCAGCCGGTCGGCCAGCGCGCCGGCGAAGAAAGACAGCACGAGCATCGGCGCGAACTGCAGCGTGCCCACCAGGCCCAGGCGGAACGGCGAGTTCGTCAGCTCGAGCACGAGCCACGCCTGCGCCACCGACTGCATCCACGTGCCGATCAGCGAGACGAGCTGGCCGGCCCAGAAGAGGCGGAAGTCACGATGACGGAACGCGCGCAGGGCGGCGGGTAGCTGCGAGTCGGGGGGCACGCGGACAGTCTACCGGTTGGGGGGCCCCGAAATGGCCCCCCAAACCCCCCAGCGCTCGGGTCGGCCCGGCGAAGCCGGGCGGCCCCTCGATAACCCGCCTATCGGCGATCAGACCCGGCCGTCGAGCGCGCGCCGCAGCTGGGCGAGGTGGTTGTCGTCGTGCGCGGCGAGTCTCGCCGCCCACTCGGCCAGCGAGAGGCGGCCGTGCCGCAGGTGGATGCCGCCGCGCGCCCATTCGCCCGGCGCGAGCCCGCGCAGCAGCGTCGTGATCTCGCGGCGCCGGCGCTCGAACGCGGCGAGGGCGGCGCCGGGGTCGGCGCGCCGGTACTGACGGTCCTCCGCCCACCGATCGGGATCGAGGGGATGGCCGACGGCGCCGCCGATCCGCCAGGCCGCCAGGTCTTCCGCGTCCGCCCCGAAGACGAGGATCGGCGACTCTGGCAGCGCGAGGATCGTGTGGAAGCGGACCTGGAACAGCTCGTCGACGTCGCGCAGGTGGCAGACGATCTCGGTGGCCGACCACGCGCGCTCGGCCGGGCGCCGCGCGAGATCGTCGTCGGCGCGGCCGCGCAACGCCTCGGCGACCGTCTCCGGCGTCGACGCGAGCCGGGCCAGTAGCGCCTCGCGGGGCGCGGGCGCGGCGTCGGGCACGCTAGAGCACGCGCTGGAGCGTGAGCACGTCGAGCCAGCGCCCGAGCTTGAACGCGACCTCCCGCTCGTGGCCGACGCGGACGAAGCCGTGACGCTCGTGCAGGCGCAGCGAGGCGTCGTTCTCCGCAGTGACGCGCGCGATCATCGAGCGGTAGCCGCGCTGCCGCGCGCCCTCGACCAGCGCGTCGAGGAGCAGCCCGCCCAGCCCCTTGCCGCGCCAACCGTCCTTCACGTAGACGGAGTCCTCCACCGTGCGCGCGTACGACGGCTTGGGGCGGTAGGGCGCGAGAGCGCCGAAGGCGACGACCTCGTCGCCGTCGACGGCGACGAGGGCCGGGTACTCGCCCATGTGCGCGGCCAGCCACGCGCGCTGTGCCTTCGGGCTGCGCGGCTCGGTGTCCGTGGTGGCCGCGGTGCCGATCGCCTCGCGATTCCAGATGGCGGCGATCTGGAGGTTGTCCGACTCGCGCGCCCGCCGGATCACGGCGTCACCCGCTGTGGCGCGGGCTCGCCGAGGAGGCGCCGGCCGAGCGCGACCAGCGCGCCGCCGAGGCGGACGCGGAGCGACTCGCGGGGCGTCACCGACGCGACGAGGGCGCGACGCGACGCCACCTCGCGGGCGTGGGCCAGCCGTTCGTTCGCCAGCTGCACGAGGGCGTAGTCGCTCAGCTCCATCATCACGGCCTCCTTTCGCGTCCATGATGCGGCGCCGCACCGCATCAGTGAAATCAATTGTTTTGATTCAGATCATCAATTAATGTTGGCGGCCATGGACCTCGCCCTCGGCCCTCTGCGCACGCTCGAGGCCATCGCCCGCCACGGCTCCTTCTCGCGGGCGGCGCGCGAGCTGAACCTGACCCAGCCCGCCGTCAGCATGCAGGTGGCGCAGCTCGAGCGGCGGCTCGGGCTGCCGCTGCTCGAGCGGGTCGGTAAGCGCGCGTTCCCCACCCGCGCCGGCGAGGTGCTGCTGGCCCACGCCGCGCGCGCGTTCGGCGAGCTGCAGGCCGGCCTCGAGCACGTCCAGGAGCTGCGCGGGGTGGTGGCGGGTCGCGTGCGGCTCGGGACGAGCGCCTCGATCAGCGTGTACCTGCTGCCGCAGGCGCTCGGACGCTTCCGGGCGCGCTTTCCCGCGATCGATCTCGTCGTGGTCACGGGCACGGCCTCGGACGTGGCGCGCAGCCTCGTCGCCAACGACCTCGACGTGGGACTGGTGAGCCTGCCCCTGCGCGACCGCGAGCTGGCGGTGACGCCGTTCTATCGCGACGAGCTGGTGGCGATCGCCCCGCCGGAGCCGCCCTGGCGCCGGCACGGCGCCATCCGCGCCGCCGAGCTGGCCGAGCACCCGCTGATCCTCTTCGACCGCGGCAGCACGGTGCGGCGCGAGATCGACGCGTGGTTCGCGCGGGCGCGGGTGACCGCGCGCGCGGCGATGGAGCTCGGCAACACGGAGGCGATGAAGAAGTTCGTCGAGGCGGGGCTCGGGCTGTCGGTCACCTCCGAGTTCTCGGTGAAGGGCGACGTCGCGGCACGGCGGCTCGCCGCCATGCGGCTCGAGCCGTCGCTGATCCGGCAGATCGGCCTCGTTCGCCGCCGCGACAAGCCGGTGGCGCCGCCGCTCGCCGCGTTCCTGGGCGCCCTCGAGGATCTCCGCGCGACGCTGGCGCGCCGGCGGTAGACTCTGGAGCCGTGCAAGCCACGGCGCTCGGCCGGCGCGCGTTCCTTGGCGGCGCGATCACGGCGCTCGTCGTGACGCGTGCGCTCGCCCAGCCGGCGCCGCCGTCGGGGGGACCCATGGATCGCAATCTGATCGACGATCTCGTCGCCGCCAACCGCATTCTCGCCGACCAGGGCGTGGTGGACGGCTACGGCCACGTGAGCGTGCGCCATCCCGGCGATCCGCAGCGCTACCTGATGTCGCGCTCCATCGCGCCCGAGCTCGTCACCGCGGCCGACGTCATGGAGTACGACCTCGACTCCAGCGCGGTGGACGCGCGCGGGCGCACGAGCTATCTCGAGCGCTTCATCCACGGCGAGATCTATCGCGCGCGGCCCGACGTGAGGGCCGTCGTGCACAACCACTCGCCCTCGGTCATCCCGTTCGGCGTGAGCCAGGTCCCGCTGAGGCCGCTCTACCACATGAGCGCGTTTCTGGGCGGCGGCGTGCCGGTGTTCGACATCAAGGCCGCCGCCGGGCAGCCGACCGACATGCTGGTGCGCACGCCGGCGCTGGGGCGCGCGCTGGCGCAGACGCTCGCCGATCGTCCGGTCGCGCTCATGCGCGGCCACGGCGCGGTGGTGGTCGGCGACTCGCTGCCGCGCGTCGTCTTCCGCAGCGTCTACACGGAGATGAACGCGCGGCTCCAGGCGCAGGCCATGGCGCTGGGCGGGACCGTCACGTATCTCGACGACGAGGAGGCGCGCCGCGCCGACGCCTCGGTGGGCGGCACGGTGCCGCGCCCGTGGGAGCTGTGGAAGAAGAAGGCGCTCGCTAAGTAGCGAACAGCGTCAGGTCCGGGACATCCCTGAAATCGCCCGGATTCAGCGTCCAGAGTGCCGCGCCGTGCGTCAGGGCGCACGCCGCGATGCAGAGATCGAATTCGCGCTGCCGTGCGCGCTGCACCTGGCTGTAGAGCGCGGCAGCCACTTCGGCCTCGCGCGGGCCGAACACGGGCGCCCGCTCCGCGGGAAACAGCGCCTCCTGCGCCGTCAGCTCTTCCTCGAGTCTCGGTCCCCGCAGCCATTCATAGAGCACCGGCGGGCTGAGCGCCAGACGCTCTCCTCGTTCGAGAGCTCGGCGGAGGGCGGCCCCGGATCGACGTGGTCCCGTGAGAGCATCGACGAGCAGCGACGTATCGAGATGGATCAGCGCTTGGAGTCCGGGTGGCGGCCCCAGCGGCGACGGGCGCGGCGGATCTCTCGCAATTCGGCTTCGACCTCCCGCACGGGACGTTTGGGGATGGTCGGAACAAGGGTGTCGAAGATCTTCAGCCTCACCGCCTTCATCGCGCTCGGCGCCCTGGGCGCCATGCTCACCGACCAGGTCTGGTTCTGGACGGCGACGCGCGGCAGCGCGTGGCTCATGGATGTCTACTGCCGGCTCACGCGTCGCGCGCGCGGCTGCATCGACGACAGCGTGGCGGGCCTGGCGCGTTACGGGCCGCTCAGCGTGATCCTCGGCCGCTTCTTCACCGTCGTGCGCGTCGTCGCGTGGCCGATGCTCGTGCGCAATGGGCTCGGCTGGCCGCGCTTCGCCGCGCTCGACGCCGTCGGCGCGGTCGTGTGGTCGGCGATCTGGGTCGGGCTCGGCTGGATCGTCGGCGATCAGTGGCAGGACGCCGCGCAGTCCGCGAGCGGCTGGCTGCTGATCGCGGGCGCCGTGTTCGTCGTCGGCCTGGCGGGGCCGCTCGCGCTCCGCGCATGGCGCCGGCGCGCGCGCGAGCGCAGCGCGCACTGAGTCAGCGCCCCGAGGGGAACGCGGGCGGCCGCTTCTCGCGGATGGCCGCGAGGCCCTCGCGCACGTCCTCGTCCATGAAGGTCAGCATCTCGAGCGCGATCGACTGGTCGAAGATCGGTCCCGCCTGGCGCAGCCAGTTGTTGAGCGAGCGCTTCGTCCAGCGGATCGCCTGCTGCGCGCCGCGCGCGAGCCGGTCGCCGACCTCGAGCGCCTTCGGCAGGACCTGATCGGCGGGGACGCACAGGCTCACGAGGCCGATGCGCTCGGCCTCGCGGCCGTCGATGAAGTCCGACGTGAGCAGGTAATACTTGGCCTTGGCCATCCCGCACAGGAGCGGCCACAGGATCGCCGCGTGATCGCCCGCCACCACGCCGAGCTTCGTGTGGCCGTCGGTGAAGCGCGCGGTTTCCGATATGATCGAGATGTCGGCGAGCAGCGCGACGACGAGGCCGGCGCCGACGGCGACGCCGTTGATCGCGGAGATGATCGGCTTGTCGGTGTTGATCATGTTGTAGACGAGGTCGGACGCCTCGCGCACCGTCCGCGCCAGCCGTTTCGGGTCGCGCGAGTTCGCCTCCACCATGTCGAGGTCGCCGCCGGCCGAGAAGGCGCGGCCGGCGCCGGTCACCACGGCCACGCGCGCCGTCTCGTCGGCGTCGAGCGTCAGCCAGACCTGCGTCAGCTCCCAGTGCAGCCGGTCGTTGGTGGCGTTCAGCACCTCCGGACGGTTGATGGTGACGAGCACCACGCCGCGCTCACGGCGCTCGAACCTCAAGTGCTGGTAGTCGCGGTAGTCCATGGACGCCTCCCGGGCCACATCCTACCGCGACGTGCTCCCGCGTCGTCCCGGGCGTCGCGCTCAGTCCCAGCGGGCGACGGCCCTGTAAATGATTTCCGGGCCCCGTCCGTCCAACCTCGTGGATCGCATCCAAGAGCTCGACCTCAACAAGGAGGATCGCATGACACGTGCACAGCGTATGATCGGTCCGGTCGCGGCCGCGCTCCTGCTGGCCGTCACCGCGGTGACGACGCAGGCGCAGCCGCAGTTCGCCGGCACCTGGACCCTGGACCCCGCGCAGAGCCAGTTCCCGGCGCGCGAAGGCGGTCACGGGCACAAGGCGCCGGACGGGGCGCAGCCCGAGACGCCGAAGCAGCCGCCCACCGTGAAGCTTCTCGTCGAGCAGAGCGGCGTCAACATCAAGGTGACGCGCTCGATGGCGCGCGACAATCGAGAGCGCTCGTACAGCCAGTCGTTCGTCGCCGACGGCTCGGAGCGGACGGAGCAGGGCCATCGCGGCTCGACCACCGTCACGAGGGCCACGCTCGGCGGCGATCGCCTCGTGACCACGTCCACGACGACGCGGCCGGGCAAGGACGGCGGCGAAGCGAAGACGTTCTCGCGTGAGTCGACCTGGACGCTGTCGCCCGACGGGCGCACGCTCACCATCGACACGGTGATGCACACGCCGCGCGGCGACAAGACGATGCGGACGGTCTATCTGAAGAGCTAGACGCGAAATCGAGTGGGGGGGCCATGTCGTGGCCCCCCCCACCTCGTCCGCCGCTGACTTTATGGGTCATTCTCCCGCCGCCCCATATATAAGGAGCGAATGGATAGCGCAACGGTGGGGGCGCTCTGCGCGCTGGGCTCGGCGATGTCGTGGTCGGTGACGAGCCTGATGGTGAGCGCGCTGGCGCCGGGAATCGGCACCTTCACGATCAACGCCGCGCGCACGACGCTCACCGCGGTCCTGGTGGTCGGCTGGATGCTGGCGGCGGGCGGCCTCGAGGTGATCCTCACGCTGTCCGTGGGCAGCCTCGCGCTGCTCGCCGTCTCCATCGTGCTGGCCATCGCCATCGGTGACACGATCTTCTTCGAGAGCACGCAGCGGCTCGGCCTCGGCCGCGCCATGACCATCTCGATGAGCTACCCGGTGGTGGCGGCGTCGCTCGCGGCGCTGCTCCTGGGCGAGCGGCTCACGGCGCCGATCGTCGTCGGCGGCCTCCTCACGCTCGCCGGCGTCGTGCTCATCGTGATGGCTCGCGTGGAGCTGCCGGGCGAGCCGCGGCCGTGGCGCGGCGTCGTCGAGGCGCTGCTGGCTGCGGTGGCGTGGGGCGTGTCGGTGGTGGCGCTGCGCGTGCCGCTCGACGAGATCGATCCGGTGAGCGCGCAGGCGGTGCGGCTGCCCGTGGGCGCGCTGCTGCTGTGGGTCACTCCGTGGGCGCTGCGTGGGCTGCCGGGACTGCTGCGCGGCGGTTGGCCGCTCTTCGGCCGGCTGCTGGCGCTGGCCGCGCTGACGGCGGTCAGCTCCGTGATGTACGGCGCGTCCGTCAAGTACGCCGGCGTCGCGGTGGCCGCCGTGCTCTCGTCCACGGCGCCGCTGTTCGCGGTGCCGCTCGGCATCGTCTTCCTCGGCGAGCGGCTGCCGCTGCTGGCGATGATCGGCGCGGCGGTGACGGTGGCGGGGATCGTGGTGCTGCGTCTCTGAGTCGTCGTCTCGCGATCTATTTCGTGGTCGTCCGTAGGTCGGACCAGCGACGGAGCGCGGCGGCAACGTTCCGGCGCTCGCGCTGACGCGCGCGCACGACGACGGCGACGCCCTGCGCGCGGCGGGATTCCAGCTGCAACTCGCGATGCCCGTGCACGCCGTCGAGCTGTGCCGCGCGGTCGCGACGCTCGCGAAACAGCCTGCGGCGTGGCCGCGCCTCTAGGCGCGGCGCGCCAGCGACGCCACCAGACGACACAGCTCCCAGGGATCGACCGGCTTGAGGACGTGTTCGTGAAAGCCGGCCTTCAGCAAGCGCTGGCGATCGTCGCGGCCGCCGCGCGCTGTCACCGCGATCGCCGGGATGTCGGCGCCCCTCGGCAGCGCGCGAACACGCTCGATCAGCCAGAGGGCGTTCTCGCCCTCGGTGCTGAGATCGACGAGGAGGACGTGGGGCCGGATGCCTTCGAGCGCCCCGAGGGCGCCCCGGGCGGAGGCGGCGGGGCTGACCAGGGCCGCCGCGTACTCCAGGACGGTTTTCATGAGCTCGCGGGACTCCGGGTCGTCGACGACCAGGAAGACGTGAACGCCGCGAAGAGACGACTGCTCCTCGAAGCTCTCCTCCGGCATGTGCCCCACCAGGCGCGTAAGAATTATTGCAAAGGGTTTGCCAGTGAATGTCGGTCTGACGGGCGGGGTAGGAACCGGCGGGCGTAGTTGGGACGACGTCTGCCCAACCAGGGAAAGGAAGTCACGCCGCGGCGGCCGGCGTCAGGCGAGCCGTCCGAGGCGGCCGCGCGAGCGACGGTTGAGGGCAAACGTCGCGTTCGGGATCGCGCGCGTGACGAGCGCGTGCTTCCGGCAAGATTTGCATGTCCACCGATCGCGCAGGATTGCCGAGGACTTCGCGAGACTCGCGACAATCGTGCGGGCCTCCGCGGCCGTGATCCCGAGCGCCCTCCCCAAGCAGTCGTCGCAAAAATCGGCGCTCTCGTGGAGGATCAAGAATCCCCTGGCGCGATCTGCGGGATCCATGACTCCAGTTCGTTCCCGAGCAAAGCGTGTGCCGTGATCGCGCTTGCGTTCGGGCGCCGACGAGACTACATAAACGACACTCGGACGACGCGTCGAGCTACGCGCGGATGACACTCGGAGGTCGCCCACCCGCTCGTGAGGAGGACACCATGGGGCTGCTGAGTGACCGGGAGCTCGCCGGCCTGCGGCCGGCGGAGACGCACGCCTTCGCCGGACCGATCCCGACGCAGAGCGTCTCCAGCGACGAGTTCATGCCGGCGCCGCAGACGCGGCGACAGCGTCGCGTGGAGGCGCGCGTGAAGGAGCTGGGCGCCGCCCTGGCGAAGCGCCACGGGATGACGCGCCGGCGCTTCCTGGCCACGGCGTCGGGCATGGCCGCCGCGTTCCTGGCCATGAACGAGGTCTACGGCGCGCTCTACGACGTGAACGCGGCGGAGGCGCAGACGCCGGGGATGGCGAAGGAGCGCGCGGACGCGCTCAGCAAGCAGTTCGTGATGGACTGCCACACACACTTCCTGCGCGACGACACGCGGATCATGACGTTCGTGCGGCAGCGCCAGGCGGTGGGCAAGGCGGGCTGGAACAAGGCACTGGCCGGCAAGGAGCAAACCATCGAGGACCTCAAGTTCGCGAACTACTAGAAGAAGTGTTCCTCGACAGCGATACCAAGGTCGCGCTCCTCTCCGGCTCGCCATCGGAGGTCCCGCAAGACTGGTTCCTCACCAACGAGATGAAGGCCGAGGCGCGCGCGCGGGTGAACAAGGACGCGGGCTCGCGCCGCATGCTGAGCCACGCGATCTTCACCCCGGGCTATCCGGGCTGGCTCGAACAGGTCGATCACGCGATCCGCGACCTCAAGCCGGACTCGTTCAAGGGCTATACGATCGGCGACAATACCAACAAGAACCTCAGCAAGCACCCGTGGCGGATGGACGACGACAAGCTCGTCTATCCGTTCTACGAGAAGCTGCTCAAGGCGGGCTACGACAAGGTCTGCGTCCACAAGGGACTCTTCCCGCCCTCCGTCGAGCAGCAGTTCCCGCACCTGCTCGCATACTCCGACGTGCGCGACGTCGGCAAGGCGGCCAAGGACTGGCCGAGGATGAACTTCGTCATCTATCACGGCGGCTACCGCTTCGCCGGTGGCGGCAAGGCCGAGGACGCGTGGACGCAGTTCGAGAAGACGGGGCGCATCGAGTGGGTGACCGACCTCGCCGACATCCCGTCGAAGTACGGCGTGAGCAACGTCTACGCCGACGTCGGCCAGCTCTTCGCCCAGACCACCATCGCCGATCCGCGCGTGTCGGCGGCGATGATGGGCATGCTCATCCGCGGACTCGGCGCCGACCACGTGGTGTGGGGCACCGACGCCATCTGGACGGGCTCGCCCCAGTGGCAGATCGAGGCGCTCCGGCGGCTCGAGATTCCCGAGGACATGCAGAAGCAGCACGGCTTCAAGCCGCTCGGCCCCGCCGACGGCCCGGTCAAGAGCACGATCCTGGGCGAGACCAACGCGCGGCTCTACAAGTACGAGCGGCGCGCCGCGCTGGCCACCGACCGCATCGCCGCGCTGAAGGCGGAGTACGAGCAGGCGGGGAGCCAGCGGAGCAACCTGCGTTACGGCTACGTGGTGGGGTCGCGGGGCTGACGGGCGCGCGCGCTACGCGGATCGCGGGGCGCGGCGGAGATTCTGTGACCACGCGCCCGAGAGCACGAGGCGCGGGAAGGTGACCCACTGCTCGACCACGAAGCGGCTCACGAAGTCGGCGGCGCCGGCGAAGGGCGTCGGCGCCTCCGGCTCGCGCCGGTGGCCGCGGCCCTGGAGCACCAGCGCCACCACCATCGCCGCGACGGCCGAGGTCGCGAGCACCACGAAGCGCGTGACCACCGCGTAGACCAGGACGAGCGTGGCGAGCTGGAAGAGCGGCACCGCGACGATGTGGATCAGGAGGTTGCCGCGATCGCGGTGCTTGGCGACGTAGTCACTCCACTGCCAGGCGAGTAGGTTCGGCCGGACCACTAGAAGCGCCGGCGTCCGCCCATGGCGCGCTTGCGCAGGCGGAGCGACTTGGGCGTGACCTCGAGCAATTCGTCCTCGCGGATCCACTCCAGACACTGCTCGAGATTCATGATGCGCGGCGGCGTGAGCTTGATGCCCTCGTCGGCGGTGGACGCGCGCATGTTCGTGAGCTTCTTTTCCTTGGTGATGTTGACGTCCAGATCGTTGTCGCGCGAGTTCTCGCCGACGATCTGGCCCTCGTACACGGGCTCGCCGGGTGTCACGAACATCGTGCCGCGCGCCTGGAGGTTGTCGATCGCGTAGCCCGTCGTCCGGCCGGTGCGGTCGGCCACGAGGGCGCCGTTCTGGCGGTGCGCGATGTCCCCCTGCCACTCGTCCCAGCCGTCGAAGATGTGGTTCAGGAGGCCGGTGCCGCGCGTGTCGGTGAGGAACTCGGTTCGGTAACCGATCAGGCCACGCGAGGGCAGGCGGTACTCCAGCCGCACGCGCCCCGTGCCGTGGTTGACCATCTTGGTCATGGCGCCGCGGCGGGGCCCGATCTTCTGGGTGATCGCCCCGATGAACTCCTCGGGGACGTCGATCACGAGGTGCTCCATCGGCTCCAGCGTGCGCCCGTCCTCCTGGCGCGTGATGATCTCGGGCTTGCCGACCTCGACCTCGTAGCCCTCGCGGCGCATGATCTCGATGAGGATGGCCAGCTGCAGCTCGCCGCGGCCGGAGACGCGGAAGGTGTCGGGCGACTCGGTCTCCTCGACGCGGATGCCCGGATTGAGCTTGCGCTCCTTCAGCAGACGCTCGCGGAGCTGGGGCGAGGTGACGAAGCGTCCCTCTCTGCCCGCGAACGGCGAGACGTTCGACGAGAAGAGCATCGACACCGTGGGCTCGTCGATCCGGATGAGCGGCAGCGCCACCGGATTCTCGACGTCCGCGACCGTCTCGCCGATGTCGATCGACTCGATGCCCGCGATGGCGACGATATCGCCCGCGCTCGCCTCCGGGATCTCCGTGCGCTTGAGCCCTTCGTACCCGTAGAGCACGGTGACCTTGGCCGTCTCGACGGTGCCGTCGCGGTGGATGACCGCGATGCGCTCGGCCTGGCGGACGCGTCCGTTGACGAGGCGCCCGATCACGAGCCGGCCGACGTAGTCGTCCCAGTCGAGCATGGCCACCCGGAACTGCAACCCGGACGCCGGATCGAAGCGCGGCGCCGGCACCGTGGTGAGGATGGTCTCGAACAGCGGCTCGAGGCTCTCGCCGTCGGCCTTGAGATCCGTGGTGGCCGTGCCCACGCGCGCGTTCGTGTAGAGGACCGGGAACTCGAGCTGATCCTCGGCGGCGTCGAGGTCGATGAAGAGGTCGTAGACCTCGTCGAGCACCTCGGCGGCGCGGGCGTCGCTGCGATCGATCTTGTTGATGACGACGATCGGCGGCAGGCCCGCCTCCAGCGCCTTCTTGAGCACGAAGCGCGTCTGCGGCAGGGGCCCCTCGGCGGCGTCCACGAGCAGCAGCACGCCGTCCACCAGCGTCAGCGTGCGTTCCACCTCGGAGCCGAAGTCGGCGTGGCCGGGCGTGTCCACGATGTTGATGTGCACACCCTTATAGGTCACGGCCGTGTTCTTGGCCATGATGGTGATGCCCTTTTCGCGCTCGAGGTCCATCGAGTCCATGATCCGCTCGGCCACGGCCTCGTTCTGCCGGAACAGGCCGGACTGCCAGAGCATGGCGTCGACGAGGGTCGTCTTGCCGTGATCGACGTGCGCGATGATCGCCACGTTACGAATGCTTTCGCGCTGCTGCATCACTCCACTGTACCATGTCGACGTGCGGTGTCCGCGCTGCGGGGGTCAGAGCGTGCGACGCAGCTCGCGGGTCGGCGCGTTCGAGCGACTGATCAGCAGCCTCTACGTCTATCCGTTCCGCTGTCAGCGCTGCAGCCACCGCTTCCGCGCGCTCAACTGGGGCCATCGCTACCCGCATCCGAAGGGCGAGCGCCGCGACTACGAGCGCGTGGCGGTCCGGCTGCCGGCGCGGCTCACGGCGGGGACCGAGAGCGCGGACGCCGAGACGACCGACCTGTCGGTCAGCGGCTGCGCGGTGCGGACGGACGCCCGCTTCCCGCCGGGCACGGAGGTGCGGTTCACGGTCAAGCTGGGCGCCAGCGGCGGGACGGTGGAGATCGCCGAGGCGGTGGTGCGCGCCATCAACGAGGGCCGCGCCAGCCTGCAGTTCGTCCACGTCGGCGTCGACGAGCAGCGGCGGCTCGCGGAGTACATCCAGGGCGTCGCGCTGCCGATCAGCGGCGGCCGACCCGGCCGCCGGCCGTCGTTTCCGATCGAGGTGGTGCTGGTGGCCGTCGCCGGCCTGCTCGTGATCTTCCTGATCCTGTCGATGGTCACGCGCATCGGCATCACCGTGCGGTGAGGCCGCCGCCGCTGCCGCCGCTGCTATAATGGCTGGCACTTTGTCCCGCCTCCGGAGGCTTCGCGTCGTTCGTGCCCTGCTCGTCGCCGGCACCGTCGCGCTGGCGTCCGGGCCCGCCTGGGCCCAGGACAAGCCCGCCGCCAAGACGCCGCGCGCGGTCATCACGCTCGCGAAGGGCGGTGAGATCGTGCTGGAGTTCTTTCCGCAGGATGCGCCCAGGCACGTGCAGAACTTCCTCGCGCTGGCGAAGAAGGGCTTCTACGACGGCCAGCGCGTGCACCGCGTGGAGCCCGGGTTCGTCGTCCAGTTCGGCGACCCGCAGACGAAGACGCTGCCCCTCGACGACGACCGCGTCGGCGGCGGCGGCCCCGGCTACACCCTGAAGGCCGAGTTCAACAGCCGCAAATTCGAGCGCGGCGTGCTCGGCATGGCGCGCAGCGACGATCCCGACTCCGCGGGCAGCCAGGTGTACGTCATGCTCGGCCCGGCGCCCTTCCTGAACGGCAAGTACACCGCGTTCGGGCAGGTGAGCAAGGGTATGGACGTCGTGGACACGATCCGCGTCGGCGACCGAATCAAGTCGATCAAGGTGGTGCCATGAAGCAGACGGCAGTCATCACGCTCGAGAACGGCAACGAGATCCGACTGGAATTCTTCCCGCAGGACGCGCCGAAGACGGTCGAGAACTTCGTCACGCTGGCGAGGAAGGGCTTTTACAACGGCCTGACGTTCCACCGCGTCGTGCCCGGTTTCGTCGTGCAGGGCGGCTGCCCGAAGGGCACCGGCACCGGGGGCCCGGGCTACACCATTCCCGCCGAGTTCAACACGAACAAGCACGTGCGCGGCTCGCTCGCCATGGCCCGCAGCCAGCACCCGGACTCCGCGGGCTCGCAGTTCTACATCACCTACGGCCCGCAGCCGCACCTCGACAACAGCTACACGGTCTTCGGCAAGGTCACGAGCGGCATGGAGCACGTGGACCGCATCCGGCAGGGCGACAAGATGACGTCGGTCACCATCAGCGAGGAATAGCGGTGGCCTGGTCGCTCCTGCTCCGCGGCGGCACGCTGATCGACGGCACGGGAACGCCGCGCCGGCGCGCGGACGTCGCCGTCGAGGGCGAGCGCGTCGTCGCCGTCGCCCCGAGCCTGGCCGGGGCCGCCGACCGCGTGCTCGACGTCGCCGGGCGCGTGGTCGCGCCCGGCTTCATCGACATGCACTCGCACTCCGACCTGTTCTACTTCGGCTGCCCGTCGGCGGAGTCCAAGATCCGCCAGGGCGTGACGACGGAAGTCGTCGGCATGTGCTCGTTCTCCCAGGCTCCCCTCCGCCCCGACCAGCACGCGCTCGTGGAGGGCTGGGTGGGCGGCATCGGGATGACCCCGGATCTGAAGTGGGAGACGTTCGGCCAGTACCTCGACGCGCTGCGGAGCGTGCGGCCGTCGGTCAACGTCGTGCACCTCGTCGGCCACGGCGCGCTGCGCATCGCGGCCATGGGCTTCGAGGCGCGGCCGGCCGGCGCGGACGACCTGCGCGCGATGGAACGCCTGCTCGGCGACGCCATGGACGCCGGCGCGTGGGGCTTCTCCACCGGCCTCGTCTACCCGCCCAGCGCGTACGCGAACACGCAGGAGCTGATCGCGCTGGCGCGCTCGATGCGCTCGCGCCACGGCTTCTACTTCTCGCACGTGCGCGGCGAATCCGCGATGCTGCTCGACTCGATCGCCGAGGCCATTCGAATCGGCGACGAGGCCGGGGTGCCGGCGCAGATCGCGCACGTCAAGGCCTCCGGGCGCGAGAACTGGTCCAAGCTCGAGGGCGCGCTCGGTCTGATCGACGACGCCCGCCGCCGCGGCGTGGACGTCGCGGGCGACGTCTATCCGTACAACGCCGGCAGCACGAAGATGGACAACCTCATGCCGGCCTGGGCCCACGAGGGCGGCATGGCGAAGCTGCTCGAGCGTCTGACCGACCGGGCGGCGCGCAAACGCATCACCGACGAGTGCCTCGTGGCCGGCGAGCGCTGGGGCACCGTCTCGCAGGGCGGCGTCGGCTTCGACCAGATCTTCATCGCCGCGTGCCGTCGCCGCGAGCTGGAGGGCCTGAACCTCGCGCAGCTCGCGTCGCAGACCGGCCGCGCCCCCGCCGAGACGCTGATGGACCTGCTGCTCGAGGAGAAGTGCGCCGTCGGCATGGTGTCCTTCTCGCAGTCGCTCGAAAACGTCGCCAAGGTGCTGGCGCACCCGGCGCTGATGATCGGCTCGGACTCGATCCCGCTCTTCGAGGGCGAGGGCGACAAGCCCGGCAAGCCGCACCCGCGCTGCTACGGCACGTTCCCGCGTGTGCTCAGCGAGTACGCGCGCGAGCGGAAGCTGTTTTCCCTCGAGACGGCCGTCCATAAGATGTCGGGCATGCCGGCGCAGCGCCTGGGCCTGCGGGACCGCGGCGTGGTGCGCGAGGGCGCCGTGGCCGACCTCGCCGTCTTCGACGCGGCCACCGTGAAGGACGAGTCCACCTATCCCGATCCGCATCGCTATCCGAGCGGCATCCCCTACGTGATCGTGAATGGCCGCGTCGCGGTGGACGGCGGCCGTCTCGTCGGTCCCGGCGCCGGCCGCGTCCTGGCCCCGCCGCGATGACGATCGTGGCGCGTCGTCTCACGTCGCCGCTCGTCGTCGTCGCCGCCGTGGCGGCGTTGATGGCGGCCTTCGATCTCGGCTCCATCGTCTTCGCCACGAACGACGAGGCGCGCTTCCCGCTGCTCGCGCGCGACATCCTCGCGCGCGGCGACGTGTGGTTTCCCCAGCTCAACGGCATCGTCTATCAGAACAAGCCGCTGCTGTTCGCCTGGCTGATCGCCCTCGTCTCGTGGCCGGTCGGGCAGGTCAGCGCGCTCACGGCGCTCGTGCCCTCGCTGGCGGCCTCGGTCGCCCTCGCGCTCGTCGTCTACGCGGCCGCGCGCGACATGTTCGGCTCCGACGCCGGCCGCTGCGCCGGCCTCGTTGTCGCGACCTCGCAGGGCTTCGTGATGCACGCGCGCCTCGCCATGCCGGACATGCTGCTGACGCTGTTCCTCAGCGTCGCCCTGTGGCAGGGCTGGCGGCTCACGCGTGGCCGGCCGCGCGCGTGGCTCGGGCTCTACGGTGCGACCGCGCTCGCGTTCTGGACGAAGGGCCCGGCGGGTCTGCTGCCGCTGCTGATCATCGTCGTGTGGGCGCTCGCCGGCGAGCGCCGGCAGCGGCTGGCGCTGCTGTCACTGCCGCGCGGACTGGCGCTGCTCGCGGCGCTCGTGGCACCGTGGCCGCTGATCGGCGCGTTCGGGCATGCCGCCGGCTTGCGCGCGGCGATCGTGAACGACCAGCTGGCCTGGTACCTCCCTCGCAGCCTCGGCGGCGCGGCGCTGGTCTCGCCGCTCCAGAACGCGTTCGGCATCCTCTTCCCCTGGGTGCTGCTCACGCCGCTCATCGTCGTGCAGGCGGTGCGCGCGCTCCGCGGCCGCGGCGGCGAGCGCGACACGGTACAGCTGCTGCTCCTGTGGTCGGCGGTGACGTTCGTCGCGGTCGGACTCTCGGCCCAGCAGCGCGTGCGCTACTACCTGCCGCTGCTGCCCCCGGTGGCTCTGCTGACGGGATGGTGGATCGCCGGCGTCGTCGTGCGGCACCGCACGGTGGCGCGGGTTCCGTGGGGCGTGTACGCCGCGGTCGCCGGTGCGCTGGTCGTGAGCGGCGCGGTGACGCTGGCGGCCCGCCCCGATACCCGGGCGCAGCTCGCGGCGGCGTGGCCGGCGTGGGGCGCGCTGATCCTGGTGCTCGCCGTGATCGGTCTCGCGGCCGCCGCCGCCGTCGCGCTGTCTCCGGCCACGCGGCGCCGCTCGCGCGCGTTCACGCTGGCCTGCGTCGTCGCCGCCATCGCGGCCATCGGTGGCTACCGGGCCGATACGCACCGTCCGACGACCGAGGAGTTCGGCCGGCTCGAAGCGCAGGTGCAGCCCCTGGCGGGCCAGGGCGGCGCGGTGGTCGTGTGGGACGTCGCCGATCTGCCGCTGAATTTCTACCTGCGCCGGCCGATTCTCGAGGTGCACACGGGCGAGGCGCTGGCGCGGGCACTCGACGGCCACGCCGCCGTCGCCGTCGTCGGCGAGCGCGTGGTCCAGAGCGCCCCCAACCCGGCCGGCGTCACCGTACTGTGGCGCGCGACGCTCGGCTCGCGCGGTGTCGCGGTGCTCGCGCCCGACCGCTGAGCGCCCCTACTTTGTCGTAGGGCTCGCCTCGGCGTCGAACGGCCCCCGGCTCGCACTACATTCCCCCGCCGCCGCGAGGCGCCCATTCGAAGTTCAGGACGCTGACGCGCGCCGAGGCCGTGCCCGCGGGCACCGGCGCCTGGAAGAACGCCCGGCCGCGGGGCGGCACGTCGAGCGGCACGTAGGCGACGCGCGTCTCGAGCGGTCGGCCTGCGGCGTCGACCGCCTCGACGCGCAGTCGCACCCAGATGGCGTGGACGTCGTAGGTGTTGTAGACGTAGCCCTCGACGCGCGACCCCCGGCGACCCTCCGACACCGCCGACTCGACGCGGAAGTAGCGCATCTCGGGCGTGCCGGCACCGAAGCCCGAATCCTGCGCGGCGACGCCGGCGGCTGTCATCAGCGTGAGCGCGATCGCTGCCAGCGTGACACGGTTGGGGGTCATCGTCGCCTCCTGGCTGGAACGCTCTTCATAGGGCTCGCACGTTCGTCGCAGGGCTGGCCCTCGGCCGTCGAACGGCCCCCGGGCTCGTTCTTCACAGGGCTCGCCCTCGGCCGTCGAACGGCCCCCGGGCTCGTTCTTCACAGGGCTCGCCCTCGGCCGTCGAACGGCCCCCGGGCTCGTTCTTCACAGGGCTCGCCCTCGGCCGTCGAACGGCCCCCGGGCTCGCACCACACCTTTAGACTCCGAGGCCCCGCGTGCGGTTCCAGCGTGTACACTTGCGCCCACTCGGGCGACTTACGGGCACGGAGGACGACCCATGCTGGATCTCGGGCTGACGGGCAAGGTGGCGATCGTGACGGGCGGCAGCGCGGGACTCGGCCGTGCGGCGGCCATGCGGCTGGCGCGCGAGGGCGCGCGCGTGAGCATCTGCGCGCGCCGCAAGGAAGTGCTGGAGCGCACGGCGGGGGAGATCCGCCAGGCGGGCGGCGACGTGCTCGCGATCCCCGCCGACGTGACGCGCGCCGAGGACGTGGAGGCCGTGGTGAAGGCGACGACCGAACGCTTCGGCGGCGTCGACATCTTGCTGAACAACGCCGGCACCTCCGCGGCCGCCGCGTTCATGGACGTCGACGATCGCACGTGGCAGACGGACATCGAGCTCAAGCTGATGGCCGCCATCCGCTTCTGCCGCCTCGCCATCCCGATCATGCAGAAGCGCGGCGGTGGCGTGATCATCAACGTCACCACCGTCGGCGGCAAGGCGCCCGCGCCGCGCGCGGTGCCGACGGCCGTGACGCGCGCGGCCGGCATCAACCTCACCAAGGGGCTCGCGAACGAGTACGCGTCGTCGGGGATCCGCGTGAACACGATCTGCCTCGGGCTCGTGAAGAGCGAGCAGTGGGAGCGGCGCGCCAAGGGCGGCGACGTCGAGGCCGTCTATCGCGAGGGCGCCAAGCGCGTGCCGCTCGGCCGCATGGGCGAGGCCGAGGAGTTCGGCGATCTCGTCGCCTTCCTGGTCTCCGCGCGCGCTGCCTTCATCACCGGCACCGCGATCAACTTCGACGGCGGGATGGGCGCCGTCGTGTGACGATCGCGCGTCGCCGCGACGCTCGGCCGCGGCGGCGCATCAAAAGAGGCATGGACACTCTCAGCCTCGCGCGCTTCGACCGGACGCTGGCGCTGCCGAGCGGCGAGCGTCTGCGCCTCCGGCCGATCCGTCCCGACGACGAATCGCGCCTCTCCGAGCTCTACGATCGCTCCAGCCGCGACACGCGCTACCAGCGCTTCTTCACCGTCATGCGTCGCCTGCCTGCCGACTGGGCACGCTTCCTCGCCAACGTGGACTACGACCGCCGCTTCGCGCTCGTGGTCGAGGACCTCACGGCGCCGTCGACCTCGCTGATCGGCGTCGCGCGCTACGAGCCGGTGGAGGAGGGCGTCGCCGAGGTCGCCTTCGTCGTCGAGGACCGCTGGCAGGGCAAGGGGCTGGGCACGCTGCTCGTCACGGAGCTCTTTCGCGCCGCGACGGAAAACGGAATCACACGCTTCCGGGCCTGGGTCCTCGCCGACAACCGCCGCATGCTCGCGCTGTTCGCGCGCCACGCCGACGTGCTCGAGCGGAGGCTGGAGCAGGGTGTGGTCGAGCTGATGCTGGCGCCGAAGGACTACCGGCCGCGCACCGTCAGCACGGGGCAGTGAGCGGTCGCCACCACCCGCCCGGCGACGGAGCCCAGGAAGAACCGCGCGGCGCCGGTGCGGCCGTGCGTGCCGACCACGATCAGGCTCGCGCGGCGCCCCCGGGCTGTTCGCACGATGCGGTCGGCCGCCACGCCCTCCGCCAGGAGCCCGCGCGCCCTCACCCGCGCCCGGCGGGCCTTGGCCACGAGCGTGTCGAGCCGGCGCTGCGCGGAGGCGCGCTGCGAGCGGAGCAGCGTGTCCCAGACTTGGGGCGTGACGTAGGCGTCGGCGACGAGCGGCGCGGGCGGGCTCAGCACGTGCAGGATCAGCAGTTCGGCGCGGTCGCGCCGTTCCCCCAGACGTAGATCGGCACGCCGTGCTCGACGACCTTGTCGAGCCCGGCGCTGCCCACGTACAGGATCCTGGCCATGGCTCGCTCCTCCGTGGCGCCGAGCGCACTCCCGGCCGCCTGGCCCCAATTATGCTTTTTGAGGCATAATGCGCACGTGGCCCGGATCGCCGCCGCCCTCTTCGTCATCGTGCTCGGCGTCGCCGCCGGCGCGGCGCAGACGCCGGCGTCCCGGACGGTCATCCTGTCGACCACGACCAGCACGCAGGACTCGGGCCTGCTCGACGTCCTGGTGCCGATCTTCGAGCGGCAGACAGGCCTCACGGTGAAGACGGCGTCGGTCGGCACCGGCCAGGCGCTGGCCCTCGCCGCGCGCGGCGAGGCCGACGTCGTCCTCGTCCACGCGCCCTCCCTCGAGAAGAAGTACGTGGAGGAGGGTAAGCTCCACGACCGCCGGCTCGTCATGTACAACGACTTCATCGTGGTCGGCCCCGAGGCTGATCCCGCGAGGATCGGCGGCGAGAAGCGCGCGGTCGCCGCGTTCGCGAAGATCGCCGCCGCGGGCGCCCGCTTCGTCTCGCGCGGCGACAAGTCCGGCACGCACATCCTCGAGCAGGCGCTGTGGAAGCAGGCCGGGGTGACGCCGGCGGCGCCCTGGTACATCGAGTCGGGGCAGGGCATGGGCGCCACGCTCGGGATCGCCGACGACCGGCGCGCGTACACGCTGACCGATCGTGCGACGTATCTCGCGTTCAGCAAGCGCGTCGCCCTCAAGCCGCTCGTCGAGGGGGACACAGCGCTGTTCAACGTCTACTCCGTGATGGAGGTCAACAGCGGGCCGCGCGTCAATGCGGCCGGCGGCAAGGCCTTCGCCGACTTCATGCTGGCGCCGGCGACGCAGGCGGTGATCAAGGCGTTCGGCATCGAGAAGTTCGGCCAGCCGCTGTTCGTGCCGATCGCCGGCAAGAAGGACGAGGACCTCTAGGCCGTGGACCTGCTCGCAGCCGGCGTGCGCGAAGCGCTCCGGCTGCTCGTCTCCGGAGACGCCGAGGTCGTCGCGATCCTGCTGCTGTCGCTCCAGGTCTCGGGCGCGGCCACGCTCATCTCGCTGGTCCTGGGTATCCCCGCCGGTGCCGCACTCGCACTCCTGCGCTTCCCGGGCCGCACGCTCGTGGTGTCCGCGGTGAACGCGGGCATGGGGCTGCCGCCCGTCGTGGTCGGGCTATTCGTTACCCTGCTCCTCTGGCGCAGCGGGCCGCTCGGCGCGTGGGAGATCCTCTACACGCCGGCCGCCATCGTGCTCGCCCAGGCGGTGATCGCGGCGCCGATCGTCATGGGCATCACGCTCGCGGCGGTGCAGAACGTTCCCGAGAAGTTTCGGCTCCAGCTCCTCGCGCTGGGCGCCTCCCGCACGCAGATGGTGGGCGTGGTCCTGCGCGAGGCGCGGCTGCCGATGCTGGCCGCCGTCATGGCGGGCTTCGGCGGCATCATCTCGGAGATCGGCGCCTCGATGATGGTCGGCGGTAACATCAAGGGCCAGACGCGCACGCTCACGACGGCGATGGTGCTCGAGACGGGCAAGGGCAACTTCGAGGTCGCCATCGCGCTCTCGCTCCTGCTCCTCGTCCTCGTCTTCGGCGTGAACTGGGCCCTGACGGCGATCCAGCAGCGCCGCGTGTGGTGAGAGAATACGCGCATGGTGCCCGGTCGCGTGCTCGCGCTCGCCCTGCTCCTCGGCGTCGCGGCGCCGGCGTCCGCCGAGGAGCTGACGCTCTCGGTCGCCATCAGCATGAAGGACGCGATCGAGGAGCTCGGGCGCGGGTTCACCCAGGCGCGGCCGGGCGTCGTGCTGCGCCACAACCTCGGCGCCTCCGGCGAGCTCAGCAAACAGATCGAGGCGGGCGCCCCCGTCGATCTCTTCATCTCGGCGGCGGCCCGCCAGATGGACGAGCTGGAGACGAAGGGGCTGCTCGTGCCGGGCTCGCGTCGCGTCTTCGCGCGCAACGTGCTGGTCGCCGTCAAGCCGGCGGATTCGCGCCTCGACCTCGCCAGGCCCTCTGACCTGCTCGATCCGCGCGTGAAGCGGATCGTCATCGGCAATCCGAAAACGGTGCCCGTCGGCCAGTACACCGAGGAAAGCCTGCGCGCGCTCGGCCTCTGGGACCGCGTGCAGGGCAAGCTGGTCTTCGCCGAGAACGTGCGCCAGGCGCTCGACTACGTCGCGCGCGGCGAGGTGGACGCGGCCTTCGTGTACGCGACCGACGCCGCGGTGCGTCCGGGGCGGGTGAAGGAGGCCTTCCGGCCGGCCGAGGACACGTACCGCCCCGTGACCTATCCGGTGGCCATGGTGCGGGAGAGCAGGCACAAGGCCCTCGCCCAGGCGTTCATCGATGCGCTGCTGAGCGCCTCCGGGCAAGCCGTGCTCAGGCGCTTCGGCTTCCTGCCTGCCACCGCGTAGAATCGCGGCGTGAGCCCTGACACGCTCGACGCGCTCGCGCTGTCCCTCCGCGTGGCGGTGCTCGCCACCGTCGTCAACGCGCTCGTCGGCGTGCCGCTCGCGTATCTGCTGGCGCGGCGGCGCTTCGCGGGCAAGGCGCTGCTGGACCTCCTCGTCACGCTGCCGCTCGTGCTCCCACCGACGGTGACCGGCTACTACCTGATCGTGCTGCTGGGCCGGCGCGGCTGGCTCGGCGCGCCGCTCTATGCGGCCACCGGCTGGACCATTGCCTTCACGTGGTACGCCGCCGTGGTCGCGGCCACCGTGATGGCGCTGCCGCTGCTCGTGCGCACGGCACGCGCCGCCATCGAGTCGGTGGACCGTGACCTCGAAAAAGCGGCGTACACGCTCGGCCGCTCGGAGTGGCGCACAACCCTCGAAGTCACGCTGCCGCTGGCTCGCAACGGCATCCTCGCCGGCCTGGTGCTCGCGTTCGCGCGCGCCCTCGGCGAGTTCGGCGCCACCTTGATGCTGGCCGGCAACATCCCCGGCAAGACGGCCACCGTCCCGCTCGCGATCTATACGGCGGTGCAGACAGGCGAGCAGTCCACCGTGCTCGTGCTCGTGGCGATCCTCACCGCGCTCTCGTGCGTGGTGCTCGTGGCGGCGGGCCGGCTCGGGGCGCGCGCGACGTGAGCGAGCGGCTCGAGGTCCGCATCCTCAAGCGGCTGCCCGGATTCACGCTCGAGGTGGCGTGGACGGCCGGCGACGGCGTCGCCGTGCTCTTCGGTCCGTCGGGCGCGGGCAAGACGCTGACGCTCCAGTGCCTGGCCGGGCTGCTGCGCCCCGACGAGGGGCGCCTCGTCGTCGACGGCCGCGTGCTCTTCGACGCCGGCCGTGTCGATGTGCCGCCGCAGGCGCGGCGCGTGGGCTACGTCTTCCAGGGCTACGCGCTCTTCCCTCATCTCACCGTGGCCGACAACGTCGGCTTCGGCCTGCGCGACCTGCCGGCCGCGCGGCGCGTCGAGAAGACCGCGGAGGTGCTCGAGCGCCTCGGGCTCGCCGAGCACGCGAGGCGGCTGCCGCGCGAGCTCTCCGGCGGCCAGCGGCAGCGCGTGGCCCTCGGCCGCGCGCTCGCCATCGATCCCGCCCTCCTCCTGCTCGACGAGCCGCTCTCCGCGCTGGACGCGCCGCTGCGCCGCGCGCTGCGGGACGAGCTGCGCGCAATCCTGAGCGAGTGGCGCACGGCGGCCGTCCTGGTGACCCACGACTTCACCGAGGCGTATCGCCTGGGCGATCGCATCGTCGTCTACGATGCCGGCCGCGTCGTGCAGTCGGCGCCGCGCTCCGAGCTGCTCTGGCAGCCCGCCTCGGAGCCGGTCGCGCGCATCATGGGCATCCGTAACGTGCTGCGCGGCACCGTGGTGAAGGCCACGCCCGACCGCATCCAGATCCGTTGGCGCGGCCAGCTGCTGGAGGCCGTGAACTCGCCGAGCCGATCGTACCTGCCCGCGGCCGACAGCCCGATCGCCTTCTTCATCCGCCCCGAGTACGTGCGCCTGATCCGCAAGGACCGCGGCGCCGCCGATCCCTCGCACCACATGAACCTCATGGAGGGCGCCGTCGTCGGCGAGGAGGACTTCGGCACGACGTGGAGCCTGCGCATCCGCCTCGACGCGCCCGGCGCTGCCGCGCAGGGCGACCACGACCTCGAGGTCGAGGTCCCACACCTCGTCTACGAGATCCTCGAGATCGACCGCGACCGTCGCTGGCAGTTCTCGATCCACCGCGGCTCGATCCACGTGCTCCCCGCGTGATCGCCGCCGTCCTCGCGCTGCGCGACGTGCGGCGCCGCTACTCGGACGGTTACGCGCTCGACGTCCCGTCGCTCGACGTGTTCGCCGGCGAGATCCTCGGCGTCATCGGGCCCAACGGCAGCGGCAAGTCCACGCTGCTGCGCATCCTCGGTCTGCTCGAGCGTCCCGACGCGGGGCAGGTGATCGTGGGCGGCCGCGCCGTCGACGCGCGCGATGCGCTCGCCGAGCGGCGGCGGATGGCGACCGTGTTCCAGGAGCCGCTGCTCGCGGACGCGAGCGTCGCCGACAACGCCGGCCTCGGCCTGCGCTTCCGCGGCGTGCCCGCTGCCGAGGCCGCGCCACGGGTGGCGCGCTGGCTCGAGCGCCTCGGCGTGGCCGCGCTGGCGGGGCGGGCCGCGCGCACGCTGTCGGGGGGCGAGGCGCAGCGCGTGGCCCTGGCCCGCGCGCTCGTGCTCGAGCCCGAGGTGCTGCTGCTCGACGAGCCGTTCTCGGGGCTCGACGCGCCGACGCGCGCCGCGCTCGTGACCGACCTCGGCGCCATCCTGCGCGCCGACCGCGTCACCACCGTGCTGGTGACCCACGAGCGCGGCGAGGCGCAGGCGCTGGCCGACCGCGTGGCCGTGCTCATGGACGGCCGGCTGCGCCAGCTGGACGACACCGCCCGTGTCTTCTACGCCCCCGTCTCGGAAGAGGTGGCGCGCTTCGTCGGCGTCGAGACGCTCGTGGCCGGGCGCGTGCTGGGCCGCGAGGCCGGGGTCACCGCCGTCGAGGTCGGCGGCCGCGTGCTCGAGGTCGCGGCGGTGGCGGCGGCCGGCGCCCGGGTGCGCGTCGGCATCCGGCCCGAGGACGTCACGCTGACCGTGGCCGAGGGCGCGCGCGTCGCGTCGAGCGCCCGCAACGCGCTGGACGGCACCGTCACGCGCGTGAGCGCCTCCACCCACGCGACCCATGTGCTGGTCGACGTGGGGTTTCCGCTCGTGGCCGCGGTGACCGCGCGCTCGGTCAACGAGCTGGGGCTGCGCCCCGGCGCGCGCGTGCGCGCCGTCTTCAAGGCCAGCGCCGCGCACCTCATCCCCGCGTGACGGCCCGCCGGCGCGAGCCGCTTGACTCCCTGCCGACGCGGGGATATAAGGAAAGCACCCGAAACCAGAGTGAACACTTGGACGGGGGTCGGTATCGACGATGAAGCGTAACGAGCCAGCGGCCACGCCTCCGCTGGCTTTGTTTGTTTTACACCGCCGTGCCCTCCCAGACGCAGAAGGAGGTCCTGCATGACCCAGGAGAACCTCATCGAGCGACTGATAGCCGAGAACGACGAGTTCCGCCGTCTCCGGTCGGAGCATCAGAGCTACGAGCAGGAACTGGAGACGTTGCGTGGAACCGCGCCGCTCTCGGCAGACCAACAGTGGCGGATGAGCGAGCTCAAGAAGTTGAAGCTGATGGCGAAGGACCGGATGGAGTCGATCATCCGGCACGCGCGCCCAGGCGTCAGCGCCTGACGCGTCGGCGCCCCAATCGGCCGCGGAAGCCGCCGTCGCCGGCGGCCTTCCGCGGCCTTTCGCATCTCTCCGCTCGTGGTGACGCCCGCATGGTCGACGTGTCCGCCAAGCCAGAGACCGCCCGCGAGGCCGTCGCTCGCGCGATCATCAAGATGAAGCCGGCGACCCTGAGCGCCGTGCGGCGCGGCGACGCCCCCAAGGGCGACGTGCTCGGCACCGCGCGCACCGCCGGCATCCTGGCCGCCAAGCGCACGTCGGAGCTGATCCCGCTCTGCCATCCGCTGCGGCTGACGAAGGTGGACGTCACGTTCGACGATCGCCGCGGCAACGGCACGCTCGGCGTCGAGGCTCGCGTGCGCACCGTCGACAAGACCGGCGTGGAGATGGAAGCGCTCACGGCGGTGACGGTGGCGGCGCTGACCGTCTACGACATGGTGAAGGCGCTCGAGAAGGGCGTGACGATCGCGAAGGTCGAGCTGGTCGAGAAGTCCGGCGGCAAGTCCGGTCACTGGCGGCGGTAGACTGATCCCCGTGAAGACCGCGCTCGTCTATTCCGAGAAGGCCGACAGCTTCGACTACGGGCGCGAGCACCCGCTGCGCATGGAGCGCCTGCCGCTCACGTGGCGGCTGATGCGCGCCTACGGGCTCACGACGCTGCCCCACGCCCGCGTCGTCGCGCCCGAGCCCGCCGCGGAGACGGACATCGCGCGCTACCACACCCGCGAGTACCTCGACGTCCTCAAGCGCGCCGACACCGGGCTGGACCCGGCCGACGGCGCCCTCTACGGCCTCGGGCTCGGCGACAATCCGGTGTTCCGCGGCCTGTGGGAGGTGGCGCAGCTCGTGGCCGCCGGCTCGCTCACGGCGGCGGATCTCGTCGCGAGCGGCCAGGTCGACCGCGCGTTCCACTTCGCCGGCGGCCTGCACCATGCCTTCCCCGAGCGCGCCTCCGGCTTCTGCTATGTCAACGACGCCGTGCTGGCGATCCTCCGGCTCCGCGAGCACGGGCTGCGCGTGGCGTACGTGGACATCGACGCGCACCACGGCGACGGCGTGCAGCACGCGTTCTACGCCGACCCGAGCGTGATGACGATCTCCACTCACGAGCGTGGCGAGCGGCTGTTTCCCGGAACCGGCTTCGTGCGCGAGAAAGGCGAGGGGGCGGGCGTCGGCTTCTCGGTCAATCTCCCGCTCGAGGCCTATACCGACACCGCCGTGTACCTGCCGGCCTTCGAGGCGGTGGTGCCGCCGCTGATCGAGCGGTTCAAGCCCGACGTGATCGTGGCCCAGCTGGGCGCGGACGCGCACCGCACCGATCCGCTCACGCACCTGGCCCTCGACGTCCAGGGCTTCGGCCGCGCGGTGCAGCGCATCGCCGCGCTGGCGCCCAGGGTCGTCGCGCTCGGCGGCGGCGGCTACGACCTGCGCAACGTTCCGCGCATGTGGACGCTGGCGTGGGCGGTGCTCAACGGCCTCGAGCTGGCGCCGACGCTGCCGGACGCGTTCGCCGACGACCTGCGCCGCTACGGCTTCACGTCACGCTCGCTCTGGGACGACGCGGTCGAACTGCCGGACGAGCTGAAGCGCGCGGTGAGCGAGTACGCCGACCGCCAGGTCGACGCCGTGCAGCAGACGATCTTCCCGCTGCACGACCTCTAGCAGCCGAGCTTCGTCGCCAGCTCCTCGAAGTCGTTCACCACCAGATCGACCTTGGGATCCGAAGGCAGGTCGGCCTTCGCCTGGTCGCCGAACTCGCGTGGCCGATGCACGTACGCCGTCAGCAATCCGCAGCCGCGCGCCGCCTGGAGGTCGGAGTAATGCGCGGCGACCAGCATCGTCTCCGCGGGGCGCAGGCCGAGCAGGCCGGCCGCGCCCAGGTAGGTCTCGGGTTTCGGCTTGTAGGCGTGGTACAGCTCGCACGAGAGGTTCACGTCCCAGGGCAGCCCCGCGTGCTTGGCCATGTTCGTCAGCAGCGCGAAGTTGCCGTTGGACAGCGGTCCGATGACGAAGCGGCGCTTGAGCCGCGTGAGCCCGGCCACGGTGTCGGGCCACGGGTTCAGCCGATGCCAGACGCGGGTCAGGTGATCGCGCGCGGCCGCGTCGAGCTTGTCGAGGCCGAAGGACGGCGCCAGCGCGTCGAGCGACTCGCGATGGAGCACGTCGAGGATCGTCCACGACCGGCGGCCCGAGCGCACCTCGTCGAGCGCCGGCTGGTAGCGTCCCCGCCAGGCGTCGGCCAGCGCCGGCCAGTCGACGCGGGTGCCCCAGCGCGCGTCGAGCGTCCGACCCTCGGCGATGATGCTGCCGCGCCAGTCCACACACGTGCCGAAGACGTCGAAGACGAGGGCTTTGGGGGTCAGGGGTGGCATGCGGACATGCTACAGTGACGGGGATTCGGAGGTCCACCGTGCGCGGAGTGTTGATTACGTTCGAGGGCGTCGAGGGATCGGGCAAGTCGAGCCAGATCCGACGCCTCGAGCGCTGGCTGCGACGCGAAGGTTACCGGCCGGAGACGACGTCCGAGCCCGACGGGACCGCGCTCGGAGTCGCCGTGCGGCGCCTGTTCGAGCGCGAGCCGCGCCCGCTCGCCGAGATGTTCCTCTTCATGGCCGCGCGCCACCAGCACGTCGTCGAAAAGGTCCGGCCGTGGCTGCGCGCGGGGCGCGTCGTGCTCTGCGACCGCTATACCGACGCCACCGTCGCCTACCAGGGCTACGGGCGCGGTGTCGATCCCGAGCTGATCCGCGAGATGAACGTGCAGGCCACCGGCGGCGTGCTGCCGGACCTCACGCTCCTCTTCGATCTCGATCCCGCGATCGGCTTCCGGCGGATCGCCGGCCGCAAGCTCGATCGCTTCGAGCGCGAGAAGCTCGCGTTCCACCGGCGCGTGCGCCGCGGCTACCTCGCGATCATGCGCGCCGAGCCCAAGCGGGTGCGGCGCCTGGATGCCGCCGCCGCCCCCGTCGAGGTCGAGCGCCGGGTCCGCGCGATCGTGCAGGAGTTCCTCGGGCACCCCCAGGGGGGGCCACGTAAATGAGGCTCGAGGCGATCGCCGGCCAGCCGCGCGCGGTCGAGCAGCTCTCGCGCGCCCTCGAGGGCGGGCGCGTGGCGCACGCCTACGCGTTCGTGGGACCGGCCGGGGCCGGGCGCTTCACGACCGCGCTCGCGTTCGCGTCCGAGCTGCTGGCCGCCGACGCCACGCGCGGCCACCCGGACCTGCACGTCGTGACGCCGACGCCGCCCGAGTCGAATCCCAAGGGCGCGCGGACGATCCGTATCGGCGCCATCCGCGAGCTGGAGCGCCGCGCCTCGCTGCGCCCGGCGCTGGCGGCCCGCCGCGTGCTGATCCTGGACGAGGCCGAGCGCATGACCGACGACGCGCCGCAGGCGTTCCTGAAGTTCCTCGAGGAGCCGCCGCCCGCCACCGTCGTGATCCTGATCTTGGCGCGGGCGCGCGCGGTGCCGGCGACCGTGATCTCGCGCTGCCAGATCGTCCTCTTCCGCGCGCGCCGCGCGGCGGCGGCAGGCGGTGCGATGGTGGCCGACGCCATGGCGTGGATCGAGGAGACGCGCACGCAGGGCGTGACCGCGCTCTTCAAGCGGAGCGAGCGCGTGGACCGCGAGCGCGCGGAGACGCTGATCGACGGCTGCTGGCTGCACTGCCGCGACCTCGTGCTCGCGCGCGCCGGCGCGCCGCCGGCGCTTCTGACCGATCCCGCGCGCGCCGAGGCGCTGGCCGCCGAGGCCGCGCGTTGGAGCGACGACACCGCGCTGTATCGCGCGATCGAGGCCTGCCGCGAGGCGCGGCTGGCGCTCGTCAACAACGTCACCCCGCGCCTGACGGTCGACACGCTGCTGGCCCGGGTGGCGCGGAGGGCGGCATAGCCCCAGGGGGGTCAAGCACGTGAGCGATCCCGAGACCATGAACGAATATCTCGTCGGCGTGCGGCTGCGCGCGCCGGCGCCCGCCGACGACTACAAGGTGGTCGGCGACCTCGTGCTGCACGTGGGCGACGTCGTCAGCGTCGAGACGCAGGGCGGCACCGCGCTCGGCGAGGTGCGGCGCCCACGGCGTCCGGTGCCCGAGTTCCGCCGCGACCGGCTCTACCGGCGCGTGGTCGGCCTGGCCTCCGAGGAGGACGCGCGCGAATACCGCGGGCAGCGGCATCGCGAGGAGGCGGCCATCGTCACCAGCGGCAAGCTCGCGCGCTCGCGCGGGCTGGCGATGAAGGTCGTGGACGTCGAGATGCCGACGGGCCAGCGCCGGGTGACCGTCTACTTCAGCAGCGAGGAGCGCGTGGACTTCCGCGACCTCGTGCGCGACCTCGCCCGCGAGTTCCGCGCGCGCATCGAGATGCGCCAGATCGGCGCGCGCGACACCACGCGCGTGCTCGACGGCATCGGCCCGTGCGGGCGCCAGCTCTGCTGCTCCTCGCACCTGCGCAAGTTCGAGCCGATCTCCGTGAAGATGGCCAAGGCGCAGGACATGCCGCTCACCGACAGCCGATTGCTGGGGAATTGCGGCCGGCTCAAGTGCTGCCTGCTCTACGAGTTCTCCACGTACCAGGAGCTGCGCAGCTACCTGCCGCGGGTGAACACACCGTGCCAGGCGGAGTGCGGCGGCGGCGGCTGCATGACGGGCAAGGTGCGCTCGCTGCGCGTGCTCAAGCAGAGCGTCGTCGTGGGCTTTCCCGACGGAACGGAGGCCGAGGTGCCGCTGAGCCAGCTGACGTGGGAGGGCCGCGACCACGTGCGGCCGGCGGAGCCGGAGAGCGCCCCCCCCGAAGGAGAGCCTCGCGGGTGAGCGATCGCGTCTTCTATCTCACGACCCCGATCTACTACGTCAACGCCGAGCCGCACCTCGGCCACGCGTACACGACGATCGTGGCCGACGCGATGGCGCGCTGGCACCGGCTGGCCGGCGACCGTGTCTGGTTCCTGACCGGCACCGACGAGCACGGCGACAACATTGCCCAGACGGCGGCCAGGGCCGGCGTCTCGCCGCAGGCGTACGCCGACCGGATCTCGGCCGCGTTCCGCGAGACCTGGCGGCGGCTCGGTATCACCAACGACGACTACATTCGGACCACCGAAGACCGTCACAAGAAGGTCGTCCAGAAGATCTTGCAGACGCTCTGGGAGGCCGGCGAGATCTACCTGGGGACGTACGGCGGCCAGTACTGCTTCGGCTGCGAGCGGTTCTACACGGAGAAGGAGATCGTGGACGGCAAGTGTCCCGATCACCTGAGCCCGCTGACGTACATCGAGGAGGAGAACTACTTCTTCAAGATGTCGAAGTACCAGGCGTGGCTGATCGACGAAATCCAGCGCCGCCCCGACCTGATCCGCCCCGAGCGCTATCGCAACGAGATCCTCGGCTTCCTGCGCGATCCGCTGCAGGATCTCTCGATCAGCCGGCCACGCACGCGGCTGGAGTGGGGCATCCCGCTGCCGTTCGACGACAAGTATGTGACGTACGTGTGGTTCGACGCGCTCATCAACTACGTCTCCGCCCTCGGCGGGCCCGGCGACCCGCGGTACGAGACGTTCTGGCCGCACGTCGAGCACCTGATCGGCAAGGACATCCTCAAGCCGCACGCCGTGTACTGGCCGTGCATGCTGAAGGCGGCCGGGCTGCCGCTCTACCGCCACCTGAACGTCCACGGGTACTGGCGCATCGGCGGTGGCAAGATGTCGAAGTCGGTCGGCAACGTGGTGGAAGCGCTGGCGCTGGCCGACAAGTACGGCAACGACGCGTTCCGCTACTTCATCATGCGCGAGATGGTGTTCGGCCTCGACGCCGACTTCTCCGAGGAAGCGCTGGTCGCGCGCCTCAATGCCGATCTCGCCAACGACCTCGGCAACCTCGCGTCACGCGCTTCGACGCTGATCGTCAACTTCGCCGGCGGCGTGGTGCCGGCGGGCGCCGCGTCGCCCGAGGATCGCGCGGTCGGCGCCGCCTTCGAGCGCGCGGTGAGGGACGCCGGGGCGGCGATGGACGAGCTCGCGTTCCACCGGGCGCTGGCCGCGATCTGGGAGTTCGTCGCCGTCGTCAACCGCTACGTCGACGCCAGCGCGCCGTGGGAGCTGAAGAAGGACCCGGCGAAGCAGCCGCGCCTGAACGCCGTGCTCTATACGCTCGCGGAGTCGCTGCGCTGCCTCGGCGTCGTGCTGGCGCCGTTCGTGCCCGACGCGGCGGCGAAGATCCGCTCGGCGCTCGGCCAGACGGCCGAGCCGACGCTCGCAGACGCGGTCTGGGGCCGGCTCCAGGCCGGCGCGCGTGTCCAGAAGATCACCGCGCTCTTTCCGCGCGTGGAGGACAAGAAGCCGGCGCCGGCGCCCGCGGCGACCGGCGACGGCGCCGCACGGATCAGCATCGACGAGTTCCAGAAGATCGACCTGCGCGTGGCGCTGGTGCTGGCCGCAGAGGCGGTGCCGAAGTCGAAGAAGCTGCTGAAGCTGCGCGTGTCGCTCGGCACCGAGGAGCGCACGGTGCTCGCCGGCATCGCCGAGCACTACGCGCCCGCCGACCTCGTGGGCAAGAAGGTCGTCGTCGTGGCGAACCTGGCGCCTGCGAAGCTCATGGGCATCGAGTCGCAGGGCATGGTCCTGGCGGGCGAGGGCGGGCAGGGGCTCGGCGTCGTCACGCCGGACCGCGACCTGCCCCCCGGCTCGAAGGTGAAATGATGGCGATGGCGACCGACGAGTACGTCCGCACGATCCTCGAGGTGGCCGAGCGCGACGCGTCCATCGCCCGCGTGCTGCGCGAGATCTGCGCGCTGGAGGGCGGCGTGCGCGCGAGCGCGCTCGACTTCGTCGGTGCCCACCTGCGCGCGACGTCGGCCGCCGCCGACGTGCTCGACTGCGTGCAGGCGCTGCGGCGCGACGAGGTGGCGCGCGCCATCGTGGACCGCCTCGGGCCGCCGGGGTGATCCTGGCCTTCGCGCAGACCTGGGGTGTCTCGACCGCGTCCTTCGTCGGCGGTCTCCTCACCCTCTTCGTGTTCCGCCGTGGCTTGCCGCACGTGGGCCTGATCGTCGGTTACCTGCTCCTGCTCTGGCTCCTCGTCGCGGTCCTCGTCCAGGTACGGGACACGCTGGTCGTCTCGGAGCGGCGCGCCCACCGCCTGGTGCTGACCGCGACCGAGTACGTGGTCCAGACGCTCTATCACGGCGTCCTCCTGTTCCTGCTCCCGGCCTACTGGGCCGCGACCACGCTGACGTCGGTCAACGTCTTCTTCTTTCTCGCCCTCGTCGCGCTCGCGCTTCTCGCGACGTTCGACCCGTGGTACCAGGCCGTCGTGCACCCGTATCCGTTGGTCGGCTACGTCTTCTTCCTCGTCTCGCTCTTCGGCGCGCTGAACCTCGCCCTGCCGCTGGTTGGCCTGCCGCCGGTGGCGGCGCTCGCGATCGCCGCATGGGTGGCGGTGGTGGCGCTGACGCCGGCCCTCTGTCGCGCGCGGGCGTGGCCCTGGTCGCGCGGACTCGTGGTCACGGGGCTGATCGGCATGCTCGCCACGAGCGCCGCCCTCGTCGGCCGCGTCGCCATCCCGCCGGCGCCGCTGTTCCTCGCCGAGGCGCGGCTGGGATGGAACGTCGTCACCATCGGTTCGCTCGAGCTGCCGTCGCCGATCCCCGCCGAGGCGGTGCTCCGGAACGGGCTCGTCGCCCACACCGCGATCTACGCGCCGGCGGGACTCAAGCAGCCCGTGGACCACGTCTGGAGGCTCGAGGGCCAGATCATCAACGTCATCCGTCTCACGCCGGTCGAGGGTGGCCGGCGCGAGGGCTACCGGACGTTCTCGCGTAAGACCGGCTTTCCCGCCGATCCGAAGGGGCGATGGACGGTGGACGTGACGACGGCGTCGGGCCAGCTCATCGGGCGCATGCGATTCCGAGTGGCGCCGTGACCCACGCACCTGGGATGCGCCCGTGAGCCTGGAGCTCTTCGACACCCACGCGCACCTGCACGTTCCCGAGTTCGACGGCGATCGCGCGGAGATGATGGCGCGCGCGCGGCAGGCCGGCGTGACGCGCATGCTCACGATCGGTACCGAGGTGCCGACCTCGCGCGCGGCCATTGCGCTGGCCGAGGCGGAGCCCGACGTGTGGGCGACCGTGGGCGTGCATCCCCACGACGCGGCGGATGCCGACGCGGGCGTCCTGACCGAGATCGAGCGCCTCGCGGGCGGCCCGCGCGTCGTCGCCGTCGGCGAGATCGGCCTCGACTTCTTCCGCGACCTCTCGCCGCGCGACGTGCAGGAGCGCGTCTTCCGCCACCTGATCGGCCTCGCGCGGCGCGTGCGCAAGCCGGTGGTCGTGCACTGCCGCGACGCCCACGCCGAGGTGCTGGCGATCCTCGGCGAGGAGGGCGCGAGCGAGGTGGGCGGGATCATGCACTGCTTCTCGGGCGACGTGGAGATCGCGCGCCGCTGTCTGGACCTCGGCTTGCTCGTCTCGCTGGCGGGTCCCGTCACCTATCCGAACGCGCGCGCGCTCCCGGACGTCGCCCGCTTCGTGCCGGCCGACCGCCTCGTGATCGAGACCGATTGTCCGTTCCTGCCGCCGCAAGGCTACCGCGGCAAGCGCAACGAGCCGGCGTATCTGGCGCTCACGGCGGCGCGCGTGGCGGAGCTGCGCGGCGAGCCGCTCGAGGAGTTCGCGCGGCGCGCCTCCGACAACGCGCGCCGGCTGCTCCGTCTGGGCTGATGTCGCTGCGCGACGTCGGCTTCTTCCTGCGCGGGCGGCTCAACCGGGCGGCCAACCGCGTGCTGAATCGCGGGACGCGTGCGCACGCCGAGACACCGACGCCCCTCAGCGAGGTGCTGGGCGGACCCCGAACGCCGCTGGCCCTGTCATGCCTGCTCACCGCGCGCGACAACGCCGCGCGCGAGGCGGCGGTGGCGAGCTGGCTCGGCGCGCGCGGCGTGCCGTTCACACGGCACCGGTTCGCGAC
Source organism: Candidatus Rokuibacteriota bacterium (assembly GCA_003220225.1). GTDB lineage: Bacteria > Methylomirabilota > Methylomirabilia > Rokubacteriales > CSP1-6 > AR12. Next base: position 99,211 of record QHRU01000032.1, read on the forward strand.
GTTCGAGGGCCGCGGCGACAACTACATCGTCGATGTCGGCAGCGGCGACCGCACGCTCGTCCTCGTCGCGCATCACGACGCGGTGCCCGCCAGCCCCGGCGCCAACGACAACGCCGCCTCCGTCGCGATTTTGCTGACGCTGCTCGAGCGGCTGGCCGCGGCGCCGCCGTCGCGGCTGCGCGTTCGGCTGCTCTTCCCGGCCTGCGAGGAGCTGGGCTACCTCGGCTCGCGCGCCTACGTCCGCGATGCCGCGCTCGACCGGATCGCCGGCGTCCTGAGCCTCGAGCTGTGCGGGATGGGCGACACGCTGGCGATCTGGGACGCGGGTACGGAGACGCCATTCCTGCGGACGGTACGCGGCGCCTTCGAGAACGTCGGCCGCCGCGCCGACGAGACCTACCACGTCGTCGGGCGCATCCCCGTGTTCGGCAGCGACCACCGCGCGTTCGCGGCGGCCGGCATTCCCGCCTACGGCCTCACCGTGGTGCCGGCGGCGGAGGCCGACGCGCTGCGTGCCTTCGTGTTCAACCCGATGAAGAGCGCGTTCCGCGCCGTCAAGCGACGCCCGGTGCCGTTCGCCACCTACCACACGACGCGCGACGCGCTCGCGACGCTGGACGGCGGCGCCCTCGACGCCGTGGTGCAGGCGCTGGAGGCGGTGGTGGAGGAAGCCGCGCGCTCGTGAGGCGGCTCCGGCTCATTGCTGCCGTCGTGTTGGTCACGGCCTTCGGGTTTGGAGTGTGGGCCTTCGCTTCCGAGCCAGCTTCGCTCACCACGAGAACCCACGAGTTGTTCATACCCAGCTTGCTGGCCTACGTGTTGCCGTGCTCGCCGATCTGCATGTCGGCTCTCCCTTCACGAACAGTCTGAAGCCAGACCTGATCGTCATCCCGGGAGATTTCGTCATTCATGGGGTCCGGGGCGGCACCTTCGTAGCGCCGGAGGACGCGGCTGCCGTTCTTGCGCGGTTGACAGCGCCGAAGAGGGACGTCATTTGTTTGTGAGCCCCGGTTTGGGAACGAGCATACTTCCGGTGCGATTCAGAGTCCCCCCTGAGGTGACATTGCTCGTACTTCATCCGAACAAAGGCTAGCGAGACAGCAGGCGGCGGCTGCGGTCGGCGTCCGCGCGGGGCACCAATAAGATGACCTCGCCCTGCGAGCCGACCGTGAACGGATGGACCGAGTGCGCGATGCGGGAGCGCGCGACGACCGGGATGCCCTCGCTCTCGAAGAGGCCCTTCACGACCAGCGCCTCGCGTTGGTCGCAGCGGTGGACTTCAACCAGCTCGGAGCGATCGCTCTCGCCGGCGGGACGCTTCGGGAACGGAATCACCTGGCCCATGGGGTCCCGATGATAACGCAGGTCCATGAAAATCCGTTCCGGGGCGTAAAATCAGCCCAGCATGCAGGAGGTGGGTCGTGGACAAGTACGAATACTTCCGAGGCCTTCCCGAGGTCGGCATCGTCCCGCGCGCCCCGCACGCCGGCCCGCTGCTGCGCCACGTCTACGAGCAGGAGCACGGCCGTGGCGGCTTCTCCGGAAAGGTCGCGCACACCTACCACCTCTATCCGCCGACGAACTGGCTGCCGGGCGAGACGCGCGTGCTGGACGGCTTCGCGCCGGCGTGGGAGTCGCCGCTGCAGCCGATCGGCGGCACCCATCTGCTGCTGAGCGTCGCGCCCGCGGAGCCGGCGCGCGACCTCTATCGCGGGATGGCGCGGATCGTCGCCAACGCCACCGCCGCCATGAACGTCACCGCGCCCGCGGCCCCGATGGATTACTTCTTCGAGCACCACTCGGCCACGATGGTCTTCTTCGTCCACGAGGGCCGCGGCACGCTCGAGACGACGTTCGGGCCGATCGAGTACAAGAAGGGCGACTTCCTGATCGTTCCCAAGGGCATCGCGCACCGCTTCGAGCTGGGCGCCGGCCGCCACTATTACTGGATGTACGAGTCGTTCGCGGGCGACCCGGAGAAGGCGGAGTCGCCGAGCACCGGCCGCTTCATCACCCACAGCGAGAGCGACTATCGCTATCCGCGCTCGCTCGACACGCGCAACGAGGCGGGGCGCTTCGACATCGTCTCCAAGGTCGGCGACGTCTACACGCGGCGCGTCCACCCGACGCACCCCTTCGACGTGGTGGGCTGGCGCGGCGACTACCTGCCGTACCGTTTCGCCGTCGAGGACGTGCGCCCGCTCGTGGCCGACCGCTCGCACGTGCCGCCGTCGGGGCACACGGTCTTCACGCTCCCCGGCTGCTATCTCTGCGTGTTCACCGTGCGCTCGGTGGAGAAGGAAGGGATGTGGCTGCCGTTCTTCCACCGCAACTTCGACTACCTCGAGACGCTCGGTTATCACTTCGGCGACTTCTTCAGCGGCGGCGGCGTGGTCGGCCCCGGCATGGTGACGCTGCACCCCGTCGGCCTGCCGCACGGGCCGAAGCCGCGCGCCATCGAGAAGTGGCTGGACGGCAAGGCGGGCGCCGTCCACAACGAGGTCGCGGTGATGGCCGACTTCGCCAACCCGACGCGCGTGTCGGCGTTCGCGCTGGGGCTGCGACGCGCCGACTACATGGACACGTGGAGCGGCTACACCACGGAGCCGCGCTTCACCTGGCGCGCCGACCGCCTGGACGAGATCCGGCGCGCCGCCGAGCGCCTCACCGACGCGCGCGACACGCTGACGCCGCCCGAGGGGGACTGAGACGCCGAGGAGGAACGAGATGAACGATCACGACGCCCTGCTCGAGCTCAACCGCGACTACATCCGATCGGTGCAGACCTCCGACGTGCGCCGGTTCGACGAGATCCTGGCGGACGATTTCCTGTGCAGCAATCCCGACGGCTCGCTCGTGGACCGGAAGGACTTCCTGAAGCAGACCGCGGTGCCGGTCAAGATCTCCAATCTCGAGGCCCGCGACGTCAACGTGCGAGTCATGGGCGACGTCGCGATCATCCACGCGCGGACGACGTACACGCTGCCGGACGGCCGGCCGGGCGCGGGTCGCTACACGGACGTGTGGGCGCGGCGCGCCGGCCGGTGGCTGGCCGTCTCGGCGCACGTCACGCGCCTGGGCGTCTAGAGGCCGTACCGGTCGAACAACCGCTGATCGCGTCGGCGAGAGGTCTAGTCCTCGTTGCAGGGTACGCGCTTCTTGAAGTACGTGTCGAAGCAGATCACCGGATCTCGCGGGGCCGGCTCGGGAGTCTGAGGAGCGACCAGAAACCACACGGCGCTGTAGAGGGCGTCTGCGATTTCCGCATGACCGGAAGCGTTCGGGTGCATCGATCCGAACGGGTCGCCCTGAGCCGTGATCGAGTCGAGCAGCGTGTTGACGTAACGCGGATTGCCCCACGTCCACCACGACGGGCTCGGGAAGTCGGTGCAATATCCGTGGGTGCTGAACCGGCTGGAGATCCCCGAAACGAACGCCCAGGCCGGATGACTCCCCGGCGCCGTGTTGGCGCGAAACACGGCATCCTGGATGGCCGCATTGAGCGGGGCGATCACGGCGATCGATGCCCACGTGGCTTCGTCTTCGCTGATGCCGTCGAAGCCTGCGAAGCCCGGAACGACCGGGTTTCCGCAGCGGAGGCCCCACAGGCCGATGGTCGGGTCGGGGTACTCGGTGACGACAACGAAGCGAATCGTCCCTGCCGCCCCCGAATTTACGGCGGCGAAGACCTCATCGAGCCGTCGGGGAAGGTCAGCGAGCAGCATGGACGTCAGGCTCGTGAGAATGGGATCGATCTCGCAAAACGTCGCCGGATCGAGGCAGGCCTTCACGATCGAGGAGAATCCGATATCGTTGCCGCCGATCGACAGCGTGAGAGCGTCGATCGGCGTGCCGCCAAAGCGCGACTTGATCGTGGCGAACTGACCGCCGGAACCGAGCAGGGATTGCGGGCCACTCCCCTGCGACCCTCCGCCGGGCGGCGTGGCGCCGGTTACGGAGCCGGTGCAGGCCACCGAGGCGAACGCCACCGGTTTGTAGCCGCCCAGTTGGGCCGCCGCGACAGCGGCGCCGGCCAGCGTCGAGCGGTGGCAAGGCTGGGCGAGACCATCGGTGTCATCGCCGCGCCAGACCGGAAACGCCGAAGGCGAGCCGTCGGCCGCGCCCTCTCCCGACGCATACGAGTCTCCGGCCGAGACGATCACCACCTGGGCTGCCGCGGGTGACGCAACGAGCGTGGCGTAGGTCCCGGCGACGAGCACGGTGAGCGCAACCATGGAAAGTGCGCGCGCGAGCGTACGGCCAAGACAGTCCATCACAGTCGTCCTCCGACACGCGAGGTGCTTCGTTCACTGCATCGCTGGAAACGACGGCCGTCCCTCAGCACTATGGCGATACGGCAAGAGATGTGCCTGGCCTGCGCGCGCGTAAATAGTCGATTCGACGGACCAGAGAATTCGCTGCCGTCGAACAGCGGGCACGATCCGGCGCCTGCTTCGGGCGTTTTGCCGCGTGACGATGCGGAGCCGCGGGGGGCTGGCGGACCTAAAGGTCGCGCGCGGCGGGCAGGCCGGGCAGCGACGTCGCGGCGCGGACGCCGCGCGCGATCGCGCGCGCGACGGCGTCGGCCGCGGCCAGGCCCAGCCGCGTGAGATCGGCGCCGACGTCGCCGACCGAGAGCGCGAAGAGCGCGTCGCCGTCGAACGCGGTGTGGGGCGGCGACAGCGCGCGCGCGAACCCCACCAGGCCGAGCGCGGCCAGCTTGGCGGCCTCCGGCTTCGACAGCCGCGCGTTGGTGGCGACGACGCCGACCGTGGTGTGGCCGGGCCCCGCGAAGCGACCCAGCGCGCCGCCCTCGCGCAGCGCGCGCGCCGTGTCGACCAGGCGCCGGCCGTCGGCGGCGTCGCGGGTGCCGGCGATCAGCGCGCCGGTGTCCGGGTCGCGCACGTCACCGACCGCGTTGACGACGACCAGCGCGCCGACGGTCGCGTCGTCCACGCGCGCGCTCGCGGTGCCGACACCGCCACGCATCGCGCGGGCCACGCCGAAGAGCTTGCCGACCGAGGCGCCCGTGCCCGCGCCCACGCTGCCCTCGGCGATCGCGCCGGGCGCCGCCGCGGCGGCCGCCGCATAGCCCATCTCGCGCGTCGGCCGCGCCTTCGGATCGCCGACGCTGAGGTCGAAGATGAACGCGCCCGGCACGTGCGGGACCACGGTCGGCCCGACGGCGAACCCGGCGCCGCGCTCCTCGAGCCAGCGCATCACGCCCCACACCGTCTCGCCGCCGAAGCGGCTGCCACCCCCGAGCACGACGCCCTGCACGGTGGGCACGAGGTGACGCGGGTCGAGGAAGTCGAGGCCGAGCACGTCGTTGGCGCCGCCGCGCAGCTCGACGCCGCCGACGGCGGGCCGGTCGCAGAGCACGACGGTCACGCCGGTGAGCCCGGCCGCGTCGGTGGCGTGACCGACGCGCACGCCGGGCACGTCGGTGATCAGGGCTTGCGGCTCACGTCGGCGGCGCGCAGCCGGCCGGCCGCGACCTCGCCGGCGATCTCCAGCGCGCGGCGCGCCAGCCCCGTCGCGAACGGCTGGTGCGCGACCTCCCGCGTCTCGTCGGCCAGCGCGGCGGCGGCCGCGCGCGCGAGGCCGGCCGGCTCCGGGCGGGCGGTGGCGTCGAACACGAAGGCCATCTCGTCGAGCCGCCGCGCCCAGCGTCGGCGCGCGTCGGGCACCAGCTCGCGCTCGACGATGCGCGTCACGATCGCCGCCTCGCGCTCGGCCTTGATGTGGTCGGATACGACCAGGCGGCTCTCGCGCGCCTCGAGCAGCGCGAGCGCGTCCGACTGCACGGACTCGGGGTCGAGGAACCACGACGCGAGCTCGGGGAGGGCGAGAAGCTCGCCCGCGCGCTCGAAAAGCGGAGTGTCCGCGGCGGGGGGGTCTGGGGGGCCATGTCGGGGCCCCCCAGCTCCAGCATGAAGGCCACGCGCGCTCTCGAAAGGCGCTTTCCATCGATCGAAGGCGGCGGGCGGCGTCGTCCCGAGCGTCGCGTGCAGCGTCAGCGCCTCGACGACGGCCCTCAGGGCACGCGCGGGCTCGACCGCGATCCACGGCAGCTTCTGCGAGGCGCGGAGCGACTTCAGCTCCTCCTCGAGTCGCTTCTTGGTGATGTCGCCGCCCGCGACGTCGAGGATGCCGGCGGTGTCGTTGACGATCAGCGAGCAGAGGGTGGCGCCGCCGAAGCCGCCCTCGAAGAGCACCCACACCGCGCGCGAGCCCGTGCCGTCGATGCCGGAGAGCCAGGCGCGCACCGCGCGCTCGGGCCGCCGCTCGACGACGAGCCGGCGTGGAGGCTTGGCGGGGGTGGCGACGCCCTGCTGCGAGAGACGGTAGAGGGCGCGCCTGCCCGCGCGCCGCACGCCGCGCGCCGCCTCGTCGCCGGCGAGCGTGGTGAGCACGGGCAGCGCCGCGGCGCCGTGCGCGGCGGCGAAGTCGCGCAGCGCTGTCTCCAGCACGGGCTCGGCGGCCGCGGCGAGCGTCTGACGGGCGGCGGCGTCGAGACGCCTCGGCTCGGCCAGCGCCGCCTCGAGGACGGCGCGGCAGGCCGCGGAATCCGTCATACGAGGAACGGCAACGAGGGGCCGGCGCCGAAGTGGACGCGGCGGGTGTAGTCGAGCGCGCGCGCGTAGCCCTCGAAGCTGTCGGCGAGCCGGCCGAAGAGCGGGCCGCCGGCGGGACGCACGGGGCGCGCGCTGGCGCGGTCGTGCTCGGAGACATAGCGATACGCGCGCGTGCCCTGCGTCACGTAGTAGCCGCACGAGGCCATGCGCTCGACCCGCTCGCGGAACACGCCGAGCATGAACAGCGTGTAGTCGCCGATGTGGCGTCGCAGGGTGACCTCGCGCTCGGGCGCGAACCAGCCCTCCTGCCAGAGCGCCTGCGTCTCGAGGAGGAGGTCGACGACGGTCTCGAGACGCTGACCGGTGATACCGCGGGGGAAGAGCTGCTCGGTGCGCGCGAAGCGTGTGAGGAGGTCGGCGAGGTAGCCGGCCGCCGCCTCGTCGTGGAGCGCCAGATCGCGGAAGCTCGCCCGCACGGCGCGGTCGAAGAAGCTGCGAAGCTCCACAAGCGCATCATAACAGACTTCGGCTAGAATCCGCCCGTGCCGGACGGTCCGCGCGGGGCGTTCCCCTGGTTTCTCGTCGTTGCCTGCGCGCTGCTCGCCGCGCTCCTTGCCTACACGCTCTTTGTCGGCTATCTGCCGGCCAAGCAGCGCGTCGCGCGTCTGGAGCGCGAGCTGAAGGACCTCTACGCGCGCGAGGCGGACCTGCAGACGAAGCTCGCGCAGAACGAGCAGCGCCACGCGCTGCGCGAGCGCCAGCTCTCGGCGGTGACGGCGGAGCGCGACGCCATCGCCCGGCGCCTGGAGGATCTGGAGCGCGAGGTGGCCGCCTTGCGTGGCCGGCGTCGCTAGGCTTCGTTCGACAGCACCAGCGTGCCGGCGGCGGAGAGCATTCCGCCCATGCCGTTCACCAGTGAGGTCCTGAGGTTCGGCACCTGACGGGGCCCGCACTCGCCGCGAAGCTGGCGGGCGGCCTCGATGATCGGGAAGATGCCGTACATGCCCGTGTGCGTGTAGGAGAGGCCGCCGCCATTGGTGTTGATCGGCAGCGAGCCCCCCGGCGTCGAGCGCCCCTCTTCGAAGAAGCGCACGCCCTCGCCGCGCTTGGCGATGCCGAGCGACTCCAGCATGATGGGCGGCCCCGAGGTGAACGCGTCGTACAGCATGATGTGCTGGAAGTCGGTGGGACCCACCCCGGCCATGCGGAACGCCTTGTCGCCCGAGATCCGCGTCGCCTCGCTGAACGTCAGGTCTTTCATCTGGGTGAGGCTCACGTGCTCGGTGCCCTCACCGAGCCCGCGCACGTAGACCGGCTTCTTGGCGGTGTCCCTGGCGCGGTCGGCGCGTGTGAGCACGACGGCCCCGCCGGCGTCGGTGACGAGGCAGATGTTGAGGACGGTGAACGGGTAGACGACCGGCCGCGCCTTGAGGACGTCCTCGACGGTCAGTGGCTCGCGCCGCAGCGCCTTGGGGTTCAGCGCCGCCCACTTGCGCGTGGAGACGGCCACCTGCGCCCATTGCTCGAGCGTGGTGCCGTACCGATGCATGTGGCGCGTGGTGATGAGCCCGAACATCGTCGGCGCCGGCCCGAAGCCGTAGGGCGCCTCGAACTGGCCCGGGATGGCCGTGTCGCGCCGCGGGCTCACGCCCACCTGGGAGCGGCCCGACTCGCCGTGCGAGATCACGGCGACGTCGCAGAGGCCGTGGTGCAGCGCCGCCACCGCGTGACCGACCATGATGATGAAGGAGCAGCCGCCGACCGTCGTGCCGTCGACGTGACGCGCGGTGATGCCGAGCGCCTCGCCGATGGTGGCCGGGGAGTGCTGGCCGGCCGTGAAGATGCCATCCACGTCGGAGACCTTGAGCCCGGCGTCGCGCACGGCGTTGGTGACGGCCTCGACGTGCAGGCTGAGCTGGCTCTTGTGGGGCAGCGTGCCCATCTCGTCGGACTCGTCCACGCCGACGATGCAGGCGACGTTGGAGAGATCGCGCAGGTTGGCCATGGCCCTCACCGCCCCGCCGGCTGGAACAGCGGCAGCGTGACCTCGTCGGTCAGCTTGGAGAACACGACCTCCACCGGCATGTCGCACGTGAGCTTCCTGGGATCGGCCTCGACGTTGATGAGGTTCGACAGCATGCGCGGTCCCTCGGCCAGCTCGACCATCGCCAGCACGTACGGCGTCGGAACCTTGAACGCCTTGTTGAACGACTGGTAGCCGATCTCGAACGCATGGAGGGTGCCGCGCCCCTTCGACTGGATCCACCCGATGCTGCGCGCGTGGCACCTCGGGCACGCGACGCGGGGGTACCAGAACACGTGGCCGCACGCGCCGCACTTCGGCAGCATCAGCTTCTGCTCGCGCAGGCCATCCCAGTACGGCTTGGCCTCCGGCGTCATCGGATTCGGCAACGGGCGATCGATCTCCATGGAGGTCCTCTATGTGTGGGGCGCACCGTTCGCTGCTAGGATCACGGCGCAGAGTATAGCGGCTCAGGAGGCGCTCATGCGCAGCGTCGGACTCTTGCTCGTCGCCGTGTCGCTCGCCGCGCTCGTCGCCGGCGAGACGGCCGCCCAGGGACCGATCAAGATCGGCTTCATCTCGCCCCTGTCGGGCGCCATCGCCGCCGCCGGCAAGGACATGTACAGCGGCTGCGAGCTGTACTGGCAGGAGACGGGCTGGCAGGCGGGCGGCCGGAAGCTCGAGGTCATCCTCGAGGACAACGAAGGCCAGCCGGCGGCCGCGCTCACCAAGGCGCGCAAGCTCGTCGAGAACGACAAGGTGCACATGCTCGCCGGCGTCATCCTGTCGAACGTCGCCTATGCGCTCGTGCCGTACGTCGAGGCGCAGGGGATCCCGACCCTCTACCCGATCAACTCCGCCGACGACCTCACGCAGCGCAAGCGGCCGAAGTGGCTCATCCGTACCGGCTTCTCCGCCGGCGGCAACATGCACCCGTTCGGGGAGTTCGCGGCCAAGACGCTCGGCTACAGGAAGGTCGTCATGATCGGGCTCGACTACGCGTTCGGCTGGGAGACGGTGGGCGGCTTCCACAAGTCGTTCGAGGACAACGGCGGGCAGGTGATCCAGAAGATCTGGGTGCCGCTCAACGTGCAGGACTATGCGCCGTACCTCGGCCAGGTGCGCAAGGATGCCGACGCGGTGTTCGTCAACGCACTGGGACGCTGGACGCTCCTGTTCGCCAAGCAGTACGCGGAGAGCGCGCTGAGGGGCAAGCCGCTCATCGCCAACGGCACCTACAGCGACGAGCACGTCCTGCCGCAGCTCGGCGACGAGTCGCTCGGCGTGATCAGCGCGCATCACTACTCCGCCGCGCTCGACACGCCGGCGAACCAGCGATTCCGAGGCGCCTACGAGAAGGCGTACGCGCGCACGCCGGGCTTCTACGGCGAGAACTGCTACACGGGCGCCCGCATGGTCAGCGAGGCGATCAAGGCGGTCGGCGGCAACGTCGAGGACCGCGCGGCGTTCATGGCCGCGCTGCGCCGGATGCGGATCACCGACGCGCCCCGCGGTCCGGTGGAGATGGACGCCTACGGCAACCCGACGCAGAACATCTACATCCGCAAGGTCGAGCGCGTCGGCGGCAAGCTGCAGAACACCGTCATCCACACGTACCCGCATGTGAGCCAGTTCTGGAAGTACAACCCGGAGGAGTTCCTGAAGCAGCCCGTGTACTCGCGGGAGTTCCCGCCGTGTAAGTACTGCTGAGGCGGCCATGAAGCCGTTCAGGTTCGGCGTCAACGTGCGGACCGCCGGCTCGCACGCCGAATGGGCGGAGAAGGCGCGCAAGGTCGAGCGCCTCGGCTACTCGGTCCTGCTCGTGCCGGATCATCTTGCCGAGCTGCTGGCGCCGTTTCCCGCGCTGGCCGGCGCCGCGGCGGCGACCACGCGTCTGCGCGTCGGCACCGCGGTGCTCAACAATGACTTCCGCCATCCCGTGTTGACGGCGCGTGAGGCGGCGACGCTCGACGTGCTGAGCGACGGCCGGCTCGAGCTCGGTCTCGGCGCCGGGCACATGCAGTCCGAGTACGAGGCAGCGGGACTCGGCTTCGACCCCGGCGCGACCCGCGTCGAGCGGCTGGCGGAGGCGGTTGTCGTCGTCAAGCGCCTGCTCGAGGGCGAAGCGGTCACCTACACCGGAACGCACTATCGCGTGACCGGGCACACGATCCACCCGCGCCCCGTCCAGCGCCCGCGCCCGCCGATCTTCATCGGCGGCAACGCCCCGCGCCTGCTGACGGTCGCCGCGCGCGAGGCCGACATCGTCGGCCTCACGGGCATCGCGTTTCGCGGCGGCGGCAAGGAGCCTGACGTCGCGGACTTCCGGGCGGCGAGTGTGGACGACCGCGTGCGGCTCGTGCGCGAGACCGCCGGCGCGCGCTACGACCAGGTTGAGCTGAACGCGCTCGTGCAGCGGGTGATCGTGACCGACGAGCGCGGGAAGGCGGCCAACGAGCTGGCGACGGGCCGCTGGGCGCAGCTCACACCCGAGGAGATTCTGGGGAGCCCCTACGTGCTCGTCGGGACCGTGGACCAGATGGTCGAAGACCTGACGGCGCGGCGCGAGCGCTGGGGCATCTCCTACGTCATGACCCACGAGCCGTTCATCGACGCGCTGGCGCCGGTCGTCGCGCGGCTCGCCGGCCGCTAGCGCTCAGCCCTTCGGCAGTCCGAGCACCCGCTCGCCGATGATGTTGCGCTGGATCTCGCTCGTCCCCGCCGAGATCGTGTACTGGCGCGCGGCGACGAGACGGTTGAACCAGCGCGGCGCGTCGGGCACGAGCTCCGTCCCCTGGTTCACGAGCGCGTGCATGCCGAGCAATTCGCCGGCGGCGTCCGCGATGCGCACGCCGATCTCGGTGCCCGACAATTTTAATATCGAGCCCTCGGGCCCCGGCGCCTCGCCGCGGATCTGACGGGTCAGCGCGCGGAAGCGCGTGTACTTCATCGCCTCGCAGTCGATCAGGAGCTGGGAGAGGCGCTGGCGGATGCGCGGATCGTCCCACGCCGTCCGGCCGTCCACCGGGAGCCGCCGCGCGACCGTGATGAGGTCGCGCACCTGGCCGACCGGATTGCGGGCCCCCGACGAGTGACGCTCGTACATCAGCGTCGTCGTCGAGACCTTCCAGCCCGCGTTCAGCGGCCCCAGGAGCTGGCTCTTCGGGACCATCACGTCGGTGAAGAACACCTCGTTGAAGTGGTGGTGGCCCGTCGCCAGCACCAGCGGACGCACGCTGACGCCGGGCGCCTTCATGTCCACGAGCAGGCACGAGATGCCGTTGTGCTTCGGCACGGTCGGATCGGTGCGCACGAGCAGGATGATCGAGTCCGCGTACTGCGCGCCCGACGTCCACACCTTCTGGCCGTTCACGAGGAAGTGATCGCCCTTGTCCTCGGCGCGCGTGCGAAGGCTGGCCAGATCGGAGCCCGCGCCGGGCTCGGAGAAGCCCTGGGCCCAGATCTCGTCGGCGTTCAGGATGCGCGGCAGGTACCGGACCTTCTGCGCGTCGGTTCCCCAGTGGATGATCGTCGGCCCCACGAGGTTGAGACCCATGCCGGGCAGCACGGGCGCGTGCGCCGCCGAGTACTCCTCGTCCCAGATCACGCGCTCGATGATCGAGGCCCCGCGCCCGCCATACTCCTTGGGCCACGCGACTCCGACCCAGCCGGCCTTGTGCATCGTCTTCTGCCACGCGACGCGCCGTTCGAACATCTCGCGATTGGACGCGACGCGGTCGTCCACCGGGTCGTCCACACGGAGATCGGCGGGCAGGTGCGCGGCGAGGAAGGCCCGGAACTCCTTGCGGAACGCTTCCTGCTCGGGGGCGTACTCAAAATCCATGGGGGGCCTCTTTCATAGACTCGCCTCACCCGTCGAACGGCTTCGGCTCGCACGGCCACTTCATAGACTCGCCTCACCCGTCGAACGGCTTCGGCTCGCACGGCCACTTCATAGACTCGCCTCACCCGTCGAACGGCTTCGGCTCGCACGGCCATCATGGTTGGGCGAGGGCGGCAGGCCGCTGAGCCCGGCGAGAACGTCGAAGAGGGTGCCGAAGTCGCGCTCGGCGAGGCCGAGACCGCGCGCCATCGTCAGCCACTGCTGGGCGAGCGCGGTGGTGGGCAGCGTCACGCCGGTGGCGTGGCCCTGGTCGAGCGCGAGCTGAAGATCCTTCTGCATCATGCCGACGTTGAACCACGCGTCGCGCGGCATCTTGCCGACGACGTACGGCCCGCGGTACTTCACCATCGGGGAGGCGACCACGGATTTCAGCAACGCCTCCACCGCCGTCTCGCGCGCGATGCCCGCCTTCTCGGCGAGCAGCACGGCCTCGGCGAACGCGAGCATCTGCACGGCGAGCCCGAGGTTCGTCGCGATCTTCATCGACTTGGCCAGGCCGAGCCGCCCGACGTGGGTGATGCCGCCAGGCGCCATGGCCAGGAGATACGGCCGCACGCGCTCGAGCGCACCGTGGTCGCCGCTCACCGCGATGGACGCCGCGCCCTGCTCGACGGTGATGGTGCTGCCGGAGATGGGCGCATCGAGCATGGCGGCGCCGCGCGCGGCGACCACCCCGCCCAGCTCGCGCGTGACGGCCGGGCTCACCGTGCTCATCTCCACCCAGACGGCGCCGCCGCCGAGCCCGGCCACGATCCCGTCGTCGCCGAGCGCGACCGCGCGCAGCGCGGCGTCGTCGGTGACCATGCTGAAGACGGCCACGGCCCCCTCGGCGGCCGCGCGCGGCATCGCGGCGAGCTTCAGCCCGGCGGCCTCGAGGGCGCGGGCCTTGCCCGGGGTGCGATTGTAGCCGGCGACGGGGTGCCCGGCCTCGAGCAGGCGCCGCGCGAGCCGGCTGCCCATCGCGCCCAGCCCGACGAACGCGAGCGGAGGCACGCGCTAATCGTCCGTGACCGCGATCGCGCTGATCTCGATCTTGCAGCGCGGGTGCGTGGCGAGCCGCGAGACCTCCACCGTCGTCGTCGTCGGCAGGTGCCCTTTGAGATAGTCGGCCCAGACGCGATTGAGGTCGTCCTGCTCGCTCACGTCGGTCAGAAAGCGGGTGGCCGAGACCAGATCCCTCAGGCCGCAGCCGGCGGCCTCCAGCGTCTTCTTCAGATTCTCCATGGTCAGCACGGCCTGCTCGCGCATGGTCGACGGCAGGTCGAACTCCTCGTCGCGGTGCGGATGGCTGTGATAGACGGCGGCGGCTGTCACACCGGACAGGAAGACCAGCCGTCCACGTGTCACCACGATCCCGGGCGCGTACGGCATGTGGACGTCGGTGCGCCGGTCGGTGTGGTGGACGATCGCGACGTCCTTGGCCATCAGTCCTCCAGCAGCTTCAGCACGCGCTCGTTGATCTCGCGCGTGCCGACGGTGATCCGCAGGTGGCCGGGGAAGCCGACGGCGGCGCCGTCGCGGACGAGGATCCCGCCGCGCAGCAGGCGATCACGCGCGGCCGCCGCGTCCTTGACGCGCACGAGCATGAAGTTGGCTTGCGACGGCGCGAACGCGATCGCGCGGCGCTCCAGCCCGGCCGCGAGGTACGCGCGCTCCTCGAGGACGAGGGCGCGCGTGCGGGCGCCGTGCTCCGGATCCTCGAGGGCGGCGAGGGCGGCCACCTGGCCCAGGCGGTTCACGTTGTAGGGCGCGCGCACGCGATTGAGCCGGTCGATCGTCTCGAGCGACCCGATGGCGTAGCCCACGCGCAGGCCGGCGAGGCCGGCGATCTTCGAGAACGTGCGCAGCACCAGCAGGCGCGGGTAGCGCGCGAGCAGCGAGACGCCGTCCGGGTACTCGGGATCGTCGACGAAGTCGCGGTACGCCTCGTCGAGCACGATGAGCGGCGGATCGTCGCCGAGCGCGTCGAGGAAGGCGAGGAGCGCGCGGCGCCGGATGATCGTCGTGGCCGGGTTGTGCGGCGAGCAGAGGAAGACGACCTTGGTCCGCGGCGTCACGCGCCGGCGCAGGTCGTCGAGGTCGGTCTCGTAGCCGGCGAGCGGGCTCGGCACGACGCGCGCGCCCGCGATTTGCGCCCCCGTCGCGTAGGGCTCGAACGAGGGGTGCGGCATCGCGACCTCGTCGCCGGGATCGAAGGCGGCCAGCGCGATCAGCGTGATCAGCTCGTCGGCGCCGTTGCCGACGACGATCTGCTCCGGCGAGATGCCGAGCCCGTGCGCGAGCGCGTCGCGCAGCGCGCCGCTGCCGCCGTCGGGGTAGAGGTGGATGTGCGCGGCCTCGCGGCGCACCGCCTCGATCACGCGCGGGGAGGCGCCGAGGGGGTTTTCGTTCGACGACAGGCGCACGAGCTCGGCCAGTCCCAGCTCCGCGACCAGCATTTCCAGGGGCTTGCCCGCCTCGTAAGGCGTGACGGCTTCGACGGCGGCGCGCCAGATCTTGCGCACGGGGCGTATTGTACGCCGATCGTTCGCGCGCGCGACCGAGGCGCCACTTCAGCCTAACTCTGCGTCGGCATTGACATTAATCGCCACGGACTGATACGCTCGGCGTCGTCATGCCGCCCGAGCTCTATCGTCGGGCCCGGCGCGCCGAGGCCGGGGCAGAGCGCGCCGAGGACCGGCGTCGGCGCCGGCTCGACTTCTTCCGTGGAGCGCTCGCCGAGGGCCTCGAGGCGCTCAAGCAGCGTCACGCCGAGGGCGCTTCGGGCGAGGATTCGGTCCACACGCACGCCCGCTTCATGGACGACGTCGTCGCGTCGCTCTCCCACCTGGCGAGCGACGACGCCGAGGCGGCGGGCCTGACGCCCACGCCCTACGTGGTCGTCGCGCTGGGCGGCTACGGGCGCGGCGAGCTCCATCCCTCGAGCGACATCGACCTGATGATCGTCTACGACGGCGAGCTCTCGCCGTACGTGCAGCGCGTGATGCAGGAGCTGCTCTACACGCTCTGGGACCTCGGGCTGCACGTCGGCCACAGCCTGCGCTCGCTGGAGGACTGCGTGGCCATGGCGCGCACCGACTTCCCGAGCCGCACGTCCATGCAGCAGGCGCGGCTCGTCGTGGGCGACAAGAAGCTGTTCACGCGCTTCGGCCGCATGCTGCGCGACAACGTCTACCGCCACGACTTCGAGCAGTTCCTGGCCACCACGCTGGCCGAGCGCGAGCAGCGCTATCGCAAGCACGGCGCCTCGCCCTACATCGGCGAGCCCAACATCAAGGAGTCCGCGGGCGGGCTGCGCGACATGCACACGGCCATGTGGCTGGGGGCGGCGAAGTTCGGCGCGCGCACGCTGCGCGAGCTGGCCGAGCGCGGGCTCATCACGCCGCACGAGCAGGAGGCGGCCGACCGCGCGCTGACCTTCCTCTGGCGCGTGCGGAACGAGCTGCATTTCTTCTCCGGCCACAAGAACGACGTGCTCTCCCGCGAGCTGCAGCCGCGCATCGCCAAGAACCTCGGCTACGAGAACGAGGACGACGCCCTCGGCGTCGAGCGCTTCATGCGCGACTACTACCTGAACGCGCGCGCGATCCACCGCGTGTCGCAGCGCCTCATCGCCCGCTGCCACGAGACGCTCTGGGTGCGCGGCTCCGCCGAGCGGCGGCAGCGCCTGCAGGCGCTGGCCGACGGGCTCGTGTTCTTCGACGGCCGCCTGCACCGCGCCGACCGCGATCCCGGGGTGCTGCGGCGCGACCCCGTCCGCCTCATGAAGGTGTTCTGGCACCTCCACCGTCTGGGCTGTGACCTCTCGCTCGGGCTGGAGCGCGCGGTGGAGGAGTCACTCGACGTCGTGGACGACGCGTTCCGGCGCTCGCCGGCCGTGCGCGACCTCTTCCTCGACATCTGCCGCTCGTGGGGGCGCGTCGCGCTGACCTTCTCGGAGATGCACGAGCTGGGACTGCTCGGGCGCTACCTGCCGGAGTTCGGCGGGCTCACGTGCCTCGTGCAGTACGACGTCTACCACAAGTTCTCGGCCGACCAGCACTCGCTGCTCGCCGTCGAGCACCTCGAGGCGCTGGCGCCCGGCCAGTCGTCGGAGTCGGAGGGCGTGGCCGCCGTCTTCAACGAGGTCGAGAAGCCCGAGCTGCTGATGCTCGGCATGCTGCTGCACGACATCGGCAAGGCCAAGGGCCACGGCCACGTCGCCAAGGGCATCCCGCTCATCCGCGAGCTGACCACGCGCATGGGGCTGCCGCCCGAGGACGCCGGCATGGTCGAGTTCCTCGTCGCGCACCACCTGACGATGTCGCACATCGCGCAGCGCCGCGACATCGACGATCCCAAGACGATCGAGACGTTCGCGGAGACCGTGGCCGACCCGCAGCGGCTGAGGATGCTCTATCTGTTGACGTGGGCGGACATGCGCGCGGTGGGGCCGGGCGTGCTGACCGGCTGGCAGGCGCGCATCCTGCACGAGCTCTACGCGCGCACGCTGGCGCGGCTGACGGGAGGGCGCGTCGCGAAGCCGAACCGCACGCAGCTGGCGGCGCGGCTGTGGGAGACGCTCGGCGGCGACGTTCCGATGGCCGATGTACGCGCGCACCTCGCCATGGTGCAAGACCGCTACCTCGCCACCACGAGCGTGCAGCGGATGGCCGCTCACCTGCGACTCGTGGCGCGTCTGGAGTCCGCGCCCGTCGCCACCGAGCTGTTCCACCATCCCGACCTCGGCTCCTCCGATCTCGTCGTGGTCACGCCCGACGTTCCGGGCCTCTTCGCGCTGATCGCGGGCACGCTGGCCGCGCACGGCGTCAACATCATCTCGGCGCAGATCGCCACGCGCGCCGACGGCGTCGCCATCGACACCTTCCAGGTCAACGACCCCACCGGCGAGGCGGTGACCTCGGCCGCGCAGTGGGGCCGCACCCTCGCCGCGCTGGCGGCGGTGCTCACGCACGAGCAGTCGGTGGACGGGCTGCTGGAGCGGCGGCGCGCCGGCGGGCGCGCCACGCCGCCCGGCGAGGCCAGGCCGAAGATCGCGGTGGACAACCGGCTGTCCGACGAGTACACGGTCATCGAGGTGAAATGCCCGGACCGACTCGGCCTGCTCTACCTGATCACGCGTACGCTGTCTGCGCTGGATCTCGACATCGCCAGCGCGCGCATCGCGACGGAGATCGACCAGGCCCTCGACACCTTCTATGTCCTCGACCGCAAGGGCCGGCGGCTCGAGGACCCCGACGCCATCGAGCACGCCCGCGCGGCCCTCGCGCAGGCGCTGCTCCAGCCGATCTGATGCTCGGCCGCTATCGCGACAGGGTGCGCGCGTGGAGCGACCCCTTCGGCCGCGTCCTGTTCCGCCTCCGGCTGCGCCCGAATCATCTGACGGTGGCGGGGCTCGCGGCCAGCCTCGTCGCCGCGGGCTGCTTCATCGCGGGCCAGACGAGGACGGCCGGCCTCGTGCTGATCGTGGCCGGCCTCCTCGACCTGCTCGATGGCTCGCTCGCCCGCGCCTCGGGGCAGGTGACGGCGTTCGGCGCGTTCCTCGACTCGGTGATCGACCGCTACTCCGACATCGCGGTGATGCTCGGCATCGTCGTGCTCTACGCGCGCATGCCGAACCCGCGCGGCGCGCTGGTGGCCATGGCGGGCCTCGCGGGGTCGGTCATGGTCAGCTACACGAAGGCGCGCGCGGAGTCGATCGGGGTCGAGTGCAACGTCGGCATGATGGAGCGGCCCGAGCGGCTGATCTGCCTCATCGTCGGCGCGCTGCTCGACATCATGGAGCCGGCGCTCTGGGTCCTCGCCGTGTTGGCGAACCTCACGGCGGTCCAGCGCATCATCTTCACGCACCGGATGATGCAGGCCGCGCCGCGCCGTGCGCGCGTGCTGCTGCCCGTGCTCGCGGCCGCGCTGCTGCTGCTGCCGGCGGCGGGCCACGCGTCCTCCGAGACCGAGCGCGCGTGGTCGCGCGCCGTCACCGCCCTCCAGGAGGGCGACGCGGCGCCGCTCGCGCAGGCGTTCGCGACCGAGGCGGCGCAGGCGAGCCCGATCGGCGACCACGTGCGCTGGCTCCTGGCCGACGCGCTCGCGCGCCGCGGCGATTTCGCCGGCGCGCGGGCCGCGGCGATCGGCGTCGCCGACCAGCATCCGGACAGCCGTCTGGCGCCGCGCGCGCTCGTGCTGGCCTCGGTGCTCGCCTCGCGCGCCGGCGATGAGGTCGCCGCGCAGGCGGCGCTCCGGCGGCTGCTCGAGCGCTATCCCGACGCGGTGGAGGTTCCGGAGGCGCTCTACCTCCTCGGACAGACTGCCGAGGCGCGCGGTCACCCCGACGTCGCCGCGCTCGCGTACCGGCAACTGCGCGTGCTGGCGCCGACGACGGGTTACGCGGAGGCGGCGAGCGACCGGCTCGGCGTGCTCGTGAGCGGCGGCACGCCGCTGCCGCCGCTGTCGATGGCCGAGCGGATCGACCGCGCCGAGCGGCTGCTGCGCGGCGGCGTGCCCAAGACGGCGGGCGACGAGGCCGAGCGCATCGCCGACGAGGCGCGCGACGCCGGCATCGTGGTGCGCGCGCTGCGCGTGGTCGGCGACGCGGCGGCGCGGCTCGGGCGCTACGAGGCCGGCGCCAGGGCGCTGGAGGCCGCGGCCAGGCACGCGCCGGCCGACCAGCAGCCGCGCCTGCGCATCGACCAGGCGCGGTTCCTCATCCGCGCCGGACAGGACAAGCGTGCGATCGCGCTGCTGACGTCCGTGGCCGCCCGCGCGCCGGAGTCCGAAGCGGCGGAGGCGATGGCGCTGCAGGCACGCGTGTACGACGAGGGCAGCCGCGACGCCGACGCGATCGCGCTGTACCGGCAGATCGTCAAGCGCTTCCCCAATCGCGAGGTGGCCGCCGTCGCGCTGTGGCGGCTCGGCTGGCTGGCGTGGCTGCGCGGCGATCCGCGTGCCGCCGCCGCGGAGTGGAAGCACGTCGCCGAGCTGTCGGGCGGGCGTGGCCTGCGCGTGCCGGCCCTCTACTGGCGCGGGCGCGCGCTCGAGACGCTGAAGGACGAGGCGGGCGCGGAGTCGCTCTACACGAAGGTGCTGTCCGAGGCGCCGCGCGGCTACTACGGCGTGCTCGCCGCCCAGCGCGTCGTGGGGGCGGCGCCCGCCGCGATGCCGCGCGAGATCAGCACGCCGGCGCTGCCCGCAAACCCGTCGGAGGCGCTCAAGGCCGATCCGGGCTTCGCGCGGGTGGACCTGCTGCGCCGGATCGGTCTCGTCGAGTACGCGTGGGAGGAGCTGGAGGACGTCGTGCAGTCGTCCGTCGGCGATCCCGTGCGCCTCTACGGCGCCTCCAGCGCGTACGTGCGCGACGAGCGCTACCACCTGGCGCTGCGCATCGTGCGCCGCCACTTCGGTGCGCTCAGCACCTCCGGCGACCCGGCGCTGCCGCGCGCATTCTGGGAGGTCATCTATCCCTTCGGCTGGCGCGACGAGGTCGCGGCGGCCGCGAAGCGCGCCGGCCTCGACCCGTTCCTCGTGGCGGCCATCGTGCGCGAGGAGTCCAGCTACTATCCGCGGGCCGTGTCGCGCGCCGGCGCGCGCGGGCTCATGCAGCTCATGCCGGCGACGGCGAAGCCGATGGCCGACGTGCGCGGGCTTCCCTTCGAGGAAGGCGGCGTGCTCGACGATCCGCGGGCCAACCTCGACCTGGGCACCGCGTTCTTCGCCGGTCTCATGAAGGAGTTCGGCGATCCGCGCCTGGCCATCGCCGCCTACAACGCCGGGCCCAAGCGCGTGCGCGACTGGTGGAAGGCGCGGCGCACGGGCGACATGGAGGCGTTCGTCGAGCAGATTCCCTACGACGAGACGCGCCAGTACGTGAAGCGCGTGATGCTCTCCTGGGCGGAGTACCGCCGGCTCTACGGCGAGCCGAAGTAGCGCGCTACTGCGCGGCTTGCTTCTCGGCCTCGAGCGGCTCCAGCCGGCTCAGCCGATCCTCCAGCGTGGGCTTCGCCGCCAGCCACCCGCCGCGCGGCGGGCCGTTCACCTTCGCCGCCGCGCGCAGCGCCTCCGCCATCGCGCGCCGGGGCGACTCGTAGCCCATGTCGCGAAGGATCTGGACGGCCTTCAGATCGGCGGCGATCTCCTGGTCGCGCGTGAACGCGCGCACGATGAGCGGGTTGGCGACGAAATCGAGGAGGCCGGCGCCCGGGATCGCGATGCCGAGCACGGTGAAGCCGGCGCCCGGCGACAGCGACAAGGCGCGCCGCTCCCCGATGTGTCCGAGCACCTCGTGGGCGACCTCGTGAGCCACGAGCGCGTCGATGATCTTCGCCGGCTGGCGTGCGAGGCCCTGCGTGAAATAGAACGTCGCGTCCTCGACGGTGTACGCGCTGACCTTGCGGGTGCGAATCATCGCGAACGAGTACTCGCCGGGATCGTCGCTCGCCGCCTTCGCGGCGCGCCAGAGCGCCTCGGCGAGCACGCGCGTCTCCGGATCGGCGGGGTTGGGATAGTACGCGCGCTCGGCGACGGTGGCGCAGCCGGTGACCATGAGGAGCAGCGCGAGCGGCCACACACGCCTCATGGATCCATGCTACGGGCGGCGGCCCCCGGAAGTCGCCCAAAATCAGGCGGCGACGCGGGCGGCTATTTCGTCAACAGGGGCTTGAGATACGGCCACAGCCGCTCGGCGATCACGCGCTGGCCCTCCACCGTCGGGTGGATGCCGTCGGGCTGGTTCAGGCGCACGTCGCCGGCCACGCCGTCCAGCAGGAAGGGCGCCAGCGGGACGCCGGTGGCGCGCGCGACCGCCGGGTACACGCCCGCGAACGCCCGCGCGTAGTCGTCGCCGTAGTTCGGCGGCAGGCGCATGCCCGCGAGCAGCACGCGGACGCCGGCGGCGCGGGCGCGCTCGATGATGCGCGTGAGGTTGTCGCGGAGGACGTCCGGCGCCTGGCCGCGCAGCCCGTCGTTGGCGCCGAGCGCGACGATGACGACGTCCGGCCGCAGCTTCAGCACCCAGTCGATGCGTCGCAGCCCGCCCGCGCTGGTGTCGCCGCTGACGCCGGCGTTGATCACGCGGTACTCGAAGCCCTCGCGTCGCAGGCGCGCCTCGAGCACCGCCGGGTACGCCTCCTCGGGCGAGACGCCGAGCCCGGCCGTCAGGCTGTCGCCGAGCGCGGCGATGACGTGGTCGGCGGCGGACGCCGGCGACGCGACGAGCAGGAGGAGGACGACCGGCAGCGCGCGGAGGAGGCTCACGCTCAGAGTGTAGTATGGGAGGGATGCTCGTCTCGATCCGAGACCTCACCCTGCGTCTGCCGAGCGGCGGCCGCACGCTCAGCGTGCTCGACGGCGTCTCGCTCGACGTCGACGCGGGCGAGGCGGTGGCCGTCGCCGGGCCCTCGGGAAGCGGCAAGTCCACGCTGCTCGGGCTCGTGGCCGGGCTCGACGCGCCGACGTCGGGCACGATCGTGGTCGCGGGCGTCGAGGTCACGCGGCTCGGCGAGGCGGCGCTGGCCCGCTTCCGCCGCGAGATGCTCGGCTACGTGTTCCAGTCCTACCACCTGATCCCGACGCTGACGGCGGCCGAGAACGTCGCGGTGCCGTTCGACCTCGCGGGCACGGCCGGCGCCACCGCGCGCACCGCCGACCTGCTCGCCAGCGTCGGCCTCGGCGACCGCGGCCATCACTATCCCGTGCAGCTCTCGGGCGGCGAGCAGCAGCGCGTCGCGGTCGCGCGCGCGATGGCGCTCGATCCGCCGCTGCTGCTGGCCGACGAGCCGACGGGCAACCTCGACTCCGCGACCGGCGGCGCCATCATCGACCTCCTCTTCGCGCTGAACCGCGACCGCGGCACGACGCTGCTGCTCGTCACCCACGACGAAGCCCTCGCCGAGCGCGCCGATCGCGTGGTGTCGCTGCGCGACGGCCGCATCGCCGGTGAGCGGCGGCGCGCGGGCGCGCTGGCCCCGTGAGCGCGGCGCCCCGGCTCGCGTGGCGCCAGGCGCGCGGCGCCTGGCGGCACTTCGTCCTGCTGGCCGCCTGCGTCGCGCTGGGCGTGGCCGCGCTCGTCGCCGTCGGCTCCTTCGCCGCCACGCTCGATCACACGCTGGCGCGCGAGGCCAAGGCGCTCACGGGCGGCGACCTCGAAGTGCGCGCCGCGCGGCCGCTCGACGGCGAGACCGCCGCGGCCTTGGCCGATCTGCGAGCGAAGGGCGCGTCCGTCGTGAGCGTGCGCGAGCTGCTCGCGATGGCGCGCGGCGCCGACGGGCGCGCGCTGCTCGTCGAGCTGAAGGCGCCGGGCGCCGGCTATCCGCTCTACGGCCGGCTGGAGACGGCGCCGCCGGCGCCGTTGGCCGCGCTGCTCGCCGAGGGCGGCGCGGTGGTCCAGGGCGAGGCGCTCGAGCGTCTCGGCCTGCGCGTCGGCGACCGGCTCGCCCTCGGCGCGGCGACGTTCACGGTGCGCGGCGTCGTGGAGCGCGAGCCCGACCGCTCGGCCAGCCTCGTCACGCTCGGGCCGCGCGTGTTCGTCGCCGGCGACGCGCTCGAGCGCACCGGCCTCGTGCAGGTCGGCAGCCGCGTCCGCTACCGTGCGCTCGTGCGGCTGCCGGCGCCGCTGGCCGCGCGCGACGCGCGCGAGGCCATGGCGCGCCGGATCGCCGACCCCGGCGTGCGCGTGGCGTCGTACGACGAGGCCCAGCCGGGACTCCGGCGCTTCTTCTCGCAGCTTGCGAGCTATCTCGGCCTCGTCGGCCTCGCGAGCCTCCTCGTGGGCGGCATCGGCGTGGCCTCGTCGGTGGCCACGTTCGTCCGGCGCCAGGCGCCGACGATCGCGATCCTGAAAGCGCTCGGCGCCGACTCCCGCACCGTGCTCGCCACGTTTCTCTGGCAGACGCTGACGGTCGGCGCCGCCGCGAGCGTCGCCGGCGCCGTCCTCGGCACCGCGCTCCAGCCCGTGCTCATCCGTCTCCTCGCCGGCCTCGTGCCGTTCACGCTGGAGGCGCGCGTCGAGCCGCTCACGCTCGCGCGCGGCGTCCTCATGGGCGTGCTGACGACGTTCCTCTGCGCGCTCTGGCCGCTCCTCGCCGTGCGCACGGTGCGGCCGAGTCTGATCCTGAGGGCCGAGGTGGACGCCGCCCCCGCCCGCGGCCCGCGCCCGTGGGCGGTGGCGCTGCCGGTGGCGGCGGGGCTGGCCGCGCTCGCGCTCTGGCAGGCGGGCTCGCTCAAGCTCGGCGGCATCTTCCTCGGCGCCGCCGTCGCCGCCGTCGTCACGCTGCTCGTGCTCGCGCGCGGCCTCGTCGGCGCGGCCCGGCGGCTGCCGCGCGCGCCGTGGCCGGCGTGGCGCCATGGCCTCGGCGGCCTGCGCCGGCCCGGCGGCCATCCGGCGCGGGTGGTCGTCGCGCTGGGCGCCGGCGTCATGCTGCTCGTCGCCGTCGCGCTGCTCCAGGACTCGCTCGACGCCCAGATCGACCACGAGCGGCGGCGCGAGGCGCCGTCCTTCTTCTTCGTCGACGTGCAGCCGGACCAGCGCGAGGCCTTCGCGCGGGTGCTGGCCCGGACCGGCGGCGGCGTCACGCCCGCCCTCACGCCGATCGTGCGCGCGCGGCTGGCCGCCGTGAACGGCGTCCGCGTCACCCGCGACCTCGTACGCAGCCGCGTGGGCGAGGACCGCGAGGGCGCCTTCTATTACACTCGCGAGTACGCGCTGACCTGGTCGGCCGAGCCGCCGCCGGGCACCGTCGTCACGCGTGGCCGGTGGTGGGGCCCGGACCCCGGGCCGGCGCGCATCTCGGTGGAGGAAGCCATGGCCAGGCAGCTCGGCGTGGACGTCGGCGGGCGGTTGACGTTCGACGTGCAGGGCGTCCCGGTCGAGGCCGAGGTCGCGAGCCTGCGCAAGGTGGACTGGCAGAGCCTCGCCACCAACTTCTTCGTCGTGTTCTCGCCGGGCGCGCTCGACGGCGCGCCGGTGACGTTCGTCGCCACCGCGCGCACGACCGCCGCCGCCGAGGGCCCCGTGGCCGCCGCGGTGGCCGCCGCGTTCCCGAACGTGACGGCCATTCCGGTGCGCGACGTGCTCGAGCGCGTCGGCGCCGTGCTGGGCGACATGGCCGTCGCCATCCGCGTGATGGCGCTCTTCACCGTGGCCACCGGCGTCGTGGTGATGGCCGGTGCCCTGACGGCGACGCGTTACCAGCGGCTCTACGAGTCGGCCGTGCTGCGCACGCTCGGCGCCACGCGCGGCGCCGTCGCCCGCGCCTTCGCGGTGGAGTACGGCTGCCTCGGGGCCGCCGCCGGGCTCGGCGGCACCGCGCTGGCCGCCCTGCTCGCCTGGATCGTGCTGCGCTTCGTGCTGGACACCCCGTGGCGATTCGAGCCCCAGGTCCTGGTTGGTGGTATCGTCGCGACCATGGCGCTGGCCGTCGCTGTCGGATTCCTCGCCACCTACCGCCTGCTCGGGGCCAAGCCCCTGCCGGTGCTGCGCCGTGAGTGAGCGGCCCGGCTTTCAGCCGGCGGGCCTCGACCACGTCGTCCTGCGCGTGGCCGACCAGGCCGCGTCGCGGAAGTTCTACGAGGACGTGCTGGGCTGCACGCTGGAGTTCGTCAACGAACCCATCAAGCTGGTGCAGATGCGCTTCGGCGAGGCGCTCATCGACCTGCTGCCGGCCGAGGGCCCGCCGCCCCCGCACGGCCGGGGCGTGGACCACATCGCGCTCTCGGTCCGCTGCGCCGACCTCGGCAAAGTGGCCGATGCGCTGCGCGCCCGAGGCGTGACCGTGGACGGCGACGTGCGGGACCGCCGGGGGGCCTTCGGCGTCGGGCCGTCGTTGTACATCCGCGACCTGGACGGCTACATGCTGGAGCTCAAGCCCAGATAATATTCGCCGTCGGGGCGCCTTCGCCGGGCTCCGGCGCCGGACGGTCGGCGAATCTTTCACGCGGAGCGTGGTCCGGTGTCACAGGGGTGTATGGGACTGGCACCGTTCGAGACGGTCGTCGCGTCGCACCACGCCGAGATCTACCGCTACCTGCTGCGCCTCACGTCCCGGTCGGGTGACGCCGACGACCTGAGCCAGGAGACGTTCCTGCGCGCCTACCGCGCGTGGGAGAGCCTGGGCGACGGGGCCAACGTGCGGGCGTGGCTGTTCACGATCGCGACCAACCTCGCGCGCAACTACTTCCGCTCCGAGAGCCGGCGGCGGCGCGCGTACGCCGGGGTCAGCGACGTGCGAACCGATGTCGATCCCGCCAGCCCCGAGGAGGAGCGGCGTTTCCGCGAGACGCGCGTGCTGGTCGAGCGCGTCGTGGACGGGCTGCCGCTCAAGCAGCGGCTGGCGTTCGTGCTGCGCAAGCTGCACGACCTCGAGTACGAGGCGATCGGCCGGAGCCTCAAGTGCTCGCCGGAGAGCGCGCGGGCCCATGTGTTCCAGGCGCTCAAGAAGATCCGGCTCGGCCTCAACGGCCATGAACTTCCGATGATGGAGAGCGTGCGATGACTGCCAAGCACCCGTCCTGCCGCGCGATCGAAGTCGATCTCGTCGTCACGGCGACGGGGGACGCGGAGTCCCGCTCCGCCGAGCGCGTCCACCGCCATCTCGACGGCTGCGCGCCGTGCCGCGAGGAATTCGGCCGCTACCGCGCTGTCGATCAGGTCGCGCGCGGGCTGCGCGCGGTCCCGGCGCCGGAAGCCGTGGCGCAGTCGCGCGCCGGGCTGGAGAGCCGGCTCGCCGATCTCAGGCAGCGCCGCGTGGCGTATCGCATCTTCCCGTCGCCGCTCGGCCACATCCTCGTCGGCCGCTCGGAGCACGGCATCGCGCTGGTCGAGTACCTCGGCGGCGGCACCACGCTGCGCGCCTCGCGGCTCGGCCGGCTCGAGGGCGTCGAGGCCGTCGAGGGCGGGCCGGAGCTCGAGGGTCTGCAGCGCGAGCTCATCGAGTACATCGGCGGTGCGCGGAGGGACCTCGACTGGACGCTCGACTGGCGGCTGACCACGAGCGACTTCTCGCGCAAGGTGCTGGAGGCCACAGCGGCCATCCCGTACGGCGCCGTCGCGTCGTACGCGGGCGTCGCGCGGCGCATCGGCCGGCCGAGCGCGGTGCGCGCGGTCGCACAGGCGCTGCGCTGGAACCCGCTGCCGATCGTCGTACCGTGCCATCGCGTGATCGGCACCTCGGGGCGCCTCACCGGCTACGCCGGCGACAAGCTCGGTCTCAAGCAGCGCCTGCTCAGCGTCGAGGGCATCAAGCTGCGCGCCGCGCGCCGCGACTTCAGCGTCGTGCGCGACGCCATGTACGCCCTCGACGAGGGCGAAGTGGCGTACTGCCTGCCCACGTGTGGCTCCATCGGCACGCGCAGCCTCGCCAAGCTGACGTTGTTCGCCTCGCGCGAGAGCGCGGAGGCGCGCGGGCTGCGACCGTGCACGGACTGCCGGCCCGACCTGCACCCACTCCCCGCCGCTTAGTCGCCCTGTTTCACGCGCGCCGCCGTCCGGTGTCTTACCGGGCGGAGGTGGATGATGGCCAAGCGAATCCTGGTTCCCATCGGAGATAACGAGCGCGCCGAGGCCATCGTGCCGGTGGTGGCGGCGCTCGCGCGCGACGGCGGCGGCACCGTGCGGCTCCTGAACGTCCAGCCGCTGCAACGCACGCGCTTCGACGACTATGCGCGCCGGCTCCCGCTCTACGGCTACGACGCGGGCGTGACGCTCGAGGTCCAGCAGCGCGTGCTCCTCTACGCCCACGCGCACGAGGAGCGGCTCGAATCCGAGACGCTCGAGCGGCTGCGCCAGCTCGAGCCGCTGCTGGACGGCGTGGCCGTCGAGCGGACGGTGCGGTTCGGCGACGTCACGGAGGAGATCGTCCGCGAGGCCGAGGCGTTCGACGCCGACCTGATCGCGGTCAGCGAGCGGCGCCGGCCGTGGTGGCGCCCGGCCCTTGCGCGTCTCGTGGATCGCGTGCGCGGGCGCGTCCGTGTGCCCGTGCTCGCGCTCTCGGGAGCAGGGCGATGACCGCCCTGCTGGGCGTGCTGGTCGTCGTGGTGCTGCCCGTCGGGGCGCTGATCGCGCTGCTGAAGGCCGTGGACCTCATCCAGCATCGTCGCGCGGCGGTGGTGGCGCGGCAGATCGAGGTCACCGACGCCATCCACCGCGAGTTCGGTGCGATCGTGGCGCCGACGGTGCGGCGCGCGCACCGCGGCTGGCGGGTCGTGCTGCCAATGCACGCGGGACATCCCGACGCGGCGCGCGTCGTCGAGCTGGCCGCGCTCACGTTCGGCCCGGACGTCGCCGTCGAGGTCGCGGTCGTGGCGCCGTATACGGCAGTGTCACGGCCGCGGCCGCCCGCCACTCAGAACAAGGAGCGGATCGCCTCGGCGATGTCGGCCTGAGTCGGGATCGCCGCGCGTTCGAGCGCGTCGTTGTAGGGCATCGGGACCGCGCGGGCGCCGATGCGGACGATGGGCGCGTCGAGGTCGTCGATCGCCTTCTCGGCCACGATGGCGGCCAGCTCGGCGCCGAAGCCGCTGCGCTTCACGGCTTCATGGACCACCACCAGGCGATGTGTCTTCCGCACGGAGGCGAGGATCGTCGCCTCGTCCAGGGGCACGATCGTGCGCGGGTCGATGACCTCCACGCTGACGTTGTCCTTCTCGAGGTCGGCGGCGGCCGCCAGCGCGCGCGCCACCATCGCCTGCGTCGCGACGACGGTCACATCAGACCCCACACGTTTGATATCGGCCCGCCCGAGAGGAATGGCGTAAGACTCCGCCGGCACCGGGCCCTTCACCGCGTAGAGGGCCTTGTGCTCGAGGAAGATCACCGGGTTGTCGTCGCGGATCGCTGAGGCGAGCAGGCCCTTGGCGTCGTAGGGCGTTGAGGGCGCGACGACGACGAGCCCGGGGACGTGGGCGAACCACGCCTCCAGGCTCTGCGAGTGCTGCGCGGCGAGGCGGATGCCGCCGCCCTGGGGGCCGCGGATCACGAGGGGCACCGTCGGGCCGCCGCCGAGCATGTAGCGGAACTTGGCGGCCTGGTTCACGACCTGGTCCATCGTCATCGCCACGAAGTCGAAGATCTGGATCTCGACCACCGGCCGCAGGCCGGCGATGGCGGAGCCGACGCCGGCGCCCACGAACGTCGCCTCCGAGATCGGCGTGTCGCGGACGCGGTCCTCGCCAAACTTGTCCCGCAGGCCGCGCGTGACGCCGAAGATCCCGCCGATGAGCGAGACGTCCTCGCCCATGACGAACACGCGCTCGTCGCGCGCCATCTCCGCGTGCAGCGCCTCGTTGAGCGCCTCCGCCATCGTCCGCTCGGGCCCGCGGCGGTCCGTCGGCTCCGTGGCCGGCGCGTGCGGGGCGTAGACCGACGACTCCATGATCTCGACGGTCGGCTCGATGCTGGCGGTCGCGAAGCGGACGGCGCGGTCCAGCTCGGCCTCGACCGACTCCTCCAGCTCCTTGAGGCTCATCACGGACGCGCCGCGTCGCTCCATCTCCTCCCGCAGCCGCGCGATCGGGTCCTTCTCCATCCACTCGCGCTCTTCTTCCTTCGTGCGGTAGTCGGGCAGGTTCGCGCGCATGCTGTGGCCGCCCCAGCGATAGGTCACCGCCTCGATCAGCGTCGGACCCTGGCCCGCGCGCGCCCGCGCCACGGCCGTCTTCGTCGCCTCGTAGACGGCCAGGACGTCGTTGCCGTCCACGCGGACGCCGGGGATGCCGTAGGCGGCCGCACGCCCGGCGATGGACTCGCCCGCGGTCGTCCGCGTGCTCGCCGTCGAGAGCGCGTACTGGTTGTTCTCGCAGAGGTAGATGATCGGCAGCTTCCAGACGGCGGCGAGGTTGAGCGACTCGTGGACCACGCCCTGGTTGGCGCCCCCGTCGCCGAAGAACGCGATGACCACGCGGTCCGTGCGACGGATGCGGTTGGCGAGCGCCGCTCCCGTGCCGATGGGCAGGCCGGCGGCCACGATGCCGTTACAGCCGAGGATGTTGAGGTCGAGGGCGGCGATGTGCATCGAGCCGCCGAGACCGCGGCAGTAGCCGTCGACGCGGCCGAACAGCTCGGCCATCATGCGGTCCACGCGCGCGCCCTTGGCGATGCAGTGCCCGTGGCCGCGGTGGGTGCCGACGATGGAGTCGTCCGCGCGGAGGTTGGCGCACGCCGCCGCCGCCACCGCCTCCTCGCCGACGTAGGAATGCGCGGTGCCCTTGACCAGGCCCTGCACGAACAGCTCCGCCGTCTTCTCGTCGAACCGGCGGATCTTGACCATCGTGGTGTAGAGACTCTCGAGCCGCTCGCCGTCGAGCTTCATGGTGACCTCCGGGGCGCCAACTATACCAGCGCGGCTCGGCCAGCGCGCTCGCCCGGCGGCGCGCGAGGCTACAATCGTGCGGCATGCGCCGGCGCCTCCCGCTGCTCGTCCTCCTCGTCTTCTTACCGGCCTGCAGCGCCGTGACGGCGCCGCCCTCACTCACGGCGGCGGAGCGCGCCCGCCTCGCGGCCGCGCGGCTCGAGCTCACCCTGGGCGTCGGCCAGCACCGGGCCTCGTGGCCGCGCGAGGACCTCGTGGCCGCGCTGGCGCAGCGGCGCCTCTTCCTGCGCGTGGATCGCCTCGAGGCGTTCGGGGAGCCGCCCGACCTCGTGGCGACGGTGCAGGCCTTCGGCAACCCCGACCACACGCTGCCCGTCGTGACGTTCCTCACGCTCGGTATCGTCCCGACGGTGGCGAAGGGGCACGACGGCGTGCGCGTGACGCTCGCGGCGCCGGCCACCAGGCGCACGCTCGAGATCGTCATCGACCAGAAGGACCTGACCATCATCGGCTGGGGCGGGGCCGTCCTGCTCGGCTCGGAAGAGTGGGTCCGCGCGGGTGTCTACAACGGCCGCATGTTCGACCGCATCGCCAGCGAGCTCGCCGCCCGCGCCGAGGCGATCGAGACGCTGCCCATCGTCCTGCGCTAGCCACCCAGGAAGATTCGCCGGACCTCCGGCGATCGCAGCAGCTCCGCGGAGCGGCCGTCGACCACCGTGCGCCCGCTCTCCAGCACGTAGCCGCGGGCGGCGATGGAGAGCGCCAGCTCCACGTTCTGCTCGATGAACAGCAGGGTCACGCCGTCGCGGTTGATCCGGCGAATCGCCTCGGTCAGGTGCGCGACGACCTGGGGCGCGAGGCCGAGGAACGGCTCGTCGATCATGAGCAGCCGCGGCCGCGCCATGAGGCCGCGCGCGATGGCGACCATCTGCTGCTCACCGCCGGAGAGCGTGTGCGCCGGCTGACCGGCGCGCGCGGCGACGATCGGGAAGAGCTCGGCGACGCGCTGGTATTCCGCCTCGCGGGCGCCGCGCGCCGCCGCGTGATAGCCGCCGAGCCAGACGTTCTGGCGCACGCTGAGGTACGGGAAGAGCCGCCGCCGCTCGAGCACGTGGGCGATGCCGCGGCCGACGATGCGGTGAGCGGGCAGACCCGCGATGGGCTCGCCCTCGAAGGTGATGGCGCCGGCGCGCGGGCGCAGCAGGCCCGAGACGCTGTTCATCAGGGTGGACTTGCCGCTGCCGTTGGGGCCGAGGAGGGCGACCATCTCGCCGCGCTCGACGGCCAGGCGCGCCCCCCAGAGCGCCTGGTAGTCGCCGAGCAGGACGTCGAGGCCCGAGACCTCGAGCATCACGGGCGCCACGCCTGGCCCAGATACGCGTCGATGACGCGCGGGTTGCGCACGATCTCCGACGGCGGCGCGTCCGCGATGACCTCGCCGAGCTGGAGCGCGACGATCCGCTGGGCCAGCTCCATGATCACGCGCATGTTGTGCTCGATGACGACGAGCGCGAGGCCGCCGGCGTGCAGCTCGCGCACGAGGCGCACGAGCCCGGGGATGGTGGCCTGGTCCACCCCGCCGGTGACCTCGTCGAGCAGCAGCAGCCGCGGGCGCGTGGCCAGCGCGCGCGCCAGCTCCAGGCGCTTGCGCTGCCCCGTCGACAGCCCGCGCGCGTGGGCGTCGACACGGTCGGCGAGACCGACCGAGGTCAGCGCGTGATGCGCCGCCTCGCGCGCGGCGGCCACGTCGGCCGTCCTCAGAAACGCGCCGACCATGACGTTCTCGAGGACCGTCATGTCGGAGAACGGCCGGAGCTTCTGGAAGGTGCGCGCGACGCCGCGCCGCGCGATCTCGTCCGGGCGCAGCCGGGTGACGTCGGCGCCGTCGAGGGTCACGCGGCCGGCGTCGGCGCGCTGGAAGCCGGTGACGAGATCGAACAGCGTGGACTTGCCGGCGCCGTTGGGTCCGATCACGCCCACCAGCTCGCCGGAGGCGACCGCGAACGAGACGTCGCGGTTGGCGATCACCCCGCCGAAGCGCTTGGTGAGGCCGCTGACGGTGAGGAGACTCATTGACCCGGGGGGGACCGCCGGCCCAGCCGCCGCGCGAGGCCGACGAGACCCGACGGCTGGGCGACCGCGACGAGCACGATCAGCGCGCCGTAGATCACGAGGTCCAGCGCCTTGCCGGTGCCCCCCAGCCACACGCGCGTGTACTCCGAGAGCGGGACGAGCACGGCCGCGCCGACGACCGGGCCCCACAGCGTGCCGACGCCGCCGAGGACGGAGACCAGACAGATCAAAATGGACAGCGAGAGCGGGAACACCGCCTCCGGATCGATGAAGAGCAGGTACTGCGCGTAGAACGTCCCCCCGAGCGCGGTGAGCGCCGCGGACAGCGCCATCGCGCGGAGTTTTTCGCGCGCCACGTGCACGCCCAGGCTCGCGGCGGCCTCCTGGTCCTCGCGGATCGCGCGGAAGTAGTAGCCGGGGCGCGAGCCCTCGAGCCGGCGCGTGACGGCGAGGCCGAGCAGGAGCAGCCCCAGGGCGATGTAGTAATAGACGGCCTTCGACTCGTTGAACTGGAAGTTGACGAACGAGTCGGGACGCCTGATCGGCACGAACACGCCGCGCGCGCCCCCCGCCCAGTCCCAGTTGATGAAGAGCGTCTGCACGATCTCGCCCACGGCGATCGTCGCGATGGCGAAGTAATGGCCGCGAAGCCGGAACACGGGGAAGCCGACGGCCTGCGAGACGATCACCGCCAACACGGCGCCCGCGAGCATGCCCAGCCACGGCGAGACGCCGGCGCGGGCGACGAGCAGGGTGGACGTATAGGCGCCGATGCCGAAGAACACCGCGTGGCCCAGCGAGATCTGACCGCAGTAGCCGGCCAGGATGTTCCACGCCACGGCCAGCGAGCCGTACAGGAAGATCATGATCATCACGTGGCGCGGAAACGGCAGCGTGAAGACGGCGGGGAAGGCCAGGGCGGCGAGCAGGAGGACGACGAGCGCGGCGCGCTTCACGGCGGCGCGTCAGAACCGGCCGAACAGCCCGAGCGGACGCCACAGCACGACCGCGAGGTAGAGCAGGAACACGACGGCGTACTTCATCGCGGGCGAGATGAGCAGCCCTGCGAACACCTCCACGAGCCCGACGAGCACGCCGGCCAGCAGGGTGGCCGGCACGTTGCCGAAACCGCCCAGGGCGACGGTCACGTAGGCGATGAGCGCGAAGACGCCCCCGACCTCGGGGAAGACGTAGTAGAACATCGCGAGCAGCCCCCCGGCCACGCCGACGCACGCGCTGCCGATGGCCCAGCCCAGCGCGAACATGCGCTGGGTGTCGATGCCCATGAGCGCCGCCGCCTGGCGGTCCTGCGCCGTCGCCATGAGCGCCAGCCCCGTCTCCGTGCGCGCCAGGAACCACCAGAGCGCGACGAAGGCGGCGAGGGCGAGCGCGCTGGCGGCGAGCTGCGGCAGGCCGACGAAGACGCCGCCCAGCGAGACGCGGCCGGCGAGCCACGGGTCCTTCACGACGCGGAAGTCGACGCCCCAGACGAATTGCGCGCCCGCGCGCAGCAGCACCGCGAGCCCGAAGGTGGCGAAGACCTGCGCGAGCATCGGTCCGCCCAGCACCCAGCGGATGATGCCGTGGTAGACGGCCCAGCCCAGCCCGGCCAGGGCCAGCGCCGCCAGCGGCAGGGCGACCACGGGATCGAGGTGGGCCAGTGACCAGGCGAAGAACGTGACGTACATCGCGACCATCAGGAACTCGCCGTGGGCGAAGTTGACCAGCTCCATGAGGCCGAAGATCAGCGACAGGCCGGCGGCGATGAGGGCGTAGACGAGCCCCATCAGCACGCCGCCGACCGCTGCCTGCAGCAGGACGTCGGGGGTCAGGCTACTTGCGGTCCTTCCACGCCGGGATCGGGTAGATCACGTCCCTGGTCGCCACGTTGAACGGGAAGACCGTGTGGTACTGGCCCCCCTGCATCTGCAGGATGATGCCCTTCACGCCGGTGTTCTGGCCGGTCTCGTCGAACCGCACGTTCTCCCACGTCATGATGAGCTGGTCGCCGGGGATGTTGGTGGCGACGAGCGCCTTGCGGACGGCCTCGGGATCCGTCGAGCCCGCGCGATTGATCGCGTCGAGCAGCGTCATGATGCCGGTGAAGGCGCGCGCGGGGAAGTCGTAGAGCTCCTTGCCCGCGCGCTTGCTGTAGAGGGCGTTGAGGGCCTTCGCGACGTCGCGCTTGCCGATGAGATCGGTGGAGAAGGGCGCGCGCGTCAGCGTGCCCTCGGCCTCGCGGCCGGCCTCCTTGACGAAGTCCGAGGAGATGTGGCCCGCGTTCTGGGCCATGATCATCTTCGGGTTGTAGTCGAGGTCCTTCCCCGTCTTCACGAACAGGATGGCGTCGGTCTGGTACGAGGTCGGCATCCACACGTCCGGGTTGGTGGCCTTGAGCCGCTGCACCTCGGACTGCAGCGAGGTGGCGCGCGCGCGGTACTGGAGGTCCAGCACGACCTCGTAGCCGTGCTTCGCGGCCAGCTCCTTCTCGACCTTGCCGCTGTCGCTGCCGAACGTCGTGTCCTCGTACGTGAGCCCGAGCGTTTTGAGCTTCACGCCCCGTTTCGCCTGGAACTCGCGGAAGAAGTCGAACATCACCTGTGTGAAGTGGCCGTCGTGCGGCGAGGTGCGGAAGAACCACTTGAAGCCGCGTGTGGTGAGCGCCGGCGACGACGACTCCGCGTTGAGGAACGGCACCCCGTGGCGCTCGGCCACCTGGCTGACGACGGCCGTGACGTTGGAATGCCAGCAGCCGACGAGCGCGGCGACCTTCTCCTGGGTGATGAGGCGCTCCGCCTCGGCCTGGCCGACCTCGGGCTTGCCCTGATGATCGGCGAAGATCAGGCGCACCTTCGCCCCCTTGAGCCCCGGCATGCCCTTGAGGCGCTGGTAGAACGGGAAGGGCAGGTCGGCGGCGCCATTGGCCAGGTCGGCGGCGATCTCGAAGACCGGCTTGTCGTCCGTGCCGGCCTGCGCGGCCGGTCCCGACATCGGGTAGATGAGGCCGATCACGATTTCTTTCGGCTGGGCGTACGCCGCCGCGGTCGCGGCGACGATGAGGGTGAGCGCGAGCGTCAGCCTTCGGGTCATGAGCGCGTCCTCCGTGTGCGGCGCATGCTATCAGGTCGACTCCGGCTGCGCGAGAGGCGAGGGCGCGTCAGGTGGCACTTCCCTTGCTCGATGAGGCCGGCGCGGCGGATCCTCGGCCTGCCCGTTGACGCGGCGCTCATCATCGCCGGGGTGTTCGTGGTCCTGGCGCTCTTCGCCGGCGTCGTGATCCCCGGCGCGCGCCGGCGCGACCGCGCCCGCGACGGCGGGACGTACAGCGGCGACCGCCGCCGCGGCTGAGCCCCGCCGGCATCCGGCCGGCGGGCCCGCCCGTAGTCCCCCGTGATGGCCCCCAACTATCCTCTTGCCCAGGATCGCGCGACGGTTTTAACTGTGAGCCGCCGCATGCGGGCCTTCGACCTCGACGCGTGGATGGCGCGGTCAAGAGCGCTCGATCTGTCCGAGATCGACTGGGCGGCGGTGCGCCTGTGCTCCGTGTCGTCGGACACGATCCGCACGCTCCGCTATATGCAGGACATCGAGTTCCACACCATCATCTACATGCGTAAGCTCCTGGCCACACGCGCCATCGACGACCCCGAGGTGGCGACCTTCCTGGCGTGCTGGCTGCACGAGGAGACGTTCCATGGCCTCGCCCTCGCGAGCTTTCTCGATGCAGCCGGCCATCCGGTGGGGCCACGGCGGCGTCCCCGCAGCCGCGAGCCGCTGGCGCAGTGGCTGGAGTCCCGGGCCATCGCGGCGCTTTCTAGCGTGTGGCCCGACTTCTGCGCCGTGCATATGGTCTGGGGCGCTATCAACGAGTTGACGACCCTCACCGGCTATCGACGGCTCGCCGCGATCGCAGGCCACCCGGTGCTGACGGAGCTGCTCGAGCGCATCATGGGCGACGAGTCGCGGCACTTCTTCTTCTATTACCGCCAGGCGGAACAGCGGTTGCAGCACCCGGCGCCGGCCCGGGTCGCGCGCCTGCTCGTGGATCGGTTCTGGGCCCCGGTCGGTAGCGGCGTGGGACCGGCCGACGATCTGATCTTCATGGCCCGCTACCTCTTCGCCGGCGACGATGGGCGGGCGGCGGTTCGGCGCGTGGACGACACGATCCGCAGGCTTCCGGGATTCGCGACGGTCCGGCTCCTCGAGGCGTGGATGGACCGACACGTCGGCGCCCTCACGAGCTAAACGGAGGACGGAATGGCCACGGTCACCACTGAGCACTATCGCGCGTACACGCCCCGCCCCTTCACGCGTGAGGAGCGTGACTCGGTCACGATCCTCTTCGGCGGCCTGCACTGGCGCGCCGAGCGCGTTCTCCAGGCCGTGCTCGAGGGCTCCGGCTACCGGGCACGCGTGCTGCCCATCGCCACCAAGGAAGATCTCCTGACCGGCCGCGAGGTCGCCGACATCGGGCAGTGCTGCCCGACCTCGTTCACGACGGGGAACCTCGTCAACTTCCTGAAGGGCGAGGCGGGACGGATCGGCGTCGAGGAGCTCAACAAGAAGTACATCTACCTGACCGCCGGCTCCTGCGGCGCCTGCCGCTTCGGCCAGTACCACCAGAGCTACGAGCTGGCGCTGCGCAACAGCGGTCTCGGCGCCTTCCGGATGTTCCTGATGGCCCAGGATCAGCTCGATCAGAAGACGGCGATGGGCGACGGGCTCGACCTGAACCTGCCCCTGACGCTCGGCCTCCTCTGGGGGATCTTCGTCACGGATCTGGTGCAGGACCTCGAGTACCAGGTGCGTCCGTATGAGGTCGTGCCCGGCGCCACCGACGCCGTGGCCAGGGAGAGCATCGAGTACCTCTTCCAGGTGTTCCGCGACCGTCCGAAGCGCTCGGCGTACCGCTCGCTCGTCTGGCACCTCACGACGGGGTACTTCACGCGCGCGCTGCGGGAGGTGCACCGGAAGTTCTCCACGATCGAGGTGGACCGGCTGCGCGTGAAACCGACGGTGAAGATCACCGGCGAGTTTTATCTCCAGACCGTCGAGGGCGAGCCGAACTACAACATCCACCGCTGGCTCGAGACCGAGGGGGCCGAGGTCTACCCGGCGGCGATCTCCGTGTGGATGGACTATCTGCTGCGCCACGGGCTGCAGCGCTTCGAGGACTACAGCGGCATCGAGAAGGGGGCGCGCCTGAAGCTCGCCCTCGGCCGCGTGGCCCAGGGCATCTACCGCTTCACGTTCGACCGCCTGCGCCGCGCGCTGCGCGACCTGCCGCACGAGATGCCG
This sequence comes from Candidatus Rokuibacteriota bacterium, assembly GCA_003220225.1. Taxonomy (GTDB): domain Bacteria; phylum Methylomirabilota; class Methylomirabilia; order Rokubacteriales; family CSP1-6; genus AR12. Next base: position 136,381 of record QHRU01000032.1, read on the forward strand.
AACCAGTTCGAGCTGCGGAGACTGGCCGCGCCGTACTTCCACAGCCGGCTCGACGGCGGCGAGGGCGACATGCTCGTGGGCAAGGCGCTGTGGGCGCATCACAAGAAGAAGGCCCACATGATCTGCGAGCTCTCGCCGTACTCCTGCATGCCCAACACGATGTCGATCGGCGCCATGGCCGGTGTCGTCGGGAAGTACCCGGACCTGCTCTACGCGCCGCTCGAGATCAAGGGCGATGCCGAGGTCCACGCGCTCTCGCGCTGCCAGATGATCCTCACCGAGGCCAAGAAGCGCGCGCAGCGCGAGTTCGACGAGGCTCTGCAGAGCACCGGCCTGACCGTCGACGAGGTGCGCGCCTACGTGGACGCGCATCCCGCGATGAAGAAGGCGACGTATCACGTGCCGCACGACGGCCGCGCCGCCGGCACCGCCGCCAAGCTCGTCCTCGACGTCGCCAAGCGGCTCGGGCGCCGGTCGTGAAGAGCGGGCTCGCGCACGTGATCGGGCGCGTCGAGCGCGGGCTTCGCCCGCGCAATCCGGTTCTTGGTCTGGGGGGGAGGCAGGGAGGAGCGCGCCGTGAGGCGTGCGACGACCGTCGGAAGGGGGGCAGAGCCCCCCTCCGAGTATGCAAAGCCCCCCTCCGAGCATGAAACTCGTCGGCGTCGACGTCGGCTCCACCACCGTCAAGGCGGTGGTGGTCGCGGATGGCAAGGCCGGCTGGCAGGACTACCAGCGCCACAACACCCGCCAGGCCGAGAAGGTCGTCGAGTTCCTCGGCCGGATGGAAGCTGAGGCGGGGCTCACGCCCGGTCGCGACCGCGTCTTCTTCACCGGGTCCGGGGCCGGGTTCCTCGCACCGCTCGTGGGCGGCAAGCTGATCCAGGAGGTCGTCGCGGTGGCGGCGTGCGTCGAGCGCCTGCATCCCGACGTGCGCTTCGTCTCCGAGATCGGCGGCGAGGACATGAAGACGATCTTCTTCACCGCCACCGGGACGGGAAAAACGAAGCAGGTCTACATGCAGTCGGCATGCAGCGGCGGCACCGGCACCTTCATCGAGAAGACCGCGCGCAAGCTCCAGGTGCCGGGCGAGCGGCTGGCCGCCATGCCCTACGAGGGCATGAGCCTGCACAAGGTCTCGAGCAAGTGCGGCATCTTCGCGGAGACGGACGCCAACACGCTCGTGAAGACCGGCGTGCCCGTCGACGAGATCATCGCCAGCCTCTTCGAGGCCGTCGTCTACCAGAATCTCGCGACGCTCACCAAGGGCAACACGCCGCTGCCCGAGGTGCTGCTGCTCGGCGGCCCCAACCTCTTCTTCAAGGGGCTGCAGGAGGCGTGGCGCCATCACCTCGCGAAGCTGTGGGCGCAGCGCAAGGTCGAGCTGCCGGACGGCCGCGAGCCTGCCTCGCTCATCAACGTCCCCACCGAGGCGCTCTACTACGCGTGCCTCGGCTGCGTGGAGATCGGCCAGGGAGAGAAGCCCGAGGTCGGCGTCTACCAGGGCGCCGACAAGCTGAAGTGGTGGGTGGAGGTCGGCCAGCACGAGGCGAAGGCGAAGGAGGGCGCGCGCGGGCTGATCGCGGGCGCGAGCGATCTCGCGACGTTCGTCAGCGAGTACGTGCGGCCGGCGCCGGCGCCGCCCGAGCGCGCGCCGCACGTCGGCTCCGTGCTGATCGGCTGCGACTTCGGGAGCACGACCGCCAAGGCCGTCGTGCTCTCCGACGACCGCGAGCTGCTCTTCTCGTGCTACGCGCTCAGCAAGGGCAACCCGATCGAGGACGCGCAGTCGCTGTTCCACCAGGTGCGCGAGGCCGGCTTCACCGACGTCGGCGCGCTGGCGCTGACGGGCTACGGCAAGGACCTCCTGAAGGACGTGCTCGGCGCGGATGTCGGCGTGGTGGAGACGGTCGCGCACGCGACGGCGGCGCTGCACTTCTATCCCGACGCCGACGTCATCTGCGACGTGGGCGGCACCGACGTCAAGATCATGATCCTGCGCCAGGGCACGGTGGCCGACTTCCGGCTCAACTCGCAGTGCTCGTCGGGCAACGGCGCCTTCCTGCAGGGCGTGGCCGAGCGCTACGACATTCCCCTGGAGCGCTACGCCGACCGCGCCTTCGAGGCCAAGGCGATGCCGAGCCTCACCATGGGCTGTGGCGTCTTCCTCCAGTCCGACATCGTCAACCAGCAGCGCAAGGGTTGGTCGGCCGAGGAGATCATGGCCGCGCTGGCGGCCGTGCTGCCCGTCAACGTCTGGATCTACGCCGGGCAGCTGCAGAATCTGCGCGCGGCCGGGCGCAAGTTCGTGCTCCAGGGCGGCACCCACCGCAACATGGCCGTCGTGAAGGCGCAGGTCGACTTCATCCGCGGCAAGGTGCCCGACGCCGAGGTCGTGCTCCATCCGTACTCGGGCGAGGCCGGCGCCATCGGCGCCGCCCTCTGCGCCGGCGACCGGAAGCAGCAGGGCAAGGCGTCGGGCTTCCGCGGCTTCGACGCGATCGCGGCCCTGACCTACACCACCACCACGGCCGCCGAGACCGTCTGCAAGTGGTGCCCGATCAACTGCACGCGCACGTTCATCGACGTCCAGCTGCCCGGCGCCAAGGGGCGCGCGTGGAGCAAGGTGCCGCTGGCCGAGGGCTGGGAGCGCGTGATCAGCGGCAACTCGTGTCCGAAGGGGCTCGTCGAGGACGTCAACGAGATGCGCGTGGTGAAGGCGAAGCTCGAGGAGGTCAAGCGTGAGTACCCTAACGTTGCCGAGATGGTTCGCAAGGACGCGTTCCGCCGAGTCGGCGCCGGCGCCGTCGCGCGCTAGCCTCCGCGTCGGCGTTCCACGCGTCCTGAACCTCTGGTCCACCCACCAGTTCTGGATGGGCCTGTTCACCGCCCTCGGCGTGGACCCGCGCAACGTCGTCTTCTCGTCGGACACGTCGGAGGAGCAGGGCCGCCAGTTCGGCAAGGGGCGCGGCACCGTGGACTGCTGCTATCCCGTCAAGTGCATCTCCGGCCACTACGGCGAGCTGCTCTTCGGCCAGAAGCAGAAGCTGGACATCCTCTTCTCGCCGATGATCTACACGCTGCCGTCGTTCATGAGCGGCCACGTGGCGCGGACGCTCACGTGCCCGCGCGTCATGGCCGCGCCCGAGAACATCAAGGCGGGCTTCGTCAAGGAGCGCGACGTCTTCGCCGAGGCGGGCATCGCCTACGCGGCGCCCTTCGTCTCGCTCGACGAGCCGCGGCTGGTGCCCAAGCAGCTCTTCGAGGGGATGCGCGACGTGCTGCCCGGGCTGGCGCGCGAGGAGATGGCGCGGGCGGTGGACGCGGGCTACAAGGCGCTGTTCGACTTCAACGATCGGCTGCGCCGGAAGTCGCGCGAGGTGCTCGAGTGGTGCGCGCGCGAGGACCGGCCGTGCCTGCTCGTGCTCGCGAGGCCGTACCACATGGATCCCGGGATCGGCCACGAGATCGAGGTCGACCTCCAGGCGTACGGCTATCCGGTGCTCTGGGTCCAGTACGCGCCCGTCGACGACGATCTGATGGCATGGGCCTTCGGCGACGACATCCGCGCCGGCATCACCAAGTCGGCGTTCGACATCCACGACGTCTGGCCGTCCTCCTACTCGTCGAACACCAACGAGATCCTGTGGGGCGCCAAGTTCGCCGCGCGCATCCCGTGGATCGCCTGCGTCATTCGTCTGTCGTCCTACGAGTGCGGGATGGATCAGCCGACCTACACGCCGACGCAGCAGATCATCGAGCGCTCGGGCACGCTGTTCTTCTCGTTCCAGGACCTCGACTCGACGAAACCCGCGGGCTCGGTCAAGATCCGCGTGGAGACGATCACCCACTATCTGCAGAAGTACGCCGCCGACATCATCGCGAAGAAGAAGGCGGCGGCGCCGGCGGGGTGTCCGCTGGGGGTGGCTACCGCGTAGCGCCCGCCAGCACGAACCCGTCCACGGGCACGAGCCGCCGCGCGACGGGATCGACGCCGAGGCTCAGCGTCTCGAGCGCGACGGCGCCGAGCAGCGCAGGGCCCGCCGGCGCGATGAAGCAGACGGTCGGGGCCTCGCGGCCTTCCAGCGCGATCCGCACCTCGGCCACTGGCCACACCTCGCGCCGGCCGCCGGCCGTGACGATCGTCTGCTCGCGCAAGACTCGCAGCCCCAGTCGGCGCGCGACATCGAGCGGGACGGTCAGGTAGGTCGCGCCCGTGTCGACGAGCAGGTCGACCTCTTCGGATTGCTGGGTGCCGCCCGTGAGCATCGCGCGAACGCGGAAGTGGCCCATGCTCGGCACGTTAGACGAGACTGGCCGCCGCGCAGCCCGCGGTCGATCGCCCCGCGGTCCCGATGATCGCCTTGGCGTCGACCAATCGTCGAGCCATGGGATCGACGGCGAGACCACACGCGTCGAGCGTCAGTGCCGTCGGGCCGATCAGCGTCGCGCGAACGGACAACAATCCCATGACGTGACGATAGTCATGCGAGCGTCCGCCGTCAATGCGCGGCAACCGATACGCCTCATGCTCTCCCCCGAGCTTCTGTCCACGTGGCGAGAATCGCGCGCCCGAGCGCGCCACCGAAGAGGAGGCGTCGCGGGCGGAAGCCCGTCACGTATACGGCGACCTGTCGCCTCCAGAACACGCGCACTGCTTCGCAGCGCTCGACGGCGGGCCACGGGATGACGAGCGGCGGGTGCATGAAGCGGAACGGGAGGAACACCGAGAGCGCCAGCCCGCGGCGGCCGACGGTGGCGAAGATGACGTTGCCGTAGTTGACCGGGAACGGGCCCCAGCCGATGCCGGCCGCCCTGAAGCGGAAGCGCTCGCCGTCGATGTCGTCGTCGCTCCTGAAGCGCCGCGCGAGCGCGTGCCAGCCGCCGATGACGGACAGCAACGCGGTGATCGCCAGCCAGAACGCGACGAACGCGGGACCGAACCACCGAGGGTCAAGATCCGTCGCTCGGGCCTCCTCGCCGAGGTCGAGTGGGCGCCCGCCGAGGCGCTCGCGGCTGGAGCTCGAGGCACGTCTCGTAGCGCTTGCGGATTTCCCGCACGAACGCCGTGCGCGCCGCGCGGCTCGCGCCGAACGGCAGGACGATCTCGCGGCCCCAGGTCCGTCCCACTTTCGCGTGCGCCCGTCGGAAGTCACCCGTCGTGTGGAAGTGCAGGAACGGCGTCCGACGCAGCCAGAAGACGCCGGGTCTGCGCTCCGAGAGTCCCGGCAGCGCGCGAATCTCCCGAAGCGCGTCGTCAAGGTCGCGGAGATCATTCGGTCGCGCGCGTCCCATCGCCCGGCTCGCGCCGACGATAGCGCACTCCCCGCGCGTTCGCCATAACGCTCGCCGCCGCACGCTCCCCGATGTCGCCGGCGACATCCGGGAGCGCTGACGAAACCCTCGTCGCTCGGCTACTTCTTCGCCTGGCAGACGCTGGTCGAGGCCTGCCATTCACCGCCCGCCGCGTCGCAGTCGGCTTTGTTCGTAATCTGCGAGAGTGACTTGCCGTCCGGGCTCCCGCCGCTCGGCGGACTCGCGGACGGCGACGTCGACGAGCCGCTCGACCCACCGGTGGTCGGTTGCGGCCGGGATCTGCGCTCGGCCGGGCGGAGGAGTCAGCGATATTCAGGCCCTCGACCCCGCATCGACCACTGTCACGTCATCGACGCGGTCATGGTCCCTTGACATCGGCGACCTGCGCTCCAAGAATACGCGTCCCATCGTCTGGCAAGGAGGCGTGCATGACCTCGCTCACACGTCGCGAGCTCTTGAAGGCCGGCGGCGCCCTCGCGGTGACCGCGGCGGCGCCCGCGATCGGCGTCGAGTCGGCGGCCGCCCAGACGCCCCGGCGTGGAGGCGTCTTCCGCTTCGCCATGCAGCTCGATCCGCAGGGCTTCGACCCGCACGCGACCGTCTCGTTCGTCACGATGATCCCGCTGTCGTTCTCCCACAGTCGGCTCGTGAAGGTGAAGGCCGGACCGACGGTCAAGCCCGGCACCTATCCGATCGAACCGGACGTCGCCGAGTCGTGGACGCAGCCGAACGACACCTCGTACGTGTTCAAGCTGCGCAAGGACGTCCGCTGGCATCCGAAGCCCCCGGTGAACGGTCGCGAGCTGACGGCGGAGGACGTGAAGTTCACCTACGACCGCTTCGTCACCGTCGCCGGCAACCCCAATCGGCAGTTCCTCGAGTCGGTGGACCACATCGACGTTCTCGACCGCCACACCGTCCGCTTCGTGCTGAAGGAGCCGTCGGCGTGGTTCCTCGACATGCTCGCCTCCACCGCCACCTGGCTGGTGGCCCGGGAGTGCGTCGAGAAGTTCGGCGATCTCAAGAAGGTCGAGACGGCGATCGGCACCGGGCCCTGGATGCTCGAGCGCTGGGAGCCCAACGTCCGGCTGCTCTACGCGCGGAACCCGCACTACTTCGTCCCGGGCCTGCCGTACGCCGACGGCGTCGAAATCCTCCTCGACCGCGACCCGTCGTCGCGCCTGGCCTCGTGGCTCGGCGGCAAGATCGACTTCGCTCCCGAATACCAGATGGTCGTGCGGCGGCTCGACCTCGACGTGGCGCGCCGCCAGAAGCCCGGGATGCAGAGCGTGGAGTATCCCTGGCCGGTGATGGGCCTCACGGGCTTCAAGCTCAACCAGGAGCCGTTCAAGGACGTGCGCGTGCGCCGCGCGCTGTCGCGCGCGACCAGCCTGGCGGACATCTTCGAGAGCAACGCGTTCTCGCTCGGCCACTACGTCGCGCAGGCGGTGGTGCCGGCCGCGCTCGGTGACTGGTCGATCCCGATCGGCCAGCTCGGCCCGGAGGGACGCAAGGACTATCAGCACGACACCGCCGAGGCCAAGCGACTGCTCGCCGCCGCCGGCCATCCGAACGGCTTCACGACGACCGTGGACACGACGGCCGGGTTCGGTCCCGACTTCATCGACTACGTGCAGGTCCTCGTGCGCAACTGGAAGGACGCGGGCATCGACGCGCAGCTCAACATCAAGGAGTACGGGGCGTTCGTCTCCACCACGATCTTCGGCAAGTTCGACAAGATGATGGCCGGGCTGCGCGCGATCTTCACCCAGCCCGACAGCTATCTGGCGCAGCTCTTCCTGCCGGAATCGCCCCTCAACATCCTGGGCGTCAACGACTCGAGGCTGACGGACATGATCCGGCTCCAGCGCCGCACCTTCGACGTCGCGAAGCGACGCGACATCATCTGGGACGTGCAGCGCTACGTGGCCGAGCAGGGCTACTTCGGCGTGAACGGCTCGGCCAAGGTCGTCTCGGCCTGGGATGCGCACGTGAGGAACTTCATGCCGAACAACGGCTACGACTACGGCGGCCGCCTCATGGCGGCGTGGATCGCGAGGTAGCGCCGCGGCGCTCGATCAGCCGGAACGCGGCGAGACCCACCACCGTCGCCGCCATCGCCGCCGCCGCGAAGCGCACCGGCGTCGCGGGATCGCCGGTGCGGTCGCGCAGGAGCCCGGCCACCGGCTGCACCGCCGCCATCACGAGGTAGTACACGGTGTACGAGACCCCGAGCCCGCCCGCGAGCCGTTCGGGCGCGAGCGCGCGGGGCAGCAGCGAGGTCAGCGGCCCGGGCGCCGCCCCGATCACGGCGCCGACGAGCACGAGACCGAGGGCCGCCGCCGGCATCGTCGGCAGTGCCCAGAGCAGGCCGGCGCCGCCCAGGCTGCCGACGACGATGAAGGCGTTCGGCCGCCCCACGCGATCGCTCAGCAGACCGCCCAGCGGCACCGACACGATCGTCACCCAGATGGCGAGACTCACCTCGAAGCCCGCCTGACCGAGCGAGGCGCCGCGCGCCACGAGCATCGGCGGCCCGAAGGCGATCACGGCGGCGAGGCTCGCGAAGAACACTCCCCATGCGGCGCCGCTCGTGACCGTCAGCCCGAGGTCGCGCGCGCCGAGCGCACTCCGTGCACACGCCGCGCGCTCGGGCACCTCTCGGAAGACGGCCGCCATGAGGACCAGTCCGAGCGCGGCCGTCGCCGCGGCGACGACGAGCGAGATCCGCCACGAGGTGGCCGTGGCCAGGGCGCCGAAGGTGGCGGCGGCGAGGCCGAGGCCGACGGGCCAGGCGGTGAGCACAGCCGCCATCGCCGTCGCCATCTCCCGGCCCGCGAACCAGTCGGCCGTCATCTTGATCAGGAGGATGTTCATGAGGACGGCGCCGCCGCCGCTCAGGAGCCGGCCCGCGGCGGCGCCGACGAAACCGTCGCTCCATGCGGTGAGGAGCCCGCCCACGACCATGGCGGCCAGGCCGCAGACGACCGCGCGCCGGTCGCCGAAACGCTGGCCGATCAACCCGCCGGGCAGCGACAGCGCGACGCCGGGCAGCAGGTAGAGCCCGATGAGGGTGCCGACCTGCGCGTAGGAGAGGCCGAGGTCCGCGACGAGCAGCGGCCCGACCGAGGCGATCGACTGGAACTGGACGCCCATCGACGTCCGGGTGACGAAGATGAGCGCCAGCGCGACCCATCGAGAGTCCACTCGGCGCATACTATAGCAACTGCATGTCCGGCCCGATCACACCTGACGGCCGCCGCGTGGATCCCACACCGCACCTCGCCGCCGTCGCGTCCGCGATGGCCCGGCCCGGCCAGCCCGCGGCCACCTACGCCGCGCTCGAGGCGGCCATGGAGGCCGTGCTCGGCCACAGGCTCTTCACGATCCTGCGTTACCACGCGGACAGCGGCGAGTCCGAGCGCGTGTGGACGAACCGGCCGGCCGCCTATCCCGTCGCGGGCCGCAAGGCGCTCAACCCGACCTTCTGGTCGCGCCAGGTGCTGCAGGAGCGCCGGCCCTACCTCGGCCGCACCGCGGCCGACCTCCGCGAGGTCTTCTTCGACCATGAGCTGATCGCCTCGCTCGGTTGTGCCTCGGTGCTGAACCTGCCGGTGGTATGGGACGGCCGCGTCCTCGGCACCATCAACCTGCTGCACGAGGCCGAGTGGTACGTCGAGACCGACGTGGCGGTCGGGCTGGCCTTCGCCGGCTTCGCCGTTCCGGCGTTGCGGTGAGACCGCAAGCATTTCTTGCAGCGGGCCACAGGTCGTTGATAGAGTGGCGCCGTGTCCGACGTGGCCGATGATGGACGCGCCGATGTACGAAGGCTACGTCGTCGTCGTTCCCGCCACCGACGTCGTCCTCTTCGAGTATCTCGAGCGGCGGTTCAGGGGCGATCCCGGAGTGTCCGTGCTCGTCGATCGCCGGCGGCACGCGCGACCGACAGGGCCCGCGTCGTCCCGCGCCGTCGTGCTCTTTCACGGAGTGACCGTCGTTCGTCCCGGCGAGCTATGCCCGCGCCCCGCGCCTTCACGACCCGATGACAGGAGGCAGACGATGACCGAAGCGCCCGCGGATCTCGAGGATCGCCAACGCGTCGACCGCTGGCTCGAAGAGAGCCAGTACCTGCTGGGACGACTGATTCCGGGGTACCTCGAGGACCGGGAACGTCTCAAGGCGCGTCTGGCCGGGTCCGAGGCGGATTGCCAGCGGCTCCGGCTGGAGGTCGACGGACTGCGCCGGGAGGTCTCGGGCCTCCTCGCGGAGCTGCAGCATCAGCGGAACGAGCAGGCGGCGACGGCGGAGACGTTCGCGACCGTGCTCGGACAGCTGAGTGATCTTCAGAAGCCGCTGACCGAGGTCCATCGCCGCTTGCAGGCGGTGCACGCTCCGCCGCTGAACGGCGCGCACGCGCACGCCTGACGCGGTCGGGTTCAGTCGATGGCGAAGCGCAGGTGGGAGTGCGCGATCCTCAGCGCGTCCTCGACGTCGGCCGGCGCCTCGCCCCGGGCGAAGATGAAGCCGAGGTACTGCCACCCCTCGGGCAGGGGGACGACCTCCTGTCCGAGGTGGGCGCTGATGACGACGTCCTCGACGTGGCGGGTGGCTTTCGCGTCGTCCAGGCCGCGCACGTCCTTCAGGACGCCGGCCCTCGGGATCGGGATCATCATCACGCCGGCGGCCGGCCGCTCGCGCTCCAGCGTGGCGATCGGCCAGCCGAGAGCGTGGCGCAGGATGATCTCCTCCAGCGTCATGCCGGTGCCGAACCGCAGCGTACGCGAGCAGAGGCCGCCGATCGAGCGCGCGGCGACCTCGAGCACCCACGGCCCGTCGTCGTTCACGCGCAGCTCGGCGTGCACCGGCCCCTCCGTCAGCCCGAGCCCGGCGCAGGCGCGGGCGGTGGTGGCGCGGATCGCCTCCTGCACCACGTCGGGCAGCCGCGAGGGCGTCACGTAGATCGTCTCCTCGAAGAACGGCCCCTCCAGCGGATCGGGCTTGTCGAAGAGCGCCAGCACGTGCAGCGTCCCCCCGATCAGCAGGCCCTCCAGCGCGACCTCGAGGCCCGGCACGTACTCCTCGGCCAGGAGGTAGCGCGCGGCGTCGCCGCTGACCGTGACGTCGTCGCGGGCCAGCAGCGCCGCGATGCGCTTGAACGCGACGACGAACTGCTCGGTGGTGTTCGCGCGGATGACGCCGCGGCTGGCCGAGAGGCTCAGGGGCTTCAGCACGCAGGGAAACTCGACGCCACGCGCGGCGAGCACGGGGTTCTCGCCGAGGGCGATGCGCCTGAACCGCGGCACCGGCACCCCGGCGGCGGCCAGGCACTGGCGCATCTGGAACTTGTCGCGGGCGGCGGCGACGGCGGCGGGCGCGCTGGCGCGCAGCCCGAGACGCTCGGCGATGGCCGCGGCGGCCGCCGCGGTGACGTCGTCGACGCCGACCACGGCCGCCAGCGGGCGCTCGGCGCTCCACTCCGCGACGCGCGCCGCAGCGTCGCGCGCATCGCTGAAGTCGAGCGTCAGGAGGCTGTCGGGAGCGAGCGCCTCCAGCGTGCTCGGCTTCTCGGAGGCGCAGACGAGATCGACGCCGAGCGTGTGCGCGGCGTCGACGAAGTCTTCGGTGCGGTACGTGCGCGTGGGCAGGAGCAGCAGCAGTCGCGCGCTCCCGCCCACGGAGGACTCAGGACTTGCCGGCGGTGTAGTAGGGGTTCGTCCCCTGCGAGTGGTCGGTCGTGTCGAGCACCTCGGTGACCTCCGGAAGCTCTTCCTTGATGAGGCGCTCGATGCCCGCCTTGAGCGTGACGTCCGCGGCGCCGCAGCCCTGGCAGCCGCCGCCCATGGTCAGGTAGACGCGGTTGTCCTGGACGTCGATCAGCTCGACGAAGCCCCCGTGTCCCGCCACGGCCGGATTGATCATGGTGTCGATCAGCTCCTGCACGCGGGTCTTGAGATCGGGCGTGGCCGTGTCGCTCATGTCGTCACCTCTCAGACAGGTACTTTACTCTCGTTCCCGGCGAGGGCCAACTGGCCCTCTCGCGGCTCCGCTCAGCAGAACCACGGCTCGCTGAGCCGCGGCGGCCGGCGGCGATCAGGGGCCAGGCCGACGGGCGCCGGTGCCGGGGCTCCCGCCGCGGCCGCGGCCAGCGCGCGGACGCGGTCGAAGGTGAGCGCGGCGTCCTCGCGGCGGTCGGCGGCCGCGGCGACGGCGGCGCCGACCTCGGCCGCGAGCGCGTCCACGCGCGGATCCGGGTGCGACCACTCGTGGTGGAAGCCGTCGGGCACGAGTCGCCCGAGGTGGTGGCGCATGGCCGGCTGATCGAGCAGCCACGAGCCCGGCGGCACCAGCAGCCGCAGCGCGTACTGCACGGGCTCGGTGGCGTCCACGAGCCGCTCGTCCGCGATGAAGTCGAGCCACTCCCGATAGCCCTCCAGCGTGGTCCACGGCGTGAACGCGACCCACGTCGGCCGCAGCGACAGGCCGGCCGCGCGCGTCACCGCGAGCGCCTCCTCGATGTCGGCGCGCGTGTGGCCCTTGTCGAGGAGCGCCAGCACCGCGTCGTCGAGCGACTCGGCCGCGGAGACGACGAAGAGGGCGCCGAGGGCGGCCAGCTCGGCCAGGTGCGCGCGCTGGTCCAGCAGGTGCTCGATCTTCGCCGTGAAATCGAACGTGAGCGCGGGAAACTCCGCGTGCAGCGCGCGGGCCACCGCGAGGGCGTGGCGCGGGCCGTTGAGGAAATCGGGATCGCCGAACGTCACGTGGGCGGCGCCGGCGGCCACTTGCTGGCGGACGTCGGCCAGCACCACCTCGCGCGGGACGACGAAGAAGCGGCGGCCGTAGACGGGCGGGATCGGGCAGTGCCGGCAGCCGTGCTTGCAGCCGCGGCTGGCCTCCACGTAGCCGACGAGGTGCGGCGCGCCCTCGCGGTCGAGGTGCGCGTATTTCTTCAGCGCGGGCAGCGCGGTCCGCGCCGGCACCGGGAAGTCGAGCTTCGCCAGGCTCACGCGCGGGCCCGGATCGGCGCGCCGCCGTGCCAGCGCGACCAGCGCGTCCTCCAGCTCGCCGGCCAGCACCGAGTCGGCGTGACCGTGCGAGGTCAGGTACTCGCCGTTGAGCGCCGCGTAGTGGCCGTAGAAGCAGATGTGGGCGTCGGGATTCGCGGCGCGCACGCGCGCGGCGGCGGCCACGCCGAGGCGCAGCGCGGTGTGCATCGGCACGGCCATCGCGACGAGCCGCGCGCGCCGGACCTTGTCCGCGTCGAACGGCTCGACCGAGAGATCCATCACGGCGGGGTGGTAGCCCGCGCGCTCCAGGAAGGCCGCCGGCCACGCGACGGAGAGCGGCTGGTGACCCAGCTCGTAGCACGCGATCAAGAGAATCTCGCCGGCGCCTGTCATCCGGGCCAGTCTACCGCCGGCGTGCTATCGTTGAGCGCGATTCTCAGCCCACGAGGAGGAGCGACCTCATGTCGACCAAGATCACGATCCGTCCCAACGGCCCCTATCTGGTGGAAGGGGACTTCGAGCTGATCGACGTCAACGGCGCCACGATCGACACGAGCGCGCGCGGACCGCGCATCGCGCTGTGCCGCTGCGGTGGCTCGGTGACGAAGCCCTTCTGCGACGGCACGCATTCCAGGACAGGCTTCAAGGCGGCCGAGGCCGCGGTCGCGCAGGAGAAGAAGTAGGCCATGGCCGGGGTCAGCCGCCGCGGGTTCCTCGCGGGCGCCGCCGCCGCCGCGGCGGCGGCCACGCTCGGCGCGCCGCGCGTGCACGCGCAGAAGAAGGGCGGGACGATCCGGTTCATCCCGCACGCCGATCTCAAGGTGCTCGATCCGGTCGCGACCACCGCCTACATCACGCGCAACCACTCGTACTTCATCTACGACACGCTCTTCGGAACGGACGCGGATCTCGCCATCAAGCCGCAGATGGTGGCCAAGTACGCCTCCTCCAACAAGGGCCTGAAGTGGTCGTTCACGCTGCGCGACGGGCTGAAGTTCCACGACGGCGCCGCCGTGACGGCCGAGGACGCGGTGGAGTCGCTCAAGCGCTGGGCGAAGAAGGACCCCCTCGGCCGTCTGCTCGCGGCCCACATGGCGAAGATCGCGCCGTCGGACAGGAAGACGTTCACGCTGGAGCTGTCACAGCCGTTCGGCCTCGTGCTCGACGCGCTCGGCAAGCCCTCGAGCAACGTGCCCTTCATCATGCCCGCGCGCATCGCGGCCGCCTCCGCCGACGAGCCGATCAAGGAGACGATCGGCTCGGGGCCGTTCAAGTTCGTCAAGGACGAGTGGCAGCCGGGCAACCAGGTCGTCTACGTGAAGAACCCGGACTACGTGCCGCGGCAGGAGAAGCCGAGCGGCTCCACCGGCGGCAAGGTCGTGAACGTCGACCGTGTCGTCTGGCGCTACATCCCCGACCACGCCACGGCGAACGCGGCGCTGGACGCCGGCGAGGTGGACTGGTGGGAGAACCCGCCGCTCGACTTCGTGCCGAAGATCGAGGCCAACGCCGCGCTCACGACGTTCGTCACCGACCCGCGCGGCACCCAGGGCTGGATCCGTCCGAACCACAAGCATCCGCCCTTCAACAACAAGAAGGCGCGGCAGGCGCTGCTCTACATCGTGGACCAGCCGAAGTATCTCAAGGCGGCCATCGGCGTCGAGAAGTACTACAAGCCCTGCCCCGCGCTCTTCACGTGCGGCGGGCCGTTCGAATCCGCGGCCGGCGCGCCCGGCAAGCCGGACCTCGACCGGGCCCGGCAGCTCGTCAAGGAGTCCGGCTACGACGGACGACCGGTCGTCGTGCTCGACCCGAGCGACATCGCGCTCACCCACGGCGCCGCGCTGGTCACGCGCGAGCTGCTGAGCCAGATCGGCTTCAACGTGGATCTGCAGGCGATGGACTGGTCGTCGGTGGTCGCGCGCCGCGCGAAGAAGGAGCCGCCGCAGCAGGGCGGGTGGAACATGCTGTTCACGTGGTGGATCGCCTCCGACGTGATCAACCCCGCCGTCCATGCCGGCATCTCGGGCGCGGGCGACGGCGCGTGGTTCGGCTGGCCGGAGAGCGGGCGCATCGAGGAGCTGAAGGTCCAGTGGGCGCGCGCCACCGACCGCGCGAAGCAGAAGCAGCTCGCCGAGGAGATCCAGAAGGTCGCCTACGACGAGGTGATGTACGTGCCGTTCGGCCAGTGGGTGCTGCCCACCGCCCACCGCAAGGCGGTGAGCGGGGTACTCCAGTTCCCGGCGCCGCTGTTCTGGAACGTGTCGATCGCCTGATCGTGTTCCCGGAGATCCTCCGCCGGCTGGTGGCCACCATTCCCGTGATGGGGGTGGTGGCCATCGCCGTCTTCGCGCTGCTGCACGTCACGCCGGGCGATCCCGCCGTCATCATCGCGGGCGACTACGCGACGTCCGAGGACATCGCGAAGATCCGCGCCAAGCTCGGCCTCGACCAGCCGTTCCTCACCCAGGTCGGCATCTGGCTCGGCCGCATCGTGCGCGGCGACCTGGGGACGTCCATCTATTCCGGCCTGCCGGTGGCCACGCTGATCGGCCAGCGGGCGGAGGCGACGATCGCGCTCACGCTCTTCGCGATGGTCATCAGCGTGAGCGTGGCCGTGCCGCTCGGGGTCCTCGCCGCGTGGAAGAAGGGCTCGCTGGTGGACCGCGCGGTGATGGTGTTCGCGGTGTCGGGCTTCTCGATGCCGACCTTCTGGCTGGGCTTCGTGCTCGTCTACATCTTCGCCGTGTCGTTCCACTGGCTGCCCGTGCAGGGCTTTTCGCCCATCGAGCGCGGCTTCTGGCCCTTCCTGCGCCATCTGATCCTGCCGGCCGTGACGCTGTCGCTCGTGTACATGGCGCTCATCGCGCGGATGACGCGCGCCTCGATGCTCGGCGTGCTCAACGAGGACTACATCCGCACGGCCTTCGCCAAGGGCCTCGCCCCGCGCTGGGTGCTCGTGCGGCACGCGCTCAAGAACGCCTCGCTGCCCATCGTCACGATCATCGGCATCGGGTTCGCGCTGCTCATCGGCGGCGCCGTCGTGACCGAGAGCGTGTTCGCGCTGCCGGGGCTCGGCCGCCTCACGGTGGACGCCATCATCCGGCGCGACTACCCGGTGATCCAGGGCGTGATCCTGGTGGTCTCCGGCGTCTACGTGCTCATCAACCTCGTGGTGGACCTCCTCTATGTCGTCCTCGATCCACGTATTAAATACTAGCCTCGGAGGGGGGCTCCGCCCCCCTTCCGAACCTCCCCCCGGGATTGCGCCGGCGAAGCCGGCGCTCGAAGCGGAACATCTTTCGCGTGGAGCGCGGATCATTCGGTTTGTTCGGCGGCAGCCGACGCTCGTGGTCGGCGTCGTGGTGCTCGCGATCATCGCCCTGGGCGGCGCGTTCGCGCCGGTCTGGTGGACCGGCGATCCGCTCGAGATGCGGCCGATCGAGCGCCTCACGAGCCCCGTGGCCGGACACTGGTTCGGCACCGACAACTTCGGCCGCGACGTCTACACGCGGACGATCTACGGCACGCGCGTCTCGCTGATCGTCGGCGCCACCGTGTCGATCCTCGGCCTGTTGATCGGCACCACCCTCGGCCTCGTCATCGGCTTCTACCGCCGGCTCGACGCCGTCATGATGCGCGTGATGGACGGGCTCATGGCCATTCCGGCCATCCTGCTCGCGCTGGCCCTCATGGCGCTCATGAAGACGAGCGTGCGCAACGTCATCATCGCGCTCGTCATCCCGGAGATCCCGCGCGTGATCCGTGTCGTGCGCGCCTCGGTGCTCTCGCTGCGCGAGCACACCATGGTGGAAGGCGCGCGCGCGCTCGGCGCCCGCACGCCGCGAATCTTGATGTTCTACATCCTGCCCGCGCTGGCTGCGCCGCTCATCGTGCAGGCGACCTACATCTGCGCCTCGGCCATCCTGTTCGAGGCGTACCTGTCGTTCCTCGGCGCCGGCACGCCGCCCCACATCCCGTCGTGGGGCAACATCATGGCCGAGGGCAAGACGTACGTGCAGCTCGCGTTCTGGATCATCCTGTTCCCCGGCCTCTTCCTCGCGCTGACCGTCCTCGCCATCAACCTCGTCGGCGACGGGCTGCGCGAGACGCTCGACGTGCGCTGACTCGGAGGGGGGCTTCGCCCCCCATCCTCGTCGGAGGGGGCCTCGACGGCCCCCTCCGAAACCTCCCCCAGAACGGGATTGCGCGGGCGAAGCCCGCGCTGGAAGTGGCACGTATGGCGCGCAAGCCGGCGCTCGAACCGGTGGGCAGTAGCGTCGCGTACGGAATTCGGCAGCAACATGCGGAGTGCGCGCGTGCGGCACGGCCCCGTACGCTCTCAGCATGTTCCAAGAGAGCGCTTCGCCGCGGCTGCCTGCGAGCTTCAATCGGCTGGCGTGGTCCAATCTCGCCGCGCAGTCGGCGGAGCAGATCGGTCTGGCCGCCGCGCCCATCGTGGCCGTGCTCGCGCTGGGCGCCGGCGCGGGGGCGACGGGACTGTTGCAGACCGCGCAGACGCTGCCGTTTCTCCTGCTCTCGATCCCCGCGGGCGTGCTCGCCGATCGCGCCTCGCGCCGCCGGCTCATGGCGGGGGCCGAGGCGCTGCGCGCGCTCTCGCTCGCCGGCGTCCTGACGCTCGCGCACCTGAACCTATTGACGCTGCCGCTGCTCGCGCTGCTGGGCTTCATCGGCGCGTGCGGGACGGTGGCGTACAGCGTGGCCTCGCCCGCGCTCGTGCCGGCGCTGGTGCCGGCCGGGGCGTTGGCCGCCGCCAACGGGCGGATCGAGCTGGCGCGCACGGTGGCCTTCGCGGGCGGGCCGGCGCTGGCCGGCGCGCTCGTCGGGTGGACGGGCGGCGCGCCGGCGTTCGGGGTCGCCGCCGGGCTCTCGGCCGCCGCCGTCGTCCTCCTCGCCGGGGTGCGCGAGCCGGCCCGGCCGCTGATCGCGGGGCGTCGGGTGCTCCACGATCTGCGCGACGGTGCGCGGTTCGTCTTCGGCCATCCGCTGCTGCGGCCCGTCTTCCTCACGCAGCTCGTGTTCAACACCGCGTTCTTCATGCTCCAGGCGGTGTACGTGCCGTACGCCGTCCATCATCTCGGCCTCTCCGCGTTCGGCGTCGGGGCGACGCTGGCCACGTACGGCGTCGGCATGGTCGTCGGCGCGCTGCTGACGCCGCGGATCATCCGCGCGTTGCCGTTCGGCGTCGTCGTGGTGCTCGGGCCGATCGCCGGGCTCGCGGCGGCGGCGGTGATGGTGCTCACGATCTGGATCCCGGTGGGAGCTCTGGCGGGAGTCAGCTTCTTCCTGATCGGCACCGGGCCGATCGTCTGGGTGATCAGCACGGCCACCCTTCGTCAGACCGTGACGCCGCGTGACCTGCTCGGACGCGCGTCGGCCATCAACATCACGGCCTACGGCGCGCGACCGGTCGGCGCCGCGCTCGGCGCGCTCCTGGGCGCCGTGTCCGGCGCCGAGACCTGTCTCGTCGTGGCCGCGGCCGGGTTCCTCGTCCAGGCGCTCGTGATCCTCGCCTCGCCCGTGCGGCGGCTCGAGCGCCAGCCCGCGATGGTCGGGTAGTGGAATCGCTGCCCGCGCTCGCCGTCGTCGCGGCCGTGGTGGCGCTTCCGACATTCGCCCTGCTCCGGCTCAACCGCCGAGACCGGCGGCGAGACGCGCTGCAGGCGACGCTCGGCGTGTGTCTCCGCGGGCTGGGGCTTCGCGGGATGATCGCGGTGCAGGTCAGCATCGGCGTCTGGCCGGGAGGTGCGCGCGTGACGCTCGACATGCGGCTCTGCGCCGCGCAGCACGTGTGGCAGGTGATCGACCGCGTCCATCCCGTCCTGCCGAGGGGCGCGACGCTCCGGGTCGTCGCGAGCAGTCCATGTCGCGCGCAGCCTTCCTCGCCGTTTCACAGAGCCGTCGTCGCAGTGTTATAGGAGCGTGGTGTCGCCGAAGGCCGTCGTCGTGAAGCTCGACGCCCAGGCGCGCCGGCCCGACGACCGGCGCCCTTCCGTCGCCGCCCTCAGGCCGGCGGGATCGCGCCGGTCCGCTCGACGATCAGCCGGTAGTGCTCGGGCCGCCGGTGCTTCGCGAAGTTGAACATCGTCTCCTTGTACCCCCGGCAGCGCTCCAGGTCACAGCGCGCGACGATCAGCTCGTCGCCGACCGTCGACGCCATCGCGACGATCTCGCCCGACGGCGCGACGATCGCCGACTGACCGAGCAGGTCGCAGCCTTCCTCGCGTCCGGCCTTGGCCACGCCGACGACCCACGTGGCGTTCTGATAGGCGCCGGCCTGCATGGAGAGATGGTTGTGGAAGCCCGCGAGGTGATCCTGCTCGGGCGCCGGCGGATGGTGGATCGGCGTGTTGTAGCCCAGCAGCACCAGCTCGACGCCCTGCAGCCCCATCACCCGGTAGGTCTCGGGCCAGCGGCGGTCGTTGCAGATGCACATGCCGACGACGGCGCCGCTGTACCGCGTGACGGGCCAGCCGAGATCGCCCACCTCGAAGTAGCGCTTCTCGAGGTGCTGGAACGGGCGCCACGGCTCGTGCTCGGCGTGGCCGGGCAGGTGGATCTTGCGGTACTTGAGGACGCCGCGGCCGCTCGCGTCGACGAGGAGCGACGTGTTGTAGCGATGGCCATCGGCCGTCTTCTCCGCGTAGCCGAGGCAGAAGCCGAGGCCGAGCCGCCGCGCCTCGTCGAAGAGCGGCTTCGTTTCCGGCCCGGGCATCTCGGTCTCGAAGAAGGCGTCGATCTCGGCCTGATCCTCCATCCACCAGCGCGGAAAGAACGTCGTCAGCGCGAGCTCGGGGAACACGACCAGCTCCGCGCCGCGCGCCTTCGCCTCGTGCAGCAGCGCGAGCAGGCGCTTGACGACGTCGGCGCGACGGTCGGCGCGCTGGATCGGCCCGAGCTGTGCCGCGGCCACGATCATGACGCCGCGCACTCTCTGGCAGAACGTCGGGCGCCGGAGCCCTGCGAAGGCGCCCCGACGGCAAATAAGAGGCAGAGAACCCGCTCACTCATATCGAGATGTTCCAGAGGAGCGTCGCGCCGAACTCCAGGAGCCCGTGGACGTTCTTGCGAAACGCGCCCGGCACCACGAACTGGCCCCACGGCACGTACAGCACCTCGTCGTAGGCGATCTTCTGGACCTCGTCCGCGATCGCCTTGCGCTTGGCCGCGTCCGGCTCCCGCACGAACTGCGTGCGCAGCTTCTCGATCGGCTCGCTCGTCGGCCAGCCGAACCACGCCTTCTCGCCGCCGCCGCCGAGCACGGAAGACACGGCCGGCGTCATCGTGTCGAAGGACGTGGACCAGGTGTGGAAGATGTTCCAGCCGCCCTGGGCGGGCGGCTCCTTCTTCGCACGCCGCTGGACCATCGTGGACCAGTCCATCGCCTGCAGATCGACGGCGGCGCCGAGCGAGCGGAGCACTTCCGCCGTGACCAGCGCCGGCGCGTGGGCGTACGGCGTGTCGGTGGGATCCATCACCACGATCGGCCGGCCGTCGTAGGCGGACTCCTTCAGCAACCGCTTCGCGCGCTCGAGGTCCGGCTTGGGCGCCCCCACCGCCGTCTCGTAGGGCAGGCCGCCGCACATGAAGAGCGACGGGCACGCCTTGTAGTACTTCGGATTGCCGATGACCGCCTGCATGTACTTCTGCTGGTCCACCGCGTAGAGCAGCGCCTGCCGCGCGGCCTTGTTGTTGAACGGCGGCTGGAGGTGGTTCGGACGGAGGATGCCCTGACTGCCGCGCGGATCGGTGACGAACACGCGCAGGTCCGGGTTCTTCTCCAGGCGCGGCGCAAAGTCGAGCGGGATGTTCTCCCAGTAGTCGATCTCGCCGGCCTCGAGCGCGGCGTTCGCCGTGGCGGGGTCCGGGATGTAGCGCCACTCCACGCGGTCCACCAGCGCGCGCTTGCCGCCGGCGGCGCCGCTCGGCTTCTCGTTGCGGGGCACGTAGTCGGGGTTCTTGACGTAGACGACGCGATTGCCCGGCTGCCACTCGTCCTTGACGAACTTGAACGGTCCCGAGCCGACGGCTTCCTTCACCTGCTCGCTGGGATCGGTCGCGGCCAGCCGCGCCGGCATGATGAACAACGGGCTCGCCGAGGGTTTGCCGAGCGCGTCGAGCACGAGGCCGAAGGGCGTCTCGAGATCGATCGTGAACGTCTTCCTGTCCACCGGCACCATCTTGTTCAGCGACGCCGTCATCAGCCGCCCCACCTGGTCCCGGCCGCCCCAGCGCTTGATCGACGCCACGCAATCCTCGGCGGTCACCGGAGTCCCGTCGTGGAATTTCAGCCCGTCGCGCAGCGTGAACGAGTACTTCATCGCGTCCTTCGACACGGTGTACTTGTCCACCATCTGCGGCCTGATCTTCAGATCGGCGTCGAGCGCCAGGAGCGTGTCGAAGATCATGTAGCCGTGGTTGCGCGTGATGTAGGCGGTCGTCCAGATCGGATCCAGGATCTTGAGGTCCGCGTGCGGCACGAAGCGCAGGGTGCCGCCGCGCTTCTGCGCGTGCACGAACGGCGCGCGGGCAGTGGCGGCGACGGCGACGGACCCGGCCAGGAAGGCGCGACGGCTCAGCTGGGGCATGGGCGATCCTCCTCGTGAGTGCCCGATCCTCGCACGAGGTCGCCGGGAGCGGCAACCCTGCCGCGCGGTGGTATCGTGGCGCGCATGACCAAGCGAGAGCGAGTGCTCGCGGCGATCGGGCGACGCGCGGTGGACAGGCCGCCGGTCGCCTTCTGGCGCCACGTCCCCGACGTCGATCACACCTCGCAGGGGCTCGCCGACGCGATGCTGGCCTTCCATCGCACGTGGGACCTCGACCTGATCAAGGTGATGTCGAGCGGCGTGTACTGCGTGGAGGACTGGGGCTGCAAGGTCGCGTATCAGGGCCACCCGGGCGGCGCCAAGCGCTGCACGGAGCACGCGGTGAAGAGCGCCGCGGACTGGGCGCGCCTGAAGCCGCTCGATCCCGGCGCGGGCGCGCTCGGGCGCGAGCTGGAGGCGGTGCGGCTGATCCGCAAGGGCCGCGGGGACGACGCGCCGATCCTGCACACGGTCTTCTCGCCGCTCACCATCGCGAGCAAGCTCGCCGGCGATCGTCTCCTCGAGGATCTCGCCTCCGCGCCGGACGCGGTCCGCGCGGCGCTCGAGGTGATCACGGGGACGACGGCGCGCTACGCGGCGGCGGCGCTCGCGGCCGGCGCCGACGGCCTCTTTTTCGCGACCCAGGCGGCGAACGCCGAGGCGGTGAGCGAGGCGGTCAGCACGACGTGGGACCTGCCGTACGCGCGCCGCGTGCTCGAGCGGGTCCGGGGAGTGTCGGCCCTGACGCTGCTACACCTGCACGGGAAAGACATCTTCTGGGACGCGTGGACGGCGCTGCCCGTGCACGCCGTGAACTGGCACGACCGGCTGACCGCGCCGACGCTGGCCGGCGCGTCGCGACGCTTCGCCGGCGGCCTCGCCGCCGGGCTCGGCGAGTCGACGACGTTGCCACACGGGCCCGCCGACGCCGTCGCCGCCGAGGCGCGCGATGCGATCCGTCAGACGGGTGGCCGCGGGCTCATCCTGACGCCTGGCTGTGTGCTGCCACTCGCCGTCCCCGACGCGAATCTCGCCGCGGCCGTCGGCGCGGTCCGCGCGCCCGCGTCGTGATCCGCCGCGCTCTCGTTCGCGCTCGCAAGACCACCGACGGGCTGGCAACCCGTTTGCGCCGTTGAGCCCGGGAGGTTCTCCATGAAATCTGTCGCCGGCATGTTCACGTCACGCGACGCCGCCGAGCGCGGCCGGTTCGATCCGAGGAGCACGTCTATCGCTGCGGCTTCGAGGCGGCCCAGTGGTGCGATGACCGCGAGAACGTGCGGCCGCTCCACGGCAACATGATCGATGAGCCGGCGTTCCGGCGTGGCTGGGAGCGCGGGCACGAGTACCGGCGCGGGCGTTCGCTGCGCAAGAGCGCCTGATCGGCCCGATCGATCGCTCGACGCAACGGGCGTCTGATCGGGCCCGCGCGCCCGGCGTCGCGTCGTCGCGTCTCTCCATGCCGCGCCTGCGTGTACACTGGGCCGCGCGCCATGACCTCGAGCTCGCCGCCTCGCGCGGCCCACCCGTACTACATGCACGATGCCATCTACGCCCAGCCGGGCGCGCTGCGCCTGGTCGAGCGCGGCAACGAAGCGGCGCTGTCCGCCGCGGCCACCGCGCTGCGTGGCGTCAACCGTGTGTGGCTCGCGGGCGTCGGCTCCTCGTGGCACGCTGCCCTCGTGGGCGAGCATCTGCTCGCGGGCCTCGGCAAGCTCGGCGCGAAGGCGCGCGCGGTGGTCGCCTCCGAGTGGACGGCCTACGGACCGGCGCCGGAGGCTGGCGAGGCGCTGGTCGCGTTGAGCCATCGCGGCTCGCGCGTGGCGGCCGACGCGGTGACGCTCGCCGCGGGCCGCGGCGCCGTCACCGTCGGTGTCACCGGCAAGGGTGTGACGCTCGCGGGCGTGACGCACGCGCTGCACACGGCGGACGTCGAGACGTCCGGCGCGCACACGGTCGGCTATACGGCCGCGCTGGCGGCACTCGCGCTGCTCGCGGCGGAAGTGAGTGGCGCCGACGCCGCACGGCGCGCGCTCGGCGCGATTCCCGATCTGCTCGCGTTCCTCCTCGGCCAGGAGTCGTGGGACGATCTCGGCGCGCGGCTGGCCGGGCGGCGGCGCTTCTGGTTCGTCGGCGGCGGACCCAACGCCGCCACCGCCCGCGAGGGCGCGCTCAAGCTGTCGGAGACGGCGTGGCTGCCCGCCGTCGCCTTCGAGCCGGAGTCGTTCCTGCATGGCCCGTCGGCCGCGCTGGAGGCGGACGACGCGCTCGTGCTGATCGCGCCGCCCGGGCCCGCGCGCGCCCGTGCGCTCGACGTCGCGCGCGCGGCCCGCGCCATCGGCGCCGAGGTGCTGATGCTCGCGCGCGAGGACGATCGCGAGGCGGCGGGCCTCGCCGGCGAGACCATCGCGCTGCCCGAGGTGGACGAGGCGTTCTCGCCGATCCTCGCCGTGGTCCCGCTGCAGCTGCTCGCCTATCACGTGGCCGTCGCGCGCGGACGCAACCCCGACCTGCTCCGCGCCGACGACCCCGCCCACGCCCGCGCGCGCGCCGCGCTGCCCTCCTGATCCCGCCGCCGATGCGGCCCGATCGCCTGCTGGCCATGCTCTGCCTGACCACGGGACTGCAGACGTTCTCGATCGGGGCGTTTCCGGCGCTGCTGCCCGAGCTGGGACGCGGCGCGGCGCTGGCGGACTGGCAGCTCGGGGCCGTCGCCGGCGCCTTCGGCCTCGCGCGGATGCTCGCGGACCTGCCGGCGGGACTGCTGATGACGCACCACGTCCGCCGCGCGCTGATCGCGGGGCCCGCGGTCGTCCTCGCGGGCATGGCGTGTCTCGTCCTCGGCGGCTCCTTCGGCTGGCTCGTGCTGGGACGCGTGCTGATGGGGGCAGGCCACACCCTCGGGACGCTGGGCGCGCTGACGACGATCCTCCGCGTGCGCGCCGAGCGCCGGCTCGCCTCCGCGCTGAGCGCGCTCGAGTTCAGCGCGATGCTCGGGATCCTCGGCGGCGTGACGCTGGTGGGCGCGCTGCCGGGCGCGCTCGCGTGGCAGACGGCGTTCCTCGTCGCGTGCTCGCCGATCCTCGTCGCCCTCGTCGCCCTGAAGGCGTTGCTCGTGCTGCTCCCGGACGACGGCGGCGACCGGCCGTGGTTCGCGCGCAGTGCCGCGGCCGCCGAGGCCAGTCCCAGAGCCGCCGACCGCGGGGCCTCGGCCCTCGCCTTTGCCGCCGGCGGCGCCGTCGCGCTCGCCTACGCGACGCTCGAGCAGTTCGTCATCCCCGTGCGAGGCAGCCGCGAGTTCGGCCTCGAGCGCTCGGGCATCGCGCACCTGCTGATGCTCGCCCAGCTGTGCGACACCGTCGCGCTGCTGCCGGTGGGCGCCCTCGCCGACCGGCTCGGAACCGCGCGCGTGCTCGGCGTCGTGTTGCTGACCTTCGCGGCGGCGATGGCCATGATCGGCCTCGGGCCGCTCCCGCTCGTCGTGGCCGGCTGCGTCGTCTTCGGGCTCAGCATGGCGGGCTGGATGCTGCCGGTGGGACTGCTGCGCGCGGCCACCCCCGCCTCGCAGGTCGCGTGGCGGACGGCGCGCTTCCGCGTGTTCGTCGACGGCGGGATGTTCCTCGGCCCGTTCGCGAGCGGGCTCCTGGGCGCCGCCCACGCGCGCGTGCTCCCGGCCACGCTATCGGCGGTGTTGCTGACGGTCGGCGTCGTCCTGCTGGCCCGGCGGGCGCGCCGCTAAGCGGATCTCAGCCTACTGGCGACCCCTGCGTTGCGCTGTTCGAGCGCCGGCTTTGCCGGCGCAATCCGGTTCTGGGGGAGGCATCGGAGGGGGCCGTCCAGGCCCCCTCCGAATTGCTAGCGCGCGGTAGCCGTCAGCACCACCATGGTCTCGCTCGTCGACTGCTCGCGCGCGAAGCCGAGGATCTGGCGTGTGACCGCGTGGGTGTCGGTCGTGCTGCCGGCCAGGATGGCCGCTCTTCCACGACCTGAAGGTCTACGACAAGGAGCAGGACGAGGACAAGCGGTTCGGCCAGAAGGTCAAGGAGAAGGCCATCGACGTGGCGAGCAAGATCCTCGAGAACCACCCGCGCAGGGAAGTCGCCACGAAGGCGGACATCTCGGGACCGCTCGACAGCCCGCGGACGAGCACGTGGCAGGTCCTGGTCCGGCTGGTGGAGAACGCGTTCATCAAGGCCATCCTGCCCGGCTTCGAGCGGGAGGCCGCCCAGTCACGCAGCAAGCGCGACTAGCCGTCCGCCCGGCGGCGCGTCAGGCCAGGACGACCTTCCAGGCCCGCGCGAGCAGGCCGAGGAACCACAGCGAGCGCGGCAGCCAGAGCTCGCTCTGCGCCCACGCCGCAATCCCGACGGCGACGAGGACGAAGGCCGTCGCGAACCAGTCCGGCAGGCTGAACCAGCGCACCACCGGCAGCACGAAGCCGCCGAGCATCGCGATCGCGAAGATCATCAGCACGAGCATGACGAAGAGCGCGAACGGCGCCAGGAACAGCGTCGAGAAGACGAGGATCAGCGCGTCCGCTCGGCCGAAGTGCGGATCGGAGAACGCCTGCGCGACCTCGGGGCGTGCGGCGAACCACAGCGCGATCTCGCGCGGCTGCACGAGACCGGCATAGAGGCTGATTGCGACCACCGAACCGAGGGCGATCAGCCAGTGCGGCAGGCGCCACGCCATCGGATTGAAAAGAACCGTCATCGTATGTTCCCCTCCTGGAGACGCTCCCTGGTCTTTGGCAAGTAGGGTGCCACGCTTGGCGGCAATAAAATCGCTGGGTTAGAGCCTGCCACCGGGTCAGCGATGTCGGCGCGCTGACATCGGGGGTGCCAGACCGCGCCGCACGCCGCCGGCGACGGGGTGGGGTACGATACCGGCACGTCCGCGGAGGCGATCATGACCAACGATCTGCTCGAGAACGTGAAAGACGGCGTCGCGGTGCTCACCCTCAACCGGCCAGACCGCCTCAACGCGATGTCGGGACCGATGCTCGATGCGCTGCTCGAGGCGCTGCCGCGTCTGGCCGCCGACGCCGCGGTGGGCGTCGTCGTGCTGACGGGCGCCGGCCGCGGCTTCTGCGCGGGCGGCGACGTCAAGGCGATGGCCGAGGGGCGCGAGTTCGCCGAGACGGGCCTGGAGGAAAAGGCGCACGGCCTGCGCAGCAAGATGGAGGTGTCGCGCCTGCTGCACGAGATGCCCAAGCCGACCATCGCGATGGTGCGCGGCGCCGCCGCGGGCGCCGGCCTGTCGATGGCGCTCGCGTGCGACCTGCGCGTGGCCGGCGAGAGTGCGAAGTTCGCGACCGCCTTCGCCCGCGTCGGCTACTCGGGCGACTTCGGCGGCTCGTGGTTCCTCACGCAGCTCGTCGGCACCGCGAAGGCGCGCGAGCTGTACTACACGGCGGAGATCGTCGATGCCCGGCAGGCGCTCGCGCTCGGCATCGTCAATCGCGTGGTGGCCGACGAGAAGCTCGACGACGAGACGCTGACGCTCGCGCGCAAGCTCGCGCAGGGCCCGCGCGTCGCCCTGCGCTACATGAAGCGCAACATGAACGCCGCCGAGACCCAGACGCTGGCGCAGTG
>QHRU01000166.1 GCA_003220225.1 Candidatus Rokuibacteriota bacterium
GCTCGCAGGCCGACGGCACCGCGTTCGCAGCCGGCGATGACCGCACCTGCGGCAACTGGACGAAGAGCGGCCAGGGGGCGGCGATGGTCGGCCATCACGATCGGCAGGGCTTGCGCGACGACGACGCGTCGAAGTCCTGGAACTCGTCGCACCCCACGCGCGGGCCCGACGGCGGCTGCAGCCAGAACGATCTCAAGAGCACCGGCGGCAACGGCCTCTTCTACTGCTTCGCCACGAAATAGTCTCACGGCGGCGTGCTGACGTCGGGGAGATGACTATACCCAAAGAGTCCGATCAGCTGGCGCGCCGCCGTCGTAGAACCGCGCGCCACGTGTGGCTTCCTTAATCGCTGGAAGTCACGCGGCGACAAGTGCGGAGCGGCCGCGCCCTCCCGATTGATGACTAACCGCTTTCCTTCACCCAGGAATTACCCAGGAAGTTGCTGCCAAGAGGGGTTAGCGGACGCAAGAGCCGCTAACCCCCTTCGTTTAACCAGACTTCACCCAGGAAACGGTTCGTGCGGGGCTGGGCGATCCCGATCACGGGGCGCGCCAGCATCGCCCGGCTGTACCCGATCGACTTCGCGAACGAGCGCCGCAGGTAGAGCGAGAAGTCCGCGTCGCCGTAGTTGGTGAGGCCGCGGGCGAGCCCGTGCGGCTGATCGGTCATCGCTTCCAGAACCCTTGCGATGGGATGCGGAACGCCCGGTTGAAGCGCGAGGACGCGTTCTCCCACGCGATGATCATCGTCAGCTCCGCGATGGTGTCGTCGTCGTAGTGCCGTTGCACGCGTGCGAAGAGCTCGTCGTCGACGTCGCGGTGCGTTTCCGTGATCGCGTCGGCGTATTCGAGCGCCACCTTCTCCGTGTCGCTGAAGAGCGGGCTCTTCGCGTAGTCGTTGAGCGCCTCGAGCTTCTCCGTCGAGATGCCGAGCCTGCTGCCCACGGCAGCATTGGCGTCCTGTCAGAACTCGCAGCCGTTCCACCAGGCGACGCGACGGTTGAGCAGCGCCCTGAGCGTACCGGGCACGCGCTTCGTGTGTTGTTGGAGGGCGGTCCACATCCCCTGCGCGGCGCGGAAATACGCCGGGTTGCGCGCGTAGAAGAGGTACGGATAGAGCGGCGCGCCCCGGAGTTTGCGCTGTTCCTCGAGCACTTCGCGCAGGTCGTCCGGGAGCGTCTCGACGTCGACCGGTGGGATGCGCGTTTTCCCCTCCAGCATGGCCACCTCCTCCACGTCCGGCTATGCGGCGTCCCACGCCCAGTCAAGAGCCATTCGCCACGCGCCGCAAGCGGACGAATCGAGACGGCACACCCACTGTTCTGATTTCCATAACGATGTTGCGCCTGCGCTCAGACAGCGGCCAGCCGCCGGGGTGCACGCATGCTTGGCCGGGCGGTGAGAGGGCCGGCAAATCATGGCCGCGATCTTACCTCCGAAACGATCGGACGCGCCGATGAACACTTCGGCGGTGATCGAAGCGTCTACTGGGAGGCCCCGCCGTACCCGGTGCTACATTGAGCCTATGATTACCGGGCCATTGATAGCCGAAATTGCTGGGCTGGTCGGTGAGCCGGCAAGAGCGACCATGCTCTCTGCGCTTCTCGATGGCCGCGCTCTTACAGCGACCGAACTGGCCTGTGCGGCGCGTGTTACGCCTCAGACAGCCAGCACGCATTTGGCGAAACTCGCCGAGGCGGGACTGGTCGCGCCGATAAGGGACGGTCGGTACCGCTATTTCCGCCTCGCGTCGCCGAGGGTCGCCCAGATGCTCGACGGGATTATGGCCGTTGCCCTCGAAAACAGGCCGCGATACCGTCCGCTCTCCCGTCAAGCACGCGAGCTTCACGCGGCCCGAATCTGCTACGACCACCTTGCCGGTCGTCTCAGCGTTGATCTCACCGATTCTTTAATCACGCACGAATACATCGTGGTGGTCGGCGACGAGGCGGCTGAAATCACGCCGGCGGGGACCCGATTTCTCACGGAGTTCGGCATCGACCTGTCTGCATTGAGTTCACAACGCCATTTCTGCCGCTTATGCCTCGACTGGACCGAACGACGGCCTCACATCGCGGGCGCGGTAGGCGCCGCCCTCACCAAGCGTTGTTTCGATCTGGGCTGGACCGAAAGGATGAAGCACAGCCACGCTGTGATCGTCACCACGTCGGGGGAGCACGGTTTTCTGGAAACTTTCGGCATCGGCGTGCCCGAGGGAACCAGGAACGGAAGGAGAGGTCAGTAATTGCGGTTCGGAATTCACCACTGGTCGTGGCGTGCTCCATAGAGCGACCCCGGAGCGACTGAGCGCGTTCTCCGATGGCGTGTTCGCTGTCCTTATAACAGTGCTGGTTTTGGAACTGCGTCCACCAGAGCTCCCCACCTTTAAGGCGCTCCTGTTGCTCTGGCCCACATGGCTAAGCTACGCAGTGAGCTACCTGTTCATCGCCATCGTTTGGACCAATCACCATTATCGTATCCGCTATGCCACGGAGGCGACCTCTGCGCTCTAGTCAACGATGAGACTTCGAGCTGACGACTCCAGGCCACTGCCGGCCTCGCAGGAGGCACAAGGCGCTGGGTTGGGCGGCCCCTAGCACCCAGGTCACCCTTCGGCCGGGCTGAGAGACC
>QHRU01000078.1 GCA_003220225.1 Candidatus Rokuibacteriota bacterium
GAGCGACCTGCTGCTGATGACGTGGACGTTCCTCTGGCTGAGCCTGCTCTGTGTGGGCGGCGGCCTCGGCGTCATTCCAGAGATGCAGCGCCAGGTCGTGGCCAACCACCAGTGGGTGACCGCGCGCGAGTTCGTGGACGGCTACACGCTCGCGCAGCTCACCCCGGGCCCGACCATGCTCGTCGTGGCGTTCGTGGGCTATCGCGCCCATGGCCTGCTCGGCGCCGGGCTCGCGACCGTCGCGATGTTCCTGCCGAGCTCCCTCATCGTCGTCCTCGTCGCCGCGCAGTGGCAGCGGCTGCGCGCGCACCGCTGGGCGGCCTCCGCCGAGCGCGCCCTGCTGCCGATCGGCATCGGGCTCTCGACCGCGGGCGTCTACACGCTCGCGCGCTCGGCGCTGCACGACGTGACGACGATCGTGCTGGCGGTGGTGGCGGGCCTCGTGCTCTATCACGGCCGCGTGCCGGCGATGCTCATCGTTCTCCTCGGCGGCGTGGCCGGGTGGCTGCTATCGTGAGCCCTCCCTCCGGTCGGACGAGCCCGGCGCCGTCCGTCGCCGTGATTGGCCTGGGCTTCGGCCGCGCCCACGTGCCGGCGTTCCAGGCCGCGGGCGCCCGCGTGGTCGCCGTCTGCCAGCGTGACGAGGCGGCCGCGCGGAAGGTCGCGGCGGCCTACGGCGTGCCGCACGTCTACCCACTCTGGGAGCAGATGCTGGCGGCCGAGCACCCGGAGATCGTCGTCGTCGCCACGCCGCCGCACCTGCACCGCGTGATCACTCGCGCCGCGTCGTCGGGCGGGGCGCACATACTCTGCGAAAAGCCGCTGGCGACGTCGCGCGAGGACGCGGAGGCGATCGTGGCCGACGTCGCGCGCGCGAAGCGGGTCGGCATGACGGGCTTCAACTGGCGCTTCCCGGCCGCGATGCAGCGGATGCGCGCGCTCATGGCCGAGGGCGTCGTCGGCCGCGTGCTGCACGTGCACGGGCGCTGGCTCGGCGCGCGCTGGGCCGACGAGGCGAGCCCGACCACGTGGCGCATGGACCGCGAACAGGCGGGCCACGGCGCCATGGGCGACATGGGCGTCCACATGGTGGATCTCGTGCGCTGGACGTGCGGCGAGTTCGCGCGTGTCACCGCCCACGCCGGCATCGCGTACCCGGCCAGGCCCGTGGCCGGCACCGGACGCGCGACCGACGCCGAGGATTACCTGAGCCTGGTCGGGGAGCTGGTCTCCGGCGCGCAGGTCTCCTTCCTCGCGAGCCGCGCCGCCCACGGGCGCAACGAGCACGCGCTGGAGATCTCCGGCACGCGTGGCGCGCTCGCCTACCACCTGACGCGCGACGAGCCGCGCTGGTACGCGGGCCGACTCTGGCTCGCGGCGAGCGGCGGCCCCTTCCGGCCGGTCGACGTCGAGCCACCCGCGGTCGAGGGCAGCGACCCGATGGACGTGCTGGGCCGCGCCACGATCACTCCGCTCGCCGCGCGGCTGCTCGCGGCGATTCGCGGGGAGGGGCCGGCGGATCCCTCGCTGGCCGACGGCCTGCGCGCCCAGCTCGTGCTGGAGGCCGCGCGCGAGGCGGCCGCCCGGCGCGTGTGGGTGGACGTGCCCACCTAGGGCGACGTCGGCGTAAGCTGCTGCAGCAGATCGAAGACGTCGAGCCCGCCCCACTCCTCGGCGAGCGTGCCGTTTTCGATGCGCACGATCGCGAAGAACGAGACCGCCACCTGTTTGCCGGTCGGCGGAACGCCGAGAAACTCGCCGCGATGGGTGCCACGAATCGTCAAGCGGTACGCAACGCGGTCGCCTTCCGCGACGACGTCTTCGAGGGTGGCCTCGGCGTCGGGGAAGGCGTTGCGAAGTCTCGTCGCGCGCTGTCGCTGATCCTCGGGGGTGAGGGGGACGGCTCTCGGATTGAGATATCGCCGATACCCCGGTGAGAAGAACTCCTCCATCACCGCCGGAGTCCAGCCGTTCCGTAGCTGGGCGTGGAGCCGGCGCACGAGGGCCTTGTTCTGTTCCGCTGGCATCGCGCCCTCCCGCCGGCGCTGCGCTCGGTGCGGTCGAGGGAGTTTTCGGCGGCCGATCACGCGGGGACCGTACACGGCCGGGCCGGCGTTGACAAGGCGTGGCGCGCGCGCTACGGTCTGGCGCCATCCAACTCACACCATCGTCGCTGCGCCGGAGGACCACCCTATGAGGCTTAGCCCGTTCCGGTATGCGCTGGCGCTCACCGTCGTCGTCGCGTTCGTGCTCGCCACGGGCCTGGTCGCCGCCCAGCAGGCGCCGCCGTCGTGGAAGCAGGGACAGCCCAAGGAAATGGAGAGCTCGACGCTGTCCCCCATCGCCCAACCGCCGGCGCCGAAGGCGCCCGGCGAGATCCCGGTGGACAAGATCAAGGTCCCGTCGGGCTTCAAGGTGGAGCTGTGGGCGAGCGGCATCAACAACGCGCGCGTCATGACGTGGGGCGATCGGGGCACGCTGTTCGTCTCCAGCCGCGTCGCCGGCAACGTCTACGCGGTGACCGACAAGGGCGGGTCGCGCGAGGTGAAGACGATCGCCAAAGGCCTCAACCTGCCGAACGGCGTGGCGTTCAAGGACGGCACGCTCTACATCGCCGAGATCCACCGCATCACGAAGATGGAGGGCATCGAGGGCAAGCTCGACAGCCCGCCCGAGATGAAAGTGGTGTACGAGACGCTCCCGAAGGACGCGCCGCACGGCTGGAAGTACCTGGCGTTCGGGCCCGACGGCAAGCTCTATTTCAACATCGGCGCGCCGTGCAACATCTGCATCCCGCCCGACACGCACGCCAACATCTCGCGGGTGAATCCCGACGGCACCGGCTTCGAGTACTGGGCGCACGGCGTGCGTAACAGCGTGGGCTTCGACTGGCACCCCGTGACGAAGGAGCTCTACTTCACGACCCACGGGCGCGACTGGCTGGGCGAGGACGTGCCCAGCGACCGCCTCGACGTCGCGCCGAAGAAGGGCCTGCACTTCGGGTACCCCTACTGCCACCAGGGCGACATCCCCGATCCGCAGTTCCACTCGGGCCGCGCGTGCGGCGAGTTCGCGGCGCCGCTGATCAAGACGGGACCGCACGTGGCCGGCAACGGCGTCGAGTTCTATACGGGCTCGATGTTCCCGCCGGAGTACAGGAACCGCATGTTCCTCGCCCAGCGCGGCTCGTGGAACCGCTCGCAGAAGATCGGCTTCCGCGTGATGATGGTCACGCTGCGGCAGGGCGACGTGCCGAGGTACGAGCCGTTCGCCGAGGGCTGGCTGCAGGGCGACCAGGTCTGGGGCCGGCCGGTCTACACCCGGCAGATGAAGGACGGGTCGCTGCTGATCTCCGACGACTACGCGGGCGCGATCTATCGCGTCACGTACGGGCGCTGATCCTCTGAGACCCGGGGGGGCCGGACGGCCCCCCCGGGTGCCCCTCGCTCGCGCGTTGACCGACATCCGTTCGCCGTTGGCCCCTCGTTTCGCGCGCTGGGCCACCGCCGTCGCCGTCTCACTCGCCGTGCTCGCGCCTCGCCCCGTCCCCGCGCTCGCCGCCGATCTCGAAGCGGGCCGTCGCAAGGCCGTCGCGTGCGCCGCCTGCCACGGCCTGGACGGCAATTCCACGAACCCGACCGTCCCGTCGATCGCCGGCCAGGTCGGGATCTACCTCCACTGGCAGCTCCTGCTCTACCGCGACAAGCGCCGCGTCGATCCGCAGATGGCGCCCATCGCGGCCGCGCTCAGCGAGAGCGACATGGCGGACCTCGCGGCCTTCTTCGCGGCCCAGCGCCCGGCGCCGCCGGCGGCCGGGCCGCCCGACCCCGCGCGCGCCGAGACCGGACAGCGCCTCGCCGCGACGTACCACTGCGACGACTGCCATGGGCGCGACTTCGCCGGCCGCGAGTACGCGCCGCGACTCCGCGGGCTGTCGCGCGAGTACCTCGTCGCCCAGATGCGCGGCTTCAAGGCGCGCACGCGCGGCGACCTCGACGGCGCCATGACGCAGGCGGCGCAGCCCGTCGCCGACGCCGACATCGAGCCGCTCGCCGACTACATCGGCTCCATCAAATGACAACGGGGGGCTGGACGCCCCCCGGTTGCCCCTACCACCGACCCCCGTCCGACGCTACCAGCGGCCGCGGCCGCCGCCGCCGGAGCGGCCGCCGCCCG
This sequence comes from Candidatus Rokuibacteriota bacterium, assembly GCA_003220225.1. GTDB lineage: Bacteria > Methylomirabilota > Methylomirabilia > Rokubacteriales > CSP1-6 > AR12. The sequence continues at coordinate 4,177 of QHRU01000078.1, forward strand.
GCGCGTTGGCCTTTTCGACCTTGATGCTGCGCCCCTCGAGGACGGTATTGTTCAGCTTGCTGATCGCCTGCTCGGCGTCCTCCGAGGTCGCCATCTCGACGAAGCCGAAGCCGCGCGACTGACCCGTGTCGCGGTCGGTCACGACGCTGGCGGATTCGACGGAGCCGATGGCCGCGAACGCGGAGCGAAGGCTCTCGGTGGAGGTGGAAAAGGCGAGGCCGCCGACGAACAGTTTGATCGCCATCAGAGCACTCCTTGTGGTTGTCGATACTCTTGCATGTCGAGAGGAAGACGAGCCGGAGGACGAAGGAGCGTGACGAGCCCCAGCGCCTTCAGCGCGCGGATCATCACCCACGACGGATCGAATTCGAAGCGCCGAACGCTGAACTTCGGCGAGCGCGCGTGGGCGTGGTGATTGTTGTGCAGGCTTTCGCCCCCCGTGAGCCAGGCGAGGACGCGCGAGTTGTACGCGGTGTTGTCGAAGTTCTGGCTGCCCCGCCAGTGCCCCACGCCGTTGATGAGGGGCGCGACGACGAAGACGTAGAGGAGCGCGTGGAGCGCCGCCGCGAACAGGCCCGCCCACGGGCCGAGCAGCGCGCACAGCAACGCGATGCCCAGCCCGAGGCCGATCCAGCCGTGACGGAACACGCGGCGATCGAGCCGGTCGCGGGGAATGTCGGAGGCGAAGACGCGGAGCGTCTCGGGATTCCGCGCTTCCCGCGCGTAGTAATAGACGTTGAGCAGCAACACGCGCCAGACCCCCAGCAGCCGCGGGCTGTGCGGATCACCCGTGCGGTCGGTGAACGCGTGGTGCTTGCGGTGGACGGCCACCCACTCGTGCCGCTGCTGTCCGGTCGTGAGCCAGAGCACCGTCCGGAACAGCACGTCCGCCGCCGGATGCACGCGCAGCGCGCGGTGGGCCAGCGCCCGGTGCAGGTAGATCGAGGTCGCGAGCACGGCGACCTGGGTGAGCGCGACGCCCACGATGGGCGCGAACACCATCGACAGCATCATCGATCCCAATCGCCCGCGCTGTCCGCGCGCTTCATCGCCTTGCGTCTGCGCTTGCGCGCCTGCGCCTGCTTGCGCTTCCGCTTCACCGAGGGCTTCTCGTAAAATGCCCGTCGCTTCATTTCCTGGAAGATACCTTCCTTCAGCATGTGCTTCTTCAACGCTTTGAGGGCCGGCTCGATCTGGTTCGAGGCGACCTCGATCCTGGCCGCGGTGACGATCCGTCCCACGCTCAGCGGCCCGGCGACGGGCTGGCGAGGTGGACGGTGAGCCGCCGGCCGTCGACCTCGAGTCGGTGGAGCTTCTTGACGGCGGCCGCCGCCGCCTCGGCCGAGGCCATCTCGACGAATCCGTAGCCGCGCGAGTGGCCGGTGCCGCGATCGGTCGCCAGGGCGGCGGACTCGACGACGCCGACCTCGGCGAAGAGCGCCCGGAGTCCGTCGTTGGACATGGCGAACGACACGCCGCCGACGTAGATCTTCCTCTGCATCACGGACGTCCTTTCTGTCTCAGCGCGCGGAGCGAGTGGTCCGCGCGCCTCCCCGTGCCTCGACCGCGCGCGCCATCCGCCGCCGCTGGCGAACCGCCTGGGCCTGACGCTCGATGTTCGTGAGCAGGCCCGGATGATCCTCGCGCTTCAGGCCCTCCTCGATCAGCGCGCGGAGCACCACCTGGAGGCTCACGGGCAGCTTGTAGGCCGCCGTCATGGTGCCCGCCAGGGACCGCGCCCGATCCAGGACGCCCTGCGACAGCACGAGGAGAACGCGCGCATTCGAGTCAGCCACTCGGCACCTTCACTTTATATAACTTACATGTTTTATATAAGATATAGTGCGGGACACTACAAAGTCAACCCCACGCAGCAGGAGAGGCACCATGGCAATCTTCCCGTCAGTCGGCGGCCGCCGCGGCTTCAAATCCTGGACCTGGTCGGATTGGACCATCGGCGACCTCCACCTCGAATACGGCACGCTGACGCTCGAGTCACGGGGCCGCGCCCATTTCGAATGCGTGACGTACACGACCCGGCGGAACGGCCCCGACCACTGGTGGGCCGGCTTCTCGCTCGAGACGCGCGAGGGCGTGAAGCTGCACGCCGAGCCGCCCCGGGCGGGCATCGCGATGCCCGACGACGGCCCCGGCGTGCGCTATCGCTGGTCGTTCGATTTCAGCTACGAGGCGTCGAACTTCGCCAGGATCGCGCGGGTGGTGCAAAACGCTGCACGGTGATGATACGAGCTCCATCCGGTCGCCCGCTGAGGCACGTGCGAATCCTGCTGGCGGCGGTGCTGGTGGCGGCGCTCCTCGGCGGCTGCGTGACGCCGCGGGGCAAGACCGTCTACGAGAAGCCCGGCGTCACCGACGAGCAGCAGAAAAAGGACGAGGCGCAGTGCGTGCAGGCTGCACTCGACACGGCGGGCGCGCGCGCCGCGACCCCCCTCGCCGTCGACCGGGACGCGGTGGATCGCTGCATGCGCGAGCGCGGCTACAGCGTCACCGTCCCGAAGTAACCGCTCAGGACGGCTGTGGCGCCGGTCGGCGCCAGAAGAACACGCGCGAGATCGGGTGGCTGGCCAGGTACTTCTGTGCCGACTCCATATAGAGGTAGAGGACCGGCGTGATGTAGAGCGTGAGGAGCTGGGAGACCATCAGCCCGCCCACCACGGCCAACCCCAGCGGGCGCCGCGCATCGGCGCCGGCGCCGATGCCGAGCGCGATCGGGAGCGTGCCGAGCAGCGCGGCCATCGTCGTCATCATGATCGGCCGGAAGCGCAGCAGGCAGCCCTGGTAGATCGCCTCCCGCGGCGCCATGCCGCCGCGCTCGGCCTCGATCGCGAAGTCGATCATCATGATCGCGTTCTTCTTCACGATGCCGATCAGCATGATCATGCCGACGAAGCCGTAGACGTTCAGCTCCATGCCGAAGAGCCAGAGGGTCAGCAACGCCCCCGCGCCCGCCGACGGCAGCCCCGAGAGGATCGTCAGCGGGTGGACGAAGCTCTCGTACAGCACGCCCAGCACGAGGTAGATCACGAGGATCGTGATCAGCAGCAGCATCCCCTGCCCCTGCAGCGAGGCCTGGAACGCCTGCGCGGTGCCCTGGAAGGTGCCGTTGACGGTGGCCGGCACGCGCAGCTCGCGCTGCACGCGCTCGACCTGGGCGACGGCATCGGACAGCGAGACGTCGGGCTTCGTGTTGAAGGAGATCGTGACCGCGGGCAGCTGACCGAGGTGGGTCACCGTGAGCGGGCCCACGCCGGGCGTCACCGTGGCCACCGACGCCAGGGGCACCAGCGTGCCCTTGGTCGAGCGGACGTAGAGCAGGCCGAGCGCGGTCGGATCGCGCTGGAACTGCGGATCGACCTCGAGGATCACCCAGTACTGGTTCGCCGGCGTGTAGATCGTCGAGACCTGCTTGGCGCCGTAGGCGGCGCCCAGCGCGCTCTCGATCTGGTCGGCGCTGACGTCGAGCGAGGCCGCCTTGTTGCGGTCGATCTCCACGGTCACCTGCGGGCTCGTGATCTGCAGATCCGTGTTGACGTCCTGCAGCCCGGGCAGCCCGCGCAGCCGGTCGTAGAGGATCGGCGCCCAGTAGTAGAGCTCCGCCGTGTCCGTGTCCTGTAGCGTGTACTGGTACACCGCCTTCGTGAGCTGGCCGCCGATGCGAATGGTCGGCAGGATCTGCGGGTACACGCGGATGCCCGGCACCGCGCCGAGCTTGGGCCGCAGCCCCTCGATGACCTTCTCGGCGTGCGGCCGCTGGTGGCGCGGCTTGAGCAGCGCGAAGACCCGGCCGTTGTTCAGCACGACGCTCGAGCCGCTGGCGCCGATGAACGACATGAGCTGCACGACCGAGGGATCCTGCCGGATCACGTCCGCCACCGCCCGCTGGTGCTCCACCATCGCGTCGAACGAGATGTCCTGGGCCGTCTCCGTGAACGCGAAGATCGAGCCGTTGTCCTCGCTCGGGATGAATCCCTTGGGGAGCTTCACGAAGAAATAGGCGGTGAAGACGAACGTGAGGAGCAGCGCGACCATGGTCAGCCGTCCGTGGCCCAGCACCCACCGGAGCGAGACGTCGTACGTGTGCAGCATCCTCTCGAAGAAGCGCTCCGACGCCTGGTACAGGCGGTTGCGGTTCTCGCCCGGCGGCTTCAGGAAGCGGCTGCACAGCATCGGCGTGAGGGTCAGCGAGACGACGCCCGAGACGAGCACGGCGGCGCCGATCACGATCGCGAACTCGTGCAGCAGCCGGCCCACCACGCCGCCCATGAAGAGCACGGGAATGAAGACGGCCGCCAGCGACAGCGTCATGGACAGGATCGTGAAGCCGATCTCCCGCGCGCCCTTGAGGGCGGCCGTCATGCGGTCCTCGCCGTGCTCCATGTGGCGGACGATGTTCTCCAGCATGACCACGGCGTCGTCGACCACGAAGCCGACGCAGAGCGTGAGGGCCATGAGCGAGATGATGTCGATGGTGTAGCCGAGCGCGAACATGATGGCGAAGGTCCCGACGATGGACAGGGGCACCGCGAGGCTCGGGATGATCGTGGCCGAGAGGTTGCGCAGGAAGAGGAAGATCACCATCACGACGAGGGCGATGGTGAGCAGCAGCGTGAATTGCACGTCGTGCACCGACTCCCGGATGGCCACCGAGCGGTCGTAGACCACGTTCAGGTTGACGGAGGCAGGCAGCTGCTGGCGGAACACCGGGAGCAGCTTGCGGATGGCGTCGACGACCTCGATCGTGTTCGTCCCCGGCTGGCGCTGGACGGCCAGCACCACGGCGCGCTCGCCGTTGAACCAGCCGGCGACCTTGTCGGTCTGCACACCGTCCACGACGCGGCCCAGCTCCTCGAGGCGCACCGGGAAGCCGTTGCGGTAGGCCACGATCATCGGCCGGTACGCCGCGGCGTCCATGAGCTGGCCGGTGGCCTGCACGTTGTACGCCTGGCTCGCGCCCCACAACGTGCCGGTCGGCTTGTTGACGTTGGCGCGCGAGATGGCCGCCTCCACCTCGTCGAGGCCGATGCCGCGCGCGGCCAGCGCGCGCGGGTCCACCTGCACGCGCACCGCGTACTTCTGCGAGCCGAAGATCGTCACCTGCGCGACGCCGCTGACCGTGGAGATGCGCTGGGCGAGGAACGTCTGCGCATACTCGTCCACCGTGTAGAGCGGTTGCGTGGGCGAGCTCAGCGCCATGTAGAGGACGGGCTGGTCGGCCGGGTTGACCTTCTGGTAGAACGGCGGCGTCGGCATGCCCGGCGGCAGGAGCGGCGAGGCCTTGGTGATGGCGGCCTGCACGTCCTGCCCCGCCGCGTCGATGTTGCGGTCGAGCGTGAACTGGATGGTGATCTGCGTCACGCCGAGGGCGCTCGTGGACGTCATCGAGTCGATGCCGGCGATCGTGGTGAACTGCCGCTCGAGCGGCGTGGCCACCGCGGAGGCCATCGTCTCCGGACTCGCCCCCGGCAGGTTGGCGATGACCTGGATCGTGGGGAAGTCGACGTTGGGCAGGTCGTTGACCGGCAGTTTCTGGTAGGCCATCACGCCGAAGATGAGGACGGCCGCCATCAGGAGCGTGGTGAGGACGGGACGGCGGATGAAGAGCTCGGTGTTCACGACGGGCTCACGACGCCTTGGGCGGCTTGATCTCCACGCGCGAGCCGGGCACGAGGCGCAGCTGGCCGTCGGTGACGACGCGCTCGCCCGGGGCCACGCCGCGGGTGACAATCGTCTCCGTGGCGAGGCGACGGCCCAGCTCGACCGGCCGCGGCTGCACGGTGAGGTCCGGCTTCACCACGAACACGTACGGCCCCTGCTGGCCGGGCTGAATGGCCTGGGACGGCACCACCACCGCCGTCTCGGTGGTGAGCGTCAGCACGACCTCCACGTACTGTCCAGGCCACAGCGTGTTCTCCGCGTTGTCGAACGTGCCTTTGAGCTGGATGGTGGCCGTGGACGGGTCCACGGTGTTGTTCACGAACGTGAGCCGGCCCGTGGTGGGCTTCGGCGCGCCCGTCGGGATCGCGCGCACGGTGAGCGGGCCCGCCGCCTGGTGCTGCTTGATGGCGGCGAGGTACTGCTGCGGCACCGCGAACGACACGTAGATCGGGTGCACCTGCGCGATGACCACCATCGGGTTGTCGTCGTTGCCCTTCACGACGTTGCCCGCCTGCAGCATGAGGTTGCCGGTGCGGCCCTCCATCGGCGCCCGGATGGTGGTGTAGCCGAGGTTCAGCCTCGCCGTCTGCACCATCGCCTCGTCGGCGCGGATCACGGCGCGGGCGTTGTCCACGCCGGCCTGCGCCGCCAGCGCGGCCGCGCGCGCGTTCTCGATGGCGGCGCGGTCGGCGTTCACGGTGGCCCCCAGGGCCGAGAGGTTGGTGCGGAACTGATCGTAGAGCTCGCGCGCCACCAGCTCCTTCTCCACCAGCGTCTTGTAGCGGCGCTCCTGCACGCGCGCGTTCTCGAGCTGGGCCTGGTCGCGCTCGAGGTTCGCCAGCGCCTGCTGCACCTCGGCCTGGCGCTGGGCCAGGGCGGCCTCGGCCTGGCGCATCTGCGCCGTGTCGCGGCCGACGTTGGCCTCGGCCTGCGCCACCGTCGCCTCGAAGGGCCGCGGATCGATCGTGAAGAGCAGCTGGCCCGCCTTCACGTCCTGCCCCTCCTTGAAGTGCACCTGCACCACCTGCCCGGCCACCTGCGCCTTGACGCCCACCGTGGTGAGCGCCTGCACGGTGCCGATGACACCGACGTCGAGCGGGACGTCCTTGCGCACGGCCTCGGCGGCGAGGATGGGGACGGCGGGCGGCGCCGCCGCGCGCTGGGTGCCCGACGCGCGGTCGCTGCACCCGGCCGTCGTATATAAGGAGGCGAGCACGGCGCCGAGGGCGAGCGCGCGCCTCATCGCTCCGCGACCTCCAGCGACGCCTCGACGAGCGCCTCGAGCCCGCGCACGACGCGCGTGCGGTTGTCCGCGGACATCCGCGCCAGCACCGACTCGAGGCCGCGCAGCCGCATCGCGTGGAGCTCGTCCACGAGGGCGCCGCCCGGGCGCGTCACCTCGAGCACGTAGGCGCGGCGATCGCCCGGGTCGCCGGCGCGCGTGACGAAGCCCTTCTGCTCCAGGCGGTCGACGAGGTGGGTGACCGCCGGCAGCGTGACGCCGAAGGCCTTGCCCACGTCGCCCATACGGCAGCCGGGATGGGCGGCCACGTGGAAGAGAACCTGGCCCTGCGCGTAGGTGAGGTCCAGCTCGGCCGCGCGCTGCCAGAGGAACTGCCGGAAGATCGTGCTCCCGAGCGCGTTGAGGAGGTCGAGCAGCTGCTCGGCCTGCGCCGTCCAGTGCCCACGCCGTGTCCCGTGTCGCCTCGAGGCCACGAGCATGATGGTGCATGTGCTAAACAGTTAAGTCAATTAAGTATCCCGGCGTGCCCTACCGGCGGCCGACGGCGACGGCGGTGGCCACCACGCGCTCGAGGACGTCGAGCTGGAACGGCTTGGCGACGTAGTCGAAGGCGCCCTTCCGTAAAAAACGCCGGGCGAGGTCCGCGTCGGCGTTGCCGGTGAGCATGACGATCGGGACGCTGCGGTCGAGCGCGTGCAGGCGGTCCAGCACTTCTTCGCCCGACACCTCGGGCATGTCGATGTCGAGCAGGACGGCGTCAGGGCGCCGCGCGGCGGCCAGGATCAGCGCGGCGGCGCCGTGGTGGGCGACGTCCACGTGGTAGCCCAGCGACGTGAAGTGCTCCTCGACCAGCGCGGTGATCTCGACCTCGTCGTCCACCACCAGCAGCCGCCCGCTCGGCATGGGCTCGAAGGGCCTCCGTGTCCGCGCGAAGTATACCGATAGGTCGTCGAAGTACGAAGCGCTTGCATGGCCGTCGCCGCTGGGATAGAACCGGCCGCAAATCCGGTCGCCTCTCGACCTGCTGGAGGCCCGCCATGATGCGCTTCCTCCTCGCGCTGCCGCTCGTGCTCGGCGTCGCGTCGCCCGCCCTCGCCCAGACGGTGACGCTCAAGCTCGCCACCATCGTCGGCAACGACAACCCGTTCACGACCTCCGCGATCAAGTTCAAGGAGGTGGCCGAGGCCAGGAGCGGCGGCCGGATCAAGGTCGAGGTCTATCCCGCCGGGCAGCTCGCGAAGAACGAGATCGTGCAGCTGGAAGGCATGCAGCTCGGCACCGTCGACGTGGCGGCGGTGTCGCTGCCCTCGATCGGCGGCAAGTGGGACCCCAAGCTGCTCGCCACCGACGTGCCGTTCCTCTACACCGGCCGCGAGCACGTGTGGAAGGTGATGGACGGGGCGCTGGGCAAGGAGCTCATGAATCGCCTCGAGCCGCTCGGCGCGAAGCCCTTCTGTTACGGCGGCGGCTGGGGCTTCCGCGGCGTGCTCTCGAACAAGCGCGCCATCCAGGCCCCCGACGACCTCAAGGGGCAGACCATCCGCGTGCCGCCGATTCCCACGCTGGTCGAGGTCTTCAAGGCCTTCGGCGCGAACCCGGTGCCGATGATCTGGGGCGAGGTGTACCTGGCCGTCAAGCAGGGCACCGTCGACGGGCTCGAGTTGCCCGTGACCACGGCCGTGTCCGACAAGTTCCACGAGATCACGAAGTATTACTCGCGGACGCTCCACTCGTACCCGGCCGCGGTGTGGGTGATGGCCAAGCCGAAGTACGACGCGCTCCCGGCCGATCTCAAGAAGGTCGTCGACGAGACGATGGCCGTCGCCTGCGTCCAGCACCGACAGGACGAGGTGAAGGCCGAGGCCGACGGGCTCGCGCAGATGAAGGCCCGGGGGATGCAGGTCAACGACGTGAAGGACCTGCGCCCGTTCCAGGAACGGGCGCAGCCGGTCTGGAAGTTCCTCGAGGGCAAGGTCGGCAAGGAGCTCTTCGATCGGGTGATCGCGGAAGCGCGCGCGGCGAAGTAGCGTGATCGTCGATCTCGCCTGCCTGGCGCTGATGGTGGCGCTGGTGGTCGACGTATTCCTGGGCGTCTTCAGCCGCTACGTGCTGCAGGCGACCTTCCAGTGGTACGACGAGGTCGCCCGGCTCTGCTTCGTCTGGACGGTCTTTCTCGGCGCCGCGGTGGCCGTGCGCCGCGGCACGCACTTCCGGCTACACCTGCTCATCGACCGCGTCGGGGCACGCCCGCGGCGCGCCGTGGACGTCCTCGTCACGCTGATCGTCATGGCCTTCGGCGGCGTGCTGGTGACCGGCGGCCTCGCCATCGCTCCGATCGCCCGCCGCCAGGTTACCGACGCGCTCGAGATCTCGATGCTGTGGTTCTACGGCGCCTTGCCCGTCGGCGGCGCCCTCATGATCCTCTACTCGCTCCCGCAGCTCTGGCGCCTCGTTCGCCGCCCATGACCCTCGTCACCCTGGTCTTTCTGGCGCTCCTCGCCCTCGGCGTGCCGGTGGCGATGACGGTCGGCATGGCGGGCTACGCCGGCGCGCTCCTGGCGGCCCCCGCCCCGCTCGCCGTCACCGTGCAGACGATCCTCCACCAGATCGATTCGTTCGTGCTGCTCTCGCTGCCGCTCTTCATCCTGGCGGGCGCCCTCATGGAGACGGGCGGCATCGCGCGCCGGCTCGTGCGGCTCGCCGTCGCCCTGGTGGGCTGGATCCGCGGCGGCCTCGGCATGGCCGTCGTCGCCGCCGAGTACATCTTCTCCGGGATCTCGGGCTCGACCGTCGCCGACGTGTCGGCGGTGGCCGCCACGACGATCCCGGGCATGGTGCGCGCCGGCTACAGCCCGGAGCTGGCCGTCGCCATCGTCTCGTCCGCCTCCGCCATGGGCATCCTGGTGCCGCCGTGCATCCTCATGATCGTGATCGGCTCGGTGGCGAGCCTCTCGGTGGCCGCGCTGTTCACCGCCGGCTTCCTGCCCGCGGTCGTCATGGCCCTCGTGCTGATGGTCTACATCTGGCGGCTCGCGGGACGCGCGGGCATCGCCGCCGAGACGCGGCCGAGCGCGGGCGAGCTGGCGTGGGCGTTCTGGGATGCGCTCATCCCGCTCGGCATGCCCGTCATCATCTTCGGCGGCATCCTCGGCGGCATCATGACGCCCACCGAGGCGTCGGTCATCGCGGTGCTCTACGCCGCCGTCGTGGGCGTCTTCGTCTACCGCGAGATCAAGTGGAAGGACCTGCCCGACATCGTCATCTCGTCGGCGGTGGTCACCGGGGCCGTCGGGCTGCTGCTGGGCGCGGCCGGCGTGGTCTCGTGGTTCCTCACCGTCCAGCAGCTGCCGGCGACGCTGATCACGCTGATGACGCTGGTGCCGGGCAGCAGCCTCGTCTTCCTGTTCGCCACCGCCGCCGTCTTCGTGTTCTTCGGCGCCGTCATCGAAGGGTTGCCGGCCGTGGTCATCCTGCTGCCGAGCCTCTTGCCGGTGGCCGCGGGGCTCGGCATCCATCCGATCCACTACGCGATCGTGATCGTGGCCGCGGTGGGCATCGGTCTGTTCCTGCCGCCGATCGGCGTGGGCCTCTTCATCGCCTGCGGCATCGCGGAGCTCTCGGTCGACCGGGCGACGCGCGCGATGCTGCCGTTCGTGTTCGTGCTCTCGCTCGGGCTCATCATCGTGATCCTGGTGCCGTGGATCACGCTCGTGCTGCCGCGGCTCCTGAACCTCCTCTAGAACAGGATCAGCGCGCGGAGGCCGGGGACGACCACGTCGCGATTGCGGCGGCCGCTGACCTGGTTCGGGCCGGAGACGATCCACTCCACGTTCGCGATGACCGCGCAGCAGTCCGCCAGCGAGACGTTGTAGTAGACCTCGGCCACGTGCTCGCGCCCCTCGGGCTGGCGCACGAACGAGTAGCCGGCGCCCATCAGGTCCTTCGCGCGGCCGAGCCACGAGGGCGTGTGCTGCACGCCCGCCGACCACGCGTGTGATGTCAGCGACTCGCCCTCGCGCCGGGCGAGCCCCGCGCGCACGAACACGCCGGTGCCGGCGGCGACGAGCTGATCGACGCTGATGCCCGTGCCCCAGGTGACGTCGTCGCGGCGCTCGGGGACAGAGCCGACGCGCGCCCACCAGCGGTAGTGCCCGGCGAACGAAAAGATGCGACGACGGCCCAGCTCGGCGATGACGTACGGCAGCCCGGAGAGGTCGTCGTCGACGTCGCCCGGCGCGTGGACGCCAAACGCATAGCGCCAGTCGTCCTGACTGATCCGCAGCGACGTCCCCGGACCGTTCGGCGGTTGCGCGAGCATCGGGTTGCCGGACAGCGCGGCGCTCAGGAACTGCCGCGTCTCGTCCTCCGCGAAGAAGTTGCGGTCGAAATAGTGCTGGACGTCGAGCTTGCCGACGTTGAACCGGATGGACGCGTCGGCGGACTGCAGCCGGATCCACGCCTCGCGCAGGAAGACCCTCGTGTCGCCGCCGGCGAGCCGCTCGGCGTCCTGATTCACACGCGAGAGGCTGCCGAGCGCCGCGTCGGGCCCGGGCCCGACGATGGCCTCGACGTCCGCGAGCAGCGTCACGTTGGGCGTGGGGCGCCCGATCAAGACGAGGTCGAACGCCCCGAAGCCGAAGACGTCGTCCTTCGCCCGCGCGGGGTTCACGATCCACTGCACGCCGCCGCGCAGCGCGCCGTTGACGGAGAAGGCCGGTGGGATCGGCCCGGGAGGCGGCAGCGTCTGGCGCCGCTCGAGACCGGCGCGCGCGGGCGACTCGGGCTCGGCCTCCTGCGCGTCCTTCGTGGTCTCTTGCGCGGCGCCCAGCGCCGGCGCGGCCAACGCCGCCACCGACACGAGAAGGAGAGCGAGCCGCGTCATCGGTCCAGCAGCTTCTCGACGATCACGCAATCGCGCCATTCGCCGGCGAGCTTGCCGTGCCGCTCGTAGACGCCGACGACGCGGAATCCGCAGGCCTCGTGCAGCCCGAGGCTCGCGGCGTTCTCGGGAAAGATGCGCGAGACCAGCTTCCAGAACCCGCGCGCGGCGTAGACGTCGCAGAGCGCGTTCAGCGCCGCCCGCCCGGCCCCGGTGCCGCGCGCGGCGCGGGCCACGTAGACCGAGTGCTCGGCGACCCCTGCGTACGCGGGCCGGGTCCGGTACGCGCCCGCCGACGCCCACGCGATCACGCGCCCGTCGCGCTCGACCACGACCGTCGGGTAGCGCTCGCCCTTGTCGGTCAGCTGCCCCGCGATCTGCTCCGCGGTTCTCGGCTCCGTCTCGAACGTCGCCACGCGGTCGGCGATGCCCTCGTTGTAGATGGCGGCGATGGCCGCCGCGTCCTCCCTGGTTGCCGGTCGCGTGGTGAGTTTCACCATGACGTCACAGGCCCGCGAGCTTCTTCCAGTGCTCGGCCGCGAGCGGGAACGACGCGAAGCCGATCTCGCACTGGAGTTGGCGGTTGGCCCGGATCGGCTGGTTCGGCACGTGTCCGGCGAGCCAGGCGTCGCAGAAGCGTTGGAGCAGCGCAATGTCGCCGGGGTCGATGGCATCCAGCTCCAGCTCCGTCAGCCGTGCGAACTCGTCCTCGCGGAGTCCCCGCGGCAGGGTCCAGCCCCCGTCGGCACCGCGCACGGGCTGCACCAGCGGGCTCACGCGCACGAGCGCGCCGCCGGTCACCGGATGCTCCGGGTCGCGACCCAGGGGCTGGCCGAGCAGCGTGTGCGCGATGAACGTCGCCGCGTCGGGTGGGTCGTCGAGGATGGCGCCGGCGACGGCCTTGAGGTCGTGCACTGTGCCGGACGCCCCGCGCGGTGCCGCGAGCGGAGGCCGCACGTCGTCGGCCTCCGGCGGGAGGATGACGCTGCCGGTGCCGATGCTCAGCGCGATGATGTCCTCGGCGCGCACGTCGTTCGCGCGCGCCTCGACGACGGCCGCGAGGAGCGGGTTGTTCATGCCGGCCAGGGCCCCATCCCAGAACCGCCGGCCGAGGTACGCCGGCGTGTCGAAGGTCGCCGGCGCGTCGAAGTAGTTGACGGGGGCGTTCGACGACGCGTGCACCGCCTCCGCCAGGGTCGGCGAGGGGCCGACCGGCCCGCTGCGCGCGTTGCTCTCGACGTTGGAGCGAAAGAAAACGGCGCGCAGCGTGTCGAAGTCGAAGGCAACGATGAGGTAGTCCGGCGGCTTCGGTCCGCCGGGTCGCTGGATCGCCTGCGCGAGCCGGTCGAGCGGCGTGTCGCCCGTCGGCGCGAGACGGTCCTTCAAGCCGTCCAGCTTCGCCGACGCCCGATATTTCGGGCCGAGATCGAGCAGCGCGCTGGGAATCCGCTCCCAGGGCGCCAGCGTCACGAAGATCTCGTCCCGCGCCGACTCGTCGCCGAACAGCGCATCGATCTCCGAGAGCGTGAAGTCGCACGCCAGCGCGGCGGCGACGATGGCGCCGCCGGAGTTCGCCGCGACGAGGTCGAACTGCGCGAGCACGTCCCGCCCCCGGAGGTCGCCGTAGATCTGGCGAAGGGCGCGGGCCTGGATCAGCGCCCAGGTGCCTCCGCCGTCGAGCGAGAGGATGCGATAGCGCGCCGCCATCGCGAGGAGCGTAGCACCGGCGGGCCCGCTTGACTTGAGCGTCGAAGTGCCTTAATGCCGTCGCATGAGTGCCGGCGAACGGCGCCGGGCCACACGCGGCAGAAAATGCTCGGACGCCTCGGAGAACGGTCATGGAAAACGGGGACGAACAGCGCGGTCGACCGTGCGGTGGATTGCTCGGCTGCGGTGACGACGGCGGGCGGCAATACATGGTCGAGCCCGATGTGGTCGAGGCGGCGCTCACACCGCCGACCCGTGACCGCCTGCAGCACATGGACGAGTTGAACCAGGACGCCCTCGAGCCCCATCTGGCGACGTACCGCGTGTCCCGCCGGCGGCTCGTCGGTGTCAGCGGCGTCCTTGGCTTGCTGGCGACGGTGGCGCCGAGCAGCCTCCTCGCCGCATGCGCGACCCTCCGCCGCGGCGCCACCGCCGCCCCGGGTGGACGGACCCACGTCGTGGAGTCCACTCCGGAAACCGTGCGGCTGGGCGCGTTCGACGCGACACGACCGGATATTCTCGAGATCGATTCCGGCGACACCGTGGTGTATCCGAACACGTGGACGCATTTCCTGAACCGCTTCCAGCGGGGCGTCACGATTCAACAGCTGGCGCAGTTCCGCCGTGAAAACCCGGGCCGAGGCCCGCACTCCATCGTCGGGCCGGTCGGGGTCAAGGGTGCCCAGCCGGGCGACATGCTGAGCGTGCGCTTTCTCACGCTCACGCCCTTCGACTGGGGTGCCAACCTCAACAACCCCGGCGACCTCAAGACCGGCGCGCTACCCGACGAGTTCCCCGAGGGCAGCATCCGATTCATCGACATCGACGTGCCGCGGAAGGTCGCGAAGTTCTCCCCATCGATCACGCTGCCCCTGGGACCGTTCCAGGGCACGTTCGGCGTGGCGGCTCCCGAAGACCGCGAGGTCGTGGGCCGCATCGGCCCGGGCGTCGTGAGCTCCGTCCCGCCCGGCCAGCACGCCGGCAACATGGACCTGCGCGAGCTTCAGGAGGGGACGATCCTCTACATCCCCGTCTGGCGGCCGGGCGCGAAAATCTTCACGGGCGATTCCCACGCGCTGCAGGGCGACGGCGAGGTCAACCTCACCGCGCTCGAGACCGGCATGCGTGAGGTCCGTGTGCAGGTCCAGCGTCATGAGCGGGCAGGATGGCAGTGGCCGTTCGCGGAGAACGACACGCACTGGATCGCGATGGGAATGCACCGCGATCTTACCGAAGCGTTCCGCATCGCGCTACGGAACACCATCGACTTCTTGAGCGGCCGCGCGGGCCTGAACCGTCACGACGCCTACGGGCTGGCCAGCATGGCGGTGCACTTTCGTATCACCCAGGTCGTCGACGTCAACCAGGGCGTCCACGCGATGATCCCGAAGGAGATCTTCACGCGCGAGCTGCGGGAGTCGATGCGCGTCGTGTAGGCAAGATTGGTGGGCAGGCACGGGATTGAACCGCCGACACCAGGATGTTCAGTCCCGCCCTGCCCCACCAACTGGCACCCGGTAACAGCCGGAGTGCCCGTTCGGGCCGAGCCTGGCCGTTACCGCTTCACGGCGAACACCCAGATCACGCCGCCCTGAGGCACGTCCGTCTTCGCGCCGCGAATATCGTCGAGGGCGCCCTGCATCCGCTGCGCATCCACGCCCCAGCCGGATTGGACCGCGACGTACTGCACGCCGTCGACGGCGAAGGAGCTGGGGACGCCGGTGATGCCGGAGTTCGTGCGCCACTGCCACAGGGGCTCGCCGGTTTTCGCGTCGAAGGCACGAAAGTACCGGTCGTTGGTTCCGCCGGCGAAGACGAGCCCGCCCCCCGTGGTCAAGATTGGACCCCAGTTGTGTGACTCGAACGTACGCATCCACACTTTCTGACCGGTGTTCATGTCCCAGGCCTGGATCTCGCCGATGTGCTTCGAGCCGTCCGCGACGACCATCCCGATGTCCTTGATCTCGGTGCCCAGCCAGAGCTTGCCCTCCTCGTAGGGTTTCGCCGTGCCCAGGAGCGTGCCGCAGAGGTTCTCGTTGGTCGGGATGTACAGATATCCGGTCTTCGGATTGTAGGCGGCCGGCGGCCAGTCCTTGCCGCCCCACAGCGACGGACAGAAGGGGATCTTCTTACCCGTGACCGGCTTCTTCGTCTCGTCGTACTCGGGGCGGCCCGTTCGCGGGTCGAGCTTCGTGAACACCGTCTGCTTGACGTAGGGCTTGGCGTCGACGAAGCCGATGCCGTCGGCCTTCCGCTCCAGCACCCACAGGTATCCGTTGCGGCCCGGGTGTACCAGGCTCTTGATCGTCCGTCCGCCGCGCTGGACGTCCATCAAGATCGGAGCCGACACCTCGTCCCAGTCCCACGAGTCGTTCCAGTGGTACTGGTGAAACGCGCGCAGCTTGCCTGTGTCGGCGTCCAGCGCGATCACCGAGGTCGAGTAGAGATTGTCGCCGGGGCGTTGATCGCCCATCCACTGCGCCCCGTTGCCGGTGCCCCAGTACGTGAGATTGAGCTGGGGATCGAAGCTGCCCGTGATCCAGACGGACGCGCCACCCGTCTTCCACGAATCGCCCTTCCAGGTCTGGGAGCCCGGCTCGCCCGGCGCCGGTATCGTGAACGTCTTCCAGGCCGGCGCGCCCGTGCGGGCATCCAGCGCCTGGACGAAACCGCGGATCCCGAGCTCACCGCCCGAGACGCCGACCATGACTTTCCCCTTGGCCACCAGGGGCGCCAGCGTCATGTAATAACCCTTCTTGTAGTCCTCCACCGTCCTGTCCCAGAGCAATTTGCCGGTCTTCGCGTCCAGCGCGACGACGTGGGCGTCGAGCGTGGCGAGATAGACCTTGTCCTCGTAGAGGCCGACCCCGCGGTTCGTCGGGTGCAGCTGAAAGAGATCGTCGGGCAGCTCGCGCTTGTACCGCCACAGGAGCTCGCCGGTCTTGGCGTCGAGGGCGAGCACCTGGTTCTGCGGCGTGCTCACGAACATGATGCCGTTGTTCACGATGGGTGGCGCCTGGTGGCCTTCGGCCACGCCCGTCGAGAAGCTCCAGACCGGCACGAGGTCCTTCACGTTGCCGGTGTTGATCTGCTCGAGCGGGCTGTAGCCCCAGGCGTCATAGGTTCGCCGGTACATCAGCCAGTTCTCGGCCTCGGGACTCACGAGCCGCTGATCGGTCACCGGTGTGTAGCTGGCGGTGCCGGTGGTGGTGCGCGCGCGCGGCGCAGGTTGCGCCATGCCGACGGTGCTCGTCCCCATGCCTTGTGTCGTGCACCCGCCCAGCAGCGTTGCTGGCACCGTCGTCGCGACCAGAAGACTTCCGATTCCGACGAGTGCTCTCGCGGTTGTCATCGTCGTTCTCCTCCGACTTGTGGTGAAGGGTGAAGCGGCGCCGCCCCCGTTCAGCCCGGCTGGAAGCCGGGCCGGCTCATGAAGCTCCCGTCGGCGACGATCACGCCATCGACGACCTTGACCGGCAGCCGCGGGAGCCGGCGCGGCGCGGGGCCGCCGACGACGCGGCCCCTCTCCCGCGGATCGAACTCCGAGTCATGGCATGGGCATCGGAATCGTCGCGTCTCGGCTTGCCACAGCGTCACGTCACAGCCGGCGTGCGTGCAGACACCCGAATACGCCACGACGCCGTCGGCGGACCGGGCGCGCGTATCCTCGTCGAGCTCGTCGGGGGGAAGGCGGACGAGCAGGATCTGGTTCAGGCGCGAGCCGTCGCGGACGACACGGCTGCTGGGGTCGATGGGATAGACCATGACCGGAGGCTTGCCCGCCAGCAGATCACCGGGGGTGATGACCTGTCCGATTCGCTCGCCGCCGGCGAACACGAAGCGATCTCCGGCCTGGGGACGCTGCGTTCGGAGGTCACCGGCCTGGGCGCCGGCGCGGCGAGGCGCGCAGAGGAAGGCGCCGGCGCCGAGAGCGGCTCGTAGCACTGCGCGGCGTGGCCATCCGGATCGCGAGGACATCGGAGCGTCGCCGGCCGCGATTCTGGCGGCGAGCCACACGTGATGTCAAGCGGCGCCCCCTCCGATGAACGTTGGAGGGCTCGCCATCAGCCGTCTTTATGTTGCGCTCGTTTTGTGATTCGATTGTGCGGCGCGCCCAGAGTGAGGGTGGTCGGCCACGAACCGCATTGGCCCTGAAGTCTCGAGGATGAGAGGAGAATCGCGATGATCCCACTCGACATCAACGGCAAGCGCCAGACTGTCGACTTGCCCGGCGAGACCCCGCTGTTGTGGACACTCCGCGACGAGCTCGGTCTCACGGGGACCAAGTTCGGCTGCGGCATGGCGCTGTGTGGCGCTTGTACGGTGCACGTCGACGGGCAGGCCGTGCGCTCGTGCATCACGCCGATCTCGGCGGTGGCGAACAAGAAGGTCGTCACCATCGAGGCGGTCGGCGCGGACGCCGTCGGCAAGGCGTTGCAGGCGGCGTGGGTCGACACGGGCGTGCCCCAGTGCGGCTACTGTCAGGCCGGCCAGATCATGTCCGCGGCCGCGCTGCTGAAGCGCAAGCCGAAGCCGAGCGACGTCGAGATCGACGAGGCCATGAGCGGCAACATCTGCCGCTGTGGGACCTACACGCGGATCCGCGCCGCCATCAAGCAGGCGGCGGTTCAGCAGGGAGGGACGCGATGAACGCGCCAGTCGATCGCATTTCGAGTGCGGGGAGCGATGCGTCGTTGGACCGACCGCTGGTCGTGGTCAACCTGAGCCGGCGCCGGTTCCTTCAGGGGATGTCGGCACTGGGCGGGCTCGTGCTCGCGGTGGGGTATCCATCGGCCGCGCGTGCCCAGGCCAAGAAGTACGGCGCCGACGGGATGCCCAACGGGTGGGTCGACAGCCCCTTGGCGTTCGTGTCCATCGCCGAGGACGGCACGGTCACGATCGTCTGCCATCGTTCCGAGATGGGACAGGGCGTCAGGACCGGCATGCCGATGATCGTGGCCGACGAGCTCGAAGCGGACTGGAAGCGCGTGCGCGTCGCGCAGGCGCCCGGTGACGAGAAAAAGTTCGGCAACCAGGACACCGACGGCTCGCGAAGCACGCGGCATTTCTTCGAGCCCATGCGCCACTGCGGCGCGGCGGCGCGCACCATGCTGGAAGCGGCGGCCGCTGAACGCTGGAAAGTGCCCGTCAGCGAGGTGGAGGCGAAGAACCACGAGGTCGTGCATCGTCCGACGGGGCGGCGCGCCGGGTACGGATCGCTCGCCAAGGCGGCGGCCGGTCAGCCCGTCCCGGCGCGGGAGACGCTACGCCTCAAGGATCCGAAGCAGTTCCGTTACATCGGCAAGGGGCAGCTGAAGCTGGTCGACGGCCGCGACATCGCGACCGGCAAGGCGCAGTACGGCATCGACACCCGGCTGGACGGAATGCTGTACGCGGTCGTGGCGCGTCCCCCGGTCTACGGCGGCAAGGTGGCGAGCTTCGACCCTGCCGAGGCGCTCAAGGTGCCGGGGGTGCAGCGCGTCGTGCAGATCGAGGACAGCCCGCCGCCTGCCCACTTCAATCCGGTCGGTGGCGTCGCGGTCCTTGCGCGCAACACCTGGGCCGCGATGCAGGGCCGCAAGGCGCTGAAGATCACCTGGGACGATGGCCCGAATGCGAGCTACGACTCGTCGGCCTTCAAGACCAGTCTCGAGGAATCCGCGCGCAAGCCCGGGAAGGTCGTGCGCAACGACGGAGACTTCGATGCCGCCGTGGCCAAGGCGGCGCGCCGCCTCGACGCCGAGTACTACGTCCCGCATCTCGCGCACGCCACGATGGAGCCGCCGGCCGCGACCGTGCGGATCGCGAATGGCAAGTGCGAGGTCTGGGGCGGTTTCCAGTCTCCCCAGGCCACCCGTGACCTGGTGGCGAAGCGACTCGGCATGTCAGCGGACGACGTGACCGTGCACGTCACGCTGCTCGGCGGCGGCTTCGGACGCAAGTCGAAGCCCGACTACGCCATCGAGGCAGCCGTCCTGTCCAAAGCGGTGGACGGCAAGCCGGTCAAGGTGACCTGGACGCGCGAGGACGACCTGCACAATAGCTACTACCACACGGTGTCGGTCGAGCACCTCGAGGCTGGCGTCGACGCGCAAGGCAAGCCGGTGGCCTGGCTGCACCGGAGCGTGGCGCCGACCATCATCTCCACGTTCAATCCCGCGGCGAAGAACGAGGCGCCGTTCGAGCTCGGCATGGGCGTCATCAACGTGCCGTTCGCGATTCCGAACGTTCGCATCGAGAACCCCGAGGCGGTCGCCCACACGCGCATCGGCTGGTTCCGATCGGTCTCGAACATTCCCCATGCGTTCGCGGTCCAGTCGTTCGTCGCCGAGCTGGCCGCGGCCGCCGGCCGGGACCCGAAGGACTTCCTGCTGGAGGTGATCGGCCCGGCTCGCCAGGTGAGCCCGGAGACCCTGGGCGATACCTGGAACCACGGCGAATCCCCCGAGCGGTACCCCGTCGACACCGGCCGCCTGCGGCGCGTCGTCGAGACGGCAGCGCGCCAGGCCGGATGGGGCAGGAAGCTGCCCAAGGGCCACGGCCTGGGCATCGCGGGACACTACAGCTTCGTGAGCTACATCGCGGCGGTCGTGGAGGCCGCGGTTGACGACAAGGGCCAGCTGACGATCCCGCGGGTGGACATCGCCGTGGATTGCGGCGCAACGGTCAACCCGGACCGGGTGCGCTCCCAGATGGAGGGCGCCTGCGTGATGGGCGTCGGCGCCGCGACACTCGGTGAGATCAGCTTCAAGAGCGGCCGCGTGGAACAGGACAACTTCCATGCCTACGAGGTGACCCGGATGTCCGGGGCGCCGCGGGAGATTCGCGTGCACATCATCCCCGGCGACTACAGCAAGCCGATGGGCGGCGTGGGCGAGCCCGGCGTGCCGCCGATCCCGCCGGCCTTGTGCAACGCGATCTTCGCGGCGACGGGAAAACGAATCCGGCGCCTGCCGATCCGCGATCAGCTGAAGGTGTGAGCGCGAGCACGGGACAGGCGTCATCGAGCGAACGCAAGCGTGGGGCGTCGCGTGTGGCGGCGCCCCATTTTGCGCGGACGGGGGAATCGAACCCGTGCTGGTAAGCCGAGCGTCCGACCGCGGTAGGCCCGCGTAGAAGACCGCGCTCCACTGTCACGAAGCACGCGGGCGGCCTCCATTCTGACACCAGGCTCCACGCCGATCGTCCCTATGTGTCCGTCAGCGAACGGCTTTTTGCTGCACGGTTTCCGGCACGAAGCCTGCTACGAGGAATCGGGCACCAGCTGTGCCCGCATGAGCGGGAAGGATTGACTGGAGGAAGCGATGAGACGGAAAACCATGTCGCGGTGGTTCGTCGGAGGTCTCCTGATGGCAGGAGTCGCCTTGACGTTCCCGGTCGCTGTGGCGGCCGAAGACGTCAAGGACCAGAAGCACGAGCGACAGCTCCAGGCGGACGCCAAGCAGCTCGACGCCGACGCCACGCGCGCCTCGAACACGCCCGACGGACAGCGCCGCGTGACCGAGCGGATCGCCAAGGAGTTCAAGGTCCAGCCGTCGGTCGTCACCGATCTCCACAGTCGTATGGGCGGCTACGGTCAGGCGACGATCGCACTGGCGCTTTCTCAGGAGCTGATGAAGCAAGACAAGACTCTGAGCCAGCAGGCGGCGCTCGACCACATCGTCGCGCTCCGACAGGAGGGCAAAGGGTGGGGCGTGATCGCCCATGAGCTGGGCGTGAAGCTCGGGCACGTGGTGAGCGACGTGAAACGGGCGGAAAAGGCCACCGACCGTGTGACGGGGAAGCCCGACAAGGCGGACAAGGTCGCGAAGGCCGAGAAGCCGGAGAAGATGGAGAAGATGGAGAAGCCGGCCAAGCCGGAAAAACCCAGCCGCTGACCGGGCACTGGGCTTCAGGGCCAATTTGACGCGAATGCCACACCCCAGCGCGGCGGACCTCCGCCGCGCTGCTTTTTCTTCGCGTCTCGCGCCCGGCGCCCTCTACTCTGGATTCAGCACTGTGAGCGACCCGTTCATCAATCGGCGAATGGGGGAGACGGCATGAGCACTCGCGGAGCATTGATCGGTCTCGTACTGATCATCACCGGTGTCACGCCGGCGCTGGCCGAAGACGATCCGCGGTGGTTGTTGTCGACCTCCGTCAACTACTCGGTCGGCGACTACGGGACAAACAAGGACACCACGATCGTCTCCGTGCCCGTCACCTTCGGCGTGAGGCCCGTCGATCAGCTTTGGATCAGCCTCACGCTGCCGTGGATCTACCAGTCTTCGGAGAACGTCGTCGTCACCGCCGGCGGCGTGGCGGTGCGAAAGAAGGGCGGCAGCGGGAAGTTCGCGCGGCCGGAGCGCTCCACCAGCGAGAGCGGCGTCGGCGACCTGCTCTTGAAGGTGTCCTATACCGTCCTCGAGGAACGGGACTTCGTCCCCGAGATCGCGCCCTACGTGAAGATCAAGTTTCCGACCGCCGATAGTGACCGCGGTCTCGGCACGGGTGAGTTCGACGAGACGATCGGCGTGGATCTGAGCAAGCGTCTCATCGACGGCCTGTTCGGATTTGTGACCCTGTCATATACGTTCGTCGGCGACCCTCCGGGCACAAACTTCCGCGACTCCTTCGGTTGGAGCGTCGGTCCGGCGTACTCGATCGGACCTCTGTCCCTGTTCACGTTCCTCGACGGTTCGACCGCCATCTCGCCGGGGCAGTCGGATCCTCTCGAGCTCCGCGTGGGAGCGGAGTACAGGCTCACGAGGGCGCTGAAGTTCACCGGAGCGGTGACCCGAGGATTGTCGAACGGATCGGCCGACTGGGGGGTCTCCGCGGGATTCACATTTCGGTTCTGACCTGGTCATTCCGGCCGGCGCCTGCGACGAAGTCACTCCGTGCTCATGAACGCGTCGGCCGACACTCGCCGCGGCGCAGGCATCGCGCAGTCCACGGCGATGGAGTTGAGCGGGCTCTCGAAGTGAAGATCGGTAAGCGTTCGAAGCTAGAACACGAGCTGGCGCGCACGAAGCGAACGCAGATTGATCGTGTGCGCTGTGTTGTCCCCGCCGCAGGAGCAGCGGGGGCGGAAGCACCATCCTGACTGGCGAGGCGGGAAGAAACATCGGTCGCGGCCAGCGGCTCCTCCGCCACTTTGTGTTTTGGCGGAGACGAGCCTTCGGCGCCCGTACCAGCTGGTGGTAATGCTGACAATGTGCGCCACGAGCGTAATTTCTACAAATTCGGAGCCACATGTTACGGTCAACGCGCTTGTAATTATTTCGGACCGAGTGGCGGAAAACCCTTGGCATTTTCCGTGCAGCTGAGATTGAGGTGCTTGACCGGGTCCTCGATAAGGGCATCGTCATCGACGCGTCGGCCCGGGTCTCGCTGGTCGGCATCGACCTGACCTGATCACGGTCGAGGCGTGCATCACAGCGGCCTCCATCGCAACCTACCTCCAGCACTCGGATGAAGAGTGGCTCAGGAAACTGCTGGATGAGCTCGAGAAATGAAGGCCTGGGCCAAGTCATTGACGCCAGCCCGTCCCTTCAACTGACGCAGGCCGCGCAAGTCTATGGCGTCAGTGAGAAGATGATTTTAGGCGGTCATCAGGATGAATCTCGATGACGGGTTCGACGACCTACGACGCGGCTAAGGAGAAAGCGAATGAAGCGATCGACAACCGTGGCGCCAAGCCCGTGAGGAGGCGCAGGGTACCTGAGGTTCGGGGCGTCGGCGGGCGCACCGCACCAACCCGCCCTCTGCGAGCATGCTCGCAACAGTGAGGGATTACTACAAGATCCTGGGGGTCGGCCAGGACGCTGACAAGAAGGCGATCAAGGCGGCCTACCGGCGACTGGCCCGAAGATTCCACCCCGATGTCGCGCCGGGTCGGGACACCGCCAAGCGGTTCATCGAGATCCAGGAGGCATACGAGGCCCTCTCGAACCCCACTCGCCGACGGCTGTACGACCGTGCAACCCGCGGCCGTCGCCAGCGCGCGGCAGCCTCCCCAAAGCGGAGACCGCGGATCCCGAACACCGAATATGTTCTCAGCGTCATTATCGGGGGGCTGGGACTTCGGCTCAGCGCGGGCGTCGGGGGTATCGGCTTCGTCACCGGTCGTCGCGGCTCCCGCCGCGACCCCAAGGACGATCAATGACTTCACTGCCTCCGCGGCGGGTGACGCCCGCCGCACGCTCGCGGCTGACGTAATCGTCGCCGCCGCTCCCGACCCGGTGTTCGTTTCCGACCTCCGCGGCAAAATCCTGGAGGCTAACGAAGTCGTCTCGCAGCTGCTCGGCCTCCGCCGCGATGAGGTCCCTCACATGGCGTGGCAGTTGTCCGAGCTGACAGTCCTTGAACCGAAGGACATCACCCGGGCGAGCAGGTTGACGATGACGAAGAGTGATGCTCGCTGGCCGGCTCTTTCGTCCCCGCGACAAGATCGTCGAGACGGGGTGGTGCTCACGCGCGGGGCGCCCTCCTGCGCGGGCTGGATCGACGGTTGCAGAACCGGACGCAGCTGCCCGTGCGCGTAGCCCAGGATCCGCTCACCTGCGCGGCGCTCGCCGTCGGGAGGGCGCTCGACGACCTGCCGCTCCTGAGGAAGGTCGCCATCCTGGCGTGAGGCGCGTCGTCGGCGTGCCGCGCTCACGACCTCGATGAGGCTCCGCCGACCGCCCGTCGCGCTCCACCTGCGTACACCAGTGCGCCCGCCAGCAGGTCGTATTCGGGAATCGCGGAATCGTTCCAGCGCATGACGAAGTACTGGTAGAAGGCCGTGTAGAGGCCCGCTGGATCCTGGCCGTGCACGAATACGTACTCGGGCAAGACGCGGACGTCGAGCGCCGGAGGATAGTGCCGCACCCAGGCGTGGTCGCCGAGAATGGCCAGCTTCCAGAGCGGTGGCTCGGAGTAGAGCTTCAGGTGGATCCGCTGGTGCGCGGCCGGGAGCGCGCGGAGGAACGCGATCGTCTGCTCGACCTGCGTCCGCAGGCTTTCACAGGTGATCTCGGGATCGCCGATCGTCCGCACACGCTCGATCGCCCCGCGGCTCTCTGGGTCAAGCAGCATGATCTTCGCGCTCCGGCAGTTCTCGATCACCGCGCGCAGGTCGCCCTTCGGCTCGACGAGTGTGCGAAACCCCGTGGACCCGATGATCATGATGTCCCGCGCGAAAGCGTGTCGCTCCTTCAGCCGCCGAGCCACCCGCCGGGACAGAATGCCGTTCGCCGCACCGAGATGCACCAACCCCGCCGCCCGCGCGATCTTGGACAACCGCCGGTTCCGCCAGTTCGTCCGCGCGCGGCTCAGGACGAGCACGAGCACCAGTGCCACGGCGAGCTCCGTCGAGACGAGGAAGACCTTCTCGTCTTCGATCGCGGACCAGGAGGCGAGCAGACGCCGGGCGAGGAAGGCGAACGTGAAGGGAAGGGTCGCGGCGATCGCGGCGGCCAGGATGATGACGGCGACGTGGTAGAAGAGCGAGAGGCGCCCGGTGACGACTCGGACGGCGCCCGCAGCCACGCCGGCGAGGCGCCGCGCGGCCACCACGCTCCACGTACGCACGGCTCGGGCCGGCCGCGTGGGGAAGGAACGCCCGCCAGGGCTCATGACAGGATGAGCAGTGCCGTGATCAAGAAGAGGGCGAGCCCGTCGGCTGGCCCGTTCCCGACGAGCGCGACGCGGTCCGAGAGGGCGGCCATCAGCCGAAGTTGGCGGTCGTTCAGCGTCGCGAGTTTCTCCGCCGCCTTCACCCTCGATGCGGAGTCCGCGACCCGGTGCTCGAGGACCGCGAGGATTTTCTCGGTGTACTCCTCACGGTCGCGCGCCACGCCGCTCGCGAGCGGTGGTTCGCGCAGGTCGGCGCGCGGAGCGGCCACGACGTGATCACGTTCCGAAACGACAAGGAGCATGGCGATCAGCACGAGCGTCAGCCGGGTCATCGGTCTCATGGCGTTCATCGTCGAGAATTTTACTTCGCGTGCGAGTGCCGTACAAATTTAGTTCGCGTGTCGTGTCAGCAAACCCCGTGCCGATCCGAGCGGCGCGAGCCCGATTCTCCGCATCTCGACAGGCGGCAAGCGTCGTGTCGAGCGGTTCGCGCTACGCGTGACAGTCCAACTGTTCTGACGCAGACAGTGTGATCGATTCCGGAGTATCTTTACTCGCTCTATCTGACCCCATGCCATCGCGCCATCACTTATCCTTTCCTTCTGTCTGTGCTCCGATACCATACGTCACGTCGCTGACGCGATGGGTCCGGCTCACGCGCGCGTATCCACGCGAAGTCCAGACGTCTGGCAGGGCCTTTGCTAGACGCGGACTTACCGTTGTTAAATCGGGTGCGAGGGCTGGATATGCTGAATGCAACACGGTCCCCGAGACGTCCTGGCGAAATTGGACCCGCACTTACTGGTGCGGCGCTTCCGCAGCTTCAGCACGAGGTCGTTGGTCTGAGGACCCCAGACCTTATGAGGACGACGCGTGGTGCCGTGGCTCTGCCACCGGGAGAGGAGCGATCCGATCCTTTCGCCGAGCGTGGATCACAGCGTGCCGGCGCGCGGGCCTCGCGCGCGTCGTCGAGCGGGATGGTCGAACGATCGTCTATCCCGCACGACTTCCGCCGCACGGCGGCCGCAATCTCGAGCGCGCCGGCGTCCCGCGTCTACCGCGATGGCCATGGTCGGGCACCGCACTAAGTCGATCTACCGGCGATACGCGATCGTCGATGAGACGATGCTCCGGGAAGGGGCCGAGCGACTCACCGCGTTCTACCGCGGACAGTCGCCGCTGACGACTGTGGTCCCGCTCCGGAAGACCGGACAGGCCAAAAAAACACGGCCAGTCACACGGGCCAGCCGACCGGAGCGAGGACCGCAGGCCAGCCTAACTACCTAAAAAAATGGTGGGCAGGGACGGGATCGAACCGCCGACACCAGGATTTTCAGACCGACCAGCGCCGACGCGCAAGTATGCCGAAGTGTTGTACCTCGCCCAGTCAGCGTGCCGTCGGTCGTTGGTCCACATTGGTTCTCATTGGTCCATCACGGGCACTCGCGGGCACAGAACGGGCACACCACAACGCATTCTTTCGGCTTCGCGGTATTCGGCATCGACCTGGCGCGCACCACGTCTCTGCGGCTGCGAAGGCCCTGACATTGCGCCGCTGCCCGTGCTGGCGCGGCCGCGCGTAGTAGTTGGTGATGCTGAGCAGTATCGTCCATGCCGCATGCGCGCGATCGTCGTTCCTCAGCGCGCTACGGCGGTCGTGGCGCCACCCGCCGCTCCTGCATCCGTGGGGCCCTCAGGGGCAGCTGGCGTTCGCTCGTTCTAGAACCGTTTACGGCTTCAGGAGGGTGGATCTCTAGCCCTTGGGCGGCACCGTGGTGGCCACTGCCACTGGTACGTCACACCAGCTCAGAAGTGCCGTCATCGTCTCCGTTGGCTCCGCACAGCCGGGGCATAACCGAGCTCGCAATCGACGGCCGATCGGCTTCGCTCTACAAGGGCCGGCCGGTTCGCCATGCGCCGAGCGCTTCGGCGA
>QHRU01000085.1 GCA_003220225.1 Candidatus Rokuibacteriota bacterium
GTTTGGAAAAGTCTGTTGCTGTAGGCTGGGCAATACCTTTCACTGCGTTTAATTCTGTTAAATCAATGAATGATTGAGTCGCCAAATCATATCGAGCGATACTCACTGCATTAGGATCAGTGGCATGATCAAAGCCCAGTCCCACAAAATATATTATTCCGTTGGAAGAAATGGTTACCCGGGGATCGGAGGAACGTTCAAATGGCCCACCAAAGCAAAACACATTTCTCATCGGAATCATGGAACCAAACGTCGCACCACCATCCATTGAAACACGCATATAGATATCATTTGCACCACCAGCGCGCGTATAGCGGTCCTGCTGCCAAGCGGCTACGACAATGGGTGGAGAAAGGGGAGACGCTGGATTTAGCGCTACATCCAAATCGGGCTCGACTTCACTATTCAATATTGGGTGGCTGGTAGCAGTATTAGAGGTTGGTGCGCATGGAAAAGGGGATAAACCGGTGATGACTTGGCGGACTGTCGTGGTGTTGGGTGCAGCCGCCATTACCATAGAAGATAAGAGGGCCAAAGATACGCCAGACACAAGCCAGGAGATCGTTGTGTTCTTATGCACAATATTATCTCCTCGTTATCCCGCGCCGACCCTCCAGGCAGCGGATTCAACAACACGAATTTTTCGCTTCTTCTGTGTCCTGAAAATCCGGAGAACACCGCAAACGGGTCCGGTAAGATCCTCGAATCGGACTCAGCCCAGCTTCGACAGTTCGAGCGGGTCACGATCATAGTTTCGGGCCCTTACACGAACGTCGGCTCGAATCGCCCTCCGAGCCGGCCCCCGTTGGCGTTCCCGATGGTTGCGCCCCGAAATTGGCCCCGTTGTGGCGCCTAGAGCTCGGGCGAGCTAGGCTCGCAGACATGCCTATTCGCCTTATGGCTTTCGACCTTGATGGCACGCTGATCCGTGGCCGTAAGTCGCTTACCGTGATTGGCGCCGCTCTTCGTCATCCAGAATGGGCGGACCAGATGGAAATCCTAAATATGCGAGGCCAGAGTTCCGAGGAGATGAGCGACCGGGTCACTCCGTGGATGGAGTTCTCAACGGACGAGCTTTGCTGTCAACTCGTGCACTCACACCTTGCACCGGGTGTCGATGAGGCCTTCCGGCTCCTGCACGCGCGGCATGTGACTACTGCGATTGTGTCGATCAGTTGGGATTTCATAGTTCAGTGGTTCGCCAAGCGCTTCGGTGCCGCGCATTGGGCCGCCGTAGGATTCAATCCCGATGGGACAGTCACGCCGTTTTGACCCGAGGACAAAGGACCGTGGCTTGAACGCCTGATGGCGACGCTCTACATCGGTCGGCACGAGGTCGCCGCGGTTCCCAGCGCCGGAGCCTTGACCAGTAGCGGTCTACGCGTCAGCTTAGATATGGTGCAAGCTGGTGCACAATGGTGTAGTATAGCGATATGGCCGAAACAGAGAGATCTGTTCGTCAAAGCGTGTCCATTCCGAGCGGAGTCGCCCGGCGCGTGCGCGCGCTTGCCAAGACGAGAAAGACGAGCGCCAACCGCGTGCTCGTCGATTTGATCGAGGCCGGTCTTCAATCTAAAGAAGCCGAGAAGGAACGTTTCTTTTCCCTCGTGAATCGACTTACAGAATCTCGAGACGCCGCCGAGCGGCAGCGATTGAAAGACGAACTGGCGCGGATGACATTCGGTGATTGATGCCAAAGATTCGGTGGACAAATCTTCCACCGAGTCTCAGGCAACACTTGTTCGATCGGGTCGCGGATCGGCAAATACCGGCTGAAGACCTCTATAAGCTCAAACTGTGGCGCGAATCGGAGCCGGAGGCGCCTGACGGCCCCTGGTATAAGGACTTCGGATCGTTCAAGATTTGTGGCGAAGGTGAGTTCCCCAAGACGTTCCTCTTGAAAGGACAGGCCGCAAGAGGAAAGTCACTGTAGATGAATCGTCGTCCGGCCGGATAACGAACTCTTCACACTGGCTCGTGTCTGACGCAACGCGCACTATCTGCTCCCATTTTGCTCCCATAACATCCCATAACATCCCGAAACAGGACGAAACAGGGGCAAGAACGACGTATCAACAGAAGACGTTGAACTGCCTGCCGTCGAACGCGTTTCCCGCAGGATCAGAGGGTTACCGGTCATGGCCATGTTGTACTCATAACCCAAAGGTCGCTGGTTCAAATCCAGCCCCCGCAACCACGCAGGGACAAGGGGTTAGCGGTCGCCGCCGCTGACCCCTTTCTCGTTTCTGCAACCATTTTGCAACCGCTGCACCGCGTCAGCGGTCGTGCGAACTGCGCCGCCGCCGCCGGTCTCACCGAACACCAGCCGGTCGAGCTTCCGTGCTTCAGCCGCGTGAGCGTCGGGCATCAGGTGTCCGTAACGGTCGAGCGTGGTCTGAATCGAGGCGTGACCGAGCTGCGCCTGGATGTACTTCGGGTGAGCCCCTGAGCGATCAAGAGGCTCGCATAGTGTGGCGCAGGTCGTGAAACCGGATCCGACGAAGCTGTGACCGCCGGAGCGCCCGGCGGAGCCTGTCAATAGGAATGAGACAGTCAGTTCTCGAGTTTAGTGAGTGAGCGCCACCTCCTCGAGCGCGCGAGGCTTGGGGGGATTGATCCAGACCTCGGTGGGTGCCGCGGCCGGCATAGGACGGCCCGCGGGGAACCGCTCAGGATGCGCCGCATACGCCGCGGTGAGCACCGCGGCGCGCTCGGCCACGCGCTGGGCGGCCAAGCCGAAGTGCACGTCGTGGGGCGTGAGCAGCCCGAGGCCGCTGTGGTGATGTTCGGTGTTGTACCAGGGGAAGAAGACGTGCCCGTGGGCCCGCGCGTCGTGGATCGAGCCGAACCGTTCCGGGAACGCCGGCCGGTACTTCAGCGTCTTGAACTGCGCCTCCGAGAACGGGTTGTCGTTGGACACGTGGGGCCGCGAATGCGTCTTGGTCACGCCAAGATCGGCCAGCAGGAACGCCACGGACTTCGAGATCATGGCCTGGCCGCGGTCGGCGTGAATCGTGAGCTGCGCGCGCCCGATGCCTTGTCGGGCGCACGCCTCGTGGATGAACTGCTCGGCCAGCGTGGCGCTCTCGCGATGGGCTACCATCCAGCCGACCACGTAGCGGCTGAAGACGTCGAGCATCACGTACAGGTAGAAGTAGGTCCACTTCGCCGGCCCGAGCAACTTGGTGATGTCCCAACTCCACAGCTCGTTGGGGCGGCGGGCCAGCAACTCCGGGGCCGCGTAGACGGCATGGCGGAGCTGATCGCGCCGCTCCCGCACCTCCGCGTGCTCGGCCAAGAGGCGATACATCATGCGTTCGGAACAGAGATACTGGCCGGCGTCGAGCAGCGAGGCATAGACCTCCGCCGGCGCGTGATCCACGAAGCGTGGCTCATGCAGCAGGGCGAGGACCGCGGCGCGCTCGCCCGAGCCGAGCGCCCGGGGCGAGGGACGCCGCGGCGGCGCGGCCCGCGGGGGCCGGCGCCGACGATAGTAGGTCGCGCGCGGCAGCCCGAGCGCCGCGCACGTGGGGGCGATGCCCAGCCGCGGTCCGATCTGGGTGACCGTCGCCATCACGAGGTCGCGGTGGCCAGCGGCGTTCCCAGCAACGCCGCCACTTGTTTTTGCAGTTCGACCAGCGCCTCAGCTCGCTCGGCGCGCTTCTGCCACCGGCTGATCTCTCGCGCTTGCTCGGCCAGCTTCTTGTCGCGCGGATCGACGACCCGCCGCGCGGGCCCACGCTTCTTCGGCGCCCCAGCCAGTTCGCCCCGCTCCCGCGCCGCGCGCCACGTCGTCAGGTGGGACGAGTACAGCCCCTCCCGCCGCAGCAACGCCCCGACCGCGCCCGGGGTCTTACAGCCATCGGCCTCCCGGACGATCTTCCGCTTGTACTCCACCGTGAATCGTCGCCGCGTCGCCTTTGCCACCACCTCGATCGCCGGGCCATCCAAGGCCTGCTCCAGTGCGCTCATCGCTCTCCGATCCTGCCTCGCCCTCGACTCTAAACTTCCAGGGGGTCACTGTCTCACTCATATTGGCAGAGAGGGCGGGGCCAATCCCGCTGAGCGAAGGTGTCGGGATTGATCGGCTCGCCATCGGGGCTGCAGAAGACGAGCCCGCCCTGGAAGCGGCTCGAGAGCTTGGCCAACGCCACTCGCAGCGTCGGCGCTAGGTCGATCGTCCGACGCGAGCGCCGGGACTTCGGTGTGACGAACTTCCCCCGCCAGAGCGCTCGGCGGACGGCGCATCCCCGTCAGCACGGCGCACAGCAGCAGGGTGCGCACCGGCTCGTCCGAGGCGTCGAGGAGCCGCCGGATCTCGGGCGGCGTCTGCATCTCCTGGTCCTCGCTCCGCGGCCGCTCCGCGTACTGAGCCGGGTTAGCTTGTAGACGGCGAGCTGCTGACGTAAGGCCAGGTTCTCGAGGGCGAGCTGGCGATGGCCGCCGAAGAGAAAGGGGAGGAGCCGAAGCAGGTGAAGTGGAGAGTCATCATCGCGCTGAGATTGTGGCTGGATGTGAGTCGACAGATCAACCACTTGCCCACCGGACCGGGTTTTGGCGAAGGACAGGCGGCGCTGCTGGCTGACACGCTCCGTGCTCTTCTGGCGTACGACTGTTGGGTCGAACAGGAGGCGTTTCTCGGCGCGGCAAGCAGGGGATAGGCTGGCCCTCGCCGCAAGGCCTTCGGCGAACCGACCTATGTTCCAAGATTGGCCATGTTCCAGGAAATGGAACATAGTCAAATCAGGGCGGTCTCAGTTCCAGGCTCATCGATATCTGCCTCAGCTTTCAATGGATCAAGGCGGTCGGCGTGCTGGCGCGCCCACGCGATCCAGGCGCCGAGCTCGCTGTCCGCTGCGACCGACACCCCTTTCGAATTCGACGTCGCTTGACCTCATCGAGGAAGGCCCGGAGGCGCTGGCTCTTGGCCCACGAGTCTGCCTGACGCTCCAGGACGCGCCGGCGCTCTTCCTCTTCGCGCCGGGCTTGCTCGGCGAGAGCCCGCCGGCGCTCGACCTCTCGGCGAGCCGTCTCCTCTCGCTCGCGCTCTTGCTGCCATGCCCGCTTCGCGTCGGCGATGACGACGAGCCCGACGATGACATGATTGAGTTGCGCCTCTACCGTGTTCGGCGATCCGGATGCCCTGGACGGCCCAGACTTGCGTCACTCCGACGAGGAGTCACGATTCCTGCGACTGGGCCGCGCGGCGACGGGCCGCGTGCTCATCGTGGCGTATACCGTGAGGAGGCGAGACCATGGTGAAAGGATCCGCATCATCAGCGCGCGCCGGGCGAGCCGCAAAGAGCGGGCGGCCGATGCGGCGGCGTCGCGGGATTGACTTCTCCGACATCCCAGCGGTGTCCCCCGCGCAACGCCGAGCGATGCGACGCGTGGGACGGCCCCCCTTGGGCGCTGAGGCCAGGCGACTGATCGCCATTCGGATCGATCCCCAGGTGCTCGATGCCGTGCGGCGGGAGGCCAAGCGGCGAGGGTTGGGCTACCAGTCGTTGATCAACAACCTGCTCGCGAAGTACGTCGGACGAGCGCGAAGCGCCTGAATGCGCGATGGTCATTGGCGACGATTCGTGCGCTTGGGCCTCGCTCGGGTTCGTGGGGGTGATGGAAGGAGGTTGGGACAATGCCGCGGAACGAGCGCGGCTCCTCGCAGCCCGTGACGAAAATGGCACCAGGCGCAGCGGACTGCGTCATGCGGTCGCGGAGCAGACGAATCCACCCGGGTGCATCATCAGCTCGATCTGGCAGCAATGGTGTCCGCGTTCTGTCCGTGTTTTGTTCGCGATCCACCGCGAATCAGCGCCAAAGGGGTGTCCGCGTCTGCTCGGGATGACGGGTATTTGGCAGTGCTGAGTGGTGGTGAGTCTCTGCCGAAATTACCCTCATAACCCAAAGGTCGCTGGTTCAAATCCAGCCCCCGCAACCATGGACGACGAGGGGTTAGCGGACGCAAGAGCCGCTAACCCCTTTCGTTTACCCAGACTTCACCCAGGAATCGTTTGCGTGTGGCGTCTACTCAGGCGGCTCTACGACGCGAGAGACAGAAATTTAGTAGGCCACCACCACAATCGCGTAACATCCGCAGGGTTCGTTCTCGGCAGCACGGCACGTCGGGCCGCTAGAGCACGTCGGGCCGCTCAGAGGAGGAGCAGCAATGATTCTGATTGCCGGGCGCCCGGGATGGCGGGCAGCGAGCGCGTGGATCGTTTCAAGACTGGGCGCCTAGCTTCACAGTGGAGGGGCGCACTTCGCGCGCCGCTCACCGTGACTGTTAGAGCGCAACTCATTCTCCTCAATCGTATCAACACGATGCTACCTGCCAGAGCCATTGTTGCTGCTGCACTATCCGTTTTCACGGTCGCGTGCGCCGAGCCACCTAAGAGAGTGAACCCTGTTGGCCTCTCCTTTGCCGCGTATGAAGACACTGCGCGCCGCAGTTGGACTAGGCCTCAGGACCGCCCATTGGCCACGGCGGTCTGGTATCCCGCAGCGTTGGGAAGCCGCGAATCTGAATGGCGGGTCGGCATCTTCAACGCCGGGTGGAACGCACAAAAGGCACCGCTGTCCGCCGCGACCACCAAACGTGCCTTGATCGTTGTCCTATCGCACGGAACCGGCGGTGGAGCGGCAGGAATGGCCTGGCTTGCGGAGACGTTCGCGTCAAATGGCTATATCGTTGCTGCTGTAAATCACCACGGCAACACCGCGGCCGAACCTTCATACCAGCTTCAAGGGTTCATGCTGTGGTGGGAACGGGCGAGGGATATTTCGGTCCTCATCGACAAGTTGTTGGCCGACCCACAGTTTGGTGCTCACATAGACCCATCTCGAATCGGAGTCGGAGGGTTCTCGCTGGGTGGGTATACCGCGTTGGCAACGGTTGGCGCCAGGCTTGCGCATCAGCAGTGGAAGAGCTTTTGTGCCAGCCAGCCAGTAGAGCCAAACTGCAACTTGCCCCCCGGAAGCTTCCTTCTCTATGGCAGACGTCCAGCGACTTCTCGATCACGATGATCGTGTCAAGGAGGCGGTTAGCCACTCGCACGAGTCATTCCGCGATGCACGAATCAGGGCAGCATTCGCGATTGCCCCGGTGCTCGGGCCTGTCATGACAAAGGCCAGTCTGGCTGAAGTCAAGGTTCCGGTCCGCATCATCGTCGGCTCGAAAGATGACCAGGCGTTTCCCGACGTCAACGCGAGGCCGATAGCGTCCGCAATTCCGAACGCTGAGATCGAGATCATCCCCAACGTCACGCACTACACGTTCCTCGCCAGATGCAACCTCTGGGGTAAAGTCGTTGCGCGCTCGCTCTGCGCTGACCCTGACGAGATCGATAGAGAGGAAGTGCACAGAAGGGTCAGCGTCGACGCTCTCAAATTCTTCAACCGCACACTGCAAAGATAACCGGCGGCAATATAGCTGTCGCAATCTTACAGGAAGTAATCGGAGAGATTCGCGCGTGGGTCGCATCATTAGCGTTCACGAATATGACCTCAAGCCAGGGATCAACATCGGGCAGTCGAACGCATTCCCGGGACACAGAAGCACGCGGCCTGCTGTAGCGACTTGGACTCGTGGCACATCACGCGAGAACGTCCTACTTCATCGCGGTGACCTGCGTGCTGCGGTTTGGACTTGTGACCGGCGGGTTTTCGGCTGCCGCTCCAGACCCGCAAAACCGTCTCGACGAGCGTCTCGATATAGGCGTCGGACAGCGCCGCGTTGTCATACGGGGCGAGAAGTCGATGGTAGATCGGGCCGTACAGAGCATCCAACCCGAGCTGCTGCCATCCGGGTTGCACGCGCGTCAGCGCTGATACCGTACGGATGGGCGTTGCGAACACGTGCCGCGGAATCGTTGGTGCGCTGAGGTCAAAGGAGACACGGGAATGAGCAACTCATCAGTGGGCGACGCGGCGATCGCCGTAGTTCGCCGCAACACCGAGGAAGTGCAGGGCAAAGGCAACTGGCGCCTGTTCGAGGAACTATTCGCCGATGATTTTGTCGACCACACGCCGCAGCCTGGCACGACACCCGATAAAGACGGGGTGCGGGTGCTGTATAAGCGCCTGCGTGGCGCGTTCCCCGACTTCCATCCCGAGATCCACTGGCAGGCGGCGGCTGGCAACCTCGTGACCACCTACAAGACCTATCACGGCACCCACCAGGGGGAGTTCCTCGGTATTCCAGCCACAGGGAAGAAGGTCAGTTTCTATACCGTCGACGCCATGCGGGTCGTCGACGGCAAGATCACTGAGCACTGGGGTGTCGCCACGCTGCTCGACCTGATGCAGCAGCTCGGTGTCGTCCCTCCTCTAGGACGTCAGAGATGACGACACCGATCGCCGAACGGGTCGCCGGGCAAACCGCTGCTCGCACAGTTTAACGAGATTTCGCGACGAGAACGGATGTCTCCTTACAAGGAGCGGGAGCACTGACAGCTTCACTCCTAAAGAGAGGAGGCGCGACCCTCGGTCTGATCGACCAACCACGATGCGGGAGGGCGCCACCCAGACTTCACCCAGGAATCGGTCCGAAGTCAGCGGGCTCAGCGGGCTCAGCGGGCTCCAGCTCTGGCGCACAGTTCCACGATAGACATATACCGAGCGTTTATATTCCCGCCAAGTCATACTCTGCGAACCAGGTCTCGCCACGCCTTCAGGGCTGCCAGTCGCAAGCCAACGAGTCGAGCGGGCCGAGCAAAGTTGCGCCGCGCAACCTTGCCATGCCTTTCGCAGTCAGAGCACCAGCTCGAAGAACAACGTCCCTGCCACCGGGTTCGCGTTGTACGGCGCGATGGGCTTGAAGCCTAGCGACCTGTCGAGCGCCGCCGCCTCTTTCATCGACGGCAGCGTGTCCAACCTCATCCTCGCATACACCTCGCCTGACCGGGGATAAGGCGCATGAACGACCTTTCGACGTCTGGCAACCGCAGATTACGTCAAATTCCGCGGCGGACGCGACGCGCTGGGTCCAGTATTCCCACTATTCGCTCCCTGCGACTGTCGAGGCCATCTTCAACCTGGGTACGCTCGGGCGGAACGACACCTCCGCCACCCCGATGTCGGACCTGTTCAGGGGGCGGAATCCCTTAGGACTTCGCTTTCTTCGAAGGTTTCGACTTGCCAGAACTGTTGAGGGCGACCGCTTGGCGAACGAGCGCCTTGAAGGCGGACTCGTCAACTTCTTCTCCTTCGTGGATGTCGATCGCGCGGCGTGCGTTTCCGTCGAGACTCGAGTTGAAGAGACGGGCCGGATCCTTCAGAGACGCGCCCTTGGAGAAGGTAAGCTTCACGACATTCTTGTAGGATTCGCCAGTGCAGATGATGCCGTCGTGCGACCAAATCGGAGTGCCCATCCACTTCCACTCCTCGACGACGTCCGGGTCTGCTTCCTTGATGAGCTTGCGCATTCTGCTGAGGGTTTCCCCGCGCCAGTCCGCGAGTTTGGCGATTCTTTTCGAGATGAGCTCCGATGCCGACTGGCCTTGGCTCGCGCCCGACTTTTTCATGTTCTCATCCTAGTGTCCTGTCCCAGTGGTTCGCGCCATAAGCTCAGCCGGGTGATCATCAATGGTCCGC
Organism: Candidatus Rokuibacteriota bacterium; assembly: GCA_003220225.1. Lineage (GTDB taxonomy): Bacteria > Methylomirabilota > Methylomirabilia > Rokubacteriales > CSP1-6 > AR12. Next base: position 9,595 of record QHRU01000085.1, read on the forward strand.
TGAGCAAAACGCGCGATGCTCGCGAGGATCTGGTCGGCAGTCTTGGTCCAGACGAACGGTTTGGGATCGGCGTTATGAGCGTCGATGAACGCGCGGATGGCGGCCTCAAGCTCGGCGACGCTGCGATGCACACCGCGGCGGACTTGCTTGTTCGTCAGTTCGGCGAACCAGCGCTCCACCAGGTTCAGCCACGAGCCGTACGTCGGGGTGAAGTGCACGTGAAACCGCGAGCGCTTGGCCATCCAGCGCTGGATGAGCGCGGTCTTGTGCGTGCCGTAGTTATCCATGATGAGATGGATCGCGAGCGCGGCGGGAACGGCGGCGTCGATCGTATCGAGGAACTTCCGGAATTCGAGGGAGCGATGGCGCCGGTGGAGTTGACCGAGGATCTTGCTGGTCTTGAGATCGAGCGCCGCAAACAGCGAGGTCGTGCCGTGGCGTGTGTAATCGTGGGTCCGACGCTCGACCTGGCCCGGTCGCATCGGCAGCAGCGGTTGCGTCCGGTCGAGCGCTTGGATCTGCGCCTTCTCGTCCACGCACAGCACGACCGCATGCTCGGGCGGATTCATGTACAGCCCCACCACGTCGCGCACCTTTTCGATCAGGAGCGGGTCGGGCGACAGCTTGAACGTCTCGCTGCGATGCGGCTGCAACCCGAAGGCATGCCAGATGCGACTGATCGTCATGCGGCTCAGCCCGGTGGCCTGCGCCATCCCGCGCATGCTCCAGTGCGTTTGGCCGCCTGGCGTCGTCTCCAGCGCTCGGGTCAGCACCCGCTCGACGTCCGCGTCGGCAATCGTCCGCGGCGCCCCGGGGCGCGGCTCATCGTAGAGCCCGTCGAGACGGTCGCGCACAAACCGCCCGCGCCACTTTCCGACCGTCTGATCCCTCACGTGGAGCTTTCGCGCCACCACCGTGCTCGCCAAGCCGTCGCCACACAACAGCACGATGCGAGCGCGCCGCGCCAAGTGCGGACGCGTCCGCGCCCGGTTCGCCAACGAGGTCAACGTTGCGCGCTCGACATCCGTCAGCACCAGAGGAGCCTTCGGTCGACCTGTTCGCATGCCCGCCCTCCTTGTAGAACAAACGGGCGAGTCATGCGACTTGTTCCACTTTCTTCAGGGACAGGACACTAGAAGTTCTAGATATATTTCATTTTCAAGACAGTGGAGGATAGTCATGTAAGACTTCAGGAATCGCACCTCTCCAACGATCGAATCCACGTGGGCGTGTGCTTGCCGAACGCCGTTCCGGGATCGAAATCGACGCGCACCTAGACGACCTCGCGTCCGGGGACGCCGAGACCGTGCCGCTCGAGAACGGGTTTTGGGCTGTTCCCGTTCACCGCTTCCCGTAGTCCGTGAAAACGTAATCTCTTGTCTTCACGATCGTGTGGCACGCGAGCCCGCACTTGGCGTCGTTCCCCTGCGGCGGCTCGTCAGCCAGGGTGCCGGGCGGGAACGTATCGGACGCGGCGTCATACTTGAACACGGCCCATCCCCATCCGCCGCTGTCCGCGAACCTCTTGCTATCCTTCACCATGAAGTCGACGTCATGCAGGCTTGCCGGCACCGTCGTACCGGGGAACGTCTCGTTCTTTGTCGGGTTCCAATGGATCTTCGCCATCTTGGAGCCGTCGGGGAAAGGCTTGCCGTTGCCGGGAATGCCGGACTGGTAGGCGTTGATCATCACGGGATTGGCGAG
>QHRU01000079.1 GCA_003220225.1 Candidatus Rokuibacteriota bacterium
CCGTGAACGTCGTCTGCGCCGTCCAGTTGGACGCCTGGCCGGTCGCGGTCGCGAGGAACCGGACGCCGACATCCGAGCGGTCGGGATTGGTCTGAAATTCGCTGTTGGTAAAGGCCCCAGAGGCATCCGCCGTCGCGGTGAGGTTCGTGTCCGGATCGCCGCTCGACTCGCGGATATTAATGGTGACCTGCTCGTTCGGCAGCCATCCCTCCCCCATGAGCGTGACCGTCTCGCCGGGCGCGTAGTCGGGCTTGTCACTGTGCAGCGTGGGGTAGAAGAAGACCTCCGAGGACGCGAGCGGGGTCTCCGCGCTGTCGAGGCCGCCGGTGGCGAGCAGGATGCCGGTATAGGGCAGCTCGAAGAAGTTGGCGCCGAAGAGCCGCCGCGCGGTGCCGGGCGAGTCGACGGGCTGGAACGCGCCCGTGACCGGGTCGTAGACCTCGGCGCTCGGCACCAGCTGCCCGCCGCTCGTGCCGCCGGAAATCAGCACCTTGCCGTTGTGGAGGAGCTGCACGCCCAGATGACCGCTCCGCGTGGTCCCCATCGGCGCGGCTAGCCGCGCGAAAGCATTCGTGGCGGCGTCGTAGATTTCGGCGGAGTCCAGGTCCTCGCTCGTCGTCGTCTGGCCGCCGGCCACGAGCACGGTGCCGTCCAGCAAGAGCGCGGCGCTCGCCAGCGTGCGCGGGACGTTGAGCGGCGCCGCCGGGCTGACGGTGCCGGCCGTCGGGTCGTAGAGTTCGGCGGACTCGAGGGCGCCAGAGAAATCTGAGCCGCCCGCCACGAGGACCCGCCCGTCCGGAAGGAGCGTGGCCGTATGGTCTTGGCGCGCGACCGCGAGCGCGCTCGGCGCCGGCGAGAACGTTCGCGTGGTCGGGTCGTAGATTTCCAGGGACGCCAGCGGCTCCACACCGTCCGTTCCACCAACCAGCAGGACGCGCCCGTCGCGCAGCAGCGTGGCGGTGTGTCGGCCGCGGGGCGTGCTCATGGGGGTGAGGGCGGCGAATGTGTCGCTGGCGGGATCGAACAGCTGGGCCGCGCGGCGATAGCGGACTCCACGTTGCCCGCCCGCGATCAAGACGGTGCCGTCGTCGAGCCGGGTGGCCGTGTGACCCCAGACCGGCGCCGGCAGCGGCGACGCGAGCAGCGTGTACGCCCCCGTGGCGGGGTCGTAGATCTCGGCCGAGGCCAGCGGCTGGCCGGCGGCGTCCCGGCCGCCGGCGACCAGCACGGTGCCGTTTGCGAGCAGTGTCGCGGTGTGCTCCGCGCGGGGCTGGTTCAGGTCAGCCATCGGCGCCCAGGTCCCGGGCGCCTGAGCCGAGGCCGGCGACGCGATGCCGAGCGCGAGCGCCAGCAGGCACCACGTGCGCGGAAGGAAACCGGAGAGAAGGGAACGTGGGCTAGGCATCGCGGTCCCTCTATAGACCTAGGCGCGGCACCGCGGGCACGACCGTCACCGGGAAGGGGGTGTCGACGGTCGAGCCCACGTGAGTGCTGTCACCCGGGTAGCTGGTTGTTATGTTGTGCACGCCAACTGTCGGGGTCCGGTAGCCGACCGAGCACCTCGCCACGCCGGTGGTGGCGGTGGCCTGGAGCGTACAGCTCGCGAACGCGGTGCTCGAGGTGTCGGCGAAGAAGCTCACGGCGCCGGTTGGGGTCGTTATTGGAGCGCCGACGATGACGCTGCCCACCGTCGCCGTGCAGGTAGTCGGCTGGTTGACCTGAACCGTCGGCGGGTTGCAGCTCACCGTGGTGAGGGTCGGGTCCGGGGAGGGCTCCGGGGAGGGTGGCGGTGGCCCGGCGACTTCACTCGTCTCGTTCCCATCGTTGCAGTTCGTCGATGTCCCGGCGTTGTTCGTGTCGCCGGTGTAGCTGGCGATCCAGCGATAGGTGCCGGCGGTGCCGGGGGTAAAGTTGGCGGTCGCGGTGCCGGAGCCGGGGATGGTGGGAGTCACGGCGATGGCGCTCGAGGTGAAGGCTGCCGAGCCGCTGCAGCTCGAGTCGTTCGGCCCGAAGGCCGTGAAGGTCACCGTGCCGCCCAGGGTGCCGGAGCCGCCCGAGAGGAGGGCGGTGTCACTGATAGGCAAGCCCACGACGCCGGCCGCCGTCGCTTGCGTTTTCAGCACCGGCTTGGCCTGTTCCGCCGTCTTCTTGTTGTTGAAGATGCAGGTGGCGTCGGTGGCGGTGGTGCCCGAGGCCACAGTGGCCGTGGCCGTGCTGCCACTGAACGTGCAATTCGTCCCGGACCCGGAGTCGAACGTGTAGGTCCCCTGAGTGAAAACGAGCTGGGTCTCGGTGATGGTGTGCTGCCCGTCCGACACCTTCGTGAACACGACCGTCCCCGAGCTGTCCGTCGCAACGCAGGAGCCGCCGTCGAGGCTGAAGCAAAACTCGCCGGCGGCGGCCGTAGACGCGAAGCTTCCGTTGCCGTCGCGGTCGATGTTCTTGATGACCGTGATCCGGGGCAACTCGATGATCTGGTTGGCCGGCACCGGCACGTTCTGCGCTCCGGTCTGCTTCACGTCGCCACCGGCTTCATTGAGCCGGCTGTGCTGCGACGAGCCGTTGCAGTCACCGGCCTGGTCGGAGAGGGTCAGCGTGTAGTTGACGCGGGCAATGGCGTCGGGATCGTCGTGACCGAACGTGCCAGCGAAGTTGATGTCGAGGACGACCACCCACTCCCCACTGGACGTGCCAAAGTCGGTGGCGGTGGGACCGCTGTCTACACTCACCGTGGGCTGCGAGCCTGATATCGCCTCGACGGTCCCCAACGTAAAGGCTTTGGCGAAGAAAAGGCAGGTGCCATCATCCCCGGTGAAACGTACCTCGAGCTTGCCGCTCGATGGCCCGTGCGTGGCCTCCAGCGTGAATCGGAAATTGATCGTGTCGCCCTCGGTGTACTGCGTGACGTTCCCATTGGTGTAGCCATCGGGAACACCGCCGACCTTTTTCTGGCCTTCATGATCTTTGCCGGTGATTCTCTTGGGGTTGTCCGTGAATCTCGCCTGCGCTGTCCACCCGGACGCCTGGCCGGTCGCGGTGGCGAGGAACCGGACGCCGATATCGGAGCGGTCGGGATTGATCTGAAATTCGCTGTTGGTGAAGGCACCAGAGGCGTCCGCCGTCGCGGTGAGGTTCGTGTCGGGATCGCCGCTGGATTCGTGGATGTTGATGGCGATGGTCTCGTTCGGCCGCCACCCCTCGCCCATGAGCGTGACGATCTCGCCGGGCGCATAGTCGGCCTTGTCGCTGCGCAGGGTGGGGTAGAAGAAGACCTCCGAAGAAGCGAGCGGAGTCTCTGCGCTGTCGAGGCCGCCGGTGGCGAGCAGAATGCCGGTATAGGGCAGCTGGAAGAAGTTGGCGCCGAAGAGCCGCCGCGCGGTGACGGGCGAGTCGACGGGCTGGAACGCGCCCGTGACCGGGTCGTAGACCTCGGCGCTCGGCACGAGCTGGCCGCCGCTCGTGCCGCCGGAAACCAGCACCTTGCCGTTGTCGAGAAGCTGCACGCCGAGATGACCGCTCCGCGCCGTTCCCATCGGCGCGGGGAGCGGCGTGAAGGCGTTCGTGGCGGCGTCGTAGACCTCGGCTGAGTCAAGGTCCTCGCTCGTCGTCGTCTGGCCGCCGGCGACGAGCGCGGTGCCGTCGAGCAAGAGCGCGGCGCTGGCCAGCGTGCGCGGGACGCTGAGCGGTCCCGCCGGGCTGACGGTGCCAGCCGTCGGGTCGTAGAGTTCCGCGGAATCGAGGGCGCCCGAGCCATTCGAGCCGCCCGCGACGAGGACCCGCCGGTCCGGCAGGAGCGTTGCGGTGTGGTCCTGGCGCGGCACCACGAGCGCGCTCGGCGCAAGCGAGAAGGTTCGCGTGGTCGGGTCGTAGACTTCGAGGGACGCCAGCGGCTCGACACCGTCCGTTCCACCCACCAGGACGACGCGCCCGTCGCGGAGCAGCGTGGCGGTGTGGCGGGCGCGGGGCGTGCTCAGGGGGTCGAGGGCGGTGAATGCGCCGGTGGCGGGATCGAACAGCTGGGCGGCGGCGACGGGGAGCCCGCCATCGCCGGTGCCGCCCGCGATCAGCACCGTGCCGTCACTGAGCCGGTTCGCTGTGTGGCCCCAGACCGGCGCCGGCAACGGCGAGGCGAGCAGCGTGTAACCCCCCGTGGCGGGGTCGTAGATCTCGGCCGAGGCCAGCGGCTGGCCGGCGGCGTCCCGGCCGCCGGCGATCAGCACGGTGCCGTTCGCGAGGAGTGTCGCGGTGTGCTCCGCGCGGGGCTGGTTCAGGTCTGCAATCGGCGCCCAGGTCCAGGGCTCCTGAGCCCAGACCGGCGTCGCGAGCCAAAGTGCGGCTGTCAGCAGCCACCATGGACTGACACGGCGCTGATGCTGACGGGGGCGTTCGATTCCGGGTAGCGTTGGCATCGTAGTGCTCCGCTGTGCCACGGGGTTACAGGGGCGACGGGGGCCGACGAACCGCCCCTTGAAGCTATGTCGCGAACGTCGGGACGAGATCCCTGATGGGGGAGGTGAGCACGGGCGTCACGATCATTGGGAGGAGGAACGCATCAGCGCCGACGTCGCGTCGATCAGGAGGCGCCGGCGGGCTCCTTGCGCCAGGCTTCGCCCCATAGCGTCAGGGCCGTCTCCGGGGAGCGGGAGACCACGAGGTCGTGACGTCCGTGTGCCTGAAAAAAAGAAAACACGATTGCGAGCGGTCGCCTACCCCCGGAGGGGGGAATTTTGCCCCGAGAACGGAGGGGAAGGCGCCCCGCAAATGGGGGACCTGAGGGTGAGATCCACATTGATAGGATCGGCTATGCGGAGCGACGAAGTCCTCGAATCAGAAAAAATTGACCGGGGTGAACTACTCGATGGGGCCTCGTGCGGTCATCCCGGCGCATGTCGGGTCAACGCGTCTGGAAGATCATCGAGGATCTCGGCAGGCGCGTCGGCGTGGACACCATCCACCCGCATGCGTTTCGTCATGCGTGCGGCGTCGAGCTGCTCGAGCGCTCCGGCGGAAACCTCCGCGCGGTGCAGGAGCATCTCCGGAACGCCGACATCCAGACGACGATCTAACCGCGGGCCGTGAACTTCGGCATGACCTCCTTCGCGAACGCGCGGAGCTGCTCGAGCATGATGGCCTTCGGCGTGCCCATGCTGATGCTGACGTTCACGTACTCGAGCCCCGGGTACCGCGACTCGATGTCCTTCAGGTACGCGGTCAGCTCCTCGGGCGGGCCGGCGAACCACGCGCCGTTCTTCATGTAGTGCTCGACCGTCGGCACGCCGGCGGCGTCCCAGCCGCCGCGCTTCGTCGACGCCTCGAGCTGCGCCGGCGTGATGCCGGGCACGAAGCCGAGCGGCCCGAACATCTTCACGTGCTCCTCGTAGAACGGCTTGATCTCGCGGATGGCCTTCTCGCGCGTCTCGGCGAGGTGGATGAAGATGCCGAGGCAGAGGTTCTCGCCGAGCTCGAGATGCTTGCCGGCGCGCGCGGCGGCCTCACGGTACCCGTGGAAGGGGCCCTCGGCCATGGTGGCGGCGCCGCCGCCGATGATGCCCTTGATGCCGTGGCGCACCATGAAGTCCAGCCCGCGCGCGCTGGCGCTGACGATCGGCTGCCAGCACTCCACCGGACGGTGGATCGGGCGCGGGACGAGCGTGAGCTCCTTCAGCTCGTAGCCGCGATACGGAACGTTGGGCGGCAGCGTGTAGTGCTTGCCGTTGTGCGAGAAGGACTCGTTGTTGAACGCCTTGAAGATGATCTCGACCTGCTCCTCGAACAGCTCGCGGTTCGCCTCCTGGTCCAGGATCGGCGCGCCGAACGTCTCCACCTCGCGCGAGTGATACCCGCGGCCCAGGCCGAAGATGACGCGACCCTTCGTCAGGATGTCGGCGACGGCGTAGTCCTCGGCGAGGCGCAGCGGGTGCCACATGGGCGCGATGTTGAAGCCGCAGCCGATCTTGATGCGCCTGGTGACGTGGGCGAGGTGGACCGCGTGCATCAAGAGATTGGGAATGACCTCGTAGCCCTCGTGCTGGAAGTGGTGCTCGGCGAGCCAGATCGCGTGGTAGCCCGCCTCGTCCATGCACCGGGCGACGGCGTCGGTCTTGTCGAAGACGCTGACGAGGTGCTCGTTGGAGAAGCGCCGCTCGTTGGCGGGCGTGGCGTCCTGGCCCATGTCGGGCAGGTCGACGTGGCCGGCGTAGACGGTCGCGAACTTCGTGATCATCGCCGCCCCCTCATGCGAGCTCCGGAATCACCCACAGCGGCTTGCGGCCGGCGGCGACCCGCTCGATGTTGTCGAAGCCGTTGCGAAAGCGCGCCGTCCAGTTCTCCCACGTCGGCCCCGCCGAGTGCGGCGTGAGGGTGACGTTGGGCAGCGTGAACAGCGGATGGTTTTTCGCGGGCGGCTCCTCGACGAGGACGTCGAGCCCGGCGCCCGCGAGGCGCTTGCCCTTCAGGGCCTCGTAGAGCGCGTTCTCGTCCACCACCGGCCCGCGGCAGGTGTTGACGAGGATCGCGCCCGACTTCATCTGCGACAGCTCGCGCGCGCCGATCATGCCACGCGTGGAGTCGTTCAACGGCACGTGCAGCGTGACGATGTCCGACGTCCGCAGCAGCTCGTTCAGGAGCACGAAGCGGACGCCCAGCGCGTCCTCCTCCGCCTCGGTCAGTCGCAGGATGTCGTGGTACTGCACGCGCGCGTCGAAGGCCGCCGCCCGGCGCGCGACCTTCTTGCCGATGTTGCCGAGCCCGATGATGCCGACCGTCCGGGCCGACAGCTCGTAGACCGGCGACTCGGACGACGCCGGCGGCCGCCACTTGCCCGCCACGACGTCCTGGTGAAAGCGCACGAGCTGCTTGAGGACCGCGAGCATCAAGAGGACGGTGTGCTCGGCCACGGCGATGGCGTTGGCGCCGCCATTGTTGGACACGGGCACCTTGGCCTTGCGCGCGGCCTCGACGTCCACGCGGTCGTAGCCGGCGCTCAGGAGCTGGACGAGCTTGAGCTTCGGCGCGGAGCGGAAGAACTCGCCGCCCATGTTGCGCGCCAGGCCCATGTAGAACTCGGCGTCGGCCGCGGCCTCGATGAACTGCGGGGTGCCGAAGTCCACCTCCACCAGCTCGAAGCCCGGCGGCGTCAGCGAGCGCGCGATCTCCATGACCACCGGGTCCTGCTTGGGCGCGAACAGGATCTTCGCCACGTGCTTGGCCCTCCCTGAGGGTGCGCCGCCTGAGGAAACTACTGCTGCGCCAGCGGAACGGTCGCGGTCAGGCACGGCTCGCCGCCGAGCACCCGCGTGGTGTGGCCCTTGCCGGTCGTGTCCTCCACCAGCCGCGCGTCACCGGGACCGAAGACCTGCTTGCTGCCGTCGCCGCAGCCGATCTCGAGCTGACCGGAGAGGATGATGACGAACTGCCGCCGCGGCGCCGGGTGCCAGTCGAGGAACCGGTCCTTGGGCCAGACACTGAACGAGATCTGCGTCGTCTGAAGTCCCTTGAGCCAGTCAGCCTTCTTCTCGATGTCGATCGGCTCGACGTGCGACTGGCCATCGGAGCCCGTGTACAGCCGCCAGGTCTTCTTCATCGCGAGCGTCCTCCCAGCTCGAAGCCGTAGAGCCGGGCGGCGTTCTCGCAGACGATCTTGCGTCGCACGTCGGCGGGGAGGTGCCCCATCTCGCGCTGCACGTACTCGCGCGAATCCGGCCAGACGCCGTCGGGGTGCGGAAAGTCCGAGCCCCACATGATGCGGTCGGCGCCCAGCTCGTCGAGGAGCTTGATGCCGATGGGATCCGTCTGGTAGGTCGCCCAGCACTGGCGCTTCCAGTACTCGCTGGGCGGCATCGTGAGCGAGAGGTCCCTGAACTGATCCTCCCACTCGGCGTCCATGCGCCAGAGGATGTACGGGATCCAGCCGATCCCCGACTCGCCGAGGACGAGACGCAGCCCGCGATAACGCTCGAGCGCGCCCGAGAAGATCACGGAGGCCAGGATGTTCGCCATGTTCACCTGGAACTGCGTGATGCTGGTGGCGAACGCCGCGCGGGCGACGGGAAGCTCGACGGCGGGCGCGTCGGGCAGCGCGGCGCGCGACGGATCGCTGCCGACGAACACGATCTTCCGGATGTGGTCGGGCACGTAGCCGCCCACGGTGTGGAAGTGCAGCGGCAGCCCCGAGGCGTTGACGACCTCCCAGAGCGGATTCCAGTACGGGTCCCACAGCGGCTTCAGATCGGGCGAGTTGGCGATGTCGAGGCCGCGCAGCGCCCCGCGCTTGGCCACGCGCTCGATCTCGGTGATGGCGGCCTCGAGCGGGTTGTTCGGGATCGAGGCGAGGCCCGCGTAGCGCTCGGGATGCGTCGAGCAGAAGTCGGCGAGCCACTCGTTGTAGATGCGCATGACCTCGACCGTCGCGTCCGGATCGTTCATGCGCCCGGTGGCGCCGAGGATGCCGTAGAGCACCTCGGCCTGCACGCCGTCGCGGTCCTGGTCCTTGATCCGCAGATCGGGATCGCTGAGCCGGCGGATGCCCTTCTTGCCGTCCTCGTACAGCCCGGTGGCCGCCATGCGGTCGGCGCGGTGGATGCGGCCCGGGACGTACTCGCGTCCCGCGGAGCCCATGCCGTTGACGAGGCCGAGGTTCGCCCCTTTCTTCGTCAGCCAACGCTTGCCCTTCGGCCCGTCCTCCACGTACGGCATGCGGTCGCGCATCTCGGCCGACGCCTGCGTGACGAAGAGGTCGGTGGGCAGCCAGCAGAGGTCGAGGTGGCAGTCGGCGGAGATCATCTCGTAACGCATGGGCCCTCCACGGGGGCTACTCATACACCTTCTCCTAGAGTCCGCGCCAGTACCGCCGGCCCTCCAGGCGCACGATCCGGCCGAAGCCGGGCGCCTGGAAGTGTCCGGCCGCCACCACGATCCGCTCGTGCTCCAGCCGGTCCAGCAGCGCGCGCCGCGTCTTGCGCGTGAGCTCGGGATCCATGTCGGCGCGCGAGACCCAGTCCGGCTCCTGCAATTGCACCGGGCTGTGGGCGGCGTCGCCCAGCACCAGCGCGCGCTCGCCGCGCGAGGTGACGAGGATCGACATGTGGCCCGGCGTGTGGCCGGGCGTCGGCACCGCCGTCAGTGTGCGCGTGAGGCTCGACTCGCCCGGCATGAACTCGACGAGCCCGAGGTCCGCGAGCGGCCACACGCACGTCGGCGCGTTGGGAAAGCGTGTGGGCTGCACGTCGGGCGAGTGGCACGCGTCCCAGTCCTTCGTGCTGACCCAGTAGCGCGCCCTCGGGAACGTCGGCACCCAGCGGCCGCCGGCGTCGGTGAGGTTCCAGCCGACGTGGTCGCGATGCAGATGCGTCATCACGACCATGTCCACCTCGTCCGGGCGCACGCCGTTGGCCGCGAAGTCGCGCAGCAGCTCGCCCCACGGCACGTCGGGCGTGTCCTTGGGCCGTGGGCCGAGCCCCGTGTCCACGAGGATCGTGCGCCCGTCGGCGCGGATCAGGTAGGAGCCGAGGTTGAAGCGGACCTTGTGCGCCTCGGTCAGGTGGGCGCCGTACGGCTGCCACTCGTCCTCGGGGATCGTCGGGAAGAAGTTGCAGAGGTCGAACTCGAGCGAGCCGTCGGAGAGCGCCAGGATCTCGACGTCGCCGACGCGGATCACGTTGTCGGGCATGGTGGCCCGGAAGCGTACCACACGCTGTTACACTACCGGCGGACCCGCCGGTCCCCCAGTGGAGGAGAGGTCATGTCGAAGCCGATCGCGCTCGTGCTCGCCGCGCTGCTGGGCGGCCTCGCCGCCGTCCCGTCCGCGCTGGCGCAGACCACCACGCTCACGATGTCCTCCTGGGTGTCGCCGCAGCACCATCTCACCGCCAACGTGCTGGTGGGGTGGGCCAACGAGGTCGAGAAGGCCACCAACGGCCGCGTGAAATTCACGATGCTCCCGAAGCACCCCTCCGCGCCGCCCGGCACCTTCGACGCCGTGCGCGACGGGCTCGTCGATCTCTCCTACGTCACCGCGTCCTACACGCCGGCGCGCCACATCCTGCCGCTCATGGCGGAGCTGCCGGGCAGTGGCGACACCTCGCTCGTCAACTCCGTCGCGTACTCGCGCATCTACTGGAAGCACTTCCACAAGGTCGGTGAGTACAAGGGCGTGAAGCTGCTCGGCGTGTTCACGCACGGCCCCGGGCAGATGTTCACGAAGAGGCCGGTGCGGTCCATCGCCGACGTGCAGGGCCTCAAGATCCGCACGGGCGGCGGCGTGGCCGAGCAGGTGGCCAAGGCGCTGGGCGCCTCGGCGTTCGTGAAGCCGGCCCCGGAGTCGTACGAGCTGCTGTCGAGCGGCGTCGCCGATGGCGTGTTCTTCCCGCTGGAGTCGATCATCTCCTTCAAGCTCGACACCGTGCTCGAGCAGGCGACGCTGTTCCCGGGCGGCATGTACGCCTCGTCGTTCGGCTTCTTCATGAACGAGGACAAGTGGAACAAGCTCCCCAGGCAGGACCAGGAGGCGATCGAGAAGATCTCGGGCGAGCACATCGCGCGGCTGGCCGGCAAGTCCTGGGACGACGCCGACGCCAAAGGCATGGAGGCGCTGAAGAAGTCCGGCGTGAAGATCGTCAACGCGGATCCCGAGCTCGTCGCCGAGGTCCGGAAGCGCTCCGCGCCGATCATCGAGGACTGGATCGCGAAGGCCAGGGCCAAGGGCGTGGACGCCGCGAAGATCCTCGCGGAGTTTCGCGAGGAGCTGAAGAAGGTCGCCGCGGGCAAGTGACGGTCCCCGTCGGCCTCAACGTCTGGTCGCGTCTCGTCGAGGCGACGTTTCCCTACTTCGACCGGACGGTGGGGCCGTTCGACTCGCTGTGGCTGCCGGATCACGTCCAGTACGACGGTCACAAGGTGGCCGAGGGCTGGACGCTGCTCACGTGGGCGCTCGCGCGCTATCCGGACAAGAAGGCCGGCCACGAGGTCCTCTGCAACAGCTTCCGCAACCCCGCGCACACCGCGAAGATGGTCGCCACCGCGCAGGCGCTCTCCGGCGGGCGGGCGATCCTCGGGATCGGCGCCGGCTGGAACAAGGAGGAATATCTCGCCTACGGCTGGCCGTTTCCGCCCACGCCGGTGCGCATCGCCCAGCTCGAGGAGGCCATCGAGCTGATCCGTCGCATGTGGACCGACGCGCCGGCGTCGTACCAGGGCGCGCACTACCGGATCGCGAACGCCCACTGCGAGCCGCGGCCGGACCCGATTCCGCCGATCATGCTCGGCGGCCACGGTGAGAAATATCTGCTGCGCGCCGTCGCGCGGCACGCCGACTGGTGGAACTACGGCTTCCGCGAGCACGATCTCTACACGCACAAGCAGGAAGTGCTCAAGGCGCACTGTCGCGAGGCGAAGCGCGACTACGACGCGATCGTTCAGGTCGTCCGCGTCGGCATCCTGGTCGCCGAGACCGAGCGTGACGTCGAGCGGCTCAAGACGGCGCCGCACATCCGGCCGATGGCCGACATCAGCCTGGCCGGCACGCCGGCGCAGGTGACCGAGACGCTCCAGCGCATCGTCCGCCGGGGCGCGCATCGGCTCACCGTGAACTTCGCCGACGCGCCCCGGCCCGACGGGACCCTGCTCTTCTCGCAGACGGTCCTTCCGTGGCTCTAGCCGAGCAGACGTGGAAGCGCCGCGCCGACGCGCTGCTCGGCGTCGCCGCCTCCGCGATCCTCCTGGCCATGATGCTGCTGACCGTGGTGGACGTGGTCGCGCGCTACGTCTTCAGCCGTCCCGTGCGCGGCGCCTTCGAGATCACCGAGCTGATGCTGGTCGTGCTGATCTTCGCCGGGCTGCCCCTCGTGTCGTTCTCCGACGAGCACGCGGTCATGGACTTCATCGACCGCGTCCTGGGCCCTCGCACGCAGCGCGCGCTCGGGCGCGCCGTGCAGGCGACGAGCGCGGCGTTCATGTTCTTGATGGCGTGGCTCACCTGGCTCAAGGCCGACCGCATCTGGGCCTATCGCGACGCCACCGACGTGCTCCGTGTCGTGTACGGCCCGTTCGTCTACTTCATGGCGGGCACCCTCGCGCTCGCCGGCGTCATCCACCTCTACAAGGTCGTGGAGCGCCGGTGATCGAGGGGCTCGTCGGCCTCACCGTGATGATGCTGCTCTGCTGCCTGCGCGTGCCCATCTCGTTCGCCATGGCCATCGTCGGCATCGCCGGCTACGCCTACATGCGCGACTGGAACTGGACGGTCGCCTTCGCGATGACGCAGACGAAGCTCTACGAGACGGGTCGGAACTACACGCTCTCGGTCGTCCCGCTCTTCATCCTGATGGGCAACTTCGTCACGCGCGCCGGGATGTCGCAGGAGCTGTTCCGCGCCGCCTACGCGTTCATCGGCCACCTGCGCGGGGGGCTGGCCATGGCCACCATCTGGGCGTCGGCGGGCTTCGGCGGGATCTGCGGCTCGTCCATCGCCACCGCGGCGACCTTCGCGAAGGTCGCGTACCCGTCGATGAAGAAGTTCGGCTACTCCGACCGCCTCGCCGCCGGCGTGGTGGCGGGAGGCGGCACGCTGGGCATCATGATCCCTCCGTCGACCATCATGGTCATCTACGGGATCTTCACCGAGACCAACATCGGCAAGCTGTTCGCCGCCGGCATCCTTCCGGGGATCGTGGGCGCGATCTTGCTGTGCGGCGCCGTGCAGTACATGACGTGGCGCGATCCGGGCTCCGGCCCGCCGGGCGGGCGCTCCGCCTGGCGCGAGCGCTTCCTGGCGCTGAAGGACGTGTGGGCGGTGGCCGTGCTCTTCTTCTTCGTCATGGGCGGCATCTACGTCGGCTTCTTCACGGCCACCGAGGGCGCGGCCATGGGCGCCTTCGGGGCCATGATCTTCGCGCTGTGGCGCCGCGCGCTCACGTGGCGGACGCTCTACGCGGCCTTGCTGGAGTCCGCGCGCACGACGTCGATGCTGTTCATGATCCTGATCGGCGCGCTGATCTTCGCGGAGTTCGTCAACATCACGACGATGCCGGCGGACCTCAGGGCGTGGGTCACGCACTTCAACGTGAGCCCCACCGTGGTGGTGGCGGCGATTTGCGCGGTGTACGTCGTGCTCGGAACGGCCATGGAAGAGCTGTCGATGATCCTGCTCACCATCCCGGTGTTCTTCCCGGTCATCGTGCACCTGGGCTTCGATCCGATCTGGTTCGGCATCATCATCGTGTGCGTGGTCGAGATCGGCCTCATCAGCCCGCCGGTGGGCATGAACATGTTCGTGCTCCGCACGCTGATCCCCGAGGTGAGCACGGCGACCATCTTCAGCGGCGTGCTGCCGTTCATGTGGGCCGACGTCCTGCGCCTGGCCATCCTCGTCGCGTTTCCGTGGCTCTCGCTCTGGCTCCCGAGCATGATGCGATGAAGGGCGGCCGCCTCGACCGCCTGAGCGACTGGCTGGTGGCCCTGCTCGTGGCCGAGGTCGTGGTCATCGCGTTCTTCCCCGCGTTCCGCGCCGGCTTCGTCTCCTGGGACGACGACACGTACTTCCTCAACAATCCCTACTACCGCGGCCTCGGCCCGGCGCAGCTCAGGTGGATGTTCACGGTGACCTCCGGGCACTACATGCCGCTGACGTGGCTGACGCACGGGCTCGACTACGTTCTGTGGGGGATGCGGCCGGCCGGCTATCACGTCATGAACGTGGTGCTGCACGCGCTCGCTGCCGCCGCCGCCTACGTCGTCGCGCTGCGCGTGCTGGCGGCCGCGGTGGCGCCGGAGCCGCTCGGCGCGCGGCGGCTCGCGGCGGCGGTGGCGGCGCTGCTCTTCGCCGTGCATCCGCTGCGCGTGGAGTCGGTGGCGTGGATCACCGAGCGCCGCGACGTGCTCTGCGGCCTCTTCTTCCTCCTCGCCGTCGTCTGCTACCTCCGCGCCGTCGAGGGCGACACCCGCCCGCGGCGGGGCTGGTACTGGTCGGCGGTGGCCCTGGCCGCGCTGGCGCTCCTGTCCAAGGCGATGGCGGTGACGCTGCCGCTCGTGCTCCTGCTGCTCGACGTCTATCCGTTCCGGCGTCTCGGGCCCTGGCGCTGGACGCGGCGCGACGTCTGGCTCGAGAAGATTCAATTCTTCGTGCTCAGCGCGGCGGCGGCCGTGATGGCCATCGTCGCCCAGCGCTCCGTCGGCACGCTCAGCGACCTGCGCGCACTCGGCGTCTTCGAGCGGCTCGGCCTCGCGGCGTACGGGCTCGTGTTTTACGCCGACAAGACGCTCGTTCCGTTCAGACTCGCGCCGCTCTACGAGGCGCCCTACGACTACGCCACCCTCACCGCGTGGTTCGCCGGCAGCGCCGTCGTCGTCGTCGCGGCCGCGGTCGCGCTCGTCCGCGTTCGACGACGCTGGCCGGGCGTGGTGGCGGCCGCCGCCGCGTTCGTCGTGATGCTGCTGCCCGTGCTCGGTCTCGTGCACTTCGGCCTGCACGTCGCCGCCGACCGCAACACGTACTTCGCCGGCCTGGCGCCCGCGATGCTGGCGGGCGGCGTCGTGCTGCGCGGGCTGCGCGGCGCGTCGTCGCCCGGCGCCGCGCGCGCGACGGGGGCGGTGGCCCTTGCCGTCGTCGTCGTCCTCGCCGCCCTCACGTGGCGCCAGAGCACGGTCTGGCACGACTCGCGAACGCTCTGGGACCACGCGCTTCGCGTGAGCCCATCGTCGATCGCCCACGCGAAGGTCGGCGTGCTGCTCGACGAGGAAGGCCGGACCGAGGAGGCGATCGTGCACTTCCGCGAGGCCGTGCGCCTGAATCCCGACAACGCCTATGCCCACAACAACTGGGGCATCGCGCTCGGGAGCGTCTGGCGCTTCGACGAGGCGATCGCCCACTTCGAGGCGGCGCTGGTGGTCAAGCCGACGTACGCCGAGGCGCAGCAGAACCTGGCGCTGACCCGTCTGCGCCTCACGAACCCGCTCGGCTACCTCGAAGCACAGCGCGCCAAGCGCGAGAGCCTCGTGCGCGGGAGGGCGCAATGATCCGAGGCGCGCCGACGCTCGCCACCCTGCTCCTGCTGCTGTCCGCCGCCGCGGCCGCGCCCGTCGCCGCGCAGGCGCCGACGATCCGCTGGAGCATGGCCAACGAGTATCCCGCCACCTCGATCCAGGGCGAGGCCGACGCCCGCTTCGCGCGCGAGGTGAGCGAGCGCTCGGGCGGCCGCCTCCAGATCGCGCACCAGTACGACGCGGCGAGCGGCTTCAGGTCGAAGGACATGGTGGAGGCGATCGGCCGCGGGGCCGTCCTCATCGGCAATACGTACATGGGCGCGCTCGGCGGGCTGGATCCCGTGTTCCTGCTGCCGTCGCTGCCGTTTCTCGCCACGACGGCAGAGCAGGCCCGGGCGCTCGCGGAGGTCGCGCGCGCCGCGTACGAGCAGGCGCTGGCGCGGCACAATCAGAGGCTGCTGTTCCTCTCGCCGTGGCCGCCGGCCGGCCTCTGGGCGAAGGGGCCGGTGACGAGCGCCGAGGCGCTGAAGGGGCTGCGCATCCGCACGGCGGACGCCAACGGCGTGCTCGCCTTCAGGGCGGCGGGCGCCGTGCCCGTGCAGATCTCGTTCTCGGACGCGATTCCGAAGCTGAAGGCCGGTGAGCTCGACGCCGTACTCTCGTCGGGCGATGGCGGCGCGGGCGCGCGGCTGGCGGAGGTGCTGAAGCACTTCACCGCCATCGAGTACGCGGTGACGATGAGCATGGTCACGATCAACGCCGACGCGTGGCGCGCGCTCGATCCGGAATCACAGACGGCGGTGCTGGCCGCGGCGGCGGCGACCGAGGCGCGTCAGTGGGAGGTCATGAAGACGCGCGTGGCCGCGAACTACGCCCAGATGCGGGCGGCCGGCGTCGGCATCAGCACCGACCTGTCACCCGAGTACCGCCGCGCGCTGCGCGAGGCCGGCCAGGTCGCCGTCGACGACTGGCTGCAGAAGACGGGACCGGCCGGCGCGCAGATCATCGAGCGGTACCGCAAGCGTCTCGTGCGCTCGTCCGCCGATCAGTCCTCGGCCTTGGGGGCGAAGCTCGGCGTGCCGACCCAGCCGCTCTCGGAGACGTCGACGGTGACGCCGTCGGGGCCGGTGTACTTCACCTCGACGTTGCCGTAGCGCTTCTCGGCGCCGCCGCCGTGGCCGCCCACGCCGAGCGCCGCGTTGATGTCGTCGCGCCGCGGCGCGCCGGCGTCCGCGAGCCGCTCGGTGATGTCCTCGAGGCTGTCCACCTGGAAGCCGAAGTGGTGGATGCCGGACCAGTCCTTGCCGCGCTCGACGCCGGCCACCGCGTCGTTCTTGAACTTCAGGATGGCCAGGTTGAGGTCGCCGTCGGTGAGGTAGTAGCCGCTGGTGTTCGGATTGTCGATCCGGCCGACCTGCTTCATGCCGAACACGTCGACGTAGAACTTTGCCGTCGCCTCGGGATCCTGCGTGGACAGCGCGATGTGCTTGATCTTCGCCATGGCTCCTCCTCGGCGCGTGGGACTTGCCGCATAGCATACCGCGGCGGGGCCGATCGTGTAGAGTGTCCCGGCCGGACGAGGCTCCGGGGGAGGCGACGATGGGCAACTGGCGGGTGACGGCGTGCGTGTCCCTACTCCTGGTCGCGGGGCTCGCCCCTCCGGCCCCGGGCCAGACCCTCAACGTCTATACGGCGTGGCCGGAGTCGCTCTCCCAGCCGATCTTCAGGGCCTACACCGCCAAGACAGGCGTGCCGATCAACTTCATCCGGCTCTCAACGGGCGAGCTGGTCGCCCGCGCGACGGCGGAGAAGAGCAACCCGCGCGCCGACGTCATCTGGGGCGCG
Source organism: Candidatus Rokuibacteriota bacterium (assembly GCA_003220225.1). Classification (GTDB taxonomy): domain Bacteria; phylum Methylomirabilota; class Methylomirabilia; order Rokubacteriales; family CSP1-6; genus AR12. The sequence continues at coordinate 16,822 of QHRU01000079.1, forward strand.
CCCGGCGACGGCTTCGCGGCGGCCAAGGAGGCCGGCATCCTCGAGCCGTACCGGGCGCCGACGTGGGACCGCATTCCCGCCGAGCTGAAGGACCGCGAGGCGTACTTCACCGCGGTCGCGAAGAACACGCTGGTCTTCATGTCGAACGCCAAGCTGCTCAAGGAAAAGGGCCTCAAGCCGCCGACCTCGTGGAACGACCTGCTCGACCCCGCCTACAAGGGACAGATCCAGACCGCGGACGCGCGCACGTCCGGCACCGCGCTCACGCGGATCCTGTCCATCTACTACGCCTTCGGCAAGGACGAGGACAGGGCGTTCGACTACCAGAAGAAGCTGCACGGCAACGTGCAGGTCTACACGAAGAGCGGGGGCGGCTGCACGATCCCCGCCGCGCTCGGCCAGGCCATCGTCTGCATCGCCCACATGCCCGACGCGATGGAGGCCAAGAAGAAGGGCTACGACATGGTCGTCACGTTCCCCAGGGAGGGCGTGGCCGCCGTCATCGAGGCGGTGGCGCTGGTGAAGGGCGCGAAGAACCGCGAGCTGGCCGCGAAGTTCATCGACTGGACGTTCAGCAAGGACATGCAGGACCTCCTCGACAAGAACCAGGTCTACATGCTGCCGACGCTGCCGGGCGCCACCATCGAGCCGGCCGTGCAGAGCCTCATGAAGGAGGCCAGGCTGCTGCCCGTGGATCTCGACTGGGTCGGCAAGAGCCGCAAGCGGCTCGTCGAGCGCTGGGTGAACGAGGTGATCAAGGAGTGAAGCGCGATCCGGTCATCGCCCCTGCCGTCGTGCTGATCTGGGGGGCGGTGGCCTTGTTCGTTCTCTACCCGCTGGGCCGCCTGCTCCTGCTGACCTTCTGGAACGGAGGGCCGAGCCTCGACGCCGTGCGCGGCCTGCTCGGCGACTGGACGCACCGCGCGGCGCTCGTCAACAGCCTGCTCCTCGCGGCGCTGGTGGGGATCGCGGGCACCGCGCTCGGCTTCGCGTTCGCGCTGCTGGCCGTGCGCGCCAACCTCCCGCGCTGGTTCGGTCGCGCGCTGGACGCCGTCGTGCTGCTGCCGCTGATCTCGCCGCCCTTCACCGCCGCCATCGCGCTGATCTTCGCGCTCGGGCCGCGTGGGCTGATCTCGTACCACGTGTTCGGGCTCACCAGGGTCAACATCTACGGGCTCGCGGGCACGCTGCTCTCGGAGACGCTGACCTACTTCCCGATCGCGTATCTCACGCTCAAGGCCGTTCTCGCCAACGTCGACGCGAACCTCGAGGACTCCGCGTTCAGCCTCGGGGCGCGCCGCTGGCGCGTGTTCCGGACGGTCACCTTGCCGCTCACGACGCCCGGCGTGGCCAACGCCTTCCTGCTCGTGTCGGCGGCGTCGCTCGCTGACTTCGCCACGCCGCTCATCCTGGGCGGCACGCGGTTCCCCGTGCTGCCGACGCAGGCGTTTCTGCAGATCACCGGGCTCTACGACATGCGCGGCGGCGCCGCCCTCTGCTTCCTGCTGCTGGTGCCCGCGCTCGCCGTCTTCGCCGGCCAGCGCTGGTTCACCGAGCGGCGCGGCGGCTCGTTCGTCACCGTCACCGGCAAGGTCGGCGCGGCGACGCGCGTCAAGAGCCTGTCGCCGGCGGCGGTCCTGGGCCTCGCCGTCGTGTGCGGGCTCGTCGTCGCGCTGGTGCTCGTCTGCTACCTGCTGATCTTCGCCGCCTCGATCGTGCGCGGACTCGGCGCCGACAACAGCCTCTCGCTGGCGCACTACGGCCACGTCTTCAGCGGCGGGCTCAAGGCGGTGCGCGACACCCTGATCGTCGCGGTGATCTGCATGCCGGTGGGGGGGCTCTTTGCCGTCGTCCTCGGCTTCCTCGTGTCGCGCACGCGGTTCCCCGGCCGCCGCGCGCTGGAGTTCGCCGCGATGATGAACTACGCGCTGCCGGGGACGATCGTCGGCATCGCCTACCTCGTCGCCTTCAACGATCCGCCGCTGGCGCTGACGGGCACCGCCTTCATCCTCGTCGTCTGCTACGTGTTCCGCTACAGCCTCGCGGGCACGCGCGCCACCAGCGCGGTGCTGGCTCAGATCGATCCGAGCATCGAGGAGGCGTCGGCGAGCCTCGGGGCGCGGCGCGACGTGACCTTCCGCCGCGTGGTGCTGCCGCTGATCCGGCCGGCGCTGCTGGCCGGCATGACCGTCCTCTTCATCCGCGCGATGACGGCGATCAGCGCGACGATCTTTCTCGTCTCCCTCTCCTGGTCGCTCGTCACCGTGCGCATCCTCGAGGGCATCACCAACCTCGAGCTGGGGCAGGCCTCCGCCTTCTCGATGCTCGTGATCCTGCTCGTCTACGCGGCGGTCGCCGTCGCGAGCCTCGCGATGCGGCGGCTCAACGCCGGCAGCCTCGGCCAGGCCGGCACCCTGCTGGGCGGGTAGACGGAGATGGCGACCACGGCCGAGCGCGGGCGGCGGCTCGAGCTGCAGCACGTGTCCAAGCGCTTCACGCGCGAGGGCCAGGCGGCGCTCGCCGCCGTGAACGACGTGAGCCTCACCGTGGAGCCGGGCGAGCTGCTGACGCTGCTCGGCCCCTCGGGCTGCGGCAAGACGACGACGCTCCGCATGGTGGCGGGCTTCGAGCAGCCGGATGCCGGCCGCATCTCCATCGGCGGTGACGACGTCACCGAGCTGATGGTCTATCGCCGCAGCATCGGCTTCGTCTTCCAGAACTACGCGCTGTTCCCGCACCTCACGGTCTTCGAGAACGTCGCCTACGGGCTGCGCGTGCGGCGGCTGCCGGAGGCGACGATCCGCGCGCGCGTCGGCCACGTGCTGGAGCTCGTCGGGTTGCCCGGCTACGAGCGCCGCTTTCCGAACCAGCTCTCGGGCGGCGAGCAGCAGCGCGTGGCCGTCGCGCGAGCCGTCGTCGTGGAGCCGGCCCTCCTGCTCTTCGACGAGCCGCTGTCGAACCTCGACGCCAAGCTCCGGGTCCAGATGCGCGCAGAGCTGTCGCGCCTGCAGCGCCAGCTGGCGATCACCACCGTCTACGTGACGCACGACCAGGAGGAGGCCATGGCCATCTCGGACCGCATCGCCGTGATGCACGAGGGCTCGATCGCCCAGGTCGGCACCGCGGAGGAGCTCTATCGCGCGCCATGCTCCACCTTCGTCGCGCAGTTCATCGGCCGCGTGAACCTCGTGGAGAGCCGCGTGCTCGGCGCCATCGGTGGCCGCGTCGCCGTCGCGCTGTGGGATGCGTCGCTCAGCGTGCCGGCCGCCGACGGCTACGCGACGGGCCAGCGACTCTCGCTCCTGTTGCGCCCGGAGTCGCTGACGCTCGTGCCCGAGTCGGCGAAGGCCGCCGAGGGCGAGGTGGTCGTGCCCGGCGTCGTGCGCGCCCGGACCTTCCTGGGCGAGAAGGTCGAGTACGTCGTGGAGGCGGGCGGCGCCCTGCTCCAGGCGGTGACGTACGATCCCACGCGCCGCGGCGTCGTGGGGATCGGCGCGCGCGTCGGCGTGATGTGCGACGCGGCGGCGGTGCGGCTGCTGGCGGCCGAGCCATGATGCGGCTCCTTGCGACCCTGACCCTCGCGGCCGTCCTCGTCGCCGTCGTCGCTGGCGTTGCTCCGGCCGCGGCGCAGGCGTGTCGCGCGCCGCGCGCGCTCGTCGACACCATCGTCGGCATCAAGTACTGTGCCGATCCCACGTTCGACGCCGTCGTCGCCGCCCAGATCCAGAGAATCCGTGGTGACGTGCGCGCGGCGCGACAGGCGGGCCGCCTCGTGATCTACGCGAGCACGCCGATCAGCCCGCGGGGCGGCGGCGTCGAGAAAGTCAACGTCGAGATCGCGGCCTCGGTGAAGGCGCGGCTGGAGAAGGCCTACGGCGGCGGTGCCTGGGTCCTCGATCCCGGCGTGTACCAGTTGCCGAGCGTCGACGGCAAGGCGCCCGGCGGCGGCGACTACATGGTGATGTGGACGCGCGTGCTGGCGGGCGACGACGGCGCCGGCCGCGACTTCGACATGGCGCACTTCACGGGGCCGGGCGACATGCGCGCCTTCTTCGGCTGCGGCGCCGACGACCTCACCGGCTGCCTGGCGCGGTGGCTCGCCGGCCGCACGGCCGGAGACGCCGCCCTGCGTCGCGTCGCCGACGATGCCGAGGCGCGCCGCGCCTTCCTCCGCTACTATGCGATGCGCGCGTCCACGGCCTATTCGGCCGGCGCGCACGACGAGTGGAACATCGTCGTGCGGATCAATCGCAAGCGAACCCTGGGCGACCAGCTCGCAGTCTTCTTCGACGGCCGCGCCGTCTCGCCGGCCGCGATGGAGACGGAGATCTCCCCGGGCTACGAGGTGCGCTGATGGGTGACATCCAGTTCAATCCGATGGATCCGGAGTTTGTCGCCGATCCATATCCGATGTATCACCGGCTCCGCACCGAGGACCCGGTCCACCACAGCGCGCTGGGCTTCTGGGTGCTGACCCGCTACGAAGACGTGGTGGCGGCGCTGCGCGACCCGCGCCTGGCCAAGGAGGCGATCGCGTCGTTCGTGGCCGCGCGCTTCGGCGCGCCCGTGCCCGCCATGGGCCTCTCGATGCTCGATCGCGATCCGCCCGATCACACGCGGCTGCGCGGCCTCGTCAGCAAGGCGTTCACGCCGCGCGTGGTCGAGGGCCTGCGGCCGCGCATCCAGCAGATCGTCGACGGCCTTCTCGAGGGCGTCGCGGCGAAGCGATCGATGGATCTGATCGAGGAGTTCGCCTACCCGATCCCCGTCGCGGTGATCTGCGAGATGCTCGGCGTGCCCATCGAGGACCACGAGCGCTTCAAGGGCTGGAGCCTCGACATCGCGCGCGGGCTCGACCTCATCTGGCTCGGGCCCGACTCGGAGGTCGGCCGCCGCAGCGTCACCGCGCGGCAGGCGCTCGCCGAGTACTTCCGCGGGCTCATCGCCCAGCGCCGCGCGGCGCCGCGCAGCGACATGCTGTCGGGCCTGATCGCCGCCGAGGAGGCAGGCGACAAGCTCAACGAGACCGAGCTGCTCGCCACCTGCATCCTGCTGCTCATCGCCGGCCACGAGACGACCGTCAACCTGATCGGCAACGGCACGCTCGCGCTGCTGCGCCATCCCGACCAGCTCCGGCGGCTCCAGCAGGAGCCCGGGCTCATCGGCAGCGCCGTGGAGGAGCTGCTGCGCTACGACGGGCCCGTCCAGCGCACCGCGCGCATCCCGAGCGCCGACGTGACGATCGGCGGCCGGGCGATCGCCAAGGGCGAGATGGTGATGCCGTTCATCGGCGCCGCCGACCGCGACCCCGTGCAGTTCCCCGAGCCCGATCGTCTCGACATCGGCCGAACCGACAACCGCCACGTGGCCTTCGGGCTGGGCATCCACTTCTGTCTCGGCGCGCCGCTCGCGCGCATCGAGGGCCAGATCGCGATCAACACGCTTCTCAAGCGCCTGCCGAAGCTGGCGCTGGCCACCGACCGCCCGGAATATCGCCAGAGCCTCACGCTACGGGGGCTGAAGTCGCTGCCGGTGGCGTTCTGAGCGCGCGTCACGGTTAACACCTCAAAAGCGGCCCGGCCAATCCCCGCGCCAATCTAGCGCCCCGATCACGACAGCGCACGCCTACAGGTGCCACGAGTGACCGTTCCATGCAACGGGCGGGGTCGCAGTGCTGATTGTGACTATGGGGGACTCATTGCCCGTGCTGGGTTTTTGTTTCCGAGGAACCCTGACGACGATTTCTTCTAGTCGTTCAACTTGCCTTTTGCGGCGCTCAGGACGTGCGTGTTCACGCCTTGCTGACAATGCTGAGCGACGAGTTCGTCGTCCGAGAGATGCTTAAGTGGATTTCAGCACTCATCGCCCGCCGCCCCGCGGCCCCCCGGGTCCACGGTGTCGGGGAGCACTGTGTGCTCACGCCTTCACGCCGAACTGGTGGCACAGACCTCTGCATGTTCCGATCAAAGCGGAGTAGGCCATCTCAGCTTCACGGCAGGCTGACTCCGTCTGAAACGCGCGCTCGATCTGCCAAGAACCACCAGCCTTCATTTGGAACCACAACACCCACGCGCACTCGGCGTGGGCGGTCGCAGCCGTGGCGAGCAGGGAGAAGGCGAGGAGCAGTAAGGCCCTTGAGTCGAGTCGGCCCACCGGGTCAGCGAGGATTGACTTCACGAATGCGTCTAACGAAGAGTAGAAGGGTCAAGAGAATCACCACCGCGAAGATGCCCGCTTCATCCACGTCAACCTTATTGAGCATGACGAGCGCCATGAGGATAGCAACAAAGAAAAGTCTGCGTGGGTTCGAGAGACCGGCAAATCCAGGCACTCGAACAGAGTTGTGCGTCTGAGGCCCGATCACCCTAGGGCACCACTGCTCCAAGCGACGCCAGCGCCCCTTGGCCCCGAACATTGCTCGGCGCTTGTAGAAGTAGCCAAAGAAGGCCACTGTCATCAAGACAGTGGCGAGAGCCACGAAGAGTTTGTTCCGCCAATCACTCGCCACCAAAGCTATATACAGTCCGCCCCATCCTGGATAAAGGGCGACGGATGCAAGAAGGGCATACCAACTCCACGGTCTAACAATGGCCGCCGCTAGCCCTACGACCAGGTACGAACTCCTCAATACTAGGTCGAGCGGAAATCCGTACACCGCTAGCGCCGAGTTTGTGCTCATTGCTAGCGAGGTACACGCGACGTACCACCCGAACGCATAACCCTGTGGCCGATCCGCCATCGTCCCAGGACGTTCCGACCTGTTGCGCCTCGGCAACGAAGGGCCCTCGAAGTTATGGCCACAGTCGCAGCGTGTGGTTCCAGGCGGATTTATCAGTCCGCAGTGTGGGCAACTCCTGGGGGCCGTACTCATCGAGCCCTCCTCAACGTCTCCCACGCCGCCGCTGCACCGCCCGCCACGGTGTCGGCTCGAAGGCAGAGCCCGTCGCGCTCATCGCCGAATGCTCCGTCGCGCTCACGCCACCATCGCCTCTATTACGGTTGCCACTTCGGAGGCTCTGCGTCGGGCGTCATCTTGCCGTCCCTCCGCTGGTCTTGAAGGGCGTAATACATACAGGCATCCCAGTCGCGGTATTCACTCATGCTGCCGTATTGCACCCACACAAGCCCGTTGGTCTCAATTTTCGTCAACGAGACGCCTGGGAAATGATCGCACTGCTTCCACCGCTCCCACGCCAAGTCCTGAGCCCGCGTATTCTTCAGAACGCTACATCCGCTAACAATGAGCAAGGCGAGTGTCGCAGCTCGTAACATGGCGTCCCTCCGCTATGGCAGTGAATCAGTCATAACTCGGCTCCCTCGGGCGGCACGAGGGCGAAGCCAACGGCGGTGCGGAGCAGCAGACCGCGCTGATCGAGCATGGAATGAGTCTAAGGTCAGCAAAGCGGAGCCAGTAAAGCGGACTCCGCCCGCCGTCTCATCGGACCTCTAGCAGCGTCCGAAGCTCACCGACGTCGTCGCCGGACGGAACAGCGGACAATGACCGGCCATCTGCCCGGTGTCGTGTTCGAGCGCACGCGCCAAGTCCAACTCACCAGACCCCGACTGTTCGCGTCGCGTGGTACGAGTCCACGAGCGCGCGACGAGCGGGACTTGTAGAGCACGACGATCGTGCAGGCAGCCCCCGGGACCGTCTTGGCAGTGAGCGTGGCGTCCGTGAACGGCGCAACTGGCGTGGTCAGGCTGACCAGCTCTACCGAGACGTCCATTGCTCCTGCTGCTGAGAAGCAGAGGAGGATGACGGCGGTGCCGATTGCCGCCCTCATTAGCTTCACTCGTGATCCGGCGGCGCGGGAAGGCTCGCGCAGTCCCCACATAGCTGTCCCGTTCGCGCTCGGGCTCGTCAGGCGGCACGACAATGGAGAAAGCGCGTCCACAGAGCCCGCAGATGCGGCGGTGGGCGAGCGGCACTACTCAATCACCTGATCCGCCCGCAGCAGCAGCGAGGGCGGGATGGTGAGGCCGAGGGCCTTGGCGGTCTTGAAGTTGATAACGAACTCAAACTTGGTGGGCCGCTCGACGGGAAGGTCAGCAGGTTTAGCGCCTCTGAGGATCTTGTCTACGAAGGTCGCCGCTCGGCGCCCTACATCACTGAGCGCAGCTCCGTAGGCCATGAGACCGCCGTCTTCTACGTACTCGCGGCTCCAGTAGATGCCCGGCAGCCGATGCTGCAGCGCTAGTTGCGCGAGAGCACGTCGATGCAGATAGGTGCGGCCGTCTAGAGGAGCGATGATAGCTCCGCTATCGTCTTTCCTTGCCCGGGCGAGAACGGTGGCGAGCTCGTCCGGGCCGTTCCCTTCAGCGAACGACAGCGTCACCCCGACCTGTCGCGCGGCGGACAGGAGTTCCTCGCGGATCTGAGGGAAGGCCCACGCGCGACCCGTGACGACGGTGAACCGCCGCGTCGCAGGCACGACCTCCTTGAGCAGCTCCACGTACTTCTGGCTGAGGCCGGGGACGAGAATCGTCAGACCAGTGACGTTGCCTCCCGGCCGGGCCAGGCTCTCCACTAGGCCTTCCGTGACGGGATCGAAGACCGCCGTCATCACGATCGGAACCGTGGAGGTCGCGCGCTTCGCGGCTAGCGTCTCGGAGGCGCTCGACGTGACGATAATATCCAGTGGCTGCTTCACAAGGTCGGCGAGAAGGCCGGGCAGAGCCTCACGCTTTCCGGCGGCGGCCGCCTGCCTCACGACGAGGTTGCGGCCCTCAACGTAGTTCAGCTCACGCATGGCGTCGAGAAAGGCTCGCCACAACACAGTTCGCCCGCCAGGTGCAACCGCTACCGAGACGAGGCCGACGTGATAGACCTTTCCCGTCTGCTGCGCCTCCGTGGCGAGCGGCGCGGCGAGGAGCGTGACGGCGCCAGCGAGGAACCCACGTCGAGAGATCATGTGGCCTGAGACTATGGTGCCGGGCGGGCGCGTCGGCAATGGGGTGCTGCGCGCCCTCCTGCGCATCGGGCAGAGTGCCCTGACACGGGCTGAGTCGGCTGGCCTGGCCAGGAGGGGACACCATGAAGGCGAAGGAGAACCGCGGGAGCACCAAGGGCAAGGCAGGCAAGCGCGCGGTGAAGGATCTGCCGGCGAAAAGCGCAGCGTCGGTTAAGGGGTGGCGCCTTCGTCCAAGAAGCGCTCTCCTACAAGGCGGCCTTCGATATCAATCCGCAGCCGCAGCCGCCGCAGCCACCGCAACCGCAGCACCCCATTAAAATCGCGATCGTCTGAACGATTCGGCGATGCGGCCGGAGCCGACATCGGGGAACTCCGGCCCCATCTGGGAACCGCAAGCGCTCCCGCTGTCGAGCACTGTAGACGCTCATCTCGCATACCGCGACGTGCAGGGCTAATCGGGGGCGTTGATCGGCTCGCCCGCTGCCGCATGTCGCCGACGAGCGCACTCGACGCGCCCACAAGACTGAACCGTAGAACCTGGAAATATCCACTCTTCAACGGAAAGGCGAACCCCAAGAGTCTGCCCTTGCCCACGGCCGCAGTGACTTTGTCGAACGGGCCGTGCGCGCACGTCCCGAGGAGGCAGGATTCCCAAGAGGCTCGATCGGTCTCCCCGGGGTTGGGCGCCGCCAACTCGACGGCGTCCCGAGGCGACACAACGCGACCCGGCGCAACGCGGCCAGCCTGCTGTCACGTAAGTGTCCGACCCCGAAAGTGCGGACCGGTTAACACTTCTTAACCGTTCGTGCCGTGCGGCGGGACGAGGCCGGGTGTTCAATGGGCTGGTGGGATCGCCGAACGTCCAGACCTCCGTCACGCGCGTGCTCCTCGTCGACGACGACGCCGAGCTGGCCGAACTGGTGGGCGAGTACCTCGCGCGGGAGGGATTCTCCCTCGACGCCGAGGCCGATGGCACGCGTGCCGTCGATCGCGTGAGGTCGGGCGATCACCAGCTCGTGGTGCTCGACGTGATGCTCCCCGGCGTCAACGGTTTCGACGTGCTGCGCTCGATCCGCGCGACGTCCCGCGTTCCTGTGCTGATGCTCACCGCGCGGGGCGACGAGGTGGACCGTATCGTCGGGCTCGAGCTCGGCGCCGACGACTACCTGTCGAAGCCGTTCAATCCTCGCGAGCTCGTGGCGCGGATCCGCGCGGTCCTGCGCCGCACCCAGCTCGAGGCCCGTTCCCCCGGCGATCGGTCCTCCGAGCGGCTCACCGTCGACGACGTCGCGGTGGACGTCGGCCGGCGGCTGGTGCGCCGCGGCGGCGCGCCCGTCGAGCTGACCGCGGTCGAGTTCGCGCTGCTCGAGCTGTTGATGCGGGCCGCGGGTTCCGTCGTCCGCCGCGAGGACCTGGCGCGCGGCGCCCTGGGCCGCACCCTGCTGCCGTTCGACCGGAGCATCGACGTGCACGTGAGCCATGTGCGCAAGAAGCTCGGACCCCGGCCGGACGGCGGCGAGCGGATCACGACGCTGCGGGCCGTCGGTTATCTCTACACGCGCGAGAGCACGGCGAGCCGAGGCTGATGGTGCGCGGCGTCTTCCTCAAGATCCTCCTGTGGTTCTGGGCGTCGCTCGTGCTCGTCGCGCTCGCCCTCGAGCTGACGGTCACCGCCACCTCCACGCCCGTCGAGGTGCGTGTGGCACGCTTCAGCGACAAGGTCCTCGACGGCCACGCGCGCGAGGCGGTGGCGATCCTCGATCGTGAGGGACCGCGCGGCGTCGCCCGATTTCTCACCGACCTGGAGCACACCACGCGCATCCACGCCGTGCTCCTGGACCCGGACGGACACGGCGTGTCGGGACGCACGGTGCCGCGCAAGGCGCTGAAGGTGGCGAGGAGGGCGTTGGCGAGCGGTCAGACGGAAATGGACGCGGACGGCCAGACGGCGGTCAAGGCGCGCGGTGACCGTGGACGAGGGGCGCCGCTACGTCCTGGTGGCGGCGCTGCCGATCGGCCTGATGCGGCTGCTTCACGATGGGCCGACGGCGCAGGCGCTTCGCCTCCTGGCGGTGTTCGCGACGGCGGCCGCCGCGTGCTACGGGCTGGCCCGCTACGTGACCCGGCCGCTGGCGATCCTCCGGGGCGCGACCCGTGCGCTGGCGCGCGGCGACCTCGCCGTGCGCGTCGGGTCCACCGTGGGCCACGGCACCGACGAGTTCACGGAGCTCGGCCGCGACTTCGATCGGATGGCCGAGCGCCTCGACGCCCTGGTCACCGCCGAGCGCCGGCTGCTCCGCGACATCTCGCACGAGCTGCGCTCGCCGCTGGCGCGTCTCAACGTCGCGCTCGGTCTCGGCCGCCAGCGGGCGGGCGACGACCAGGCCGCCCTCGACCGGATCGAGCGGGAAGCCGAGCGTCTGAACTCGCTGATCGGTCAACTGCTCATGCTGGCCCGGATGGAGAGCGGAGTCGCCACGGTCGTGCGCGAGCCGATCGATCTCGTCGCGATCGTCCACGATGTCGTGGAGGATGCGGCGTTCGAGGCCAAGAGCCGCGGCCGGGCCGTGGAGATCACCGAGACCTGCGACGCCCGCGTGTCGGGCGATCCCGAGCTGCTGCACAGCGCGGTCGAGAACGTGGTGCGCAATGCGGTCCGCCACACGCGCGAGGGCACTGCGGTCGAGGTGAGCATGGGCCGCGCGGGAGCGGCTCGCGTGTGGATCCGGGTCCGCGACCACGGTGGCGGCGTTCCCGAGGAGGCGCTGCCGAACATCTTCCAGCCCTTCTACCGCGTCGGCGATGCCCGCGAGCGCGGCACCGGCGGCGTCGGCCTCGGCCTGACCATCGTGCATCGCACCATCCGGCTGCACGACGGCACGGTTCGCGCCGTCAACGTCCCCGGCGGCGGTGGTCTCGTGGTCGAACTGACACTGCCGGCGCTGCCCGCCTAGCCGCCGCCCCGCGTTCACACTTCTTGTCGAACTCTTAACGCCGAGGGCGATCTTTGCCCGGTACACCGGAGTGAGGAGGAACGCCCATGCGTATGAGACATCGATGCCTTCGGTTCGTAACGTTCTTGTCGGTGACGACGATGCTCGTCACGCCCGCGCTCGCGTCCGAGGAGCGCCCGGCCGCGAGTCCGGCGGCGGCCGACGACAGCGTCTGCATCTACCCGGGAGGCAGCGGCGATACTCCCGGCGTCGGTCCGCTGCCGTGCGACGCGTCCCGGCCATACATGATCGAACGGCGGGGATTCGGCAGTTCGAGGGTTCCATCCGCTTCGGAGTTCAACAACGGCCCGTTGTCGCACACCGAGGTGGGCGGCTCCGAGCCGGTCGAAGCGCCCTCGGCATCCCCGCCGGCGGCGGACGTGAACTCGAATCGGTCGATCGATATCCAGGCGCCATGACAGAGGCACGGGCGGGGGAGCGCCGTCCCCGCCCGTCCCCCCGGAAGCGAGGAGGAACGCGCATGAGCCCGACGCACGCGGTCTTCACGCTCACGATGATCTCGGTGGTCGCGCTCGTGGGCGGTGTCGCGGATGCCGACGCGCCGGACGTCGACCACCGCGGCCAGGCGATCGGCACCATCCGCTCGATCGACCGTGCCGAGAACGTGGTCACGCTGGGCGACGGCCTGCGCCTTCGCGCCACCGACGCCCAGATACTCGACGAGCTGCGAGAGGGCGAGCTGGTGAAGGTGGACTTCGCCCACGAGAGTGGCGGTTGGGTCATCCGGACGATCGAAGCGGCGGACGCGAACGCCGAGCCCACGGACCTGGACGGTGACTGAGCGCGCGCGGCGTACTTCCCACGGCGGCGATCGGGGTTGGTTATATGCGGTCGCGCTCCTCGGCGTCCCTGACGTCGTCCACGAGCGGCGGGTCGTCCGGAGCCCGCGCGTCGGCGACCGCGCCATGATCGTATCGGGTCATGGTCGACTCCTTCGCCACGGTCGAAGGAGCCTCGGCATCACCCCGAGAAGGGAGGTGAAAAACGAGCGGGGACGCGTGCCCCCGCCCATCCCGCCGGCGGTGTAGCATACGCTGGCCATGAAGATCACGCGCGTCGAGACGCTTGTCGTCAACCTGCCGATGGTCATCGAGGGGGCGACGCCGAAGCTGCGCGACCGCGCGGTGACCAGCATCGACGTGCTGCTGGTGCGCGTCGACACCGACGCCGGGGTCAGCGGCTGGGGCGAGTCGTTCGGCCACCGGATCTTCCCCGCGACACGCGCGGCCATCGACACCGTGCTCGGCCCGATGTGCGTGGGCCGCGACCCGACGCAGATCTCCGAGATCCACGACGACCTCCAGCGCCTGCTGCACGGTGTCGGGCGCAACGGGCCGACCATCTACGC
>QHRU01000086.1 GCA_003220225.1 Candidatus Rokuibacteriota bacterium
AGCATGGAGTACGTCGACATGATGCAGGCCGGCATCATCGACCCGGCGAAGGTCGAGCGGGTGGCGCTGCAGAACGCGGCGTCGATCGCGTCGCTGCTGCTCACGACCGAGGCGCTCATCACGGATCTCCCGGAGGAGAAGTCGGCGGCGGCGCCGGCGATGCCGCATGGTGACATGTATTAACTCGGCGAGTTCAGTCGGCGCGATGCGCTGACGGAAAGGCGGGCCTCGGTCGGTTATCCCCGACCGGGGCCTGTCTCCGGCCGGCCGGCGGCGTGTGGCAGGGCGTCACTCCGCACACGGGGACCGTGGTGTCGGCGATCTGGGTGAATCGCCCGGGTTGGCCGCCGTAAGCCATCGTCCTCATCGACATCGACGGGACGTCGGTCCCGTCGCAAGTCCGAGGCCCAGCGGTTCTGCAGTGAGCAGTGCTGGCGCGGCTGACGGATCGACGTCGACGGCAGCTTGCTGCGGACGGACGCGAAGGTGGCCTGGGCCTTCCGTGGCTTCAATCCCCGATCACCGGAGGGACCTCAGCGACGATCTCCTCCGAGACGGCCTCTCGTGGTTACGACGCCAGCACCGCCATGGTGAGCGACCCACCTTGTCCACATCTCCACAGTTATCCACAGGTACCAGAGTTGCACGGTGTGGTGCGGTCTCGCGGGTAGAGTCGCCAAAAGCGATGGTCTAGTCGTCCACCGCGAGTTGTGTGTGACGTATTGCGGGCCTGCTTACGCCATGGCGGTCGTTCGCCGCATGCGGTCCTAGGGTTGGCCAGCATCTTCGGTCTCGAAGCGCACCGAGGGTTAGGGGCCTTCGCCGTTGCAGAAGCGTGAGAGGCTGGACGCAGCCCGGGCGGGACTCTACGTCTTTTTCTCGGCTTTGATCACGCGGATGAAGCGACGGCATCGAGGACACACATCGTCGGCGGTCGCAAAACCTTCGGCCCGGTGCAGACCCAGCGTAATCATTGTGGTTGGGTGGAGCGGTACCTCGAGGCTCGAAGCCAGGCACTCAGCGCAAAGGTAGCCCGGGTGCTCCTCGAGGAATCTAATCACGACTTCGCGGAAACCCAACACGGTGTACTAGCCGGTCAATGGCCCCGAGCAAAAGACGCACCAGATCCGCGGCCCGGGTAAGTCGGCTTAGAAGTGTCATCAAATCTCCTCGCCTGACAGGAATATGTTGAACCACCGTCAATGTGACGTCAGTCTTCCGACGTTCAGACGAGTGGATCGCAGCGCCAAGCCCGAAAGGCCGCGTGAACGGTCCGCCGGATGTCCCTTGAAACCACCGAGAAGAACTGGAATATCCAGGCAGTCGCTTGAGCCAGAACATTGACATCCGCCTGTTGCCATTCCCTCAATTCGGGAAGATCATTAACCCTCCCAAGGAGGGTCTTCCTATGGCGAGAGAACTCAGGTGCGCCGATCTGATGCCCGGGTGCAACTTCGTGGCTCAAGGCAAAGATGACAGCGAGGTGATGAAGAAGGCCGCCGAGCACGCCAAGAGCGTTCACAAGATGGCGGCGATTTCAATGGATGTTGAGAAGAAGGCGCGAGCAGCGATTCGGGATGCCGGAGCCTAACTGGATGGCGAAAGTATGCCTTCAAGACAGGAGGGGTCTTGCCCAATAGGGTTCACCGCGCAGCTACCCTCTTTGAAGGCCGCGAGAGTCTCGCCTGTCAGCGGGTGCGCTCCCTAAGCGATTGGACACCGGGTGGATAGCAGCGCGGGGAGCGTCAGCGGATGGTCAGTACGTTTCAGGATCACGCGGCGAAGGCCAGAGTCTCGAAGGGTAGGACGAGAGGGTCAACAGCCCGACGGGCGTATCCCGTTGGGGAATCGAACCAGTGTTGAAGAAGCGAGATCGGTTCCAGCGCTCGTGGACCCTGAGCTTCACCTCGAGGTCTGAATTGGCGGGTACGCGTATTTTATATATGGACGAACGTCCTGCACGCAGTGAACCCGGAAGAAATCCGCACGGCGCTCCGGAACCGGTTATGAAGTTTCTATGAAGTAAACCGACCGAAACGAACCAACACGGGACGATCTCGTCGCCTCGTAAGTCTCCATCGTTATTGGTTCCTGTTGGTTCTTTTTGGTCCATGTGTAGGGCGGATTTCTCCTCATAACCCAAAGGTCGCTGGTTCAAATCCAGCCCCCGCAACCATCTAATGTGGCGAAACCAAAGGGGCCGAGCGATTCGGCCCCTTTGGTGCTTTTCGACGGACTATGAAGGTTTTCGACCGCCGCGCTCGCGCGTGCCAGTCAGCCGACCGATCCTGAGCTTGAGAAATACGGCCTAAACGCGACTATTGCCAAGCGACGACTGTGCCGGCTCGATCTCGTCGCTTCATAGAAGTTTCTCAGGGGCTCGGAAATGCAGTATCTGACGGCGGTTTGCGATTGGCGCATTGGGTTCTAACCGCGCCTTGGGTTAGGCACCCAAGACTCAGACGAGGGGCTAAAGTGTCGCCGTTTCTATGTCGAGGGTCCAGGCGCAGGTCGATCACGTCGCTGACTCTCAATCAGTCGATCCCAGGTTCGAGCTCCGGACGGCACCATTTTCTTTGTACTGCCTTGCGTGATCGCGGCCCACGATCTATATTGATCGTACGATGCCGAGGAAGCGCCCTAAGACCACCCGACGCCGCCTGGTCCTCAGTGGAGGACGCAGGCGGGTTCTTGTGGTCTTGTTCGTCCCGAGTGTTGAACGCGATGGGGTGACAGCCGTTGACCAGCCACGCTGGGTCAACGGCGCTTTAGAGATGTTCGGCCGTGTCTTCGGCGGCGCGACGGCGTACCCGAAAGCACAAGGCATCTGGCGCGACGATGAACGAAGTGGTGCACTCGTGAAGGACGAGCCGGTCGTCGTGCATTGCTATACGACACCGGCCGACATCGAAGATGCCAGGAACCTTGCCGAGCTCGGAGACTTCTGCAGGAGGATGGGTCGCGACGCTCGCCAAGGAGAGGTCGGTTTGGTGGTCGGCGACGAGTACTTCGCCATCCGGGACTTCGCGGAGGAGTAGACGATGAAGAGAAAGCTCGACATGGATCGGATCGCTAAGGGGCTCGGAGCCGAGCGCAGGGGTAAGGTTTCCGCGACGGGCGGTTACTTCGGCGCGATGCAGCTTCTTGCGGACGTCGAAGCCAAGTTCCGCGTACCGGCGGGCGGTGGGCGGCCGACGGATCCTCGGTGGACGGAACGGCGACTCGTCCCCCTCGCCCTGGAGACGCTCGAGCGTTTAGAGGACATCACGGCCCGGGTGCGCAAGCACGGGGGAATCAACGTCGAACCAATGCAGCTCGCAGCGCTACTACTCGAGAAGACAACGAGGCAACTCAGCGAGGCGGAAGCCGAGAAGCTCGTCCGGCCGCAGCGGCGAGCGAGTCGTTGAGCTAAGCGGAAGACCGCAGGCCTCGCGTGCATATCGCAAACGCGGGGCGTGTGGGGCGCTGAGTTCTGGGGGACGCCGAAACCGTGCTGGTTCGGCGATTCCAACACCTAGCCGCATTCAGCACTCGGGGATGCGCAGCCCAGCCGAATACCGTTCTGATTTGGACGGCACGCATTCTCCGCCTCCCGTGTCAGTGACCGCCGAATTCGACGAGATCGCGACCGGCGAGCGGACCCCCGGCCTGCTGCAGGCGGCCACCCGTCGCGAGACCGCCGAGATCGATCGCCGTGAAGCCGAAACTCTCGATGAGCTGTTTGATGAATGCGGTCGGTTCGGGATGGTCGCCCGAGACGAAGATCACGCGACGTCCTCCGTTCTTGACCGGCCCTTCATTGAAGCGGGCGGTGACGATCGAATTGAACGCCTTGACGATGCGGGCACCTGGCGCCAGGGCCGCCACGACCTCGCTCGCGCCCTTGCCGCCGAGGTCGGCGAGGACGAGCTTCGGACTCGTCTCGACGAAGGGATTCGTCGCATCGATGAGCACCCGGCCGTTCCAGGCGGGGAGGCTCTTCAACGCCGACTCGACGTTTCGCCAGGGCACGGCCAGCAACACGTAGTCGAGGCTCGCGACTTCCTCGACCGAGGCCGCGGACGCACCACGACCCAGCTCGGCGACCGTGTCGACGAGTGCAGCTGGACCACGCCGGCTGCTCAAGACCACTTCATGGCCCCTGGCCAGCGCCTCTCGCCCGAATGCGAGCGCGACAGCGCCGGCGCCGATCGTTCCAAATTTCATGCTCCCCTCCTATCGTTTGAGAAATCGATGAGGACGACGCCCGCCCGTCCGGCTCGACCGACGTGCGCGAGCGCCTCCGCGATCCGTGACGGCACGGAGCGTTCGGCCACTTCGAACAGCGCTGGCTTTTGCGCGAGCTGCAGCGCGAGAGCGACATCGGCTCTGTGCTGGTGGGGTGGTTGTCGCAGCCAGCTGCTCATCGCCACGCCTGTGAGCGTCAGCGATCGGGCTGCTCATCGCTTTCCCATCGATGCCCGCGCGTGACCTTAGGCGATCGCGCGAGCACGTCAGGATCCCGTCGGACTGCGCGGGATGCCACGCGCCAATGACAGCGTATCAACCATTTTCATGAACGTCGACCTAGCGAGGCGTTCCGGGCCCGCATGTCCGAGTGCGGACAGCAGTATCGGCGACGACAACGGTTGGGCAGTTGACCACCGAGGGAACCCCTGCACGTTATGAATAAGCAGGCTAGGCGGCCACCCGGACGATCAGCTTTCCGAAGTTGCGCCCCTCCAGCATTCCGATGAAGGCGCCTGGCGCGTTTTCGAGACCGTCGACGATGTCCTCGCGGTAGCGGATGCGACCCGTGGCGATGCCCGCACCAACCTCTCGCAGGAAGTCGGCATAGTGCTCGGAGGCAAAATCGTAGTAGATGAAGCCGCGTACGGTCAGTCGCTTCGAGAGAATCTGCCGCATGGTCGCGGGTAGTCGGTCGGTACCGTCGCCGTCTGGGACGCCGTTGTACTGCGCAATGAGCCCAGAGACCGGAACGCGCGCAAAATCGTTGAGCAACGGCAGGACGGCTTCCCAGATGGCTCCGCCGACGTTCTCGAAATAGACATCGATGCCGTCTGGACAGGCGGCCGCCAATCGCGCGGGAAAATCCGGAGCGCGATGATCAACCGCGGCGTCGAAGCGAAGCTCGTCCTTCACGAAGGCGCATTTCTCCGGGCCGCCTGCGATGCCGACTGCTCTCGCGCCGGCGAGTTGACCGAGCTGTCCGACCAGCGACCCGACCGGGCCGCTGGCCGCGGCGACCACCACGGTTTCTCGGGGCTGCGGCTTGCCGATCACGCGCAGGCCGCCGTACGCGGTGAACCCCGGCATTCCGAGCACGCCGAGACCGGTCGTGATCGGCGCAGCGGCCGGATCGAGCTTGCGAAGGCCCGCGCCGTCCGAGAGCGCGTGCGTCCGCCATCCTGTTCGCGCGAGGACGACGTCACCTTTGACATATGCGGAATTGCTCGAGACGAGCACATGCGCCACGGTTTCCCCGGGCATCACCTCGCCGATCTCGAGTGGCTTGGCATACGACTTACCGTCGTTCATACGGCCACGCATGTACGGGTCGAGGGAGAGGTATTGCACCTCGAGCAGAAGCTGCCCGGCTGCCGGGGTCGGGATGGCGGTCTCCTCGAGGCGGAAATCGGTGAGCCCCGGCCTCCCCCTTGGTCGAGCCGCGAGAACGATCTGTCGCCCACGTGTTGTCATGACGCCACCTTCTCCTTGTCCGAGATGTGGGCGCGTTGGGCGAGGCGGCGGCCGAACGAAATGTTCTCGCCCGGCGTCTCGTAGAGCGTGATCAAGAGATCGTCAGGGGAGATCTTCGTGGCCATGACGACAGCATCGTTCAAGGCCTTCAACAGGCCCAGTCGCTTCTCCTTCGGCCGGCCCGCGATGAACGTGATCTCCAGCAGAATCAGGTCATCCGAATAGTTGAGTTCCAGGAACGACCGTGTGTGACGGAACTGCGTCGCCGGCAGGACGTGGATGATCTGGAAGAAATCGTCCGGCGGTATCCCCAACGCGCTGATCAGGCCTTGTTGAACTGCGTTCGAGACCCTGCCGAGGCGAGCCTCATCGTAGCGTCCTTCGAGGACATGGATTTTAGCGACAGGCATGGTGTCGTCTCCTCACTCGTCCTAGACCTGTGCGACTCCGCCATCCACGAACAGCTCGATTCCCGTGACGTAGCTGCTGTCGTCGGAGGCGAGGAACGCCACGGCCTTTGCGATCTCGTCCGGTCGGCCGAGGCGACCGAGTGGCACAGTGGCGGCGATCATCTTCGCGCGCTGCTGCCCTGTCTCGGAGGAGGCGAGCAGCTCGTTGAGTCCCGGCGTATCGATGGGACCGGGGCTCACCGCATTCACCCGGATGCGGCGATCCTTCAGTTCGGTCGTCCACGTCCGGGCGAACGAGCGGACGGCAGCCTTCGTGGCGCTGTACACGCTGTTGGCCGGAAATCCCTTGCTGCCGACGATCGACGCGTTGAGGATGATCGACGCGCCGTCGGGCATCAGCGGAAGCGCCTTCTGCACGGTGAACAGCAGTCCCTTTACGTTGATGTCGAAGATCGAGTCGTAGAGCTCTTCGCTGATCTTGCCGAGGGGCGCATACCTCGCGACGCCCGCATTCGCGAACAGGACGTCGAGCCGCCCCTTTTCACGCTGGATCTGGCCGAAGAGGCGGTCGAGGTCGGCATGGTTCGAAACGTCGCCCCCGACACCGGTGACGTTGTTCCCGATCTCCTTGACGGCCGACGCCAGCTCCGGCTCACGGCGTCCAGTGATGAACACGTACGCGCCTTCGCCGACAAACTGCTTCGCCGCCGCTAGCCCAATCCCGCTACTGCCACCCGTTACGAGCGCGATCTTGCCGTCGAGCTTTCCCATGTCGTCGAGCCTCCGGTGTGACCGCATTGCGTTCAGTCTCGGACGACGGCGTAGGTGCGGCGCAGGACGGGCCACCGGATCGCCGAAGTCTCGTCCAGGTTGGCGACGCTCGTCTTCCGGCATCACCGATCTCCTTGCGCCTTCAGACGCTCGCCACTCGGCATCCGATTCCCATATGGATGTGTCCACATCCTCTCTATGCATCTACATGCATATCGGCTGCCACGCACCCAGACCGGTGATAGGATGGTGCAGATGGAGCCGCAGGCGACCGGCGTGACGGATGGACGTAAGCCCGGACGGCTGTCCCCGTGCGTGTGCAGCACGCTCCGCATGGTGAGTCGTGCCGTCACTCAGTTGTACGACGATATCCTGCGGCCGAGCGGACTCCGGGTCACGCAGTTCAGTATTCTCGCGACCATGGCGCGTAGCGGCGAGGCGAATCTGCGCCAGCTTGAGGCTGGGCTGGCCATCGACCAGACGACACTGACACGCAGCCTCAACCTTCTCGAGCGTGATCGTATGATCGAGCGTGTGCCTCACCCCGACGGGCGCATCAAGGCGATGCGGCTCACGCGGAAGGGCAGACGGGTGCTGAACGTTGCGCGGCCGCTCTGGGCCCAGGCCCAGGACAAGGTGCTAAGGGACCTGGGCACGAGGGTTTGGGACGACGCCCAGCGACGGCTGGCCCGCTTGCTTCACGTCGCTGTCGAGAAGCGCCGGCTGCGGCGGAACCGAATGCGCAAACCCGTACGAGCGTAAGCTACGAGTGGTCCGCTGACGTCTCGCCGCTGCCCCTGCCCAGTCCCACAAAGAGAAGGAAACCGCTATGACCGATCAAAGCAAGCCCTACATCCCCCTGACCGCGGACAATTCCGCGCTCGTGCTGGTCGACCATCAGGTCGGCCTGATGACCGGCGTGCGCGATTACGAGACCGGGGAACTCAAGCATAACGTTGTCGCCCTGGCCAAGGCCGCCAAGGTGCTGCGGGTCCCAACCGTCGTCACCACCACGGCCCGCGACAGCATGTGGGGACCGACCTTCCCCGAGCTCGTGGAAACGGTGGGAGGAGAGCACATCATCGATCGCTCGTCGGTCAACGCGTGGGACGATCCGAAAGTCGCAGCCGCCATTGAGGCGACCGGACGCAAGAAGCTGATCTTTGCCGGCATCTCGCTCGAGGTCTGCGCCGCCTTCCCGGCGATCACCGCGCTCGGAAAGGGCTATGACGCCTACGTTGCTGTCGATGCCTCGGGCACGTTCAGCGAGACCAAGCGTCAAGCGGGCCTGCTCCGCATGCAGCAGGCCGGGGTGATCCTCTCCGACTACGCTACGCTCATGGTCGAGATCCTCAAGGACAACGCCAGTCCGCTGGCCGGCCCTGTTTACGGCGCTCTCGACATGCCGTGGGCTACGCTCGTCGGCCAGATCGCGAAGGCCTATGGCAAGTAGGCGCGACCTTCGCCGGTCGGCGCGTGCCGATCGGCGAGCTCTCTTAAGGACCAGACTCGATCGTCGACTTCGTCGAGGCCGAGGACCTGTTGCTTGAGCGAGGTCGGGATGAAGAGCCGTTGCTTCGTGAATGGATCGTCCCCGCTTGGGAATATAGTCTGACCAGCGAGAGAGTCCGCCGAGCATGAACGCTTCGGATTCGCGGCCGGCACACGCCAACACCGCGGAGCGTCGAACGATTCTCGACGCCATCCCGGCGATCGCCTGGTGCAAGCTTCCCGACGGCTCGAACGAATTCGTGAACCAGCGTTGGCAGGACTATACGGGTATCCCGGCAGACGAGGCCCGGGGGCAGGGATGGCAAGCGGCGGTTCACCCCGAAGACCTTCCGAAGTTGAGCGAGAAGTGGGCCGAGATCGTGGCGTCGGGTAAGAGCGGTGAGTTCGAAGGACGTCTTCGTCGCCATGATGGGGCGTTTCGCTGGGTCTTGGCTCGGTTCGAGCCCGTACGCGACGACACGGGCCAGATCGTCAGATGGTACGGGACAAGCACGGATATCGACGCCCTCAAGCAGGCAGAAGAGAAGTTGCGTGAGGACGAGCGGGCGCTGCGCCGGATCACCGACACGATCCCTCAAAACATCGTGGTCCTTGATCCTGACGGCATTCCAATCTACGCGAATCGAGCGACACTCGACTACACGGGCCTCACGCTGGCCGACGTCGTCAGCTCGGACTTTCGCGCGCGAGTCTTCCATCCCGAGGATCTGGAACGCGTGCACGATCAGCGCCAGGCGGCCCTGGCCGCGGGTGTCCCGTTTGAATTCGAGCTGCGGGCCTTGAGCAAGGAGGGGCAGTATCGGTGGTTCCTCACCCGCTACAAACCCTTCCATGACGAACAGGGGCGCCTGGTCAGCTGGTATGCGACGGGAACCGACATCGACGACCGTAAACGAGCGGAAGACCGAACGCGGAACGAGAATGTCGCGTTGCGAGAAGAGATCGTGCGTTCGTCGATGTTCGAAGAGATCGTGGGCTCTTCGGACGCGCTGCGGACGGTGTTGGCGCAAATCGCGAAAGTGGCGCCGACCGACTCGACGGTTCTGATCCAGGGCGAGACGGGAACGGGCAAAGAGCTCATTGCCCGTGCGATCCACAATCGCTCCAGGCGCGGTAGTCGTGCGTTCATTCGCGTCAACTGTGCCGCGATTCCGCCCTCTTTGCTCGCCTCCGAGCTGTTCGGGCACGAAA
>QHRU01000087.1 GCA_003220225.1 Candidatus Rokuibacteriota bacterium
GCTACGGGCTTCGTGACGATGTTCATGGCTGAGTCCACGCAGACCAGGCGCATGACGCCTGGCTCATCGAGTGTGAAAGGACAGACAACGAAGTCGGCGTAGATTTCTTGCTGATCGTCAAGGGTCGCCCGGAATGGCCGCGGCAAGTTCTGGTAGCCGGCAACCTGGAACCGGCCTTCGCTGACCCCGATGAGGCGGTCGGTGCCGATCGGCCAGAGACGTACAGACGGGGCACCGTTGTAGTGCCGCATACGCGCATGGACCGTGAAACATGGAGCGATCAGTTTCGGGTGCTCACGGCATGGCTTGTCAGGCTGGTCGCCTGCTGCGAACCCCGCGACCAAGAGAGATAGTGCCGCGGAGACGGTCAGAGCGCCCATCCGCGCGTTCCGTGGCCTCATCCGCACCATCTCAGTTGCCTAGACGCTCGCGGTCACCGGCCGGGGCGAGCAGGGCGAGCCCCGGTCCGGTGCACTGCGAAGTTCGACAGCGACAGCATGACGTCATCCCCAGAAGATCCCAGTTGGATCGGC
This sequence comes from Candidatus Rokuibacteriota bacterium, assembly GCA_003220225.1. Classification (GTDB taxonomy): domain Bacteria; phylum Methylomirabilota; class Methylomirabilia; order Rokubacteriales; family CSP1-6; genus AR12. Next base: position 534 of record QHRU01000087.1, read on the forward strand.
GTCGACTTCGTCGAGCAGCTTGGCGAAGCTGGAAGCCGCTGGCAGCGCTTGGTAGCTGTGCCAGCGGAGGTCGCGGTGCTGACAGTAGAGTTGCCATTCGCGCTTCGTGCCCACGTAGGTGAACTTAGCGATAACCAGTTCTTGCCAGTCATGGGGAGGCTGAAAGGCTGGTCTTTCTTCGAAGAGAATCACCGCGTTGCCCTCGATTCGGTAACCAAGCCGTACCTTCGGCTGGACGGCTGGCGGTACCCGTTTCGCGCAGTATGCCGTCAACAGCTTGTCGACTTGGGCTCTCTGCACTTCGGTCAGCGCCACTCAGATTCTCCGATTGAGCCGGCCTCGGTCTGGCGAACGCTCAGGCTGAGCGGCCGCGTCAGCGGTCCGCTCCAGTCTGATGTTAGACAGCTGCGCGCTAACCACGCGACTCCTGCGTAATGTGGCACGTCGTTCGGGATCCCAGCTCGGTGGCGCTCAACACAAGGTCGCGGTTCATCATCAAGATCGTCAGTGCGACCTGCGGCGTACCGCGGCGACCTGAGACGCAGCGGTCAATTCGGAATGCCCCAACGAGCTCCGCCTGAGACACGGCCTTCGCGTTGCCACGGTAGAGCGTCACTGTGACCTGCGTCTGTCGGTCAGCTGCTGTCGTGAACGTCTCGGTTCGGGAACAGGGCGCGCTGCAGCCACGTTCGAGCAAGGCCGTGAACACTCCGCCCAGAGTCTCGAGGCCGATTGCTTCAGTAGTTCTTCCGTCGGGCCCAATATGAGGCGCCGCGCCGGGAATAATCAACCGACTGTCCTCCGCGCTGACGATGGGAACGGAGCACGCTGTGACAGCGAGCAGTGTAAGCGCCAGTATTTTCATGGTCTGTCTAACTACTATTATCCAGACCCGTGTAGCGCCACGCGGCACGCTCTCTACGCAGCGTATCCAATATCCGCGCTTTGGCCTGGGTGGGCCGATTGAGTCGACCCGCCACGAGTTTGGCGGGCATTCTTTGGCCGAGCAGAATCTGGATATCCTGCGCGCCGGCGCCCGCGTATCCAGTATCCGCGCTCATGCGTCGAACAGCCGGTCGGCCGGGCTGCGCACGGCGGACGGCCCGCGGTTCAGGACGTGGGTGTAGATCATCGTCGTGCTGACGTCACGATGGCCGAGCAGCTCCTGGACGGTGCGGATGTCGTGGCCATCCTCCAGCAGGTGCGTGGCGAACGAATGCCGGAACGTGTGACAGCTCGCGTGCTTGAAGACCCCGGCCTGGCGTAGCGCCTCCTTGACGCCGCGCTGGACGACGGACTCGTGCAGGTGGTGGCGGCGGCGCTGGCCGGTGAGGCCATCCACATAGTGCCGGGTCGCCGGGAATACCCACTGCCAGCCGAGCTCGCGCCCGGCATTCGGATACTTCCGCGCCAGCGCGTCGGGCACGGCGACCCAGCCGGCGCCGGCCTCGAGGTCCACGCTGTGCTGCCGGCGCACCGCCTCGATCTGCTCCAACAGCCGGGCCTTTGCGGCGCTGGGGAGCATTGTCACGCGGTCCTTCGCACCCTTGCCGCTGCGAACGACAAGCTGGTTCGCGGCGAAGTCCACGTCCTTGATGCGCAATTGGGCGCATTCGAGTAGCCGAAGGCCGGCGCCATAGAGCAACAGGACGATCAGGCGTGGCGTACCCTGCAGACGTTCGAGGACGCGGCGCACTTCGTCCCGCGTGAGTACGGTGGGCAAATACTCAGGCCGCCGGGCGCGCACGACGTCGTCCAGCCACGGCAGGTCCACCTCGAGCACGACCCGGTACAAGAACAACAGGGCGTTCAGCGCCTGATTCTGAGTGGACGCCGCGACGCGGCTATCGGTGGCCAGCGAGGTGAGAAACCGCGCGACCTCGGGCGCGCCCATCTCCGCCGGATGCCGCTTGCCGTGGAAGAAGATGTAGCGCCTGATCCACCCGACGTACGCTTTCTCGGTGCGGCGGCTGTAGTGACGCGCGCGGATCGCCTCACGAACGCGGTCGAGAAGCCGCGGCTTGGGATAGGAAGCCGTCGTCTCTCGGACGGCCAGCATGCCCCACGATAGCGTGATCGGTGCGCACCCCGCAACGAAAACGCGGCGGCGGCGTCACCAAAAGGTCACATGCGGCGGAAGATCAGCGGCGGAAGATCAGCGGCGGAACGTCAGCGCCAGCGCGGACCGGGGTGGCCGTCCCACGACAGCCGCGGCCCGTCCACGCTGAAGCCGGCGGCGACGAAGGCGTCGAAGGCTTCGCTCTCGCGGATCGGGCGGCCCTCCCACTCCTCGACGTCGAGCCGGCGCACGCGGCGCAGCGGCAGCGGCGGCTCGACGGTGGCCTGGAGCGCGCGGATCGCGCCGGCCAGGTCTACCGCCTCCCAGCCCGCCAGGGGCGTGAGCGCGCGGCCCTGGCCCTCGACCAGCAGCACGGGCCGGCCCTGGCGCACGATGAGCCACGTGGTGGGGATGCGCGCGGCGCTCGCGCGCTGGCCGTCGCGCCGCGTGAGCGTGAAGACGCGGCCCCAGAGGTTGGCGGGGTCGGCGATGGTCACGAGCACGTGGGGCTCGGCGCGGCGCGACGGCGTTTCCAGCTCGCGCAGCGTGTCCTCGAGCGCGTACTGCTCACCGGAGAGACCCTCGACGAAGTAGCCGCGCACGACCTCGCCGCCGTACTCCATCCTCAATAACGTGTGACGCAGCGTCGACCAGTCGCCCTGGGCCAGCTCGCGCGAGAGCACGCCGTAGCGCGCCAGCAGCAGGTGGGCGCGCGCCTCCTCGCGCTCCTCGGGCGAGAGTCCTTCCTCCTCCGCCAGCGCGCTCCAGCGGCCGATGACGGGCAGGCGAGCCAACGGCGGGCGCCGCTGGCCGCGCCGGCGTCGGGACGAGGAGCGCCCCGGCTTCGCCGGGGCGTGACGAGCGCTGGGGGGTGTGGGGGGCCGTGTCGGGGCCCCCCACGAAGCAACCGCGCTGAACGTGTCGGGTGTGACGAGACCGGCCCAGAACAGCTCCCAGAGCGCGGAGAGCGTCGTCGCGGTGTCGAGCCCCGCCACCTTGGCGAGGTCCTGGGCGAACGACGCGCCGCGAAGCTGCAGATGCAGCAGCACGTTCTTCACGCGCGGGTCGAGCTCGGCGCGCGGCGTCGGCGCCGGGCGCAGCCAGCCGGCGTTCTCCCGCAGCGCCAGGCCGACGCGGCCCCGGCGCGCGGCGGCCGTCTCACGCGGCTCGAACACCGTCCACACGATCTCGCCCGCGAGGCCGAGGCGATCGAGCCACTCGCGCTGGTAGTCCTCCACGCGCGGGACGAGCAGATCCTGCTCCCACACGCGCGCGGGGAAGTCCTCGCCCTGCAGCAGCTCGACGGCGGCGAGCACGCCCGTCGGACCGGCGAGGCGATGCTCGGGATGCAAGTGATGCCGCCGCAGCAGCATCGCGGAGAACTGCTCGGCGGTCGCCACGGGACGCGGCAGCCGGCGCGCGTGCACCTGACGGCGCTGCACCTCCTCCAGCACCGCGATGTGGACGTACTGCGGGCCCGGCGCGCCCGCCAGGAACTCGCCGCGACGCACGAGACCGCGCTCGGTGAGCCGCTCCAGCGTGGCCGTCGCTTCCTCGAGCGAGAGGCCGTAGCGCTGGGCCACCCAGTCGGCGGTGACCGGCCCGCGCGTGCGCAGCAGGCGCAGCGACACGCGCTCGAGCCCCGCGTCGGTGGCCAGCGCCGCATAGTGCATCGCGTCGGCCGTCGGGATCCACGCCCGGCGCCCGCCCGTGAACTCGGCCTCGGTGATCCGCCGCTCGGCGCGCAGCGCCTCGATCAGCGCGTCGGGGTCGGCGGCGCTGCGCTCGGCGATCTCCTCGCGCGTCAGGTCGCCGAGGTCGTCGAGGATCGCGGCCAGCTCGTTGGCGTCGCGCGCGCGCCGGTCGGGCGCCGTCTTCTGCAGCTCCGCCTCGACGCCCGCGACGATCTCCGGCCGCAGCGGCCCCGCGCTGACCGACCACGCCTTGCGCATCGAGACGGCGTCGCTGCGCCGCTCCTCCGCGTGGCCGGCGTCGAGGTACGCCCAGTCCCAGGCGAGCAGCAGCGGGTAGACGAACGGCGAGGGCAGCGGCGTGTCGACGTGCCGCGTCCACATCTCGCCGTCGTGCAGGCGCTCCAGCATGCGCTTGAGGCGCGGCACGTCCAGCGCGTCCTCGAAGCATTCGCGCAGCGTCTCGGCCACGACGGGGAAGTCGGGCACGCCGCCGACGGCCTCCAGCAGCGCGTCGGCCTTCAGGCGCATCAGGTAGGCCGGCGTCCGCTGGCCCTTGTAGGTGCGCGGGATGAACAGCGAGCGCACGGCCGCGTGGCGGAAGCGCGTGCCGAAGAGCGGCGAGCCGATCAGCGCGCGGCCGAGCAGGTCGTCGACCTCCTCCGGCGTGACCAGCGTGGCGAGGCGCTCGGGGCTCGTCGGCGGGATCTGGCCGGGAGCGAACGACAGTAGAAGCCCGTCGTCGACGTGGGCGGCCTCGGCCACCAGCCCGTACGCGCGGCGCACCTTCTCCTTGAGCGCCATGCCCCAGGCGCCGTTGATCCGCATGCCGAACACCGAGTGGATCATGGCGTGGCGGCCGCCCATCTCGTCGGCGAACGACTCGACCACGATGCCCTGATCGTCCGGCACGCCGTCGAGCACCTCGCCCGCCTTCACGAGCCACGCGCGCAGCGCGGCGGCCGCGCGCGGCTCGAGGCCACATTCCCGCCGCGCCCACTCGGCGAAGTCAGGATCGTCCACGTGGCCGGCGGCGTCGCGGCGCAGGCGCCCGACGGCCAGACCCAGATCGAACGAGCGCGACGGGTGCTCGCCCTTCCAGAACGGGATCGTGGGCGACATGCCGTGGGCGTCTTCCACCAGCACGCGGTCGGCGCGCACCTTCTGGATCTTCCACGCGTTGGAGCCGAGCAGGAAAACGTCGCCCGGCAGCGACTCGGTGACGAACTCCTCGTCGAGGGTGCCGACCTTCAGGTCGGTCTCGGCCACGTAGACGTCGTAGAGCCCGGCGTCCTGGATCGTCCCGCCGGAGGTCAGCGCCAGGAATCGCGTCCCGCGGCGCGCGTGCAACCGGTCGTTGACGCGATCCCAGAGCACGCGCGGCGCCACGCCCTTGACCTCGTGGGGCAGGGGCTCGGCGACCGACCTCACGACTTCGCGGAAGCTCTCGCGCGTCAGCGTGCGGTAGGGCGCGGCGTTGACGAAGCGCTTCCAGAGCGCGTCTGTGTCGATCGACTCGGCGGCCACGGCTGCCACGATCTGCTGGGCGAGGACGTCGAGCGGCGCGTTGAGCATCGTCATGCGGTCGAGCGTCCGCTCGTGGATCGAGCGCACGACCGCCGCCGCCTCCACCAGCTCCTCGCCCTTGGTGACCACGATCCGACCCTTGGACACGCGCGAGAGCGCGTGCCCCGCCCGGCCCACCCGTTGCAGCGCCGCCGCCACGTTGCGCGGCGACTGCAGCTGCACCACGAGGTCGATGGCGCCGACGTCGATGCCCAGCTCCAGCGAGGACGTGGCGACCAGCGCCTTGAGCTGACCGTCCTTCAGCCGGTTCTCGGCCTCCAGCCGGGCGCGGCGTGAGAGCGAGCCGTGGTGCGCGGCCACGCGGCCGTCCACGATGCGGTCGTTCAGGTCGCGCGCCAGCCGCTCGGCCGAGCGCCGGCTCTGGGCGAAGACCAGCGTCGTGCGGTGCGCCTGGACAAGCTCGGCCACCTGCTGGAGCGTCGCGTCCCACACCGTGTCGCTCGTCGCGGTGAGGAAGTCGTCCACGGGCGAGACCACGGCGACGTCGAGATCGCGCGAGAATCCGGCGTCCACGATCATGGCATCGCGCGCGGTGGCGCCGGTGAGGAAGGCCAGCGCCTCCTCGACCGGACGCACGGTGGCCGAGCAGCCGATGCGCTGCGGCCGCGGCTCGCCGGCGTCCGCGACGAGCGCCTGGAGCCGCTCGAGCGAGAGCGCCAGGTGGGCGCCGCGCTTGCCGCCCAGCAGCGCATGGACCTCGTCCACGATCACGAACCGGGCGCGCGAGAGCGCGGGCCGGAAGCCGGCGGCCGTCAACAGGATGTAGAGCGACTCCGGCGTCGTGATGAGGATGTGCGGCGGCCGCCGCGTCATGGCCTGCCGCTGCGCGGCCAGCGTGTCGCCCGTGCGGACGGCCACGCGGACCTCGGGCAGGTCGAGCCCTTGCGCCTCGGCGGCGGCGCGGATGCCCGCCAGCGGCGCGCGGAGGTTCTTCTCGATGTCGTTGTTGAGCGCGCGCAGCGGCGAGACGTAGACGACGTAGACTCGATCTTCGAGCCGGCGGTCGAGGGCCAGCCGGTGCAGGTGGTCGAGCGCCCACAGGAACGACGCCAGCGTCTTGCCCGAGCCCGTCGGCGCGACGATCAGCGTGTCACGCCCGGAGGCGATCGCATCCCAGCCGTCCCGCTGCGGCGAGGTCGCCTCCGTGAACGTCGCGTCGAACCAGCTACGGACGAACGGCAGAAAGGCGGGCATGTCCACTCATTGTACCCACCGCGACAACCGCGTCGGACTGAGGCGTGCCGGCTGCCGGGGGCAGGGTGCGTACCTTACTTTTTTGTGCGTTCTTGTCACGCGGTCAGCATATTTCTATGCTGTGCCCGAGGCAATGAGGAGGGTTTCATGACCGTGGTGACGCGCTTTTCGTTCGATCCGAGGGAATTCACCGGCAAGCGTGCGCTCGTCACCGGCGGCACCAAGGGCATGGGCGAGGCCATCGTGCGGCGCCTCGCTGCTGGCGGCGCGACGGTGGCGACCACCGCACGCTCGCCGTTGCCAGACGGTCAGGCCGTGGGTTTGTTCGTCCAGGCCGACATCAGCACGCGCGACGGCGTGGACAAGGTGGTCCGCGAAGTCCTGGCCCGTCTCGGCGGCGTGGACATCCTCGTCAACAATGTCGGCGGCTCCTCCGCACCGAGCGGCGGCGTGCTGGCTCTGAGCGACGCGGATTGGCAGGACACCATCGACGCCAACCTGCTCGCCGCCGTCCGCCTCGACCGCGCACTGCTGCCGGGAATGCTGAAGCAGGGATCTGGCGTCATCATCCATATCTCGTCCATCCAGCGCCGCTTGCCGCTGTTCGAGGCGACGCTCGCCTACGCGGCCGCCAAGGCGGCGTTGACGACCTATAGCAAGGGGCTGTCGAAGGAAGTCGGGCCGAGGGGCGTCCGCGTGAACACGGTCGCGCCGGGCTACATCGAAACGACGGCTGCCCATGGCCTCGTCGTCCGGCTCGCCGAAAAGGCCGGGACCGATGAGGACACCGCCCGCCAAGGGCTGATGGACTCGCTCGGAGGAATTCCTATCGGCCGGCCGGCCGGCCCGAGGAGGTCGCGGAACTGGTCGCTTTCCTGGTTTCGGACCGGGCAGCCTCGATTCACGGGAGCGAATACGTGATCGACGGCGGTACGGTGCCGGCCGTGTGAGCGGCACGGAGCGCGTGAGCGCGCCCGGCAGATAAGTCCGGCAACAACGCGTCTCCGCTACAATCAGCGCGATGCGGATCGTCTCGATCGGCGGCGGCCCGGCCGGGCTCTATTTCGCGATCCTCATGAAGCGGGCCGACCCGTCGCACGAGATCGTGGTCGTCGAGCGCAACCGCGCCGACGACACCT
>QHRU01000088.1 GCA_003220225.1 Candidatus Rokuibacteriota bacterium
TGATTAAGAGTCAGCTGCTCTACCAACTGAGCTAACGGCCCGTCGAACTCCTTCTGCTACGACTCCAATGGTGCGCCCGGCAGGAGTCGAACCTGCGGCCTTTGGCTTCGGAGGCCAACGCTCTATCCAACTGAGCTACGGGCGCCCGTCGCATCGCCGGTGCGTGGGGTGACCGATGGGAATCGAACCCACAACCTCTGGAGCCACAGTCCAGCGCTCTAACCAATTGAGCTACGGTCACCGTGACGTGACGCAAGCGTCAATGCTACCCGAGGGCCCGCCGGGAAGCAACGACCAGCCCCTGTCCGACGCCTACGTTTGCGCCTCGTCCGACTCGCGCGGCGAGGGGCCGCCGTCGATGACGATCGTCTCGCCGGTCATCCACGACGAGGCGTCGGAGGCGAGAAAGATGCACGGATAGGCGATCTCGTGGACCTTGCCCCAGCGCCCCATGCCGACGCGCGCGGCCACGGCGTCGTACGTCTTCTTGCCGTCGGGCCCCGCCTGCTTGAGCACGTCCAGGTAGCCCTCGGTCTCCACCGGGCCGGGCGCGATGCAGTTGACGCGGACGCCCTTGCGCCCCCAGGCCACGCCCAGCTCGCGCGTGAGCATGATGACGCCGGACTTCGCGGCGCCGTAGTGCGACATCATCGTGGAGCCGTAGACGCCGGCGACGGACGCGATGTTCACGATCACGCCGCCGGTCTTCTGCTGCATCATCTGCTTGCCGGCCCACTTGCAGCCGAGGAACACGCCGTTGAGGTTGATGCCGATCACGGTGTTCCAGCCGTTGATCGAGATCTCCTCGGGCTTGGCGCGGAACGAGGCGCCGGCGTTGTTCACCATGATGTCGAGGCGGCCCCATTCCGAGACGGCGCGCTCGACGATCCCCTTCACCTGCTCCTCCTGCCGGACGTCCACGCCCACGGCGAACGTGCGCCGGCCGAGGTTGGTGATCTCCTTGGCGACGGGCTCGAGGTGCTCGAGCTTGCGGCTGCAGAGCGCGACGTCGGCGCCCGCGCGCGCGAACTCGATCGCGATCGACCTGCCGATGCCGGTGCCGCCGCCGGTCACGATGGCGGTCTTGCCTTCGAGCGAGAACGGGGATTTGGCCATGGCGGGGACGATACTCCAGCCGCGCGGTCTCGTCTACTGCCGCGGGGCGGTGCCGGCGTCTTGCTGGGGCAGCGCGATCTGCGCCTGGCGCCTGGGCACCTCGCGCTCGATCTTCCGCCACACCGTCCCCTGCGAGAACGCGGCGCCGTTGTCGGCGGCGCAGGCGTGCAGCTTGTCGAGCAGCGCGCGCGCCTCGTCCAGGCGCTTGCGCGGTGCCTTGGCCGCGCGGCGTACGTCGTCGTCGCCCGTCTCCTTCGCCTCGACCCACGCCTGCTCGACGTGGGCCCAGAGGAGAACGACGCGGTCCACTTCGCCGTCGAAGTACGCCTGCCACCGGTCGGGCGAGGCGAAGTGCGGGCAGGGCTGGCTCATCACGCTCTCGAAGTGCTGCGCCAGATCCTCCACCTGTTTCAGATGATGGTCGACGCGCGGCCGCACTTCCGCGGCCGGCTTGGTGCCGGCGGCGAACGCGGGGACGGCCAGCAACAGGGCGCCGACCAGGACGAGGGGGCGAGAGGGCATCGAGACCAGTATAAAGGTCGGCAGAAGACGGGCTGCTTGAGGGCGGCGGCCGCGGCGGGGCTGATGTGCCAGAGCACGATCGTCACGACCGCCTCGGGCTGAATCGCGCTCGGGAGCGTCGGAAAGAGCGAGACGTGGGTGATGGGCCGCTGGGTCTCGAACGTCTGGGGCATATACGCTTTCATTCGTGCCTCCTGTATGATCTGGCCTGCAAACGCGCTGCCTTCGAGTTGCGCAGATCATCCCGAGGAGGTTCCGATCATGCTGAAGCGTCTCGTCTCGACGGCCCTCGTCGCCCTCGTGGTGCTGGCCCTGCTGCCCGCCGGCGGCGACGCCCAGGCGCCCGGCCCGATCAAGATCGGCGTCATCCAGCCGCTGTCCGGGCCGGTGGCGGCCTCCGGCAACTACGTGCGCATGGGCGCCGAGATCGCGCGCGACTGGATCAACGCGCGCGGCGGCGTCAACGGGCGGCGCGTCGAGCTGGTGATCGAGGACAACAAGTCGGATCCGAAGGAAGCGGCGAGCGCGGCCGAGAAGCTCATCGTCCGCGACAAGGTGCCGGCCATCATGGGCGCCTGGGGCAGCTCGATGACGCTGGCCGCGATGCCCAAGCTCGAGGAGTACGGCGTCCCGATGGTGGTCGAGACCTCCAGCGCGGCGTCGGTGACGAAGCGCGGCAACCCGTGGGTCTTCCGCATCAGTCCGCCGAGTGAGATGGAAGCCCTCGGCCTGGAACAATACGTGGAGAAGCTCGGCGTCAAGAAGGCCGATTTTCTCGCCGTGAACACCGACTGGGGCCGGGGCTCCATCACCGCGTTCGGCGACATGCTCAGGAAGAAGGGCGTGCAGGTCGGCGCCGCGGAGTTCATGGAGCAGGCGGCCACCGACATGAACGCGCAGCTGACGAAGATCAAGCAGACGGGCGGCGACACGCTGTTCCTCACCACCGCCGTGGAGCAGATCACCCTCGTGCTCAAGCAGGGGCAGGAGCAGCGCCTCGCGCGCAAGATCATCACCACCGGCGGCTCGTCGTCGCCGACGCAGCTCATCAAGCAGGCGGGCGCGGCGGCCGAGGGCTCCTACCACATCGTGTTCTTCATGCCGTGGTTCCCGGAGGCGATGCCGGACGGCAGGCTCGCCCGGGCGTTCGTGGACGAGTGGACCAAGCGCGGCAACCCGTTCGAGGGCCTCACCGAGGGCTTCCGGGGTCACGACGGCGTCGCGACCATCGTCGAGGCCGTGAGGCTCGCCGGCCGGGACGAGCCCAAGGCCATCCAGGAAGCGCTGTGGAAGGTCTCCTTCACCGGCGTGAACGGCCCCATCAAGTTCGAGAAGGACGGGCCGGCGGGCAAAGAGAGCGGCCAGAGCAAGCCGTCGATCTTCATCGTGCAGGTGCGCGACGGCAAGGTCGCGCTGCCGGACTTCCTGAAGAAGTAGCGGAGCGCCCGCGCTCGTGGAGCAGCTCCTGCAGCACCTGGTGAACGGCCTGGTGCTGGGCGGCACCTACGCGCTGCTCGGCATCGGCCTCACCTTGATCTTCGGCCTCATGAGCGTGGTGAACTTCGCCCACGGCGAGTTCTACACGCTGGGCGCCTACGCGGCGTTCGCCGCCCTGGCCTGGGCAGGGCTGCCCTTCGTCGCCGCGCTGCTGGCGGCCATCGCGGCCGGAGCGCTGCTGGGCGCCCTCTGCGAGCGCGCGCTGCTGCGCCCGCTGCGCGGGCACTCCATCGACACCATCATGCTCGTGATGATCGGCGTGTGGATCGCGATGCAGAACGCCGAGCTCCTCGCGTGGGGCGGCGTCGCGCGCTCGATCCCCCACCCGTTTCCCACGGCGCCCCTCACGCTCGGCCCGCTCAACATCGCGCCGCTGCGGCTCTTCGTCGTGCTGACGGCGGCGGCCCTGATCGGACTCGCGTGGCTCCTGATCCAGAAGACGCGCCTGGGCACCGCGATGCGCGCGACGTTCCAGGACCGCGACACGGCGGCGCTCATGGGCGTGCCGATCGGACGGATCCACACCATCACGTTCGCCTTTGGCTCCGCGCTGGCGGCAGCCGCGGGCGCGTTGCTCGGTCCGGTGTTTCTCGCGTACCCGTCGATGGGCGACCTCGCATCGTTGAAGGCGTTCTCCGTCGTCATCCTCGGCGGGCTCGGCAACCTCGCGGGCGCGACGCTCGGCGGGCTGCTGCTCGGCGTCGCCGAGGAGCTGGGCGCGGGCTACGTGTCCTCGGGCTACCGCGACGCCGTGGGGTTCGTTGCTATCATCCTCGTGCTGCTCTTCCGGCCCGCCGGACTCTTCGCGCGCGCGGAACGCATCGGTTGATCGCGCGCGCGGCCGTGGCGCTCGGCGCCGTGGCGGCGGTAACGGCGCCGCTGTGGGTCGCGAACCCGTACCACCTGCACGTGCTCATCATGGCCGGGATCTTCACGATCCTGGCCCTCAGCCTGAATCTCCTGCTCGGCTACACCGGCCAGCTCTCGCTCGGCCACGCCGCGTTCTTCGGCATCGGCGCCTACACCTCCGCGTTGCTCGCCCTGCGGCTGGAGTGGTCGTTCTGGCTGGCGCTGCCGGCGGCCGCGCTCGCGTCGGGGCTGGCGGGCTGGGCCATCGGGCGGCTCGCCCTCAAGCTGCGCGGCGCCTACTTCGTGCTGGTGACGATCAGCTTCGCGGGCGTCATCTCGCTCGTGAGCATCAACTGGATGGACCTCACGAACGGCCCGCTCGGGCTGCCCGGCGTGCCGCCGCCCGCGCTCGGCCCGTGGACGCTGCGCACCAAGAACGCGTACTGGTACCTCGTGCTCGCCGGCGCCGCGCTGACGTATCTCGTCTGCCACCGCCTCGTGACCTCGCGCATCGGCCGCGCGCTGGTGGCGCTGCGCGAGAACGAGCCGCTGGCGGAGTCGGTGGGCATCGACGGCACGCGCTATCTCGTGCTCGCCGCGGTGGTGAGCGCGGCCCTGGCCGGGTTGGCCGGCAGCCTCTACGCGCACTACACGCGCTTCGTCTCGCCGGAGGTCTTCCTCTTTTCCTACACGGTCACGATGGTGATCATGGTCATCGCCGGCGGCCAGGGCACGCTGGCCGGGCCCGTGGTCGGCGCCCTCCTCTTCACCGTGCTGCCGGAGGCGCTGCGCGAGGCCGTCGCCTGGCAGTGGCAGATGCTGGCCTACGGCGTGGTGCTCGTGCTCTTCGTGTTCTTTCTCCCGCGCGGCATCGTGCCGACGCTCGCCGCGTGGCGGCGGCGCTAGCGTGCTCGTCGTCGAGAATCTCGGCGTCGAGTTCGGCGGCGTGGTCGCGCTGGCGGGCGTGTCGTTCAGGGTGCAGCCCGGCACGATCACGAGCCTCATCGGCCCCAACGGCGCGGGCAAGACGACGGCGTTCAACGCGATCACCGGCTATCTGCGGCCGACCCGCGGCCGCGTCGCGTGGGAGGGCGAGCCGATCGCCGGGCGGCGGCCCTGCGACATCGCGCGGCGCGGCGTCGTGCGCACGTTCCAGCGCACGAGCGTGTTCCCGACCCTGAGCGTCTTCGACAACGTGCGCACCGGCCTCCACCTGCGCGGCACGGCCGGTGTGTGGTCGGTCCTCGCCCGGACCCCGCGCGTGAGCGCCGAGGAGGCCCGGCTGGCGGCGGCGGCCGACGAGGTGCTCGCGTTCGTGGGTCTCGCACACCGGCGGGCCGAGCGTGCGGGCGAGCTGCCGTACGGCGAGCAGCGCCTGGTCGAGCTGGCGGTCGCCCTCGCCGCGCGCCCGCGGTTGCTGCTGCTCGACGAGCCGGCGGCGGGCATGACCGGCGCCGAGAAGGAGCGGCTCGTGGCGCTGCTCCGCAAGATCCGCCGCGGTGACGTGACCGTGCTCGTCGTCGAGCACGACATGCGCCTGGTGATGGGGATCTCGGAGACCGTGATCGTCCTGAACCACGGACGCGTGATCGCGGAAGGCGTGCCGGCGGAGATCCGCGTGCACCCCGAGGTCATCCGCGCCTACCTCGGGTCGGCTGGGGGATCGACCGATGCTCCGGCTTGAGGGGCTGCGCGCGGGCTACGGCCCCATCGAGGCGCTGCGCGGACTGGATCTCGAGGTGCAGCAGGGCGAGCTGGTCTGCCTGCTCGGCGCCAACGGCGCCGGCAAGTCGTCCACGCTGCGCACGATCTCCGGGCTGCTGCGACCCCGCGCCGGGCGCATCGTCTTCGACGGCGCCGAGATCCAGGGCCGCGACCCGTCCGACGTGCTGCGCGCGGGGATCGCGCATTGTCCCGAGGGGCGCCGCGTGTTCCCCTACCTGACCGTGCGCGAGAACCTCGCCATGGGCGCCTACGTGCGTCGCGACGGCGCCGCCATCGCGGCCGACCTGGAGCGCGTGTACGCGCACTTCCCGATCCTCGCGGACCGCCGCCGCCAGGCGGCCGGCACGCTCTCGGGCGGCGAGCAGCAGATGCTGGCCATCGGCCGCGCCCTGATGGCGCGGCCCCGGCTGATCCTGTTCGACGAGCCGTCGCTCGGGCTGGCCCCCACGGTCGTCGAGACGACGTTCGAGATCATCGCCGACATCCGGCGCGACGGCACCACGGTGCTGATGGTCGAGCAGAACGCGCGGCTCGCGCTGCGCATGGCCGACCGCGGCTACGTGATGGAGAGCGGGCGCATCGTGCTGTCGGGCGCCGCGCGCAATCTGCTCGCCGACGACCACGTGCGTGCGGCGTACCTGGGCGGCTGAGCCGAGAGCGCGCGGAACCCTGCATGGACCCCTTCAGGCGGCGCAATGTATATAAGGAAGCTCGGGTGAGCGCGCCGCCACACTCGTCGAAGAGTGAAGACGCGGCGGAAACAATAAAATCGTTTTCGATGGCCGCGAGTCCATCATCAACCATTGACTACGACCTAGGTCGGGCCTCTCTGTCACGCTCGACGTCCGACGCTCGACATCCTGGCGTCGTCGTCCAATGCCCGAATGTCAGAGCGGCGGCTTTTCCATCGGTTATCTTCCTGTCCTCCAGTGGCACCTGCTATGCAAAATATTTCCCACTGCGGAGACCCTTCCCGAAACGGCATACCCGTCGTGAGGCGGGGACGCAAAGCCACGGGTCAGGTGAAGACCTGACGGCCGGGTTACCGAAGGAGGGGGACGCAGTCTCCCCGGGAGATAGAGGTCTCCAGCACAAGGGGAGATTCCTATGTCCTGGCGAGGGGGGTCGACTCACCGCTTGATTCGCGTTCTCGCGTTCGTTGTGACGGTGGGCAGCGTCCTTCTGGCGGCCGTCCCCGCACTAGCCGGGATTCTGGATACCTCCTGGACGGCCCCGACGACGAGCGCCGATGGAAGTCCGTTGACGGATCTGGCCTCGTACCGCGTGTACTACGGACTCTCCACCCCTCCATCATGCCCGGGAACCTCTTATCTTCAATTTGCGTCGTCGACGCCGAGTCCCGCGCCCGGTCAAACGGTCACGGCCAGGCTCACGGGGCTTTCCACGGGTTCTCTCTATTACGTCGCGGTGACCGCTGTGGACACGAACGGGAACGAGAGCGCGTGTATCACGCCATTGAGTGCCGTCGCGCGAATCGATTTCAGCGTCAGCCCCACCGCGACGGTGAATTTCGGGAGCGTGGCGATTGGCGGCTTGGCCGATCAAACCTTCACCGTGCAAAACACCGGCGGCGGGACCGTCTCGGGGACGGCGTCGGTTCCCGCGCCCTTCAGCGTGGTATCCGGCGGCTCGTTCAACCTGGTCGGAGTCGGGGCGACGCAGGCAGTGACCGTGCGCTTCAGCCCCACCGTCGCGGCGACGGCGAGCGCGAGCGTGACCTTCACGGCGAACGGAGCGAGCCTCACGCGCGTCGTGACCGGCCTCGGCGTGTCGAGCGCGCCTCCAGGCGCGGCGACGCTTGTTGCGCCGTCGGGCAGCATCGCGACCGCGACCCCCACCTTCAGCTGGAACGCCGTGGCGCTCGCCACGCAGTACCTGCTCTGGGTAGACGACAGCTCCGGCGGGCGCCTCCGGACGACCTACACCGCGGCGCAGGTGGGTTGTGCGACCGGGATCGGCACGTGCTCGATGGTCTCCAGCGCGACGCTGAACCCCGGCACGGGTCAGTGGTGGGTCGTGACGTCTAACGCCTCGGGCAGCGGCCCCTGGAGCAACGGGCTGACCTTCACGGTAGCGGGCACGCCGCCGCCGACCGCGGCGACACTGGTGGCGCCCTCGGGCAGCATCGCGAGCAGAACCCCGACCTTCAGCTGGAACGCCGTGGCGAGCGCCACGCAGTACATGCTCTGGGTGGACGACAGCTCCGGCGGGCGCATCCGGACGACGTACACCGGGGCGCAGGCAGGCTGCGCGAGCGGGGCCGGCGCGTGCTCGATGGTCTCCAGCGCGACGCTGAACCCCGGCGCGGGTCAGTGGTGGATCGTGACGTCCAGCGCCTCGGGCAGCGGCCCCTGGAGCAGCGGGATGACCTTCACGGTGGCAGGCACGCCGCCGCCGCCCGCCGCGACCATCGTGGCACCGTCGGGCAGCCTCGCGACCGCGACCCCCACCTTCACGTGGAACGCCGTAGGCAGCGCCACGGCGTACATGCTTTGGGTCGACGACAGCTCCGGCGGACGCAGCCGGGCGACCTACACCGCGGCGCAGGCGGGCTGTGGGAGCGGGACCGGCACGTGCTCGCTCGCCCCCGGTCTCGTGCTGAACCCCGGCGCGGGTCAGTGGTGGGTCGTGACGTCTAACACCTCGGGCAGCGGCCCCTGGAGCAACGGGCTGACCTTCACGGTAGCGGGCACGCCGCCGCCGCCGGCCGCGACTCTCGTGGCGCCCTCGGGCAGCATCGCGACCAGGACCCCCACCTTCAGCTGGAACGCCGTGGCGAGCGCCACGCAGTACCTGCTCTGGGTGGACGACAGCTCCGGCGGGCGCCTCCGGACGACCTACACCGCGGCGCAGGTGGGCTGTGCGAGCGGCACCGGCACGTGCTCGATCGCGCCCGGCGTGGTGCTGAACCCCGGCGCGGGGCAGTGGTGGGTCGTGACGTCCAACGCGTCGGGCAGTGGCCCCTGGAGCAGCGGGATGACGTTCACGGCACCGTAGCAGGGAATCCGCGAGTCATCGATAACCGCGGGGCTGAGCGCCAGCGAGGTGCTGAGGCGATGAGCCGAGAGAGCCAGGGTTTCCGAGCGTCGGTCGGTTCCGGCGACAACGACCTGCGGGCGGTGCTCGTTTCGTCCGCAATCCACTCAGGTTGGAGGGCGAAATGAAACAGCTCACGTGTCTCGTGATGTTGCTCCTGGTGGGCATTCCCTCGCTGGCGCACGCCCAGCGGTGGGCCGGAATCATCGACCGCTCGCGCGCCGTCGACTGGAGCGCCGGCAACCAGGGCATCGCAGGGGGCATCCCCAATCGGACGACGATCTGTGCCACGCTGAATCCCGGGGCGACGGCGGCACAGATCAACGCCGCGATCGCCGCATGTCCCGCCAATCAGGTCGTCTTTCTCAATGCGGGCACGTACAACATCACCGGTCTCAACTTCGGCAGCAAGAACAACGTGACGCTTCGCGGAGCCGGACCGGACAGGACCTTCCTGAAGTTCAACGGCGCTGACGGCTGCGGTGGCTTCGCCGGGGACGTGTGCATCAAGGGGGAGGACGTGCTCGCTCAAACCTGGCCGGGGCACGCCCCCGAGGAGGTCGGCCACTTCCATGTGTGGACCGGCGGATATGCCCAGGGCTCGACACAGATCACGGTGGATTCGACGGCGAGCCTCTCCGTTGGCATGACGATCGTTCTCGACCAATTGGACGACGCCACGGATACGGGAGGCGTCCTGATCAGTCACGCGTCCACCCGGGTGCTCGAGAACATCTCCACCGGCCGCGTCGGGCGCGGGCAAACGCAGTGGGTCAGGATCACCGCGATCAACGGGCTCACGCTGACCATCACGCCCGGCGTCTACATGCCGAACTTCCGTGCCTCCCAGTTGCCGCAGATCTGGTGGGCGCAGGGCCCGACGCTCAACGGGATCGAGGAGATGTCGCTCGATCACAGCGGCTCCTCCGCGATCGATGCGGGCATGTCGGGCGTCGTCTTCTGGAACACGACCCAGTGCTGGGTGAAGAACGTCAGATCGATCAAATCCGGTCGCAATCACGTCTGGCTCGTCCAGGCGTCGCGCTCGGAGATCCGCGACAACTACTTCACCGGCGCCGACAAGCCCGGCGCCTCGCTGAACTATGGAATCGACTTCTACATGGGCGGTGACTCACTCGTCATCAACAACGTCTTTCAGCACGTGACGAGCTCGCTGTTGCCGGGGACGACGTCGGGTGACATCCTCGCGTACAACTTCTCGCGCGACCAGCCCTACAGCAGCCCGGACTACATGCAGATCGCCGTCAATACCCATGACCTCGGCAATCTGATGCTGCTCGTCGAGGGCAACCAGACCAACACGTTCACGATGGACCTCTTCCATGGTGCGGGACACCTGAACACGGTCTTCCGGAACCATCTGAGCGGGCAGGACGTGGGCCAGACGACGAACACCTCCGTCATCAACCTGTTCGCCTACAACCGGTTCGTGAACGTCGTCGGCAACGTCCTCGGGACGGCGGGGTATCACACGAACTACCAGGATTGCGTGAACGGGTCGGGCTGCGCGACGGGCAACGGCACCGACAATCGCTCGATCTATGTCGTGGGCTTCTCGGCCTCCGGCGACTCGAACGCCGGCTGCTGTCCCTACGACGACCTCGTTCGCACCACCATGCTCCGCTGGGGCAACTACGATACGGTGACGGGCACGGTTCGCTTCGTGACGTCGGAGGTGCCCGGAGCATTTCCGTTCGTGAACGCGAATCCGATACCTCCGCAGACGCTGCCCGCTTCGTTCTTCCTGGCGGCGAAGCCGTCGTGGTGGGGGACGCCGTGGGGGGTGCCCAACTGGCCGGCCGTCGGCCCCGACGTGACGGGCGGAAACGTGGCGGGGGTGGGTGGCCGGGTGTGGAAGAACCCGGCGAGGCTCTGCTGGGAGAACATGGCGAACGATCCGGCCTACCCGACCAACGTCAAGGTCTTCAACGCCAGGACCTGCTACACGTCATCGGCCAGCCCGGCCCCGAGCTCGCCGACCGCGTTCCAGGTCCAGTGAGATCGATGGGGCGTGAGTTCCCGGCGCCCGCCTGAGCGGGCGCCGGGAGCGCCCGCTCCAGCCCGCATGTCGACGCCCGTCACGAAATCGGGTGACGCACGACGTCGACCAACAGCTTCTCGAGCTCCATGACCGCCGTGCGGACGCCGTCGCGACTTTCCCACCATCGATCAGGGTCGAAGGGCGAGTAGTGGGCAGGCCGAACCAGGACTCGCGTGTGCTGGCGGTACATGGTCCGATGAGCGATTCGCCGCCACCGCCGCGAATGGTCGGGCATGGTCACCACGATCACTGCGCGGACCGACTGCGCCTTGCACCAGTCGCGGAGCGCGCGAGCCTCGGCCTCGGTCCCGGCCACCGACCTCGGGATGTGCTCGATGGCCGTCACACCGAGCGAGCGGAACTGGCCGGCTGAGCGGGCGGCCGCGTCGTCGTAAGGGACGCCACGACGAATGAACTCGCGATTCGCCGCGTCGGGAGGGTCGGCGAACACCGCGACGCGCGTGGCGACGCCGCGTTGAACGAGATCGACCGCTTCGAGCACTCCGGCGCCAGCGGCGTCAGCCGCGACGACGACGGTATCAACCGGCTCGACGCCGTCGTCGACGACGAGCGCGCGGCCTGCGGCCTGCAGAATCGATTGCCGAATGGCGGGTGTACCGACGACGACAGCCGCCGCCACCACGATACCCGTCAGGAACCGAGCCCATCGCGGCCACCGCGCCATGATGCCGACGGATCCTCCGAGGGCGGCCTCTCGGTCCGGGACTACCGGACCCCTGCGGCCGGCCTCGCGCTGGGAAGCGAGCCGGGCGACCCTGCATAGCACGTGGCCGCGTTGAAGGTGAGAACGCCGTGATCGTCCTTCGGCGTGTTCTCATAACAGAGTCGCGCAGGGTTCTTGTGGACATGGCCGGCGTCTTGACCACCGACGACGTCGGGACCGACCGGTGGCCAGGGCGGAGCTCCCCAGGGTGTGCCCCACCATGCGGCCGGCTTGGCCTTCAGGAAGAGCGACGGCGGCACGTCCCGATTGACCGGGACGGGGTTGCCGTTGACGAACGGGAACCCGGTGGTCGGAATCTCCGACGCGAGCCACCGAACGGTTCCGGTCGCCGCGTCGTAGTTTCCCCAGCGGAGCATGGTGCTGCGGACGAGCGGGTCGTACGGACAACACGTGCTGTTGCCGTCTCCTGACGCCGTGTACCCCAGGAGATAGATCGCGCGCCACGGGTTGCCGGTCGTATCGGCCGACGAGCGCTCATAGACGGTGTGATAGCCCGACGTTCCCAGGACATTGCCGATGATGTTGACGAAGCGGTTGTAGCCCCAGATCTGAACGGGCGTCGTGTTCGACGTCGGGCCATCCTCCTGGCTCGTCGAATCGGTGCGCAACCCGAGCGCGTAGCCGACGAGGTTCGCGATGCGATGATAGCCCCGCGCTCCGCCGGCCGTCGTGTTCGACGTCCGGCCTCTATCCCGTCCGGTCAGGTGATTTCGGAAGACGGTGGCCAGCTGGCCGCCGCCGTGGAAGAGGTCCATCGCGAAGCCGTTCGTCTGGTTACCCTCGAAGAGAAGCATCGTGTTGCCGATGTTGTGGGTGTTGAGGCCGAACTGCATCCAGTCGGGATTGCCGTAGGGCATGTCCGTCGCGAAGTTGTAGGCGATGATGTCGCCCGACGTCGTGCCCGCCAGGATCGCCGACGTGATGTGGTGGAAGACGTTGTTGATGACGAGTGAGTCACCGCCCATGTAGAGATCGATGCCGTACGACAGCGACCCACCACCGGACGCGACACCGTAGAAGTAGCTGTCCCGGATTTCTGAGCGTGAGGCCTGGACGAACCACACGTGATTGCGACCCGGGGTCAGCGACTTGACGTTCTTCACCCAGCACTGGACCGTGTTCCAGAAGACGACGCCCGACATGCCGCCGTTGCGGGCCGAGGAAGCGCGGTGATCCAGCGTCATGTCTTCGATCCCGTTGAGCGTCGGGCCCTGCGCCCACCAGATCTGCGGCAACTGGGAGGCACGGAAGTTCGGCATGTACACGCCGGGCGTGATGGTCAGCGTGCGCCCCTTGATGGCGGCGATCGTGACCCATTGCGTTTGCCCGCGCCCGACGCGGCCGGTCGAGATGTTCTCGAGCACCCGAGTGGGCGCGTGACTGATGAGGACGCCGCCCGTATCCGTGGCGTCGTCCAATTGATCGAGAACGATCGTCATGCCGACGGACAGGCCGGCGGTGGAGTCGACGGTGATCTGCGTGGTGCCCTGGCCGTACTCCGCCGTCCAGTTGCGGACGTGGCCGACATCCTGGGGAGCGTGTCCCGGCCAGCCCTGGGCAAGGATGTCCTCGCCTCGAACGCAGACGTCCGCGGCGAAGCCGCCGCACGGTTCGGTGTCGACGAACTTGAGTATGGTCTTGTCCGGACCGGCGCCTCGCAGCGTCACGCGGCTCTTGTTGCCGAAGCTGATGCCCGACGAGAGGAGGTACGTCCCGGCCTCGAGGAACACCACCCGATCCGCACGGCACGATGCGATCGCCTTGTTGATCTGCCCAGCCGTCACGCCTGGACGAAGCGTCGCACACACGGTGGTGCGGGTCGGGATGCCGCCCGCGATTCCCTGGTTGCCGAGGCTCCAATCGATCGCGCGTGTGCGATCCAGGATCCCGGCCCAGAGCTGCGCCTCAGCCACCGAGGGCCCGATGAGGAGGACCACGCTCAGCACGCACGTGAGGATCGCCGGATGCACCCCCCTAGGCCTTCGAAACCGGCTCGAGGGGGGCCGGACCGACGATGTCGCGCAACAGCCTCGTGACGTGACGAATCGGTTCCAAGCCCCGGTGGAAGAGAATGACCGCGCACAGGTACAGCGTCGCGAAGACGATGGAGACCATCACGATGCGCATCAGCGCCGCCATCGGGCCGGACGCCCCGCTGAACGACGGGAGTCCCCGGATGATCACCGCGGATGCGGCGCCGGCCAGCGCAGAGGCCAGCACGTACTTCCAGACCGCGTCGACGATCGAGGCGACGCCGAGGCCCGCCGGCCTCCCCGCATACCGCAGCGCAGGAATCGTGAAAACGCAGAAATACGCGACCCACGCCGCCGCGACCCCGAGCGGGCCCCACCTGAGGCCGAGGAGAAACAGAACGGTGATCATCGTGAACTCGAAGATCCCCCAGCGGAACAGGCGGTCCGCCCTTCCGATGGAAAGGTGGATCCAGACCTGGACGAGATAGATGAGCATCAGCCCGGTCGCGGGCGCGAGGAACGTGAAGATCAGACCCGACTCCTTCCACTGTGGGCCCAACAGCAGGAACAGCAGATCCTTGCCGATCAGAGTCAGGTTCACACCCAGTCCCATGCCGATGAACGCGAGGGGCGCGAGCGCGCCGAGCAAATGCCTGCCGCGTCGCGCGGAGTCTCCCGTGAGGCGACTGAGGGCCGACACGGCCACACGTGTGACAGGAGCCGAGACTTCGACCGGAATCGTGAAGAGGTCGAATGCCTTCTTGTAGAGTCCGAGCGCCTCAGGGCCAAATCGCCACCCGATCAGGAGGTTGTCCATGTTCCGCATGAAGTAGCCGACCGTGAAGCATCCGTACGTGTAGATCGCGAACCGCAGCGCCGGGATCGTGCGGTCGTCGCGCCGTGGCAGCCCGGGGATCCATCGACACCATATCCAGGCGCCCGCCGACGTGGCCAGCGGTAACGCGACGGCTCCGGCCACCAGGGCCCAGTATCCCGAGCCCATGCAGGCAAGGACGATGGCCACGGACACGGAAATCGCACGGGCCAGAATTTGGTTCGCGGACACGTCCGCGAACCGCATCGCCCGCATGAGCAGGGCCAGGTGCTCGACGGACACGCTGGTGAACAGGATCGTGAGGGCGATGGCCCCGGCGACCGCGATCACCCGGGGCTCGGCGTACAGCCACGCCAGGAGCGGCCCCGCGGCGGCGAATCCGACCGCGAGGACGATCCCCATGGCGACGTTGATCCAGAACAGGTTGCTGGCCAGGCGATGATCGACGTCCTCGCGCTGGAGGACGACCTCGGTGAATCCGTTCAGGCCGAAGTTCATGAGCAGCAGGCTGAACGTCGTGACCATGGCCAGCAGTCCGAAATCGGCCGGCGTGAGCAGCCGCGCGAGGACGACGGTGGCCAGCATCTGAACGGCGAACACCGCCGTCTGGGAAAGCATGGTGACCGCGGCTCCGCGGAGAGCGACCCGCCGCAGCCCATCTCCGTTGGCCGTCGGGCAGAAGGCGCCGTTCTCGTCGAAGGGCTTCACTGACGTGGCGTCAACGCGCGGTGATTGTTGCGCCGCTCTGGCCGCGAGCCGGAGCGTCCGGACGGCGTGGCGGCGGCGGAAGCCGTCCGCGTTGGGCGCTCGGCAGCGGGCGCCTGGCCTCCAGCATCAGCAGCGGGAACGACGGTGACCGCGAGCAGGAAGGCGATCCACACGGGGTGCATGACCTTGAACGCTGCCTCGGTCAGATTGTAGAGAATCGCCGCCACGAAAAATGCCAGCCTGAGTCCGCCCAGCTCGCGGTCCCGTCGCACCGCGCCGACCACGTTGCGGAAGCCCCAGGCGATGACGAAGCCGAGCAGGATCACCCCGATCCATCCCAGGTTGAGAAAGACTTCGAGATAGCCGTTGTGCGCCTGGTTCGGATGCCACCAGTGGGTCCTCCACAACGCCTTGGCGCGCTCGCCGAGCCAGAAGCTCTCGAAGCCGGTGCCGACCCACGGATCCACCGAAATGCGGAGGAGATCCCGCCAGAGCTGAGTTCGGGTCGTGAGCGTCGAATCTCTTCCCATCGCCTGCGCGACGCCCATGTCGGTATCGACCAGGAGCCCCAGCACGCAGACCGAGACGATCCCAGCGACGAGGAGAGAGACGACCATCGGCCTGCGCGCAAAGCCGTAGCGACTGGTGAGGCCGAGCAGAAGGGCGGCGATGAGGAAGCAGCCGAGGGACGTGGCAGAATCGGCCGCCCAGAAGAGCCACAACGCCATCGCCAGAACAGCGCCATGAGCGATCAGCGGCCGGGCCATCCGCGGACGCTCGTCGCGCGAAAGTGCCGCGAGAAATCGCCAGAGAGACCCGAGCCCCAGAACGAGACACAGGATCCCGAGGCCGTTCTTGCCGATGGCGACACCGCTGTTGTAGGCCATCCCGCCCCACGGGCTGAAGTGCCGGCCGAGCTGGGGAAAGTACTTGATGAGGAGGACCGAGAGCGGGATCAGCAGGAAACCCGTGCGCGTCAGGAGCTGCCTCACGGCGGCAGGCGGGTCACGCTCGGTCAGGACCACCAGCACCATGACGAGGTTCCCGAGGGCCTTGCTCCACCGCTTGAAGGCGACGAAGGGGTAGTCCGACCACAGCACGCTGATCGCGCAGAACAGGAAAAAGACGACGAGCGGCCAGTTGGCGCGGAGAAGGCTTCTGGCACGCTCGGCTCTCGAGACGAGCACCACCAACCCCGCCACCAGCAGTCCCGCGTAGATGACCCGGTCGACCGGGCTTCCCTCCAGGAGTTGGTCCGGTGAGTCGGTCACCAGCACGGTGTTGAACCACTGCGAGATGTCCCGCGACGTTGCGATGCCGAGCCAGGCGGCCGGGACCCAGAGCGCCGGCGACGTCCGGGAGGTGCGGTCCCGGTCCAGCAGGAACAGACCGAGAATCCCCGCCGCGCAGACGACGGCCGCGAGCCCCGAGGGCATTCAGGACCGCTCGCGGGCGGGGTTGCCGAGGATACAGACGAGGTCGCCGCCCATCCCCGAGACCTCACTCACCAGAACGTTCAGTCGCGTGGCGAGCGGACCGAGGGCATATCTGCGCAAGAGCCACGTGCCGATCCGGGTCGAGAAGAATATTCGGGCGGCCGGATACCGTCGGAAGTGCGCCCGGACGTCCGCGAGCGAGTGGTACCGCCACGTCGGGCTCGGCCTGGACGAGAAGTTCGAGTTGTACGCGAAGATGAACGTTCCGTTCGGTTTCACATGCCTGAGGAGCTCACGCGTGGGCTCGTCGTCGGCCGCGAAGCCCGCGGTGTTGTAGAGCGAGCACGAGCGCACGAACAGGCAATCGAATCGCTCGGGAAAGACGGCCGTGTGGATGTCGGCGACGGTGAACGTGATCCCGAATCGCCCGTACAGCCGGTCGGCCGTACGGATCCCCGTCTCCGAGACGTCGATGCCGGTCACCTTCATGCCGTGCGTGTGGAACAGATACGAGAAGAATCCCTGTCCACATCCGACGTCGAGGACCGAGGCCCCCTCGGGCAAGCCGCAGGCCCGGATCAGGCTCGAAACGTACGGCGCATGCAGCCATCGCCGATACTGGAAATAATTCTGATCGCGATACTTGACGTCGTAATGCTGGGCGCGATCGACGTTCATACGTGCGAGGCGCCCACGCCGCTCATCGCGACTCCAGGAGCAGACGGTGCAGCAGCTCCAGGGTCAGCACGGTGTGAATCTCGGTCGTATAGTTGCGGCCACCCTTCAGGTGACCGTCGACCACCGCCTCGAGGCCTTTTCGTTCGATGTACGGCCGGGACAGCGTGCGCGGATCCAGGAGCATGTCGCGAACGTATCGGGGCAAGACATCGCGGTACCAGATGCGGAAGTGATGGAACTTGTGCCGGCCGAGGAAGAGCCGTTCGAGGTGCAAGCCCGACAGGACATGATCGATCCGGGCCACCCACTGGGGCATCCCGTAGTCGTAGGCGTACTCGGCTTTGAACAGGAACTCGAGTAGCGCGCGGGAGGCTGCCGCGGACACACCCGTGGCGCCGATACCGCGATCCGTTCTGATCTGTCGCAGCACAGGGTCCCCTTCGGCGATCAATCGCAGGCACACGTCGTTGTTCGTGAGGACCGACGCGGGGGCGCGAAAGACCGTGCGGACCAGGTCGTTGTCGAGATAGGGCGAGCGCAGGGCGACCTGGGTCTCCTCCAGCGCGAGGAGACCGTAGTGGTGCCACGGAGCCTGCTTGAAGACGGCGAAGGACAGCGGGTGCCCGCGAAGGAGGCTGTCGTACGTCTCCCCGGCCCGGCGAACATCGCGCATCAGGTCCGGACCGAACAGTCGGGGCAGCGGCTCCACCGCCTTGAACGCGCGCACCCGACGCAGCACCTCTCCGCCATAGTTGCCCGTCATCCTCACGGGCGCGATCTCTCGAGCCTTCTCGTTGATGTAGAGATCGGGCGAGCGGCTGACGTCGACGCAGCCGTCCGTAAGATAGACGGCGCGCTCGGCGTAGTAGGGAAATCGCGAGAGGAATTGGTGCCCGACCGAGATGACCTCGTGTGGCTGACGACACGCACGAGCCACGCGCCGCGCGACGACGACATCCCGGCAGTCGCGAAACGTCCCCCCGAACGTGTAGCACGGCTGAGATCCCGGCGGCGGTCTTCGCCACGCCATGATCATCCGGGTGTCGAGCCCTCCGGTCAGGGACACGCCAACCGGCTCCGGGCCATCGAAGTACCGCGGAAGGTTGCGTGCAAAGGTCTCCCGCAGCTGCCGGTAGTACGGCCCCTCGTCCAGGAGCGGCTGCTCTTCCCACTCTCGGGGCTCGAAGTACGACCGCTTGGCCTCGACGGTTCCCCTTCGAAACGTCCACGACGAGGCGCCGGGCAGGACGTGGATACCCTCGAAGAGCGTCCGGTTTTCCAGCACGCAGCCGCAGGCGACGAACTCGCCCAGGGCCTGCGGATCGAGCCGCCGCAGCTCGGGACGCACCGCGAGAATCGCCTTGGCCTCGGCGGCGAAATAGACGGCGTCCGGCGACGCGTGATAGTAGACGCGGTGCATGCCGTACCGATCGTTGAACAGCGTCGCCGTTCCGCGGGTCCGATCGGTCAGGAGCCCGTGGAACCTGCCGTTCAATCCCGCGGGAAACGACGGGTCCTCTTCGGAGAGGTGGGCCAGATAGGAGGGGCCCGTGGGGTCGAGGGCGTGCCCGCGCTCCGTGAGACGACGAGCCGTGTCGGGCTCGGGAAACTCCTCCCCGGAAAAGACGAGAACCACGTCGCCCCGCTCGTTGCGTAGCGGCATTCCGTCGGCGAAGGAGCCCTTTCGCACCGTCCACCCGACGTACACTCCCAGCGCCTCGTCGATCCACGTGCCCGTCGCGTAGAACGGCTCGTGACGAAGGCGCTCGAGCATCCGGAGCAGCTGAGCCTCCGCTCGGTCCCGCGGCATGCTGGTGACGAGGCCGACGATGCCAGGCACGGCCCTAGGCGGCCTTCCTCGCGGTATCGAGCCGACTGCCGTACCACCGGCTCCGCAGCTTTCTGAGCTTCGCCAGCGCCGGCTCGGGAATGCGCTCGACGAGCCGGTGGTGCAGTCCGAAGCGCAGGGCGACGCGGCCCACGAGGGTCACGGGAACGTAGTACCGGGGCAGTTCGACCCCCTGGAAGCCGTTGTGCTCTTTGAAATCGCTCAGGCCGTCCTGCTGCTTTCTTCCGTACGAGAAGTTCGCGTACCAGAGATAGGGGATCGCTCGCTCGGCGCACGACCGGACGGCCTGGGCGATCAGCGCATTCGTCGGCGCCTTGTCCCGGTGCTCGATCATCGACTGGATCTTCATGAGGCCTGCCTGCCCGCCCCGCTCGTCGCAGACCAGCTTCGAGAAGCCGATCAGGGTCTCGCCGAGAAACGCGCCGATGAAGATGCTCCGATCGACGAACGTCACGTTTTCACTCCGCACGGCGTCGAGGTCCTTGCCGTAGTGCCAGAAGGGCTTGCCCTGTCGGACCGGAGACTCGTTGTAGATGGCGGAGATGCCACGAACGAGGCCGTCATCGAAGGGGACCTCTCGCACCACGACGCCTTTCTTCTCGGCGCGGCGGACCATGTTCCGAGTCTTGTCCCTGATCTGTCGTGTCCACCAGTGTTCGAACGTCGACACGGGCAGGGCCGCCATGTTGTCCCACTCGAACCGATAGCCGTGCTTCGGGGCGCCGTTGGACAGCCTCGGGATGAACGTCAAGACGTCGATGCCCACCCCGGAGCGGCCCAGGGCGTCCAGCGTCGCCTCGGGATCGTCCAGGAAGTCGTAACCCTCGGCGACGAGGCCGGCGATGCGGATGAACCGGCCCCGGACGTGAAAGTCCTTACCGCAAATCTTCATGCTCGTCTCCGCTCGCCGGAGCCCCGCGCCATCCCGGACGGGCGGAAGCGCAGGATCGACTCGTATCGCCGATCTGGTCGAAGATGGCGTCCATGATGCGGGCCGTGAGAAGGATTTCCCGATACGGGATGGGGACGGGCGTGCCGCGCACGATGGCGCGGTAGAAGGCCTCGATCAAATACTTCATGCCGGCCTTCATGTGGAAGTCCCTCGCCAGGAACGTCCGCCCGTTCGTGATCACGTTTCCCAGGTGCTGCCCGGCCAGGATCACCGGCGGGACGAACTTCTCCATGTAGCTCTTGAACCGTCCGCCCCGGAGCGTGATCAAGGTCTCCTGGTCCTGGTCGAGGACGAGACCGTTCTTGGGGCCGTAGACGCGAAACTGATGGAGGGCGGGACGCATCTGTGACGAGACGGTGAAATACGCGGTGGCGCCCTCCTCGGCGCAGATGATGACGCGCAGCTCGTCCATGATCTCGGTTTCGTTCAGACGTTTGAGGAACGGGCTGACGAACCCGTGCGCCATCACCCGAGGCGAATCGTGGGGCAGAAACTCGGCGATCCGGGCCACGCCGTGGCTGATGATGTTGTGCAGGAGCCGTCCCGGAAGTCGGCGGACCCAATGGTGCGGGTCACCGAGCAGCGCTCGCGCATAGGCGGCGTCCCCGAGGTCGTAGGCGTAGTAGCTCTCCATGTGCACGGGAGCCCCGCCCAGGAAGCCCCGCTCGATCAGGCGGCGCATGCGCCGCGCCACGTGGCTGAATTGATCGTCGTGCCCGACCGTCAGCTTGAGCCCCTTGTCGTCGGCGAGGGCCACCAGCTCCTGGGCGTCCTTTTCGGTGAGGGCGAACGGCTTCTCGACGTAGACGTGACACCCACGCTCGAGACACGCCCTGGCGACACCGGCATGGCTCTGGGGAGGCGTGGTCACGTGGACCACGTCGGGTCGCGTCTCGTGCAGCAGCTCGTCCAGGTCCGCGAAATACCGCGCGACCGGGAACCGTTCGTAGAGCTGTCTCGCCATCAACGGCTCGCGATCACAGACCCCGACGATCTGGCATCCGGTGATCCGCTGGATCTGCTCGGCGTGGGCGTCCGCGATCTTGCCGCATCCGACGATGGCGACCTTAAGCATTCTGTCCTCGCTCGCGGCAGCTCTCGAAATACCGGCGGAGCCCCTCCGCCGTGGACACCCGTGGCCTCCAGCCGAGGCGCGCCTTCAATTTCTCGTTGGAATATCGCGTCCTCTTCCACTCGGCGTGCCAGCGCCTCCGATTGAAGGTCGGCGGCAATTGGCCTTCTGACCACGTCGCATAGCGTTCCCACATCCAGCACAGCGCATGGCTGACGAGGTGGGGGACATAGAGCGACGTGAACCGCCCGACGTTGGCCTTGTACAGACGCAGGAACCGGCGGCTGGAGGGAAGATCGTCGTCGACGACGTTGAAGACCTCGCCCTCCACGCCTCTCCGGAGCCCCGCGAGTGCGATCGCCTCCGCGCAGTTGTCGACGTACGTGAGCGGGATGGCGTTGCCGCCACCCATGTGCAGGAAGATTCCGAACGTCCCGATCCCCACTCGGCCCGTGATACCCGCCTTGCCGGGACCGTACACCGACCCCGGCCTGACGATGACGTGAGGGATCCCGAACTTCTGGCCATACTCGGTGACGGTCTGCTCCTGTTTGACCTTGGCGAAGCAGTAGGCCTCGCCCCGCAGCTCGGGACGGTGCTCCACCGGACACCCTTCGTCCAGCAGCCCCCGCCGCGGTTTCGACGTGTTCGTATACACGGCGAACGAGCTGATGTGGACGAAGCGCCGCAGGCAGCGATACCGCAGGCTCGCCTCGAGGAGATTGCGGGTCGTGACGACCGAGTTCATGAACGCATCGGGAAAGGACTTCTCGCCGGCGCCGGCCGCCAGGTTGAAGATCACGGCGGCATCCTTGGTCGCCGCGGCACAATCTCCCTGAGACAGGAGATTGCCCCGGACCACGTCGATGCGCGCTCCGCGGTGGGCGCTCGCCAGGGCTTCGAGCCGGGTGAGCTCGCTCGAGGGCCTGGCGAAACAGCACAGGTTGCGGAATCCACGCTCGAGCAGGGTGCTGACGAGCCGCGAGCCGATGAACCCCGTGGCGCCCGTGACGAGGACACGATCGTCGGGCTCGATGATGAAGTCGTCGTGTTCTCGGTGTGGGAGCACGCCGTGCCCATTCAGGGCTGTGGCCGTGGCACTCACGCCGTGCTCCCCGCGTCGACGGTGAGGACGGTGCCGGTGATGCTCTTGGCCTTGGGGCCGAGGAGGAACTCCACGGCATCCGCGACGTCGTCGATCTCGGCGAATCGGCGCAGCGCGCTGCGCCGCGCGACGTGTTCCCGGCGATCGCCCTCGAGGCCCCGGGTCATGTCCGTTTCCAGGAATCCCGGCGCGACGGCGTTCACGTTGACCCCGCGCCGGCCGACCTCGCGCGCGAGCGATCGCGTGAACCCGATCATGGCCGCCTTCGTCGCGGCGTACACGGAGAGACCGCTGTACCCGGTGAAGCCGATGATCGACGAGACGTTGACGATGCGGCCGCCGCCGTCGGCCATCATGTGGCGAACCACGTACTTGGTGAAGACGATCGGGGAAAGCGTGTTCACGCGGATGAGGCGCTCGATCTGCGAGTTGTGCATGATCGCCAGGGCGCCGTCCGCGGCCGCCGCCGCGTTGTTGACGAGCCCATAGATGGGGCCGAAGTCCTTGTGGAGCTTCTTGACCAGCTCGGGGATATCGTCGATCTCCGCGAGATCGAACGGGATGAACTGGAGCGCCCCCGGACGGGCCTGGTCGATCTGTTCCATCGTGGCCGCGAGCTGCTCGTTCATGTGCCGCGCCACGGCCACGGCGCCGTAGCCCTCGGCGGTGAGGCGGCGGAGAATACCCAGGCCCAGACCACGGCTGCCTCCCGTCACGACGACGTTACGCATGCTGGCGGATCAGCCTGCCGGCCGCGTCAGCGGACCCGGCTCGGATCGGCTTCACGGGAGTGTGCGGCCCTTTCGTAGAACCTGATGAAGTCGCCGAGGGTCACGGGATAGGCGACGTCGTCGGAGTCCGTGAACGGGTCGAGGCCGAGCGTCTCTTCGAGGCGGGCGACGAGGATCGCGATCGCAAGCGAATCGAGCCCCGACTCCAGCAATATCAGGTCGTCGGTCAAGGGCGGTAGCGTCTTGTCTTCGTCCTCGGCAATCTGCTGGATCAGGGAAATCACCGTCGACTTGATGGCCATTCATTCCTCCCTATTCGAGTTCTCTGGCTTGAGGGGCAAGGACGAGCTGGCGCGGCAGGCGCTCCGCGCGGACCGGCGTCGACTCGAAGAATCGCTTCAGCCTCAGGAAGGGCTGCTCGAACCAGCGCCACGAGGCGGCGGCCAGGGCGTAGCTCGCCGCGAGCACGATCGCCAATGCCAGCGCGGGATGCCGGTCGAGGTGAAGCACCTGGGCCACGTCGA
>QHRU01000080.1 GCA_003220225.1 Candidatus Rokuibacteriota bacterium
AGGCGAAGCCGTTTGAGGAACGGTGGGAATCGATGCCCGAACTCGTGGGGAACGTGATCGCGGTGGAGGAGCCCCCGCTCGACGTGCCGGCCGACATCCGGCGCCCGGACGAGGGCGTGGTGATCTCGCGCGGCACGCGCGTCTACCTCCGCACGCTCACCCGGAGCGATCTCGCCTGGCTCACGGAATGGGTCGACGACCCGTACCTGGAGCGGATGGTGGGCAGCGAGTTCCTGCACGCCTTCAAGCACGACTGGGACAAGGGGCCCGGCTTCCACGACGCCGTCATGAACGACCCCACCCAGATCGTCCTGATGGTGGAGGCGAATCGCGGCTGGACCAAGCCCGTGGGCGTGGTGCGGCTCTTCAACATCCACCTGCTGGAAGGCTACGCGTTCCTCGAGACGATCATCACCGATCAGCACGCGATCCGGCGGGGCTACGGCGTTGAAGCCGGCAAACTCATCTCCTATTACGGCGTCGACGTTCTGGGCGTTCGGCGGATCGAGGCCAAGGTCTACGCGTACAACGTGCTGAGCATCAACTCGCTCCGTCGCAACGGCTTCCACCAGGAAGGCGTGCTGCGGCAGGCGGGCTTCGACGGCACACGGTATTGGGACGTGGTCGTGTTCGGGATCCTCAAGGACGAGATCGAGGCGGTGCGCAAAAGGGACAGCGTCTACCTTCCTCTCGACGAGCCCGAGGGGAATGTGATTGAGCCCACATAGCCTTCTCCCGCTCGTAGCGTTCTTCCTCAACGTCACCCTCGCGGGGCTCTCGCTGCTCCGTAACCCGGGGAGCCGACTGAACCGGGTCTTTGCCTACTTCGCCTCGGGCATGGCCCTCTGGAACATCGGCTCGTTCATGCTGCGGACGAGCCCCGACGCCTCCTCGGCGGTGTTCTCCGAGGTCGTGATCCACATCGGCGTGCTGCTGGTGCCGGCGTTCTGGTACCACTTCGTGCTGATCTTCCTCGACGCCACCACGCGCCACCGCCCTTCGCTGACGCTGGTGTACGCGATCTCGCTCGTCTACACCATCGTGAACCTCAGCCGCTCGCCGCTCTTCATGAAGGGCGTCGTGTGGACGCACTGGGGCTGGGCGCCGGCGACGGGCCCGCTGTACCTGCCGTTCATCGCCGCCTTCTTCTTCTTCATGATCTACGGCCTCCGCCACCTGGTGAAGGCCAACCGGGGCATCGACTCGTCGTTCCGGCGCAACCGCGGCACCCTGATCATGCTCGGCGTCCTCATCAGCCTCGCCGGCGCCTTCATCGACTACGCGCGCTTCGTGGTGGCGAAGGCCATCCCGGCCGCCGACCAGGTCTACCCGATGGGCATCCCCGCGAACATGGTCTTCGCGCTGATGCTCGGCACCTCGATCGTCCGCTACCGCCTCTTCGCGGTGGACCTCGCGGTGAAGAAGGCGGCCGTGTACGGCGTGGTGGGCACCGCGGTGACGGCCGTGCTCTACGTCGTCACGCGGACCGTCGAGCGCGCCTTCAACCTCGCCGACCTCGACACCATCTGGGTGGTGGTGCCGCTCGGCTTCGTCATCACCGTCTTGCTGACGCCGTGGGGCCAGCACCTCGAGGACCGCATCCACCGGCTGATGTTCAGCAAGCGCCGGGGCTGCTACGAGACGCTGCTCTCGCTCAGCAAGCGCATGAGCGCGATTCTGAACTTCAACGAGCTGGTGGACACGCTCGTGCACGGCCTCGTGCGCGGCATTCCGGTCACCCACGCGATGCTCATGATCTACGACGCCACCACCAACACGTTCGCCTCGTATCGCGAAGAGACGACCCTGGAGGAGGGCGCGGGCGTCGAGTTCATCCGCGCCGACAGCCCGATCGTGCAGTGGCTGACGCGGACCGAAGGCCTGCTGGTCAAGGAAGAGGTCAAGCTCAACCCGCGCATCGCGAAATATTTCGAGACCGCCGAGGGCGAGCTGGAAGCCATCAAGGCCGCGCTCATCGTGCCGCTCAAGATCGAGAACAAGCTCAACGGCATCCTGCTCCTGGGAGAAAAGCTCTCGGGCGAGATCTTCGACAGCCAGGAGCTGGACGTGCTCTCGCTGCTGGCCGTGCAGGCCGCCATCTCCCTGGAGAACGCGCGCCTGTACGAGGGACTGTCGACGTCGAACGTGCGCCTCATGGAGGCCAGCCGGCTCAAGTCCCAGTTCCTCGCCAACATGTCGCACGAGCTGCGGACGCCGCTGAACTCGATCATCGGCTTCTCCAAGGTGCTGCTGAACCGCCTCGACGGCGACCTGACCGAGCGCCAGGAGGCCTACATCCGCTCGGTCCACAACTCGAGCCGCCACCTGCTGGAGCTGATCAACGGCATCCTCGACTTCTCCCGCATCGAGGCCGGCAAGTTCGAGATGCGCCCGGAGAAGGTCGACATGCTGAGCCTGGTCGACGAGTGCATCGAGTCGTCGCTGTCGCTCGTGCGCGACAAGCGGCTCAAGATCGAGAAAGACGTGCCGCTCGACCTGCCCGAGGTCCTCGCCGACCGCACGCGCATCAAGCAGGTCCTGCTCAACCTCATGTCGAACGCGATCAAGTTCACGGCGGCCGGCAAGATCCTCGTGCACGTGCGCCGCGAGCCCGAGGCGATTCACGTGTCGGTGGCCGACACCGGCATCGGCATCTCGAGCGTGGACCTGACGCGGCTGTTCGAACCGTTCCAGCGGCTCGACAACCCGCTCGCGCAGCAGGCCGACGGCACCGGGCTCGGACTGGCCATCAGCAAGAAGTTCGTCGAGCTGCACCGGGGCCACATCTGGGCGGAGAGCCGCGAGAGCCAGGGATCGACCTTCCACTTCACGCTGCCGCTCGCCGCGGTGGCGAGCTAGAGGACGCTGATGCCCTCACCGATTCGCAAGGACGGCAGTCGAGCCAAGATCCTCCACGTGGAGGACAATCCGGAAAACCGGATGTTGGTCCGCGCCATCCTCGAGGCGGAGGGCTACACGATCATCGACGCCGAGGACGGGCTGACGGGCATCGAGGCGGCCATCCGCGAGGAGCCGGCGCTCATCCTGCTCGACGTCAACCTGCCCGCCGTGGACGGCTACGAGGTGGTGTCGATCATCAAGTCGTTCCCCGCCTTCGCCACCACGCCCGTCATCGCGGTGACGGCGTACGCCATGGAGGGGGACCGGCAGCGCACGCTGGTGGCGGGCTGTGACGGCTATATCCAGAAGCCGATCGACGTGGACGCTTTCCCGCGCCAGGTCGCCGAGTTCCTGCACGGCAAGCGCGAGCACGTGGAGGAGCGCGAGCAGGGCTTGTACCTGCGCGAGCTGAACCAGCGCCTCGTCTACCGCCTCGTCAACCAGGTGGAGGAGCTCAAGCGGCTGAACCAGCACTTCGTGCGCCGCGCCGCGCAGCTGGCCGACCTCCACCGCGCCGTGCAGGACATCACCTCCGAGCTGGGGGTGCAGGCCATGCTCGAGCAGCTGCTGCCCAACCTGTCGCGCGCGCTCGGCACCACGCAGCTGGCCGTCGACATCGCCGACGCCGACGTGCACGTGGAGGTCGCGGGCGCGCCGCCCGGCGACCGGCCGCGCAGCGTGCTGGCGCGGACCGGGGTGACGCCGGCCGACGACTGGACGGAGGCGGAGTGGCGGCTGCCGCTGACCGTACGCGGGCGCGCGCTCGGACAGATGAAGGCGCGCCTCGTGCTGCCGCCCGGCGCCAAAGCCGACGAGGAGCAGCTGCTCAACATCGTGGCCAACCAGGTCGCCATCGCCGTCGAGAACGCGCGCCTCTACGACGGCGTGCTGCGCCGCGCGGCGGAGCAGGAGAGCCTCGTGGAGGCCGGCCACCTGCTCGCCAGCACGCTCAAGGTCGAGGAGGTGCTGCAGCGCTTCACCGAGCTCGTGCGCACGCGCCTGCGCGTGGACGTCGTGCGCATCTGGCTGCACGACGCGGGCACGGAGTACCGGCTGGCCGCCCAGGCCGGGCTCGCGGAGAAGCCCGGTCTCGCGCAGATGCAGTTCGCGCCGGGCGAGGGTGCCGTCGGCTGGATCATGGAGCACCTCACCCCGCTGCAGCTGCCCGACCTCCAGGTCGACCCGCGCTTCCGCGAGCGCGCGTGGGCGCAGGCGGAGGGCCTCCTGTCGTTCGTGGGCGTGCCCCTCATGCTCGACGACGTGCCGATCGGCGTGCTCCTGTGCTGGACGCGGCAGCGCCGCGAGTTCACGTCGGACGACGTCGCGCTCGCGCAGGCGCTGGCCACCTCCGCCGCCGTCGGCATCCGCAACGCGCGGCTGCACGAGGAGACGCAGCTGCGCCTGCGTCACACCGAGACGCTGGTGGCCGTGAGCCAGGCGGTCGGCGCCACCCTCGACCTCAGCGAGGTGCTGCGCCGCGCGACGCGAGAGATGGTGCGCGCGCTCGGCGGCGACACCGGCGTGGCGTGGCTGGTGACACCGGGGACCCAGCAACTCGTGCCGCTCGTCGGCTATCACGTCCCCAAGGACCTGGTGGCGAAGGCGCCCGGCCTCAGCCTGCGACGCGACACGCCCTTCTTCGAGCGCCTGCGGGCGCACGGCACGCTCGCCGAGAGCGACAGCGCGTCGGGCGAGTGGGCCGACATGCCGATGGGGAGGCTGATCGAACACAAGTCCATCCTGATCCAGCCGATGTTCTGGAAGGGCCACGTCATGGGCGGCTTCACGGTGCTGTGGACCCGAGATCGGCACCGCTTCTCGTCCGACGAGCTGCGCCTGGCGGAGGGCATCGCGCTCCAGGGCGCGCTGGCCGTCGAGAACTCGCGCCTGTTCGAAGGCGTGAAGGAGCAGATGGCCGAGCTCAAGCGCACGCAGGCCCAGCTCGTGCAGTCCACGAAGCTGGCCGCCATCGGCGAGCTGGCCGCCAACATCGCGCACGAGATCAACAACCCGCTCACGACCGTGCTCGGCTTCGCGTCGTTCCTCACCGAGCGGATACCGCCCTCGGACCCGATGCGCGAGGAGTTGGGCCTCATCCAGGAAGAGGCGTCGCGAGCGCGCGACATCGTGCGCGACCTGCTGCAGTTCAGCCGGCAGCGCGACTTCTCGCTCGAGAGCGCCGACGTCAACACGGTGCTCGAGCAGGTCGTCTCGATGGTGCGCCGGCAGGGGGCGCTCAACGCGATCACCGTCCAGGAGCGCTACGCGCCGAACCTGCCCACCGTCGAGCTGGACGTCTCGCGCATCAAGCAGGTGTTCCTGAACATCATCAACAACGCGGTCTACGTCATGCCGAACGGCGGCTCGCTGACGATCCGCACCGAGGCCGCGAACGGCGGCGTGCGGATCGCCTTCGAGGACACCGGCCCCGGCATCGCGCCCGAGCACCGCGACCGGATCTTCGACCCGTTCTTCACGACAAAGCCGGAGGTCAGCGGCACCGGCCTCGGGCTGTCGGTGAGCCTCGGCATCGTGCAGAGCCACGGCGGCACCATCGAGGTGGACACCGAGGTCGGGCGCGGCTCGACGTTCACGGTCGCGCTGCCGCTGCGGCTCGAGGACGAGTCCACGACCGGCGCCGCCGGCCGCGCGTAGCCGGTGACCGACCGCCCGCTTGCCGGCCAGCACGCGCTGGTGACCGGCGCCAGCTCCGGCCTCGGCGAGGCCGTGGCCAGGGCGCTCGCCGCCGCGGGCGCCGCCGTCGCCGTCAACTTCGTCGCCAACGAGCCCGCCGCGCGCCGCGTCGTCCAGGATGTCGAGAAGGCCGGCGGCCGCGCCCTCGCCGTGCGCGCGGACGTCTCGCGCGAGGACGAGGTGGAGGCGATGTTCGCGAAGATCCTCTCGACCTGGCCCGCGCTCGACATCCTCGTCAACAACGCCGGCGTGCAGCGCGACGCGCCGCTCACCGAGATGACGCTGGCGCAGTGGAACACCGTGCTCGGCATCAACCTCACCGGCATGTTCCTGTGCTCGCGCGCGGCGGCGCGGGCGATGGTCCGGCAGGGCGTGCGCGCGGGCGTGTCACGCGCGGCGGGCAAGATCGTCTGCATGTCGTCGGTGCACGAGGTCATCCCGTGGGCCGGCCACGCGAACTACGCGGCCAGCAAGGGCGGCGTGAAGCTCCTCATGCAGTCGATGGCGCAGGAGCTGGCGCCGCAGCGGATCCGCGTGAACTCGATCGCGCCCGGCGCCATCCGCACGCCGATCAACCGGCGGGCGTGGGAGACTCCGGAGGCGCTCGCCTCGCTGCTGACGCTGATTCCGTACGGGCGCATCGGCGAGCCGGCCGACGTCGGCCGCGCCGTCACCTGGCTCGTCTCCGACGACGCCGACTACATCCACGGGCAGACGATCGTCGT
Organism: Candidatus Rokuibacteriota bacterium; assembly: GCA_003220225.1. GTDB lineage: Bacteria > Methylomirabilota > Methylomirabilia > Rokubacteriales > CSP1-6 > AR12. The sequence goes on from QHRU01000080.1 coordinate 6,321, forward strand.
CGACGGCGGGATGACTCTGTATCCGGAATTCGCGCGCGGCGGGTAGCGCGTCATCGAGGCGCGCCACGGCTTTTGCCGGGGCGCTGCCGAGTGCCGGGGGGTGTGGGGGGCCATTTCGGGGCCCCCCCCACGTCCAATGGGCGGGCCATTTCGGGGCCCCCCCACGTCAATGAGCGGGCCCTATCGGGGCCCCCCACGTTCAGAGTGTCAGCGCGACGCGGGCGGCGCCGAGGAGCGCGGTCTTCGGATTCAGCGCGACGAGCACGGGGATCGTCTCCATGAGCGCCGAGAGCCGGCCCTTATCGCGGAACGCGGTCACGAAGGGGCCGGCGCTGAGCGCCGGCATGATCCGCGGCGCGATGCCGCCCGCCACGACCACGCCGCCCACCGCGAGCGCCTTGAGGGCGAGGTTGCCCGCCTCGGCGCCATAGACCGAGATGAAGACCGCCAGCGTCATCTCGCTCAAGCGGTCCGCGGACCGCGCGCCCAGCTGGGTGATGACGGCGGCGGGATCGCGCTCGCGCATCGCCGTGGCCACCTGCGCCGACTCCTGGCCGACGCCGGTGTCGCGCAGGAAGCGATAGACGTTCATGAGGCCCGGACCCGAGAGCACGCGCTCGTAGGAGACGCGGCCGAACTCCTTGCGGAGGTAGCGCAGCAGGTCCTCCTCCAGCTCGCCGCGCGGCGCGAAGTCGGCGTGGCCGCCCTCGGTCGCGATGACCGTGCGGATCCGACCGTCGCCGATCACGATGGCCTCGCCGAGTCCGGTGCCGGCGGCGATGACCGCGAGGTTGCCCCGCCGGAGCGCGCCCGACTGGAGCGACACCAGCTCGTCCTCGCCGAGCGCCCAGATGCCGTGGGCCGTCGCCTCCAGGTCGTTCAGCAGGCGCACCCGCCCGGCGGGAATCGCGCAGGCGAGCCGCCGCTCCTCGACCACCCACGGCAGGTTCGTGGTGGTGCCGCGGCCGTCCACCACCGGCCCCGCGATGCCGATGCAGGCCGCCTCGATCTCGGGCCGCGGGCCCGCGTCGAGGAAGCGCTCGATGGCGGCCTCGAGCGACTCGAAGTCGTGGCTCGTCAGCGTGACCTCGCGCACGAGGACGAGGGCGTCGCCGTGAGGCTCGAAGAGGGCGAGCGTCGTCTTGGTGCCGCCGACGTCGCCGGCGAGGATCACGCTACTTCTGCGTCCCCGCGTAGATGCCCATCACCGTCGCCAGGAACTTGAGCGCCTCGGGCTTCGTCCGCTGGAACGAGTTGCGCCCGATGATGGAGCCGAAGCCGCCGCCGTCGCGGATGGCGCGCACCTCGTCGAACACCTGGTCGTCCCTGGCGGCGGCGCCCCCGGAGAAGATGACGATCCGCCGGCCGTTGAAGGCGGCCTGCACCACGTGACGGACGCGCTCGGCCAGCGTGCTGCTCGGCACCTGCGTCGTCTCGTAGACCTTCTTGGCCGCGGCCTGCTCGAGGTGCGCGGAGGGCAGCTTCACCTTGATGACGTGCGCGCCGAGCTGCGCGGCGATGTGCGCGGCGTAGGCCGTCACGTCCAGCGCCGTCTCGCCGTCCCTGCTCAGCCCGGAGCCGCGCGGGTACGACCAGATGACGACGACGAGCCCGTTGGCCTTGGCCTCCTCGGCCATCTCGCGGATCTGCTCGTACATCTGCAGCCGGTGCTCGGAGCCGGGATAGATGGTGAAGCCGATGGCGACGCAGCCCAGACGCAGCGCGTCGCGCACGGAGCCCGTGATCGCCTGGTCCGGGTCCTTCTCCTCGAGCAGCACGTCGTGGTTGTTCACCTTGAGGATCAGCGGGACGCGGCCCGCGAACTCCCGCGCGCCGGCCTCGATGAATCCGAGCGGCGCCGCGTAGGCGTTGCAGCCGGCCTCGATGGCGAGCTCGAAGTGGTAGCGCGGATCGTACGCCGGCGGATTGACGGCGAAGCTGCGCCCGGGACCGTGCTCGACGCCCTGGTCGACCGGCAGCATCACGAGCCGCCCGCTGCCGGCCAGCGTGCCGGCGTTCAGCAGGCGCGCGAGGTTCGTCAGCGTGCCGGGGTTGTCGCTGCCGTACCAGGACAGGATCTCCTTCACACGATCGCTCATGATGTGCGCCCTCCTAATGGCGCTGGGCGTAAAAGTCTTCGGCGAGCGCCACGTCCTCGGGGCTGCCGACGATCAGCGACACGCGCGCGTGCGGCGACGCGGGCTCGAGCTCGAGGATGCGCCGCGTGCCGGTGCTGGCGCGCCCGCCCGCGGTCTCGGCCACCAGCGCGATCGGCGCCGCCTCGTACTGCAGACGCAGCTTGCCGCTCGTCAACTTTCCCTGGCCGGCCGCGTCGGCCGGATACAGGAACACGCCGCCCTCGAGCAACATCCGGTGGAAGTCCGCAACCAGGGATCCAGCATACCGCGCCGTGTAGGGTCGACCGCTCGCCACGTCGATCGCCTTCAGGTGACGAACGAACCCCGCGACCTCGGGGACCCAGTGCGCGGTGTTCCCCTCGTTGATGCTGTAGGTGCGGCCGCGGGCCGGGATGCGGACACCCGGCTGCGTGAGGACGAACTCGCCGCGCGCGCGGTCGAGCGTGAAGACGTGGACGCCGGCGCCCGCCGTGAGCACGAGCTGCGTGGCCGGCCCGTACATGACGTATCCCGCGGCGACCTGCGCCGTCCCCGGCAGCACCGCGTCGCGCTCCGGCCCGCGGCCGCTCCGCGCGCGGACCGAGAAGATCGTGCCCACCACGCCGTTGATGTCGAGGTTGGAGGAGCCGTCCACGGGATCGAAGCAGACGACGTAGCCGCCGGCGCCGCCGAGCTCGAGCGGCGCCTCCATCTCCTCCGAGACGAGCAGGTACGCGGCGCCCGTCGCGGCGAGCGCGTCCCGGACGGCGTCGTTGGCCCAGAGGTCGAGCTTCTTCACCGCCTCGCCCTGGACGTTGACGGTGCCGGCGCCGCCGGTGCGGCCGTCCACCGCCGCGCGGGCGAGCGCGTCCGCGATCCTCACCGCGGCCGAGGCCATGGCGCCGACGACGGCCGCGACGCCCGTGGCGTGCGGCCCGCCGAGGCGGCCCAGGTGGCGCGTGAGCAGCTCGGCCTCCGGGCGCCGGCCGGGATCCGCGCTCACTCGCCGCTCTGCTGGATGAGCTTGGCGACGAGGCCGGTCCAGCCCGTCTGGTGACTGGCGCCGATGCCGGCGCCGTCGTCGCCGTGGAAGTATTCGTAGAAGAGGAGGAGGTCGCGCCAGTTCGGGTCGGTCTGGAACGTGGCGGCGGCGGCGTGCACGGGACGCCGGCCGTCGCGGCCGCGCAGGAAGAGGCGGATGAGGCCGCGCGACAGCTCGCCCGCGACGTCCCACAGATTGAGCAGCCGGTGCGAGCCGCTCGGGCACTCGACCTTGAGATCGTCGCCGTAGAAATGGTGGAACTTCTGCAGAGACTCGATCAACAGGTAGTTCACCGGGAACCAGACGGGGCCGCGCCAGTTCGAGTTCCCGCCGAAGAATCCCGTGGTGGACTCGGCGGGCTCGTAGTCCACGCGGTGCTCGACGCCGTCCACGGTCAGCACGTAGGGATGCGCCCGGTGATAGCGCGACAGCGCGCGGATCCCGTAGGGCGACAGGAACTCGTCGCGGTCGAGCATGTAGCGCAGCACGCGCGTGAGCTGCGTGCGGTTGACGATGGACAGCAGCCGGCGCACGCCGCCGCCGGAGGCCGTGACCATGTCGAGGTTCGCGCGGAACTCCGGCCGGTTGTCGATGAACCACTGCATGCGGCGCGTGAAGCCCGGCAGCCGCTCGACCACCTCCGGCTCCAGCGTCTCCACCGCGAAGAGCGGAATCAGCCCGACCATCGAGCGGATCTTGAGCTGACGCGCCTCGCGGGCGGTGTGCAGGACGTCGTAGTAGAAGCCGTCCGTCTCGTCCCAGAGGGTGATCCCCTCGCCGCCGAGGTCGTTCATCGCCTTGGCGATGTAGACGAAGTGCTCGAAGAACTTGGAGGCGATGTCTTCGTAGGCCGGGTTCGTCTGCGACAGCTCCAGCGCGATGGCGAGCATGTTCAGGCAGTACATGCCCATCCAGGAGGTGCCGTCGGACTGCTCGATGTGTCCGCCCGTGGGCAGCGGCGCCGAGCGGTCGAAGACGCCGATGTTGTCGAGGCCGAGGAAGCCGCCCTCGAAGACGTTTTTGCCCTCGGTGTCCTTGCGGTTGACCCACCACGTGAAATTGAGCAGGAGCTTCTGGAACGCCTTCTCGAGGAAGTCGCGGTCGGGCACACCCGTCACGCGCCGGTCGATCTTGTACACGCGCCACGCGGCCCACGCGTGCACCGGCGGATTGACGTCGCCGAATGCCCACTCGTAGGCGGGGATCTGGCCGTTGGGGTGCATGTACCACTCGCGCAGGAAGAGGATGAGCTGCGACTTCGCGAAGTCGGGATCGATCGGTGCCAGCGCGATCGTGTGGAACGCGAGGTCCCACGCCGCGTACCACGGATACTCCCACTTGTCCGGCATGGAGACGATGTCGGCGTTGTAGAGGTGCGTCCACCGGGCGTTGCGCCCGTTCAGGCGCTCCCGGGGCGGCGGAGGTTGTCCCGGGTCTCCGGTGAGCCAGCGCTTCACGTCGAGGTGATAGAACTGCTTGCTCCAGAGCATCCCGGCGAAGGCCTGTCGGGCCACCGCGCGCGCATCCTCCGAGCACGCGGCGTCCACCACCGTCGCGTAGAACTCGTCGGCCTCGCGCCGCCGCCGCTCGATCAGCGCGTCGAAGGCGCGGCCGAACGGCTCCGCCGCGGGCGCGGCGTCGGTGAGCCGCAGGCAGACGACGCGCGCCTCCCCCGGCGCCAGCGTCAATCGGTAGTGCGCGGCCGCCTTCGTCCCCACGCCCGCGGGATTCACGGCGTCGGCGCGGCCGTGGACGACGTAGTCGTCGAAGGCGTCCTTCACGTACGTGGTCGGGTTGGCGGCGCCCCAGAGCCGGCGCGCGTTGGTCTCGTTCTCCGTGAAGAGCAGGTCGGCGGCGCCCTCACACACGAGCCAGCGCCGGCCGAGCGTCGCGTGCTCGGCCGCGACGACGGACCAGCCCACGCGTGACGACCCGGCGCACAGGCGCGGCCGTGGGGAGCCCGGCTCCCACGCCCACGTGTTCCGGAACCACAGCGTCGGCAGGACGTGCACCTCGGCCGGCTCGGCGCCGCGGTTGGTGATGGCGACGCGGATCAGCAGGTCGTCGACGGTGGCCTTCGCGTACTCGACGACGACGTCGAAGTAGCGGTTGTCGGCGAAGACGCCCGTGTCGAGCAGCTCGTACTCCGGCCGGCGACGGTCGCGCCGCGCGTTCTCCGCCAGCAGCGCCGCGTACGGGTACGCGCGCTGCGGATACTTGTAGAGGTACTTCATGTAGGAGTGCGTCGGCGTGCTGTCGAGGTAGAAGTAGTACTCCTTGACGTCCTCGCCGTGGTTGCCCTGGTTGCCGGTGACGCCGAACAGGCGCTCCTTGAGGATGGGGTCGCGGCCATTCCAGAGGGCCAGCGCGAAGCAGAGCCGCTGGTGATTGTCCGAGACGCCGGCCAGGCCGTCCTCGCCCCAGCGGTAGGCGCGCGAGCGCGCGTGATCGTGGGGGAAATATTCCCACGCCGTGCCCCCGGGACTGTAGTCCTCCCGCACGGTGCCCCACTGCCGCTCGGACAGATATGGACCCCAGCGCCGCCAGTGCGCGGTCCGCCGCGTCGCTTCGTCCAGCCGCCGTCGCTCCTCCGTCATCGCCCGCCCCTCCGCCGGGTTCGGGTATAGTAGCGGAACTCCGGAGGATTCAGGTGCTCCACTACGCGATTGCCCGGATGCTCTGGCTGGTGCCGACGCTCCTTGCGATGGCGCTGGTGACATTTCTCGTCATGCACTATACGCCCGGCAGCCCGCTCGATCCGGTGGCGGAGGGCGCGAATCCGTTGTCGCCCGAGGCGCAGAAGGTGCTCGCCAAGCATTACGGCCTCGACCGGCCGCTCTGGGAGCAGTTCGCGATCTTCGTCGGCAAGGCCGTGCGCGGCGACTTCGGCTTCTCGTTCGTGTACAAGACGCGCACAGTGGCGGAAATTCTCAAGGAGACCTTCCCGATCTCGCTCTTCCTCGGCTCGATGGCGCTGGCGCTCGCCGTGGCGGGCGGCCTCACCCTCGGCATCCTCGCCGCCGTCCACCAGAACCGCGGCTGGGACTACGTGTCCGTCTCGCTCGCGACCGTCGGCGTCGCCGTCCCGAACTTCGTCCTCGCCGTCTTCCTGATCATCCTGTTCTCGTTCATGCTGCCGCTGTTCCCCACGGGCGGCTGGGACTCGCCGCGCGACTGGGTGCTGCCGACGGTGACGCTGGCGCTGGCCCCGATGGGGATCATCGCGCGCTTCACCCGGGCGAGCATGCTGGAGGTCATCCGGGCCGACTACACGCTCACCGCGCGCGCCAAGGGGCTGAGCGAGGGCCCGGTCATTTTCAAGCACGCGCTCAAGAACGCGCTGATCCCCGTGGTCACCCTGCTGGGGCCCCTGTTCGCGGCGGTGGGAACCGGGTCGTTCTTCGTCGAGTCGATCTTTCGCGTGCCCGGCATGGGCCGCTTCTTCGTGCTCTCGATGACCGGGCGCGATTATCCGATGATCATGGCAGTGGTGCTGACCTACGGCGTCTTCCTGGCGATCATGAACCTCGTCGTCGACCTCGCGTATGGCGCTCTGGACCCCCGCATCAGGTACTGACGCGGCCGCGGGGCCGCGCCCGCTCGCCGACCCGGACGGCGTCCGGGCGCCGAGCCCGCTGGCGGCCGACCTGGGCCTCGCCACGCGCGGGTCCAGCCTGTGGCGCGACGGCGTGCGCCGGCTGCGGCGCAATCGGCTGGCCATGGCGGGCGGCGCGGTCATCGTCGTGCTGTGCTTCATCGCGATCTTCGCCGACGTCCTGGCGCCGCTGCCCTACACCAAGACGAACTTCGGGCGGCTCAACGAGGCGCCCACGCGCGACTACCCGCTCGGCACCGACCAGCTCGGCCGCGACCTGCTCTCCCGGATGATCTACGGGGCCCGCGTGTCGATGCTGGTCGGCCTCGGCGCCCAGCTGATCGTGGTGTCGATCGGCGTGCCGATCGGCGCGCTGTCCGGCTACGTCGGCGGGCGCACCGACCTGTTCCTCACCCGCTTCATCGACGTCATGTACGCCTTCCCGCGCCTGCTGTTCGTGATCCTCGTCATGTCCATGCTCGGGGCCGGGCTCACCAACATCTTCATCGCGATCGGGCTCACCGGCTGGGTCGGCATCGCGCGGCAGACGCGGGCACAGGTGCTGGCGATCAAGCAGAAGGAGTACGTCGAGGGGGCGCGCGCCCTCGGCTCGCGCGCCGGACGTCTCCTCTTCCGTCACGTGCTGCCCAACGCGCTGACGCCCATCGTGGTGGCCGTGACGTTCGGCATCCCGGAGGCGATCTTCACCGAGGCGGCCCTGTCCTTCATCGGGGTCGGGATCAACCCGCCCACGCCCTCGTGGGGCCAGATGGTCGGCGAGGGCCAGCAGTACATCCGCTCCTACTGGCATCTCTGCGTGTTCCCGTCGATCGCCATCGCGGTCACCATGCTGGCCTTCACGTTCTTCGGCGACGGCGTGCGCGACGCTCTCGATCCAAAAATGAAGTAGCCACCAACAGGAGGACTCCATGAAGCGTCCCCCGATCTCCGATGCCCAGATGGACCTGCTGGCCACGCGGCTGGCCGCGGCCGGCGTGGGCCGGCGCGACTTCCTCCGCGTCGCGGCCGGGCTCGCTGCGATGGGCGCGGCCGGCTTCAACGCTCGCCCGGCGGCGGCGGCGGCGCCCAAGCTGGCCCCCGGTGAGAAGCTCGCCCGTGACCAGCACTTCCGGTACGGCGGCGGCGGCTGGTTCCAGAATGATCCCTCCAGCCACGACTTCAACAAGGACCTGTATTGCAACGGAGTGCCCGCACTCTGGGCCGGTCTGATGAAATTCGACGTCAACTTCCAGCCCGTCCCCTATGTGGCAGAGAAGATCTCGTCCAACCCGGAAGGGTCCGTGTGGACCTTCACGATCCGCAAGGACTCCAGGTGGTCGGACGGCTCCCCGTGCACGGCGAAGGACTTCGAGTGGTCGTGGAAGCGCCAGATGGATCCGGCGAGCAAAAACCCGTACTCGAGCTACTTCTACGACATCAAGGGTGCCGAGGCGTTCAACAAGAGCAAGGTGCCGGATGCGTCGCAGGTCGGCGTGCAGGCCAAGGGCGACTGGACGCTCGAGGTCACGCTGGAGGGGCCGCGCGGCTACTTCCCGGTGCTCTCGGCGTACCTCGCCGCGCTCCCGGCCCATCGGGGGGCGGTTGAGAAGCACGGCGACAAGTGGACGGAGGCCGCGAACATCGTCTGCAACGGCCCGTTCACGCTCGAGGCCTGGGAGCACAACAAGGTCATGGTGCTCCGGAAGAACAAGCACTTCATCGGCGCCAAGGACGTGACGCTCGACAAGGTGACCATCCCGATCATTTCGGTGCAGTCAGGTGCCCTGCCGTACGAGGGGAACGAGCTCGACATGACGTCCCTGCAGACGGGTGACCTCAAGAGGCTGCGCGTCGACCCCCGCACGGCGAAGCAGGTGTTCCGGTATCCGTTCCCGGGCACGTGGTACCTCACCCCGCAGGTCACCAAGCCTCCCTTCGACAACGTCAAGGTGCGACGGGCGGTGGCGCACGCGATCGATCGGGACAACGTGGTGAGAGTCGCCGACGGCTTCGCCGTTGCCGCCCACGCCATGATCCCGCCGGGCTTCCCGGGGGCGGTCGACGACAAGAAGATCCGCGACATCCAGCGCTTCGATCCCAAGGCGGCGATGGAGCAGCTCAAGGGCACGCCGTTCGAGGGCGGGCGCAACTGGCCGAAGATCACCCTCACGATGCGCGAGGAAGGCTACGGCAGCAAGCCGCTCGCGGAGGCCGTGCAGTCCGTCCTCCTCGAACACCTCAACATGAAGACCGAGCTCGAGGTGCTGGAGCAGCGCGTCTTCCGCGCCGGCCTCTGGAAGAACGACTACCAGTTCGTGTGGATCCGCTGGTTCATGGACTACCCGGACCCGCACAACGAGTACTTCGACACGTTCTATGGCAAGAAGACGGAGGGCAAGCGCCAGGCCTGGGTCAACGACGCCTTCGACAAGGAGCTGGAAGCGGGGCGGGACACGCGCGACATCAAGAAGCGGCTCGCTCACTACGCGAAGGCCGAGGAGATCATGCAGACCGACGCCGGCTACATCCCGGTGGCCTGGGTCGCCCGGTGGGCCGCGGCCAAGCCGCAGGTGCGCGGGCTCGAGAAGAACAAGCTGGGCGAGACCGTCGTCGAGGGCAATATCTATTTCGACATGCTGCCGCATATCTACATGGTGGAACGCGCCTGAGATGGCGGACGTCGAGCGCCTGCGCGGCGAGCTGTATGCGGCGTTCAAGAACCGCGCGCTGATGTACTGGCACATCTTCGACGAGCTGCGGCGCGCGCTGGGCGAGCCGCAGGCGACCGGTCTCCTCGCCCGCGCCATCGAGGCGCGCGGCCGGGAGATCGGACGCGCGTTCGCGCGCTACGGCCCCGCCGACCTGGCGGGGCTGCGCGACGCGTTCGTGGGCGGGGTCCCCGACGGAGGCCGCATGTTCGATCCTCACGTGGAGCGCTGCGACTCCGCCCGCCTGGACATCACGTTGCGCCGCTGTCCGCTCAAGGACGCGTGGCACGAGGCGGGCGTGCCCGAATGCGACGTCGCCACGCTCTGCCGCATTGCGGGCCGCGTGGACAACGGGACTTTCGAGGCCGCCGGCTTCGAGTTCTCGGCCGACACCTGGCAGCCGGGCCGTGACGGCTGCTGTCATCTGCACGTGCGCCCGGGTCACGCTCCCTGAAAACGCTCGCGCTCCGCCTGCTTCCAGGCGCCGTCCTCATCGCGGCGACCGTCGCGCTCCTGGTCGTCCCCGCGCTCGCCCCGCTCACGATGTCGTTGCTGCCCGCGTATCCGATCATTGTGTTCCTCGCGGGCGTGCTCCTGGCGTGGCGCTTCCGCCGCTGGCGCGTGCTCGTCGCGACGCTGATGCTGGCGGCGGCCGAGCGGGCGCTCGCCCTTACCCTGACCACCGCCACGCCGGCCGCCCACGTCGGGACGGCGGCGGCCGCGGCCGCGCTGCCGATCAACCTCACCGCGCTGACGTGGCTGCCCGACCGCGGGCGACCCGTCTTCGGCTGGAGCCTGGGCCTCGTGGCCGCCGAGGCGCTCGCCGCCGGGCTGCTCGCGCAGCCAGAGGCGGTGCCGGTGGCCGCCCTGCTCGCGCGGCCGTTCGCCGGCGGCCACCTGCCGGCGGTCGGGCTGCTCGCGTTCTCAAGCGCGCTGGCCCTGGCGGGCCTGCGGCTCACCCTCCGCCCGCAGGCACTCGAGTGCGGGATGCTCTGGGCGCTGCTCGGGGCGCTGCTCGCGTTCGGAGTCGATGCGCCCGCGTCGGCCTCGGTCGCCCTCGCCGGCGCCGGGCTCGTCCTGCTCGTCTCGCTCGTCGAGACCTCCCACGCGATCGCCTACGGCGACGAGCTGACGGGACTCCCGAGCCGCCGCGCGCTGACGGAGACGCTGGCGGGGCTGCAAGGGGCCTACACGATCGCGATGGTCGACATCGACCACTTCAAGGTCTTCAACGACACGTACGGCCACGACGCCGGCGACCAGTTGCTGAGAATGATCGGCGTGCGCCTGGCGGAGGTCGGCGGCGGCGGCCGCCCGTTCCGCTACGGCGGCGAGGAGTTCGCGGTGATCTTCAGCGCCACGCCGCTCGACGACGCGCTGCCGCACATCGAGATGCTGCGGCAATCGATCGAGTCGACGGGCTTTGGCCTGCGCGCCGCCCATCGTTCCCGGCGCCGGGACGGCGCGCCGCGCGTGGCGCGCCCGACGCGTCGCGTGTCCGTGTCGGTGTCGATCGGCGTCGCGGAGGCCGGACGGAGCGCCACGCCCGGGCACGCGGTGCTGGACGCCGCCGACGCCGCGCTCTACCGCGCCAAGCGCAGCGGCCGCAACCGCGTTTGTACTTAGTAACGTAGGGGGGAGCGACCGCCGCTCCCCCCTACACCCCCCAACGGGAATCCGCGTGCCCTGTCATTCACGCCCTCCAACCCGCGCAGCACCCGCCAGAGCGACTCCGGCGTGAGCGGCATGTCGAGGTGGCGCACGCCCAGCGGCGCGAGCGCGTCGACGACCGCGTTCACCACCGCGGGCGGCACGCCGATGTTGCCGGCTTCGCCGAGCCCCTTGGCGCCGAGCGGATTGCGCGGCGTCGGCGAGTGCGCGTGGTGGACCTCGGCGCGCGGCACGTCATCGGCACGCGGGACGGCGTAGTCCATCAGCGTTCCTGACAGGAGGTGGCCGTCGGCGTCGAAGCGCACGGCCTCCATCGCGATCTGACCCCACGCCTGCGCCAGTGAGCCGTCGAGCTGGCCATCGGCGAGCAGCGGGTTGACGAGCGTGCCCGCGTCGTCGATCCAGACCAGCCGCTCGAGGACGAACGCGCCCGTGTCGCGCTCGACGCGCACGGCCGCGACGACGGCGCCGCCGCTCCACACCTCGTGCTCCGGGGCGAGCACGTGGCTAACCTCGAGGCCCCGCTCCTCGCCGGGCGGCAGCGGGCCGCGCCAGGCGAGCCGCGCGACGTCGGCCCAGCGGATGAATCGATCTGGAACGCCCGCGACGGCGAAGCCTCCCGCGGCGAGCCGCACGTCCGCGGCGTGGGCTTCGAGCAAGTGCCCGGCGAGCCGCCGCGCCTTCGTGACGACGCCGTCGGCGGCATGAACCAGGGCGCCGCCGCCGAGCGCCGTGCTGCGGCTGCCGAACGTCCCGATGCCCGTGGGGATCGCCGCCGTGTCGCCGTGGCGGACGTCGATCGCCTCGGGCTCGACGCCGAGCCGGTCGGCCACGATCTGCGCGAACACCGTCTCGTGCCCCTGGCCGTGCGCGCTCGAGCCCGTGACGGCCGTCACGCGTCCGTCCGCCTCGACACGCACGAGGCCGCTCTCCCAGCCGAGCGCCGACGGCTCGACGTAGACGGAGAGACCCACTCCGACGAGCTCGCCGCGGCGACGGCGCTCGGCTTGCGCGCGGCGCAGCCCCGCGTAGTCGGCGGCCACGAGGACGCGCGCGAGGAGATCGGGATAGTCGCCCGAGTCGTAGCTCTGGCCCGTCGCCGTCGTGAACGGAAACCGCTCCGGCGGCACAAGATTGCGCCGTCGCAGCTCGGCCGGGTCCAGCGCCAGCGCGCGCGCCGCCTCGTCGACGAGCCGCTCCATGAGGAACGCCGCTTCCGGCCGGCCCGCGCCGCGGTAGGGGCCGACGGGCGGCGTCGTGGTGAACGCACCCACGGCCTCGACCTCGACGTCGGCGATCGCGTAGGGGCCCGGCAGGCAGCGGACGTGATTGCGCGGCGTCCCCATCGCCGTGTAGCCGACGCTCGGACCGAGGGGACACAGGATGCGCGCGCGCAAGCCGAGCATCGTGCCGTCGGCGGCCACGGCCAGCTCGCCGCGCGCCACGGCGCCGCGCCCGTGATGCGTCGTCAGCAAGTCCTCCACGCGCGTCGAGATCCACTTGACCGGACGCCCGAGCCGGCGCGCCAGCCACGGGATCAGCACCTCCTCGCGGTACGGCCCCCCCTTCACGCCGAAGCCGCCGCCGACGTCGGGGGCGATCACGCGCACCCGCTCGGGCGCCAGCGCGAGCAGCCGCGCCACCTCGTCGCGGATCCGGTGGGGCACCTGCGTCGACGACCAGATAGTCAGCAGGTCGTCGGCCCAGCGTGCCGCGACGGCCCGCGGCTCGAGCGGCACGCCCGCCAGCCGCGCCTGCCGCACGTCCACCGCGACCGTGCGGTGCGCGGCGGCGAACGCGCGGGCGGGCTCGCCGGCGCGGACCGCGAAGCTGAAGCAGCGGTTGTCGTCGCGGCCGACGACCGGCGGCGCGCCGGGCGCCAGCGCGGCGTCGGGCTCGGCGGCGCCGGGCAGCGGCGTCCACTCGACGCGCACCAGCGCCGCCGCGTCGTGAGCGAGCGCCGCGGACTCGGCGACGACGGCGGCGATGGGCGTGCCCTGGCAGCGTACCTCGTCGGTGGCCACGAAAAGCATCTCCGGCACCACCATGCCCTCGATGCCCCGCATCATGCCGATGGGCGGGAAGCTATCAAGCTCGGCGCCGGTGACCACGGCGACGACGCCCGCCGCTTTGCGCGCGATGTCGATGTCGAGCGCGGCGACGCGCGCGTGGGCGTGCGGGCTGCGCACGAAGACGACGTGAGCGACGCCCTCGATGCGAAGGTCGTCGAGGAACCGACCCTCGCCGCGCAGCAGCGGCGGGTCCTCGCGGCGGCGCGCGGCACGGCCGACGTGGGTCATGGGGCGGCCGGATTGTACAATCACGCCCATGTGTCGCGCGTGGGGTGGCTTCGCCCTCGCCGCCGCCCTCCTGGCGTCGGCGCCGACCGACGTCACCGCCCAGGTCTTCGTCGCCGCGTCGCCGCGGCCGGATTTCACGATCGGCCCGGTATTCGTCGGCGCCACCGCGCCCGCCGACCTCGCCGCCCCCGTCAACGTCAGCGTCACGTGGAACCTCGTTCCCCTGCGCGGCGAGCGCCCATCGCCGCAGAGGCTCGCGCTCCTCTGGCCCGCCGAGATCGCCGCGGCCACCGCGCCGGGCGGCGCCGATCCCGCCCTGGTCAACTACGTCGAGTCGCGCGGCTTCACGTCCACCGGCTCGGGACGGCTCGCGCTGCGCGCGCGCAACCAGAGCCAGCTCGGCCTGCTGACCCCGGCCGACGAACTGCCCGTGACCGCGTCGTACGTCTCGTTCGTGCGCCGCGACGCGCCGCCGCAGGCGGGCACCGGCTCGCTCGTCTGGATCCCGGCCACGCCGCAGATGGGCGATCCGCGCTGGGTGCTGAACCTCACGCTCCCCGTGCGCGGCCTGATCACGCCGAAGCCCGCGACGTGGCTCGAGGACGTCTTCTGGGGCCGGCGCAACGTGCTCTCGGTGTCCTGGGGCGACCTCGGCTCGGTCGCGTTCTACCCGCTCTATCACGAGCATCGCGAGAGCATCGTCCACCTCGCGCGCGAGTACTCGCGGCTGCTCGTGAGCTTCCCCGACGCCGACCACCTGCGCATCGAGGGGATCGAGCCGGCCGGCGCCACGCGGCGTGGCAGCCGGCTGCGCGCCGCCACCGAGACCGTCACGCTGCCGCTCAGCACGGTGGACCCGGCGCCGCAGGTGCTCAAGGTGTCCTACGCGTACTACCGCGGCGTCTTCGCGTGGCGGCCGGTGCTGATCTCGCTCGGCCTGCTGATCCTCGGCAACCTCACGGGTCTCTGGATGGTCAGCGGCGAGGTGCGCCGGCTCGCGCGCTCGCGGCTGCGCCTGGGCCGCGGCCACGGCGGTCGCGAGCCGACCCTCACGTCCGAGCGGCTCGCCGAGATCAAGCCCGGCCAGTCCACGTACGACGACGTGGTGCGGCTGTGCGGCATGCCGGACGAGCAGCATCGCCGCGCCTCCGCCGGCGAGCGGTACACGCTCGTCTATCGCGCGACGCACCGCCGGCCGGAGCGGGGGCTGAGCGTCGGCTGGCTCACCGCCGTGCGCCACTGGGACATCGAGCGGTACGAGGTCGAGATCGAGCTGGACGGCGAGCGCGTCGAGGACGTCGTCTTTCACGTGCGCCGCTCGCGGGCGAACGCGCCGGATTGAGCCCGCGCCTCCGCTCCCCGCTCGCCTCCTGGTTCGCCGGCCCCGCCGCGCGGCGACGATTCCGGCAGCGCGTCCTCGGGCGTCGCGTGGCGCTGCTGAGCGCGCGTGACGACGCCTGGCGCGCCCTGGCGCCGGGCTTCGCGGGCGCGGTGGCGCTCGCGCGCGCCGGCGTGCCGTTCCAGACCGCGCTCGAGAGGCGCTACGACAGAACGGGCGATCCGCGACGATTGGCGCGAGCGCTGGAGCGTGGCGCGACCGTCTACCTGCCGCAGGTCCATCAGATCTTGCCGCGGGTCGCGCGGCTGATGGTCGCGCTGCGCGCGGAGCTGCTGGGGGCGCGCCGCGAGGAGTGCTCGTTTCTCTTTCTCGTCGAGGGGCACGGACGAGCGGGCATGGGCCTGCACCACGACGGCGAGGTGGACGCCTTCTGGCTCCAGCTCGAGGGCCGCCGCACGGTCACCCTCGGTCCGCCGGTGGCGCCGCGAACGAGGCTCGACCTTCCCCAGCGGCGCGACACCGGCAGCGGCTGGCGGACGCTCGACCTGCCGCCGGGCTCGCTGCTCCATCTGCCGCCGCGCACGCCCCACGACGTCGTCTGCCACGGCCGCTCGCTCGCGCTCTCGCTCACGTGGTCGCGACGGCGGACGCGCGCGCCGCGCGTGGCGTGGGACGTCGCCTCGGGCCGTGCGAAGCCGCTGCCGCGGCGCGACCCGCGCTGGCTGTGGACGCAAGTGCCGGTGACGGCCGGCGGCCTCGACCGCGCGCGGCGGCGCTTTCGCCTGCGCACGCCGGAGGGAGCCGCCTGGCTCCCGGCGCGGACGCGGCGGCTCGCGGCGCGGCTGGTCGGCATGCCCGCCGTCGCCGCCGACGCGCCCGCCGCGGCGCCCCTCGTCGCCCTCGGCGTGCTCGCGCCCGAGGATCTTCCGCTCGTCCTCGTGCCGGACGCTCCGCGCGCGCTCGACGGCTGGCGCTTCGCGTGATCGAGAAGCGCCGCCTGCCGTTCTTCTACGGCTGGGTCGTGGTCGCCGTCGCCTTCGTCACCATGGGCATCGGCGTCAACACGCGCACGGCATTCTCGCTGCTCTTCCCGCCGATCCTGGCCGAGTTCGGCTGGGACCGCGCGGTCACCGCCGGCGCCTTCTCCGTCGGCTTTCTCGTCGCCACCGCCTACGTGCCCTTCCTCGGCATGGCCATGGACCGCTACGGCCCTCGCGTCATGATCCCGATCGGCATCGTGATCACGAGCCTGGGGCTCGCGCTGGCGCCACTGACGAGCCGGCCGTGGCACCTGCATGTGACGCTCGGCGCACTCGTGGGCGGTGGCTCCATCTTCATGACCTACATCGGCCACTCGCTGTTCCTGCCGCACTGGTTCGTGCGCCGGCGCGGCCTCGCCATCGGCGTCGCGTTTTCCGGCGTGGGCATCGGCTCCATCGTGCTGTTCCCCTGGCTCGGTCGGCTCATCGCGGCCTCCGGCTGGCGTGCCGCCTGCTGGGCGCTGGTGATCCTGCTCCTCGTCGTGCTGCTGCCCCTCAATCTGACGCTGCCGCGCCGCCGGCCGGAGGACGTCGGCCTCGCGGCCGACGGCGATGCCGTCCCCGGCGGCACCGGCCGCGTCAGCGCCGACAACGTGGTCGACCGCGCGTGGACGTCGGTGGACTGGACGCTCGGCCGCGCGATGCGCACGGCGCGCTTCTGGTGGCTCTTCGTCGGCTTCTTCGCCGCGCTGGCCGCCTGGTACATGGTGCAGGCCCACCAGACCAAGTACCTCCTGGACGTCGGCTTCGATCGCGAGCGCGCCGCGCTCGCGCTCGGCGTGGTCGGGCTCGCGGGCATCGTCGGCCAGATCGCGCTCGGCTGGCTCTCCGACCGCGTGGGGCGCGAGTGGGCGTGGACGTTGGGCGGCCTCGGCTTCGCGGTCTGCTACGCGACGCTGCTGCTGCTCCCCACGCACCCGTCGGCCGGCCTGCTCTACCTGATGGTGACCTCGCAGGGACTGCTCGGCTACGGCCTGGCGTCGGTCTTCGGCGCGATTCCCGCCGAGATCTTCCAGGGCCGCCGCTACGGAACCATCTTCGGGACGTTGAACCTCGGCGCCAATGCCGGCGCCGCGTTCGGACCGTGGGTGGCGGGCGCGATCTACGACCGCACGGGAACGTACACGCCGGCGTGGCTGCTCGCGATCGGCGCCTGCGCGCTCTCGATCGCCGCCATCTGGCTGGCGGCGCCGCGCCGGGTGCGCGCGGTGGCCGGGCGCGTCAAATCAGACGTCGCGGCGGCGCGCTGATCGCAGGAACGCCCCTTGTGGTATCTAGTCGGCGTGGCCCCTGACGACCACGACCTTGCCGCGGCCCGCCGCTTCATCGACCACGCGCGCCGCATCGTCGTTCTCACCGGCGCAGGCATCTCGACCGACTCCGGCATCCCCGACTTCCGCGGCCCGCAGGGCGTGTGGACGAAGAACCCCGAGGCCGAGAAGATGGCGACCATCCAGCACTACGTCGCCGATGCGGAGGTGCGCAAGCGCGCATGGCGCAGTCGGCTGGAGACGCCCATCCATGACCGCGAGCCGAATGACGGGCACCGTGCGCTCGTCACGCTGGAGCGGCGCGGCGTCCTCGACACGCTGATCACCCAGAACGTGGACGGCCTGCACCTCAAGGCCGGCTCGTCACCCGAGCGCGTGATCGAGATCCACGGCACCACCCGCGAGGTCGTGTGCCTGGACTGCGGCGAGCGGGCGCCGATGGAGCGCGCGCTGGCCCGCGTGCGCGCCGGCGAGGCCGATCCGCCGTGCCGCACGTGCGGCGGCATCTTGAAGTCGGCGACCATCTCGTTCGGCCAGGGCCTCGTGCAGGCGGATCTCGAGCGCGCGGGCGCCGCCGCGCGACGCTGTGACCTCATGCTGGCCGTCGGCACGAAGCTGTCCGTCTATCCGATCGCCGGCGTGGTGCCGGTGGCGAAGGAGGCGGGTGCCGGCGTGGTGATTCTCAACGCCGAACCCACCGAAATGGATTCGCTCGCTGACATCGTGCTCCGCGGTTCGATCAGCGCCCTGCTGCCGCGTCTCGTCTGAATGGGGGGCCTTCGAGGCCCCCCATGTACCCAGTCCCTAAATCCCGAGCTGCTTCATGGCCTCCTTGGCCTTGGCTTCCGCCTCCGCGTGCTTGCCGGCCTTGTGCAGCGCCTCGGCGTCCTCGGCCAGCTGCCGGGCGCTGAAGCCGGCGTCGTCGAGACGGTTACCCGCCTCGTCGTTCACCTGCTTGATGAGCTTCGGACACTGGAACGCCGACGACGGCCCGGCGACGGTGAAGAGCAGCGCGAGAGCGACGCTGACCGCGAGTGCAACACGCCCCATCGATGTGACTCCTTTCGACTTCGAGATGAGATTCGCCACTCCTCGACAGGCAAGGCCGGGGCCAGACGGGGCGGGGTCCGAACCATCGAAAGTTCGCGCGCTTGGCGGTGGCGGCGGCGGGCACGCGCCGGGTGTCGTGTGGCGGAATTGAGCGCGGTGTGGCGTTCCGCCTCACTTCCCGCGGCCGCCCGGCTGTGATACACGACGGGGCATGCGCCTGGGCGTGCGCCAGAAGCTGGTCCTGCTGAGCCTGCTGATCCTGGTCGTCGTCTCGTTCACGTTCACGGCCGTGCAGCTCGACCTGACGCGCACGTGGCGCGAGGAAGACCTGCGCGACCGTGCCGTGATCTTCGCGCGCGAGATGGCCGCCACCATCGGCGACCGTCACGAGCTGGAGTCCGGCGCCCTCATCGACCGCAAGATCCACCAGATCATGGCCGTGCGGCCGAGCGTGCTCCAGCTCGACATCGTGCGCCTGCCGCCCGGCGGCGGCGCGGTGGTCGCGACGAGCGAGCCCGCTCACCGACTGCCGTTCACGCCCGCCGACGAGGTCGCCGTGCGCGGCGGCGCCGTGCTCTCACGCCTGCTCACCGACGCGGGCGGCCGCTCGTGGGAGGTGATGGCGCCGATCCGGCTCGACGGCGCGGTGGCGGGCGCGGTCGCCGCGCGCTTCTCGCTCAACCGCTTCGACGCGCGCGAGGCGCGCAGCCGCACGGTCGCCTTCTGGCTCACGGCGATCTCCGTGCTCGTGATGGGTCTGCTCATGACCCTCGCCGTCCACGGCGTGGTCAACCGGCCGATCGAGCGGTTCGTGCGCGCCATGCGCGGCGCCGAGGCGGAGCCCGTGGCCGTCACGTCGAACGACGAGTTCGGCGCGCTGGCGCGCCGCTTCAACGACATGATCGCGCGCGCGCGCG
The DNA here is from genome assembly GCA_003220225.1 of Candidatus Rokuibacteriota bacterium. Lineage (GTDB taxonomy): Bacteria > Methylomirabilota > Methylomirabilia > Rokubacteriales > CSP1-6 > AR12. The sequence continues at coordinate 25,371 of QHRU01000080.1, forward strand.
AGCGGCTCTTCGCGATGCAGCGTGACCTCAGCCACGCCGAGCGGCTGGCGCTCTCGGGCCGCATCGTGGCCGAGGTCGCCCACGAGATTGGAACGCCGTTGCATTCGGTGATGGGCCATCTGGAGCTGCTGCGCGAGGATCTGCCGCCGTTGGCCGTGTCGGAGACGATCGAGCGCCGCCTGCGCGTGATCGAGAGCCAGCTCGGACGGCTGCGCGAGATCATCGACCGGCTCCTCGACCTCACGCGGCGCTCGCCGCAGCCGGCGGTGCCGGTGGACGTCAACGGCCTCGTGCAGGAGACGGTGGAGCTGGTGCGGCCGGCGGTGGCGGCGGCGCGGCTGGAGCTGTCCGTCGAGGCCGACCCCGGGGTGCCGAGGCTGCTCGCGCAGCGCAGCGAGCTGCAGCAGGTCGTGCTGAACCTCCTCACCAACGCGCTCGACGCGACGCCGCCCGGCGGCGCCATCCGCGTGGCCACGCGCGCGCGCGGCGACGAGGTAGAGGTGGAGGTCGCCGACACGGGCTGCGGCATCGCCGCCCCCGAGCTCAAGCGCGTCTTCGACCCGTTCGTCACCACGAAGGATCCGGAGCGCGGCACCGGGCTCGGGCTGTTCATCTGCGCGCAGATCGTCCACGACCACGGCGGACGCATCGACGTGGCGAGCGAGGAGGGGCGCGGCAGCACGTTCCGCGTCGTCCTGCCCCTCGAGCGCGTGGCCGTGTCGGCCCAGGGGGCGCATCCGTGACGCCGGCGCGCCCGGCCGTGCTGGTGGCCGACGACGACACGGTCGCGCGCGACCTGCTGGTGGAGGTGCTCGAGCGCGAGGGCTACCGCGTGCGCGCGGCCAGCGGCGGCAGCGAGGCGATCGCGCTGGCCGAGCGCGAGGTCTTCGACGTGGCGCTGGTCGATCTGCGCATGCCGGAGCCCGACGGGCTCGCCGTCCTCGCGCGCCTGGTCGCCCTCGAGCCGGCGCCGGCCGTGCTCATCCTCACGGCATTCGCCGCGATGGACACGGCGATCGAGGCGATCCGCCGCGGCGCGTACGACTACCTGAGCAAGCCGTTCCGCCTCGACGACATCAAGCGCGCGGTGCGCCGCACGCTGGAGGTCCAGCGGCTGGCCCGCGACAACCAGCGCTATCGCCGCGAGCTGCGCGAGCGCTTCGACCCGGACCGCCTCGTCGGCCACTCGCCGGAGATCGTCGCCATCTACAAGCTGGTGGCGCGCGTGGCGGCCCTCGACACCACCGTGCTGATCCAGGGCGAGACGGGCACGGGCAAGGAGCTGGTGGCGCGCGCAATCCACTACGCGGGGCCGCGCGCCGACCGCCCGTTCGTCGTCATCGACTGCGCGGCGATCCCCGAGCCGCTGTTCGAGTCCGAGCTGTTCGGCCACGAGCGTGGCGCCTTCACGGGCGCGGTCGTCACGCGCCGGGGCCTGCTGGAGACCGCGCAGGGCGGCACCTGTTTTCTCGACGAGATCTCCGAGCTGTCGGGAGCGCTACAGGCCAAGCTGCTGCGCGTGCTGCAGGACCGCGTGCTCCGGCGCGTGGGCGGGAACGACCCCATCCCCGTCGACGTGCGGCTCGTGGCCGCCACCAACCGGGATCTGAAGAAGCGCGTCGAGGACGGCCTGTTCCGCGAGGATCTCTACTACCGCCTCAACGGCGTCACCGTCGCCGTGCCGGCGCTCCGCGAGCGCGGCGACGACGTGGCGCTGCTGGCCGAGCACTTCGCGCGCAAGTACGCGACGGCGGCGGGCAAGCCCGTGGAGGGCTTCGCGCCGGGCACGCTGGATGCCCTTCGCGCCTACGCGTGGCCGGGCAACGTGCGCGAGCTGGAGCACGCCGTCGAGCGCGCGGTCGCGCTGGCGCGCTCGACGCTGCTGCTGCCCGAGGATCTGCCGGCGGAGGTCCGCGCCGAGACCGCCCGCGCGCCCGAGCTGCCGCCGAGCCGGATGACGCTCGAGGAGCTCAAGCGCTGGTACGTCGCGCTCGTGCTCGACGAGGCGGGTGGCAACAAGGTCCGGGCCGCCGAGCTGCTCGGCATCGACCGCCGCACGCTCTACCGCATCCTCGAGCGCGAGGCCGGGCCGGAAGAGTAGCTGGCGTGAGAGCGGCTCGCGAATCCGCGATGTCGCTGCGCCCGAGCGTGGACGCCCCACCTCGCGCCGACGATGCTCGCCTGTACGCCGCGACTTGCTCGGACGGCCTCGCAACACCCCATCCTCCGCAAGAGGGTCGCTCGCGCGCCTTCGCGCCCGTCACGGTTCGCGAGAAGAGCCAGCGCGGATTGTTAGACATCCCCTGACGCAACAGCCCATTCGGCCCCGCCGGGAACAATCAAGCGACTGTCCTGGGAGCTGACGATGGGAATGAAGCACGCTGTGACAGCGAACAGTGTAATCGCCAGTATCTTCATAGTCTGTCAACGCCCAGGCTGAGCGGCCGGCCGGACCGCTCCAGCCTGCCGTTAGGTTGCCTCGAAGTCATTGCCAGTAACTCTTCCCGCGTTTCAGCCTCTCTCGGTCGCCGGCGCCCGCGAACGCGCTGCCTGAACTCCACTTCCCGATCAACTCAGTGCGCGTGATAGTCCCAGTGAAGTTGAGACCGCCATACGGGCCACTTACCGGCATCGTGAATTCGACTTGCGTCCCCGCAACTCGGACTGGAACAAGCACGGCAAACGGGGCTCCGCCTTCGGCAAGCTGGACCAAAGCGAAGAATCCGGTCGGGCCCTTCGATGGGAAGATGAGGATCTCGGCACCGAGAAGATCGCCGCCCTCTTTGTTGAAATACAGGCTGCTGTACACTCCTGTGGCCCGGACCGTGTCGGCTCCTAGCGCAACTCCCACGCAGAGCAACGCGATCGCACCGGTCACAAGACTGAGGCGCATCGATCGTCCCTCATTCGGCAACCTAGCGGATTGCTGATGGGATCTGGAACGTCTACTTCGGGCGCCTCAGGCTCGGCCGCTTGAACGAGCGCCACATGCGGATTGAGGATCACTACGGGCGACTTTATCGTCGACACGTGTAACCCATGTCCCGGACTCTTTTGTTACCTATGTCGCCGACCGTTCACCCTCCCGACCTACTTCAGGAATCGCGAAAGCAGGATGAATTCTGCACCCACCAGCAAGGTTATCAGATAGGCGAGTGCCGCGATTTTCCATCGCGCGGCTTGATCAAGCTGAGCTTCATCCTCCCAGCCGTCCTCGAGGCCCAACGCGAATAGTCCTCCGAGGACGCCCAGCGCGAACACCATGAACAGCCAGGGCCAGTACGGTGGGCGAGGGAGCAGGGCCTTGGGGTCATAGAAGAGCCCCACGGTCACGGCGCCCAGGCCGACGGCGACAAACGGAATGGCAAGATCCAGGAGATGACGAGTGTTGGATTTGGAGGGAGGGGTCAACATGTGCGCGATCGCTGCTGTCTAACGGTTGAGCTAAGCCGCCCCGGAGGCCGAAGGCCGGAGGGGTCGGCTTGAGCGATTTGTTAGACGCCCTCAAACGGCAACTAGCCACCGCGAGTACGCACCCCTATCAGGTCTGTACCTGTCCCATGTGCTCATCGGGAAGTCTGCTGCCCGAGCTCTTGGGCAAGCCCGATGAGAAGTCCTTCGGGGCCCCGGATGTAGCAGAGCCGATACGTGTCTTCGTACTGGACCACTTCGCCGACGAGCTCCGCGCCGCGTTTGCCGAGCCGGGCGAGCGTATCGTCGATGTCCTCCACGGTGAACATGACGCGTAGGTAACCGAGAGCGTTCACCGGGGCGCTGCGGTGATCGGCGACCACAGGCGGCGCGAGGAATCGGGACATCTCGAGCCGGCTGTGACCGTCCGGCGTACGCATCATGGCAATCTCGACGCGCATGTTGCGTAATCCAGTGACGCCATCTGCCCAGTCTCCTTCGATTGGGGCGCGCCCCTCGAGCTCGAGGCCAAGTTCGGTGAAGAACTCAATGGCGGCGTCGATGTCTTCTACCACGATGCCGACGTTGTCCATACGCTTGACCGTCATGATGTCTCCTTGGCGTCTAACGCGCCGTATCAGCCGCGGCGGGCCCTGCCCGCCGACGGCTGCATGCGGAGGTTAGGTTTCGCGCACATGCCGCCGGTATTGCTTGTGAACGACCCACGCCCCACCAGCACAGACGATGATAAGGAGCGCACCGGGAACGAGGGACAGCACTGTTCCGAGCCGATCGGCGTACGGCCAGCCGCGCGAGATCACCTGCCCCAGCGCGTAGAACCAGCTGACCACGAGTCCCGCAGCAAACAAGTACGCCAGCGGCCTGGCCCAGGCCTTCAGGAACAGCAGCCCTCCCGCCGTGACGAGAGCGAGGCCGCCGAGTACACCTGTGAGCCACTGTCTGTGAGGAATCGACACCCAAAGGACCCACGCGCCCCATAGCGCTAGCGGCCCGGCGGCCAGAAGCATTGTCCAGGATGCCCGCATGCCTTCCCGTAAACCTAACGTCGATGCTCAGCGGCCGGAGCGCGAGCAGAGCGAGCGTCCGGTCCGCTGCAGCAGCTCGTTAGAGCGCTCCACGACTTCGGGCCGATGCGCGTTCGCGTCACTTCGCAGTCTCCGCGTAGCGACGCCAGTGGAGCCAGCGACGCCATTCCACCACAAGGGTGACCCAGCCAATAAGAACGACGGACCCGACGA
>QHRU01000040.1 GCA_003220225.1 Candidatus Rokuibacteriota bacterium
GGAAGATCGCGGTGCCCGGGAACAGCGCCCAGTGCGGGGCGAAGTCGAGGTTGTCCTTGGCGTCGAAGAGGATCCGGCCCCACGTGGGAATGTCGGGCGGAAACCCGAGACCGAGGAACGAGAGCGAGGACTCGGCGATGATCGCCGCCGCCACGTCGAGCGAGCCGGCGACGATCACGGGGCCGACCGCGTTCGGCAGGATGTGGCGCACCACCTGCCGCAGCGGCGCCGCGCCGAGACTGCGAGCCGCCTCCACGAACTCCTTCTCGCGCAGCGACAGGAACTGCGCGCGGACGAGCCGCGCCACCGGCATCCAGCGCAGGCCGCCGATGACCGCCACGATGAGCACGAAGACGCCGGCCTCGAGGCCGAGCGTCTTCTTCAGCGTGTCGCGGAACAGGTAGACGATCAGAAGGAGCAGCGGCAGCTGCGGCAGCGACAGGAACAGGTCGGTGAGCCGCATGAGCGTGTGGTCGGTGGCGCCGCCGATCTGACCCGCGACGGCGCCGACGCCGGTGCCGATCGTGATCGAGATCAGCATGGCCACCACGCCGACGGCGAGCGAGATGCGGCCACCGTAGAGCACCCGGGCGAGCAGATCCTGGCCGAGGTCGTCGGTGCCGAGCGGATGCGCGCGCGACGGCCCCTTGAGCTTGGCCTTGAAGTCGATCTCGTCGATCGGCACGCGATAGACGAAGGGTCCGGCCAGCACGCCCGCCACCATGACGAGCAGCACGGTGAAGCCGACCATGGCCAGGCGATGGCGGCGGAAGCGCCGCGTCGCCTCGCGCCAGAGCGACGGGCGCGCGGCGCTCGTGAGCAGCGACGCGGCCGGCGCGGCGGCCACGCTCATCGGTACGCGATCCGCGGGTCGAGCCAGCCGTAGAGCAGGTCGGCGAGCAGGTTGAAGATCACGACCAGGCACGAGAACACGAAGGTGATGGCCATGATCACCGGCGTGTCGTTGGCGAGGATCGAGCTGATCAGCAGCGAGCCGATGCCGGGGATGCGGAAGATCTGCTCGGTGATGACGGCGCCGGTGAAGATCCCCGGGATCTGCAGCGCCACCAGCGTCACCACGGGGATGAGCGCGTTGCGGATCACGTGCTTCACCACCGTGACGCCCTCGGACAGCCCCTTGGCGCGCGCGGTGTTGACGTAGTCGAGTCGGATCACGTCGAGGACCGCCGAACGCACGAAGCGCGTGAGCGTCGCGCCCTGGAAGAGCCCGAGGACGGCCACCGGCATCGCCGCCTGCCGCGCGTGCTCCCACCACCAGCGCCAGCCGGTGGCGGCGATGTCGGCGCGATAGATGAACGGCAGCCAGTCGAGCCACAGGCTGAAGACGAGGATGAACACGAGACCCGTGAAGAACGTCGGCAGCGAGAAGCCGATGAAGGCCAGCGTGGTGGCCACCTGGTCGAAGAGCGAGTACGGGCGTAATGCCGAGTAGGTCCCGATCGGCAGCGCGATGAGCAGCCCGAGCAATTGCGCGCTGCCGAGCACGAAGAGCGAGGTCGGCAGCCGCTGCATGATCAACGTGTCCACGTTCACCCGGCTGACGAAGGAGAAGCCCCAGTCTCCCTTCAGCATGGCCGAGAACCAGCGCACGTAGCGCACGGCGACGGGATCATCGAGCCCGTACTGGTGGCGCAGCGCCTGCGCGACCTCGCGCGGCACGTTCGGGTTGGCGGCCAGCTCCTCGAACGGATCGCCCGGAGCCAGGGCGAGGATCGTGAAGAGAACCAGACTGATGCCGGCCAGGACGGGCACCATGATCAGCAGCCGGCGGATGAAGTACTTGGTCACCTATCGTGCTGGGGGCCTCGACATGGCCCCCAGACCCCCAATTGTTCGTCGCGCCCCGGCGAAGCCGTGGCGCTCCTCTGGGCTAACTTTCGCGGTACCAGTTCTCGAGGTTCCAGAAGTTCGAGTCCCAGCCGCTCTGCTCGGCGCCCTTGAGCCGATTCGAGATGCCCGCCACTGCGGGCCGCAGCACGACGGGGATCACGACGATGTTCTGGATGGCCAGGTCGTTCATCTTGATGAACAGCGCCGCCCGCTTGACCGGATCCAGCTCGCTCTCCGCCGCGCGGAAGAACTTGTCGTACTCCTCGTTGCGCCAGCGCGTGATGTTCCGCCCCTGCCACTTGTTGTCCTTGGTGGCCACCTCCCACGACGTGAACTGGTTCATGAACGTCTCGGGGTCGGGTTGCGTCATGGTCGTCGTGTACATCTGGATGTCGGTGTAGAAGTGCGTGTAGGTGTCGGGGTTGGCCACGTCCGAGGAGAAGTACACGGAGGCGACCACGCCCTTGAGCTCCATCTCGATGCCCGCCTTGGCCGCCGCCTGCTTGACGATGGCCTGCGTCTTCTGGCGCAGCGGGTTGTTCGACGTCTGGTAGACGATCTTCAGCTTGACGCCGTCCTTGGCGCGGATGCCGTCGCCGCCCTTCTTCCAGCCGGCCGCCTCGAGGATCTGGTTGGCCTTGTCGACGTTGAACTCGTACTTCGTGTTCCTCGAGTTGAACCTCTTCGGCTCGTTGAGGAAGTTGGCAGTGGCGATGCCGGTGCGCCCGTAGATCTGCTCCTGCACGGAGGCGCGATCGACGAGGAGGTTGAGCGCCTGCCGGACGGCGGGATCGGTGAGGAACGGGTGCTTCGTCTTGAGGCTGGAGCGCTCGCCGTCGACGTCTTTCCACGGATCGGTGTTGTTGAGCTGGACGTGCTCAATATTGCCGCCCGGTGTGATATCGGCCTTGCCCCTGCCGCCCTGTTCCATGCGCTTGAGGTTCTCGTCCTCGACCTGCAGGTTCCAGGCGAAGTCGTACTCGCCGGTCTGGATGACGGCGCGGGCGGCCGAGTTGGCGTCGCCGCCGCCCTTCATCTCGATGGTGTCGAAGTGCGGGCGGTTGGGCATGTGATAGGTCGGGTTCAGCTCGCCCTTGACGAGGTCGCCCGGCTTGAAGTCGGCGAACCGGTAGGGCCCGGTGCCCACCGGCTTCAGGTTGGCCGGCGCCTCCCGCGACTTCGCGCCCTTGAAGCCCTCGAAGAGGTGCTTGGGGATGATCATCCCGCGCACGCCGACGAACGGATCGGCCCAGAACGGCGTGGGCTTGGGGAAGGTGATCTTGACGGTGTGGCCGTCGACCTTGTCGACCTTGATCTCCTTGTAGGTGCCGCTGGTGGTGCAGGCGCTGGCGGGATCGGCCGCGTACTCCCAGTTGAACACGACGTCGTCGGCCGTGAACGGCTTGCCGTCGTGCCACTGCACGTTCTTCTTGAGCTTCCAGGTGACCGACCGCCCGTCCCTGGCCACGGCGCCGTTCTGCAGGCTCGGGACTTCCGCGGCGAGCACCGGCACCAGGTTGCCCTCGGGGTCCCAGACCGCGAGCGGCTCGTAGAAGATGCGCGAGCCGTCCTGGTCCTTGGTGCCGACGGCGAAGTGCGGGTTGAGCAACGTGGCGCCCTGCCACCACAGCACCCGCAGCGCGCCGCCGCCGCCCCGTTTGGTCGGCTTGTAGGTCGTCTTCGTCTGCGCCTGTGCCACGCCGGCCGAGGCCAGCATCTGGGCCGCCATCGGCGCGGTCAGCCCGAGCCCGACCATCGCCTGCACGAAGCGGCGACGGCTGAGCGTGCCGACGCGCACCTGCTCGATCGACGCCCGCAGTTCGCGCTCTTCCATGAACGATCCTCCGAGGGTGAAGAGTCAAGCCTTGTACCAGTACGGCAGCCGCCACATCGTCGTGTCCCAGCCGTTGAGCTCCATGCCGTGCAGGCGGGTGTTGGCCGCGCCGACACCGTTGCGCCAGAGCACGGGAATGACGGCGACGTTGGCGATGACGAGATCGTTCATCCGGATGAACAGCGCCGCCCGCTTCACCGGGTCCATCTCGGTCTCGGCCGATCGCCAGAGCCGATCGTACTCATCGCTGCGGAAGCGCGTGATGTTGCGCCCCACCCACTTGTTCTCGCGAGAGGCGATCTCCCACGAGACGAACACGGCCATGAACACCTGCGGGTCGGGCGCGTTCATCCCGATGTTGTACATCTGGAGATCGGCGTAGAAGTGCGAATAGGTATCGGGATTGGCCGCGTCGGACGAGAAGAACACCGAGGCGACCACCGACTTGAGCTCGAGCTCGATCCCGGCGCGCGCGCAGGCCTGCTTGACGATGGCCTGCGTCTTCTGGCGCGGGGCGTTCGTCGACGTCTGGTAGACCAACCGCAGCCGCTTTCCTTCCTTCGCCCGGATGCCATCGGGACCTCGCCGCCAGCCGGCGGCGTCGAGGATCTGGTTGGCGCGCTCGACGTTGAACTCCCAGCGCGTGTTGCGCGAGTAGAAGCGGGGCGGGGAGTTCAGGAAGTTCGCCGAGGTCTGCCCGCCGCGGCCGTAGATCTCCTCCTGGATGGACGCGCGATCGACCAGGACGTTCAGCGCGGCGCGCACGGCGGAATCCGAGAGTGTCGGGTGCGTGGTCCTGGCGCTCGACCGCTCCCCGTCGACCTCGCGCCACGGGTCGGTGTGGTTGAGCTGGATGTGCTCGGGGTTGCCCGTGGGCCACACCACGATGCGCCCTTTGCCGCCCTGCTCGAGGCGTCGCAGGATGTCGTCCTCCACCTGCATGTTCCACGCGTAGTCGTACTCGCCCGTCTGCAAGACCGCGCGCGCGGCCGAGGCGGCGTCGCCACCACCCTTCATCTCGATGGCGTCGAAGAAGGGGCGGTTCGGCACGTGGTAGGCCGGATTGAGCTCGCCACGCACGGTGTCGCCGGGCTTGAAGTCGACGAACCGATAGGCGCCCGTGCCGACGGGCCGGAGGTTGGCCGGCGCCTCGCGAGACTTCGCGCCCTTGAAGGGCTCGAATACGTGCTTGGGGATCAGCATCCCGCGCGCGCCACAGAAGGCGTCCGCCCAGAACGGCGTGGGGCGCTTGAAGACGACCTTGACGGCGTGACTGTCGAGGCGGTCGACGCGCTCGATCTCGCGGTAGGAGGCGAGCGTCCACGCGGAGGTCGCCGGGTCGGCGGCGTACTCCCAGTTGAACACGACGTCGTCGGCGGTGAAGGGCTTGCCGTCGTGCCAGACGACGCCCTTCTTGAGGTTCCAGATCACCCACGTGCCGTCGCGCGCCACGCCGCCGTTCTCGATGCTCGGCAGCTGCGCGGCGAGGATCGGGACCACGTTGCCGTCGGGATCGAAGCCGGCCAGCGGCTCGTAGAAGATGCGCGAGGCGTCCTGGTCCTTGGTGCCGGTCGCGAAGTGCGGGTTCAGGAGGGTCGGCGCCTGCCACCAGAGGACTCTCAGCTGGCCGCCCCCGCCGCGCCGGCTCGGCGTGAAGGCCGGCCGTGCCTGCGCCCGCGCGGGCAGCGGCGCCAGCATCTGCGCGGCGAGCGGCGCGGTAACGCCCAGCCCGGCCATCAGCGTCACGAAGCCGCGCCGCGAGAGGCGGCCCCGGCGGACGTCGGCGACGAGGGCCCGGAGCTCCCGCTCGCTCACTGCGCGGCGAGCATGCGCACGGCGACGTCGATCGCCTCGATCATGCTCTCGGGGTTCGCGATGCCCTTCCACGCGCGGTCGAACGCGGTGCCGTGGTCGACGGAGACGCGCAGGAACGGCAGGCCGACCGTCACATTCACGCCCGACAGGCCCGTCCAGCGCTTGCTCGCCTCGTCGTACGTGAATCCGACCGTCTTCACCGGAATGTGCCCCTGGTCGTGATACATGGCGACGACGATATCAAATTCACCACCGCGCGCGCGGGAGAACAGGGTGTCCGCGGGCAGCGGACCGATCACGGTCATGCCCTCGGCGCGCGCGGCCTCGATGGCGGGCGCGATCGCCGTCTTCTCCTCGTCACCGAAGAGCCCGTCCTCGCCCGCGTGGGGGTTCAGGCCGGCCACCGCGATGCGCGCGTCGCGACGGCCCAGGCCGAGCATCGTCGTCTGCGCGAGACGGATCGTCTTCAGCACGCGCTCGCGCGTCACCAGCTCGGGCACGCGGCGCAGCGCGACGTGCGTGGTCACGTGGATCACGCGCAGGTCGTGGCCCATGAGCAGCATCGCGAAGTCCGCGGTGTTCGAGAGCCGGGCGAGGATCTCCGTGTGGCCGGTGTGCGGCATGCCGGCCGCCGCCAGCGCCTCCTTGTTGATGGGCGCGGTCACGATGCCGTGGATCTCACGCGCCTGGGCGAGCGTCACCGCGCGCTCGACGTAGTCGTAGGCCGCCTTGCCCGCCGCCGCGCTCACGGCGGCGCGGGGCAGCGAGGCCATATCCACGTTGGCGAGGTCCAGGACCTCCAGCGTGCCGTCGGCCCAGCGGCAGTCGGCCACGCGCTTCACGGCGTGCAGCGTGAGCGGGGACGAGACGAGCGCCAGCGCCGCGCTCATGGTCGACGCTGCACCGACGACGACGGGACGGCTGGCGCTCCGCACAGCAGCTTCCGCCGCGGCGCGAGCGATGATCTCCGGGCCCACGCCGGCGGGATCGCCCATGGTCACGCCGAGGATCGGCTGCTTCACGCGACGGCCTCGCGCACGAGGCTCACGAAGAGATCCGGCTCGCCGAAGCCGCCCGCCTTGGTCACCACCGTCAGCGGCTCGCGGCCCGGCGCGCGCAGCCGGCCGAGCGCCAGCCCCGGCCGTGGCGCGCCCTCGAGATCCAGGCGCTCGGCGCCGAGCGCGTGATAGAGCGCGACGAGCGTCTCGCCGCCGGTGACGAGCACGACGTCGACGGGCCCGGCATCGAGCCGCGCGCGCGCCTGCGCGGCGAGGTCGGTGACGGCGCCCGCGCGGTCGGGCTGCGGCGCGTCGGGCGTGGCGAGCACCGTCAGCCCCGCCTCGCGCGCGGCCTCCACCTGGCGCCGCGTGGCGGGATGCTGGCTGCCGGCGACGATGAGCCAGCGCTCGCCCGTGGGCGGATCCACGCGTGCCGCCGCCAGCCCGAGCCGGCGCGCGAGCGCCAGCGCGAGGCCGGCCGCGCCCACGAGGAGCGGCGGCGAATCGAGCTCGAGGACCGCCTCCACGAGCGTGTCGAGGTCGGCATCGGTCTCGGCGTCGGCCACGATCACCATGCCGGCGAGCCGGACGAGGCGCGCCGTCAGCGGGCGACCGCCCTCGCGCACGCGGCCGAGCGGGATCCAGGCGAACGGCCGGTCGAGCTGCGGGCGCAGCAGGTCCACGACGTTCGACGTGCCCGCCGCGCGCGGAAACGTCGGATCCTCCGCGATCGCCGTCTCGGCGACGGGCACCGCGCCCACCGTCAGCACCCGCTCGACGACGACCCGGTGCTCGGAGGGCAGGGCGGGACACACGAGGGCCCCGGCCGCCGACGTCGCGCGGAGCAGCGCGTCGAGCTCGGCGCCGATGGGGCCGCGCAGTGTCGAGTCGATCTTCTTGAAGATGCGCGTGCGGGCGACGCTGCGGGCGACGGCGCTCACCCGCCGGGCGGCGTCGGCGGGGTCGAGGGCGCGGGTCTCGGTGTCCACGACGCTCACCGGCGCGCGCAGCGCGGCGTCGGGCCAGACGGTGACCGGCACCGGGCCGCGCGCGGCGAAGAGCGCGCCCGTGTCGCAGGCGCCGGTGAGGTCATCGGCGATGATCGTGAGCGGCAGCTGCGCGGCGGGGCTCATCGGGGGCTCCCACTATAGAGGTATACTTGCGAGGATTTCAATGCCACGGAAGACCGCGCTCGTCTTCGCGACTGTCCTCGTGTTGGCCGCCGTCGGCGTGGCGCTCTACGCCGCCGCCACCGCGCCGACGCCGGAGCCCGCGGCGCCGGCGACCGTGCGTCCGAGCGCCGAGCCGGCGCCGGCGCCCGCGCCCGCCGCCCCGGCGGCCGGCGGCCCCAGCGTCGACCTCGCGCTGAAGCACCTGGACCTCATCAAGCCCAGCAAGCCGAAAGTCGCCGAGGACTTCGCGCTGCCCACGCCCGACGGCGGTAGCTTCAAGCTCTCGGCCCAACGGGGCAAGGTCGTGCTCGTCAACTTCTGGGCCACGTGGTGCCCGCCGTGCCTCGAGGAGATGCCGGCCATGGAGCGCCTCTGGCGCCGCCACAAGGACGCGGGCTTCGTGCTCGTCGCCATCTCGCTCGACGCCGATCCCAAGAAGGTTCCACCCTTCGTGAGCGCGCGCAAGTTCAGCTTCCCGATCGCCGTCGATCCCAAGATGGCGGTCGCCGAGAGGTACGGCGTGCGGGCGCTGCCCTCGAGCTTCGTCGTCGATCGGCAAGGCATGATGGCCGGCGTCGCGCTCGGGCCGCGCTCCTGGGACGACTCGGCCGCGCACGGCCTCGTGCAGGCGATGCTCCGCTGATGGGCTCCTCGCTCGGAGTGGCCGTGGCGTTCAGCGCGGGACTCTTCTCGTTCCTGTCGCCCTGTGTGCTGCCGCTCTTTCCGTCCTACATCTCGTTCATCACCGGCATGTCGGTCGGCGACCTCTCCGCGGACCTCAGCGCGCATGCGCGGCGTCGCGTGCTGCTGCACGCCGTCGCCTTCGTCCTCGGCTTCTCGCTCGTGTTCGTCGCGCTCGGTGCGTCGTTCAGCGCGGCCGGCCAGCTCCTGTTCACGTACCGGGACGGGATCCGGCGGCTCGGCGGCGTGCTCATCATCCTCTTCGGCCTCTACATCGCCGGCGTGCTGCGGATCGGCTTCCTCGGCCGGACCGCGTCGCTGCAGATCCGCGAGAAGCCGGCGGGCTACGTCGGCTCGTTCATCGTCGGCGTGACGTTCGCGGTGGGCTGGACGCCGTGCGTGGGGCCGATCCTCGGCGCGATCCTGTCGCTCGCCGGCACGGCGGAGACGGTCGGACGCGGCGTCGGCCTGCTCGTGGCGTACTCGGCGGGGCTCGGCCTGCCCTTCCTGTTGTCGGCGCTGGCGCTGGGGCCCTTCTTGAAGTTCTTCAAGCGCTACCGGCCCTTCATTCCCCTCGTGGAGCGCGGCGCCGGCGTGCTGCTGGTGATCGTGGGCGTGCTGGTGTTCACCAACTACTACCTCGTCCTCAACTCCTGGGCGAACTCGATCACCCCGGAGTGGCTGCTCAAGCGCTTGTGATCCGCCTCGCCGGGCCGATCCACGCCGCGGCGTTCGCGGCGTCGGCGTTGTGTCGGCCGCGTTCGAGCGCCGGCTTTGCCGGCGCAATCCGGTTCTGGGGGAGGCATCGGAGGGGGCCATCTGGGCCCCCTCCGAAGTAATCATGCGCGTCCACGTCCGCGTTCCCGCTACGTCCGCCAACCTCGGTCCCGGCTTCGACGCGCTCGGCCTGGCCCTGGCGCTCTACAACGACGTGGAGGCGAGCGAGGCGGACGGCGTGACGGTGACGGTGGAGGGTGAGGGCGCGGGGCATCTGCCGGTGGGCGCGGACAATATCGTCGCGCTCGGCGTGCGGCTGGCGTTCGAAGCCGCCGGGCGGTCCTTCAAGGGTGTGGCGCTTCGCTGCATCAATCGCATCCCGCTGGGCCGCGGTCTCGGCTCGAGCGCTGCCGCGTGGGTCGGCGGCCTCGTGGTGGGCGACGCGCTCTCGGGAGGCTCGCTGGCGAGAGACGAATTGCTCGCGCTGGCCGCGCGGGCCGAGGGCCATCCCGACAACGTCTGCGCCGCGCTCCTCGGGGGGCTCACGGTCTCGGCCGCCGCGGCCGACGGCGGCATCACCGCGATCGCGCTGCCCGTGCCCGATGACCTGGCGTGGGTGGTGCTGGTGCCGACGATCAGCGCGTCGACCACCGAGACGCGCGCCGTGCTGCCGGCATCCGTGGCGCACGCCGACGCCGTGTTCAACGTGCAGCGTGTCGCGCTCCTGCTCGCGGGACTGCAGGCGAAGCGGAACGACGCGCTCGCGGCCGCCCTCGACGACCGGCTGCACCAGCCGTATCGCCGCGCGCTCTTTCCGTGGATGGAATCCGTGGCCGACGCGGCCCGTCGCGCCGGCGCGCTCGGCTGCGTGCTGAGCGGCGCCGGCCCGTCGCTGCTGGCCCTGGTCGCCGGCGACGGCGCCGCCGTCGCGCACGCCATGGAAGCCGCGCTGCGCACGGCGGGCGTCGAGGGGCGCGCTCGAGCGTACGCGTTGGACACCGCCGGCGCGACCGTCGTGACGAGCCGCGCGTATCCCCCGGCGGGGCCGAGCAGGTGAGCGGCACAGGCGTTCTCACCGATCGCGATCTCCGCGGCGCCGTGCACGACGGCTGGATCGTGGCGGCGGCCCCGCTCGTCGACGAGCAGTTCCAGCCCGCGAGCCTCGACCTGCGCCTGGGGCCCGTCGCCTATCAGCTCCGCGCGAGCTTCCTGCCGTATCGCGAGAGCGTGAGCGAGCGGCTCGAGGGCGGGGCGAACAACGACCTCGTGATCGATCGCATCTCACTCGAGGGCGGCGCCACGCTCCAGCGCGGCTCCGTCTATCTGGTGCCGCTCCTCGAATCGCTGGCGCTGCCGGCCACGGTGCGCGGGCGCTCGAATCCGAAGTCGACGACCGGCCGCCTGGACGTCTTCACGCGCGTGGTCACCGATGGCACGCCGCGCTTCGACGAGATCCAGTCCGGCTACCGCGGCGCGCTCTACCTCGAGGTCTCGCCGCAGTCGTTCCCCGTGCGTGTGCACGCGGGCGCCTCGCTCAACCAGCTCCGCCTGCTGGAGGGCCCGACCTCGATGTCCGACGCGGGGCTCGCGGCGCTCTATGGCCAGACGCCGCTGCTCTACGACGACGACGACCGGCCGGTGCCCATCGAGCGCGTCGCCTTCAACGATGGGCTCTGCATGGGCATCGACCTCTCCGGCCGCACGACGGGCGGCGTCATCGGCTACCGCGCGCATCCCAATCCGCCCGCGGTCGATCTGGCACGCGTCGGTCACTACGACGCCAGCGAGTTCTGGGAGCCGATCAAGGCGCCGGTGCGCGACGGCTACATCCTGGAAGCCAATCGGTTCTACATCCTGGTGTCCAAAGAGCGGATCCGTGTGCCCCCCGAGTTCGCCGCCGAGATGGTGGTCTACGACGCCGGGGCGGGCGAGATTCGCACGCATTACGCGGGGTTCTTCGATCCCGGCTTCGGATTCGGCGACGGGAGCATTCTCGGCACGAAGGTGGTTATGGAGGTGCGAGCGCGGGAGGTGCCGTTCATGGTCTACGACGGCCAGACGTCCTTCAAAGTCTGGTTCGAGCGGCTCCGTGGCCGGCCCGAGCGGGTCTACGGGGTCGGGCTGGCCTCGTCGTACCAGCACCAGACGCTCAGCCTGAGCAAGCACTTCCGGCGCTGACCCCGGACCCGTGAATCGCACTTCTTGCGGGGGAGGGGGGCTCGGTTAGAATGAAGGCGTGGCGGGGTGACGACCTGCGCGTGAGACGGTTGGGAGCCCATGGAGGGGCCACATGGCAGAGCAGAAAAAGAAGGAAACACGGCCGACCAAGCCCAACGAGGGCGGCGGCGACGGTGCGTCCGCCAGTCCGGAGATCGCCAAGAAGGGCAAGAAGATCAAGGAGGACATCGACAAGCTCCTTGACGAGATCGACGACATCCTCGAGGAAAACGCCGAGGAGTTCGTGAAGAGCTACGTGCAGCGCGGAGGCGAGTAAGTGCCGATCTACGAGTACCGGTGTCGCGGCTGCGGGCATGATTTCGAGAGGTACGTCCACGGCCCCTCGACCACGGTCGCCTGCCCCACGTGCCAGAGCGGTGACATCACTCGCAAGCTCTCCGTCTTCGGCCTGAAGAGCGACGGTGGTTTCATGCCGGCGCCGACGGGTGGTGGCGGCGGGTGTTGCGGCGGTGGCGGCTGCGGCTGCCACTAGACCCCGCGTGACGCGCGACGAGTCTCACGAAGGGCCCGCCGGGGCCCTTCGGTCTTAATGGACCTGCGCCGCCTCGAGGTCTTCGCCAAGGTCGCCGAGCTCGGCAGCTTCTCGCGCGCGGCCGAGGCCCTCTTCCTCACGCAGCCCACCGTCTCCGAGCACGTGCGCGCGCTCGAGGACGAGCTGGGCGTGCAGCTGCTGGACCGGCTCGGCCGCGGCGCCGCGCCGACGCGCGCCGGCCAGCTGCTGCTCGGCTACGCGCGGCGGATGCTGGGGCTCGCCCGCGAGGCGCAGCAGGCGCTCGACCAGTTCCAGGGCCGCATGAGCGGCGAGCTGGTGATCGGCGGCAGCACGATCCCCGGCGAGTACGTGATGCCCACGCTGATCGGCCGGTTCAAGGGCAAGTACCCGGACATCTCCGTCTCGCTGCTGATCGGCGACTCACGCCAGGTCAGCGAGTGGGTGGAGGAGGGCCGCGTTGAGGTAGCGCTGGTCGGCGCGCGTCCTGGATCGCGCGCGCTCGAGTCGCGCGAGCTGATGCCCGACGAGCTGGTGCTCGTGGTGCCCGCGGGGCATCCGTGGGCGACGCGCAAGAGCGTCTCCGTCGACGAGCTGCGCCGCGAGCCGATGGTGATGCGCGAGCGCGGCTCGGGCTCACGCGAGGCGATCGAGCACGTGCTGGAGGAGGCGGGCCTCTCGCTGGCGTCGTTCCGCCTCGCCGGCGAGATGGGCTCGACGCAGGCGATCAAGCAGGCCGTACGCGCGGGCGTCGGCATCGCGTTGATCTCGCGGCGGGCGGTGGAGGACGAGTGCCGCGCCGGCCTCGTCGCCTGCGTGAAGGTGAAGGACCTCAGGGTCGCGCGCAGCTTCCATCTCGTCACTCACAAGGACCGCACGCGCTCGCCGCTCGCCCAGGCATTCCTCGACTTCCTGGAATCCCAGCCGATCGAGCGGCCGTCCCAAGCGTCATGAGCGAGCCCGCGCCCTCGGGCAAGGAGATCCGTCTCACCGCCTACGCCTCCTGCGCTGGCTGAGCGTCGAAGATGGCTCCTGGAGATCTCCAGGAGGTGTTGAGCGTGCTGCGGCGGCCGGTGATGTCGGCGGAGACCGCGCGCAACCTCATGGTCGGTCTCGGCGCGGCCGACGACGCGGCCGTCTACCGCATCAGCGACGACCTGGCGCTCGTCGAGACGGTGGACTTCTTTCCGCCCGTCGTGGACGACGCGTGGACCTGGGGCGCCGTGGCCGCGACGAACGCGATGTCGGACGTCTACGCGATGGGCGGCGAGGTGATGTTCGCGCTCGCCGTCGCCGGCTTCCCGCGCGACATGGACAAGGCGATCATCGCCGAGGTCTTCCGCGGGGGCGCCGAGAAGGTCGCCGAGGCGGGCGGCGTCATCGCGGGCGGCCACACCGTCGTGGACAACGAGCCGAAGTACGGCCTCTGCGTCACCGGTCGCGTCCATCCCGACCGCGTGCTGATCAAGGGTGGCCTGCGCGCCGGCGACCGGGTGTTTCTCTCCAAGCCGCTCGGCACCGGCGTGATCACGACCGCGGCCAAGGACGGCGCGGCGCCCGACGAGGCGCTGGCGGCCGCCGTCGCGAGCATGCTGCGGCTCAACCGCGTGGCGGCGCGCGCCGCGCGCGACGCCGAGGCCGCGGGGGCCACCGACATCACCGGCTTCGGCTTTCTCGGCCACGCCGGCGAGATGGTCGTCGCCTCCGGCGCGGGGATCGCCGTGGACACCTCACGGCTGCCGTTCCTGCCGCACGCGCGGGCGCTCGCCGAGGCCGGTCACTTCAGCGGCGGGATGAAGCGCAACCGCCGGTATCTGGAAAGCGTGTTCGGCGCGCGGCTCGAGATCGCCGCCGACGTTCCCGCCGTGCTCGTGTCGCTGCTGATGGAAGCCGAGACGTCCGGCGGGCTGCTCTTCTCGGTGCAGCCCGCGCGAGCCGGCGGTGTGCGCGACGCGTTCAGGGCGGCGGCCGAAGAGGCGTGGGAGATCGGCGAGGTGCTCGCGGCGCCCGTGCTTCGGCTGCGAGGCTAGGAGCGCGTCTCGTTCGGGTCGCGGGCCGACTTCACGAACGCGATGAGACGTTTCTTCAATTCGACGGGCATCGGGGCATCGGGCAGGCGGCGGGTCACGGAGATCGTCTCACGGTACGTATTGATGAAGGCCACACAGGGTTGACACCCGTCGATGTGCCACTCGAGCAGCTCGCGCAGATGGTTGGGGAGGGATCCGTCGAAGTAATCACCGAGCAGCTCGGCGATCTGCCGGCACTCGATCTCGGACGCGCCGCCCGAACCGCACTCACCCATTGCCCACCATTATAAAGAGATGCGCCGCGCGCGGCGCGGGATTCAGCCCGGTCTGACGCAGGGCGGCATCGTATTCCCCGGGGGCGGAGGTCGACCGCCGCGGTATGCTGCCCACGTGGCTCGGGTCGCCGTCCTCACGCCCTTCGCCTTTCCCTCCGTCCGCGGCAACGCCATCACGGCCGAGCGCATCGTCGCCGGGCTTCGCGAGCGCGGCGAGGAGGTCTCGGTGTGGGATCTCTCGGCGACCGCCGAGGCCGACATCGCCGGGGAGGTCGAGGCCTGCCGTCCCGCGCTCGTGCACGCGTTCCACGCGTATCGCTCGGGGCCGCTCGCGCTGCGTCTGGCCCGCCGGCTGGAGGTGCCGCTGGTCGTCACTCTGACCGGCACCGACGCCAACCACGAGCTGCTGGACCCGGAGCATGCGCCCACCGTGCGCCGTGTGCTGGAAGGCGCCGCCGCGGTGACCGCCTTCGACGCCTCGATCGGCGAGCGGGTGGCGGCGGTGCTGCCAGATCTGAGGGCGCGGCTCGTCGTGGTGCCGCAGGCTGCACACTTCGCGGAGGCCGAGCCGTTCGACCTCGACGCGCGCTGGGCGCTGCCCGCCGACCGCGTGCTGTTCCTCCTGCCCGCGGGCATCCGTCCCGTGAAGGCGCCGCTGCGACCCCTGGGGCCGTTCGACCGCGTGGTCGCCGCCGACCCGCGCGTGCGGCTGCTCTACGTCGGGCCGGTGCTGGATCCGGTGGAGGGCCGGGCGCTCGCGAAGGCGCTGGCCGGTCGGCCGTGGGCGCGCCACCTCGGTCCGATCGCGCACGCCGCGATGCCCTCGCTGCTCGCCCGCGCCGACGTCGTGCTGAACTGCTCGATCTCCGAGGGCGGCATGGCCAACTCGGTGCTCGAGGCGCAGGCGCTCGGTCGCGCGGTGCTCGCCGCGGACATTCCGGGCAACCGCGCGCTCGTCGAGCACGAGGTCACCGGGCTGGTGTTCGCCAGCGACGCCGAGCTGCAGGCGGCGGCCCTGCGCCTGGCGCGCGACGCCGCGCTGCGCGCGCGGCTCGGCGCGGCCGGAGGCGCGCGCGTGGCCGAGCGCTACCCGCCCGCGCGCGAGGTCGACGGCTACCGGGAGGTCTATCGCCGATTGATTCCAGTACGCGCTTGAGACGGACGCGAACCTCGGGCATGCTCGCGGCAAGGGGCCGTCACCGTCGATCCCACTCGCCGTCCCGATGCCGCAGCGACGGGCAGTTGTGAGTACGCCCGCTCCCTGGATGGGCACCGCGCGCCATGCCGCCGCGGAGCCCGGCCATCCTGTGATCGTGCCGGCGCGCGCTTGCGGGCGCGTGTCAAGAGTCGAGGTGTGGCGTGTCTCTTGCATATTATAATGGGCCCGGGGGTGGTAGCGCCGGGCGACGTCATCCATAGAGAGGAGACTCGATGACCGACGACGGCCGGGTTCGGGAATTCGTCACCGCGTTCGAGACGCTGCGCGCGGAGGTCGAGAAGGTCATCGTCGGTCACCGCGAGATCATCAACCACGTCCTCATCGGCATGTTCGCGGGCGGCCACGTGCTGCTCGAGGGCGTGCCGGGCCTCGGCAAGACGCTCCTCGTCAAGACGCTGTCGGAGAGTCTCGAGCTGTCGTTCTCGCGCGTCCAGTTCACCCCCGACCTGATGCCCGCCGACATCATCGGGACCAACATCATCGTCGAGGACGCCGACGGTCGGAAGCACTTCCAGTTCCAGCAGGGTCCGCTCTTCGCCCACGTCGTGCTGGCCGACGAGATCAACCGGGCGACGCCCAAGACGCAGTCGGCGCTGCTGGAGGGCATGCAGGAGGCGTCGGTGACCGTGGGGGGCGTCTCGCGCCCGCTGCCCGCGCCGTTCTTCGTCCTGGCGACGCAGAACCCGATCGAGATGGAGGGCACGTACCCGCTGCCGGAGGCCCAGCTCGACCGCTTCCTCCTCAAGCTGCGCGTGCGCTATCCGGCCATCGAGGAGCTGAACGCGATCATCGACCGCACCACGCAGTCGCGGCAGGTCGTCGTCGAGCGCGTGATGAGCGGCGCCAAGGTGCTCGGCTATCGCGAGCTGATCCGCGAGGTGCCGGTGGCCGCGCACGTGCGCGACTTCGCCTCCGGCATCGTGATGGCGACGCATCCGCAGTGGGCCGACGCCCCCGACGTGACGCGGCGGTTCGTGCGCTACGGCGCCAGCCCGCGCGGCGCGCAGGCCCTGATCCTGGGCGCCAAGGTGCGCGCCCTCGCCGAGGGCCGCTACAACGTGAGCGCGGACGATCTCAAGGCGCTGGTCGCGCCCGCGCTGCGGCATCGCGTGATCCTGAACTTCGAGGGCGAGGCCGAGGGCATCGACGTGGACACGCTCCTCGGCCAGATCGTGGACAACGTGGAGGCGAGCACGGCGCAGGCGCGGGAGCCGTTCGTCCGATGACGCCCGGCGCGGCGCTCGACCAGCTCGTCCGGCGCGTCAGCGCGCAGGTGCGGCGCCGCCGCGTGGAGCACTACGCGCTGCGCGGCTTCTTCTGGGCGTCGCTGCCCGCCGTGGTGCTGCTCGCGCTCAAGGGGCCGCTCGGCCCGCGCGCCGTGCTCGCGGCCGGCGCGCTGCCGCTCGCGGGCGCGCTGCTCGGCGCCGCCTGGGGCGCGCTCAAGCAGACGAGCCCCGCCGACGCCGCGCGGCTGGCCGATCGCGCGTTCGGTCTCGAGGACCGCGTGGCCACCGCGCTCGAGTGGGCGGAGCGGCCCGATCGCACGCCGCTCGTGGACACGCTGGTCGCCGACGCCACCGAGCGCGTCGAGCGTCTGCAGCCGCGCCAGATCGTGCGGCGCATCCTGCCGCGCGAGGCGCACTTCCTGCCGCTGCCGCTGGTGGTCGCGCTCGCGCTGACGCTGGCGCCCGCGCTGCCGCTGCCGTCGCCGCGGCTGCCGGACTTCATGGGGAGCAGCCAGGAAGAGGAGAAGGACACGCGCACGGGCTCGGGGCTGCTCGAGGAGCGCAGCAAGCCGGAGGCGCGCGAGCGCCTGCGGCCGCCGGCCTTCGAGGAGCGGGAGTTCCAGGCGCGCAGCGGGGCCTCGACGGCGAGCACGGCCGGCGATCTCTCGGCGGTCTTCAAGGACACCTCGCTCAGCTCGCAGCGACCCGACTTCAACAGCTTCCTCAAGCGCGGCGACGAGCGGCTCAAGCTGCTCGAGCAGGTGGACCGCTTGCCCGACCTCGCGTCGGACTTCACGACGAGCCAGTACAAAATGGTCTTCCGCAAGTCCAAGGCCCTCGCGGGCGGCCTGCGTCCCGACCAGATCTCGCCGCAGAAGCTCAAGGAGCTGCTGGAGGAGATGGAGCGGCTGGGCCGCAAGGGTGGCAACTGGAGCGGCGAGGTCGGCGAGGGCATGGAGGCGCTCGAGGGCGGTCAGACGGACAGGGCCATGGAGGCGATGCAGAAGGCGCTCGACAAGATGCGCGCCCAGGAAGAGGCGCAGCGCTCGGGCAAGGGCCTGCGGGGCGGCCGCGACAGCGAGCGCGGCGGCGCGAGCCGGGACCGCCGCGGCGGCGAAGGCGGCGGTGAGGGCGAGGACTTCGGCGAGGGCGAGGGGCTGCTGCCGGGCAAGGGGAGGAGCGCCTCGCCGAAGGGCGAGGCGAGCCGGCGCCTGTCGGCGACGCCGTACGACGTCGGCGTCGAGGGCGAGTCGCGCCGCGGACGGAAGGACGGCTACGACACGAACATGACGGGTCGTGGAGGACCGATGGCCTCGCGCCTCCACTATCTCGGCGTCATCGGCCAGTATCGCAAGCTCATGGAAGACGCCATCACCCGGGAAGCCGTCCCGCGCGACTACCACTCGCAGATCAAGGACTACTTCCAGGCGCTGGATGAAAGATAGGACCGTGGCCGCCGACACGCGGCACGTCTTCTTTTCGCCCGAGTTCCTGGCGCAACTCGAGCGGCTCTCGCTGCTGTCCCGCCGCGCCTTCCGCGGCAGCGTGAAGGGCGAGCGACGCAGCCCGCGCCGCGGCCACTCCGTCGAGTTCGCCGACTACCGCGCGTACGGGCACGGCGACGACCTCAGGTACGTCGACTGGAATATCTACGGGCGCCTCGACCGCCTGCACGTCAAGCTCTTCGTGGACGAGGAGGACCTCTGCCTGCACCTCCTGATCGACGCCTCCGCGTCGATGGGCTTCGGCGTGCCGAGCAAGCTGGAGTACGGCACGCGCGTGGCGGCCGCGCTCGGCTTCGTGGGCCTGGTGAGCCACGAGCGCGTGGGCGTCGGCATCCTGCGCGCGCGCGCGGTGGAGGGCTGGCCCCCCACGCGCGGGCGCAACCAGGTGGTCGCGCTGCTCGACTTCCTCTCGGACGTCGACGCCGGCGGGCCCACGAAGCTCAACGAGGCGCTCGGCGAGTACGCACTGCGCGCCCGCGAGCCCGGCCTCGCGGTGGTCGTCTCCGACCTTCTCGATCCACAGGGGTTCGAGGCGGGCGTGCGCTCGCTGCTCGAGCGGCGCTTCGACGTGCACGTCATCCACGTCCTCGATCCGACCGACCTGAACCCGGATCTCGCGGGCGACCTCCGGCTGCACGACGCGGAGACGGGCGAGGCGCGCGACGTCACCGTGGACGGCGAGGCGCTGCGCGGTTACCGTGAGCGGCTCGCGCGCTTCCTGGAGCGCGTCGAGGCCTTCTGCCGCAGCCGCGAGGTCGGCTACCACCGCGTGAGCACGGAGACGCCCGTCGAGGAGTTCGTGGTCGCGCAGCTGCGCGGGCGGGTCGTCGCGTGAGCTTCCTGTCCCCGCTCGCCTTCGCCATCCTCGGCGTGGCGGCGCCCCTCGTCCTCCTCTACTTCCTCAAGGTGCGTCGGCGCGAGCGCCGCGTCTCGAGCCTCATGCTCTGGGGCGCCGAGCTGCGCGACCGCGAGGCCTCCACGTTCTTCCAGCGCCTGCAGCGCGACCCGCTGCTGCTCTTGCAGCTCCTGGCCCTGATCGCGCTGGCGCTGGCGCTGGCGCGGCCGGTGGTGACGGTCACCGGCGAGGGCGCGCGCAAGGTCGTGGTCGTCCTCGACACCTCCGCCTCGATGAAGGCGCGCGACGTCTCGCCCTCGCGGTTCGACGCGGCGCGCTCCGAGGCCGCGTCGCTCGTGCGGCGCCTGGGCGAGGGCGCGGAGATCATGGTCATCGAGGCGGGCGTGCAGCCACACGTCACCGCCGCCCTCGGACGCGACCGCGACCGCGCGCTCTCGGCCATCCGCGCCGCGCGCCCGCGCGACCTGCCGCAACGGCTGCCGGAGGCGCTACGGACGGCGCGCGCACTCGTGGGCATCGACCCGCGCGCCGAGATCCACGTGTTCACCGACGGCGCGTTCGTGATGGGCCAGACGCCGGAGATGACGGACCCGCGCATCCGCTGGGTGGGTGTGGGCCGCCGCGGGTACAACGTCGGGATCGTCAGCCTGTCCATCCGCAAGACGTACTACGGCAGCTTCGGCTACCAGGCCTTCGTGTCGCTGGTGAACCACTCGCCGGAGGCCCAGACGTTCGACTTCGCGCTGAGCATCGACGACCAGATGATCGCCGAGAAGTCGCTCACCCTCGAGCCCAGCGTGCGCCGCTCGATCGTGCTGCCGTTCGCCCACCAGGGCGGCGGCACCGTCACCGCGAAGATCGGCGTGAACGACGACCTCGCCACCGACAACGTCGCCTACGCCGTGATCCCGCCGCCCAAGAAGATCGCGGTCACGCTGGTGAGCCCCGGCAACCTCTTCCTCGAGAAGGTGCTGCGCACCGATCCCACGGTGGCCCTGGAGGTGAAGACGCCCGAGCAGTACCAGGGCGGCATGGGTGAGGCCGACGTGGTGGTGCTCGACTCGTCGGCGCCGCCGAAGGTCGGCCCGGGCCGCTACGTCTTCGTCAACACGGTGCCGCCCGACGTGCCGCTCGAGGTGCTCGGCCGCATCGAGGCGCCGACGGTGATGGACTGGGACCGCTCGCACCCCGTCATGCGCCACGTCGAGTTCGCCAAGGTGGCCATCCAGGACGCGATGCGCGTGCGGCCGCTGGCCGCCGGGCGCGCGCTCGTGGAGGCGGTCGGCGGGCCGCTGCTCTACGCGCTCGAGGAGCCGGACCGCAAGGCGATCTTCATCGGCTTCGACCTCTTCAAGACGGACTTCCCGCTGCGCGTGGCCTTCCCCCTGATCCTGTCGAACACGCTGCGCTGGCTGCACCCGGCCGCGCTCGATCAGTCGAGCCTGCAGCTGGCGGCGGGCCAGCCGATCCTGCTGCCGGTCGCCCACGGCATCTCCTCGGCCACCGTCAACACGCCGAGCGGGCGCGCGGTGAAGGCGCTGATCACCCGCGGCGTCGTGTCGTTCACCGACACCGACGAGGTCGGGGTCTACACGCTGTCGACGGCGCGCGGCGACATGAAATTAGCGGTGAACCTCGGCGACGGTGACGAGTCCGACATCACGCCGCATCCGCTGCCCGCGCCGCCGGCGCAGGTGACGGCGGCGTCGCCGCCGGTGCCGATCCAGCGCGAGCTGTGGCCGCTCTTCGTGCTGGTGGCCGCCGTGCTCCTCGCGCTCGAGGGCGTCCTCTACTGGCGCCGGCAGACGGGCGGCCGCCTGCGCGTGCCGTCGGTGACCGGCGATCAGTGGGCGCTGGCGCTTCGCGGCGCGCTCGTCGTCGTGCTGCTCGTCACGCTGCTGCGGCCGACGCTGCCACGCTGGGTGGACCGCCTCAACGTCGTCTTCCTGCTCGACCACTCGGACAGCGTGAGCCTGGTGGCCCGCGAGCGCGCCTATCGCTTCGTGGCCGAGGCCGTCAAGCACCTGAAGAGCGGCGACCGGCACGAGGTGATCGTGTTCGGTGAGGAGGCGGTGGTGGACCAGCCGCTCTCCAACCGCCCGAGCGTGGACCGGCCCAAGGCGGTGGTGAGCGGACGCGGCACCAACATCTTCCAGGCGATGCAGCTGGCGCTGGCGACGGTCACCCCGGGCCACGCCAACCGACTCGTGATGCTGACCGACGGCCGCCAGAACGCGGGCAACGCGCTGGCGGGCGCCCAGGCCGCCAAGGACGCGCGCGCGGACATCTTCTACGTGCCGGCGCCGCTGACCTTCACGCAGGAGGTCGTCGCGGAGGCGATGCTCTTGCCGCAGGAGGTGAAGTACGGCGAGCCGTTCCAGGCCAAGGTCGTGGCCTGGAGCCTCAAGGAGACGCAGGCGCGGCTCTCGCTCTTCCGCAACGGCGAGTTCCTCGGCTCGCAGATCGTGCGCCTCACCGCCGGCAAGAACGTGTTCGCCTACCGCCAGGCCCTGGACCAGAGCGGCATCCACGTCTACCAGGCCGCTCTCGACGTGGAGGGCGATACCATCGAGGACAACAACCGCGCGGTGGGCACCGTCGTCGTCCGCGGCCGGCCGCAAGTCTTGCTCGCCGACCGCGACCGCTCGCACGCCTCGTCGCTGGCGGCCGCGCTGCGCTCGCAGAACATCGAGGTCACCGTCGTCGAGCCGCCGGGGATCCCGAAGGACGTCGCGGGGCTGCAGAAGTACGACGGCGTCGTGCTCTCCAACGTGTCGTCCCTCAAGCTGACGCGGCCACAGATGGCGCAGATCCGGGACTACGTCCGCGACCACGGCGGCGGCCTCATGATGATCGGCGGCGAGGAGTCGTTCGGCCTCGGCGGCTACTACCGCACGCCCGTCGAGGAGGCGCTGCCGGTCACGATGGAGGTCAAGCAGAAGGTCGAGATCCCGAGCCTGGCCGTCGTGCTGTCGATCGACCGCTCGGGCTCGATGGCCATGTCCACCGACGAGAAGGTGACCAAGCTCGACCTCGCCAAGGAGGCCGCCCACCTCGTGGTGGACCTGCTCGACGAGCGCAACGAGGTCGGCGTGATGTCGTGGGACACAGAGTTCATCTGGGACTCGCCGATGCGGGGCGCACGCGACAAGGGGGCCATCCACCACGCCATCGCCACCATCAAGGCGGGCGGCGGCACCGACGGCTACCCGGCGCTCAAGGAGTCGTACCAGATCCTCTTCGACCGGCCGGCCCTCCTCAAGCACGTCATCTTCCTGTCCGACGGCCAGATGACCCGCGGCGACTTCGCGGGCCTGCTGCGGCGCATGGCCAAGGACAAGATCACGGTGTCCACGGTGGCCATCGGCAAGGACGCCGACGTCCAGCTCATGGTCGACATCGCCAAGTGGGGCAAGGGGCGCTTCTACTACACCGAGGACTCGCAGACGATCCCACGCATCTTCACGCTGGAGACGCAGCTGGCCTCCAAGGCCTCGCTGGTGGAGCAGCCCTTCAAGCCGCAGCTCACCGCGCCCAACCACGAGGCCATGCAGGACATCAACTGGAAGGCGGTGCCGCCGCTCGGCGGCTACGTGGCCACCACCGTGAAGCAAAACGCCGAGCTGGTGCTGATGAGTCACCAGGAGGATCCCGTCCTCGCGACGTGGCGCTACGGGCTCGGCCGCGCGGCGGCGTTCACCTCGGACGCCAAGTCCAAGTGGGGCGTCCTCTGGCTGCGCTGGGGCGACTTCAACAAGTTCTGGGCGCAGCTCACGCGCTGGACCCTGCGCAGCGGCTCGCGCTCGGATACCACGGCGATCGTGCAGCGCATCGACCAGACGGGCGAAGTGGTCGTCGACGCGGTGGACGGCAAGGGCGAGTTCATCAACTTCCTCGACTCGCAGATCGGCGTGGTCGCCCCGAACCGGGAGCGCAGCGTCGTGGACCTCGAGCAGATCGGCCCCGGCCGCTACCGCGGCCGCTTCCCGGCGCCGCAGGAGGGCGTGTACCTGGTCGGAATGGCACAGCGGAAGGCCGAGCGCGTGGTTGGCTCGCAGCTGGCCGGCCTGGTGGTACCGTATGCTCAAGAGCTTCGCGATCTGGGCGTGGACGAGACGCTGTTGCGAGAGCTGGCGGAGCTGACGGGCGGCTCGGCGCTCCAGGAGCCGCAGGACGCGTTCTTGAAGCTGCGGCGGCGCTCGCGGATCGCCGTCGAGATCTGGCCGTGGCTGGTCGGGATCGTGGCGCTCATGATGGTGCCTGATATCGCCCTCCGCCGCGTGGGGCCGGGGGGCCTGTCGCGGATGAGGGGCTGGCTGAGCCGGAGGCTGCGCCGGGCCACGCCGGTGCCGGAACGAGGGGAGGAGGGCGCCTGATGGCTCGACGCTGGATGCTCGTCGCGGTCCTGGCGTGCTGCGGGCTCGTCGCGGTGGTTCCCGCCCAAGCCGCGGTCAAGCCGCGGACGATCCTCGTCGTGCCCTTCGAGACCAATGGCCTGTCCGCCGACGAGCAGTGGATCGGCGAGGGCGCCGCCCAGGCCGTGGCGCTGGGTCTCGTGCAGTCGGCCGCCTTCGTCCAGGTCGACCGGGCGCGGCTGCGCGCCTTCGGCCAGCCGGAGGCGTGGGGCGAGGCCACCGTGCTCCAGGCCGCGCGGAGCCTGCGCGTCGACGCCGCTCTCTACGGCCGCGTCGCCCGCACCAACAACGAGCTGGTGCTCCAGCCCAGGATCCTCGAGCTCCGGAGCGGGAGCGGCGACCCCGTCTCCATGGAGCCGGTGACCGTCGCCGACGGAGACCTGATCGTCCGCCTCGCCGCGCTGCCGACCGCCTACGCGCGCACGCTCAAGGTGCCGCTCACCGACGCCGACGTGCGTCGAATGGAGAGGTCGGCGGCGCCGACGAAGTCCGTTCGCGCGTTCGAGCTGTTCGCGCGCGCGCAGATGGCGGCCGCGCGCGGCGGCCAGGAGGCCAACGAGAACGCGGTGGACCTGCTCTCGCGCGCGATCGAGGTCGACGCCAACTTCGTCGTCGCGCAGTACACGCTCGGGGCCGTGCACCAGGCCCTCGGCAATCGCTGGAAAGCGGCCGCGCAGTTCCGCGCCGCCACCCAGCTCGACGCGACGTACCCGGAACCGTACAAAGCGCTCGGTGATCTGTTCCTGGCCGCGCCGCGGCGACTCTTCGACCAGGCGGTGGAGGCCTTTAACAAGGCCATCGAGCTGCGTCCCTTCTACGCCGACGCCCACGTCGGCCTCGGCGACGCCCGCGCGGCGAAGGGCGAGATCGACGGCGCCATCAGCGCCTACCAGAAGGCGCTGACCTACAACGCGATCAATCCCAAGGTCTACATGAGCCTCGGCAAGATCTACTACGCCGAGAAGGGCCTCTACTACGAGTCCGTGCAGGCGTACCGGCGCGCGATCGATCTCGATCCCCACTCCGTCGACGCGCGCATGGGCCTCGGCGAGGTCTACGAGGACAAGGGCCTCTACAAGGAGGCGGTCGAGGAGTATCGCAAGGTGATCGAGCTCGACGACAAGAACACCGGCGCGCTCTACAACCTGGCCCTCGTCTACGAGAAGACGGATCCCAAGGAGGCCATCGTGCAGTGGGAGAAGTACATCACGCTGGCCTCCCAGCTCCCGTCCGAGAAGGACTGGGTGGACGTGGCCCGTCAGCACCTGCGCAAGCTCAAGGGCCAGATCAAGGAGTAACTGCGAGTCGGTGGACGAGCTCAGGAAAGACCCGACACGTGGGCAGTGGGTGCTCATCCGACCGAAAGGCGCGTGGGTGCCGGACGCGCCCTGCCGCTACTGCCCCGGCGCCGAGCACCTGACCGGAAGCGAGATCGCCGCCTACCGCAAGGACGGCTCGCTCGCCAACGCCCCCGGCTGGACGGTGCGCGTGGTCCCCGAGGCCGACGCCTACTTCCGCATCGAGTGGGAGCTGGTCCGCGAGGGCGTCGGCATGTTCGACATGATCACGCCGCGCGGCGCCAGCGAGCTGATCGTCGAGTCACCCAACCACGACGACACGCTGGCCACGATGGACCCCGACCAGATCGAGGGCGTGCTCTGGATGTACCGCGACCGTCTCCTCGACCTCAAGCGCGATGGCCAGATCCGCGACATCCTCATCAACCGCCACC
Organism: Candidatus Rokuibacteriota bacterium; assembly: GCA_003220225.1. GTDB lineage: Bacteria > Methylomirabilota > Methylomirabilia > Rokubacteriales > CSP1-6 > AR12. The sequence goes on from QHRU01000040.1 coordinate 25,055, forward strand.
ACAAGAAGCCCGGCGTTCCGCCCCACCATCCGTATTCCCGGGTCACCGCGATCCCGATCGTGTTCGACGAGACGCGGCGCGAGCTGTACCAGGCACGGGAGTACTACCAGTACAAGCGCCGCTGCCTCTACTGCGACATGCTCCGCCAGGAGATCGCCGCCGAGGAGCGCGTGGCGAAGCTGATGCCGGGCTTCGCGGCGCTCGTGCCCTACGCCTCGCGCACGCCGGGTGAAACCTGGATCGTGCCGCGCCAGCACGGCTGCTCGTTCGAGGACGCGCTGACCGCGGAGACCGGCCGCGACCTCGCGCGGCTGCTCTCGAGCTACTTCCGGACCCTTGCGCGCGCCTTCGGCGATCCCGGCTACGAGCTGGTGCTGCACACGGCGCCGAATCTCCGCTCGCGCATCCTCCAGGGGGACTGGGCGACGATCCGCGACGACTACCACTGGCACATCGAGATCGTCGTCCACCCGGAGCGCGCCAACACCGTCGGCGGCATCTTCATCAACGAAACCCCGCCCGAGCAGGTCGCCTCCGAATTGCGCCGAGCCTTCGACAGCCCGTAGGAGTCTGTCGGAATATGGAGGGGCGCCACGGCTTCGCCGGGGCGTCCCGAGCGCTTGGGGGTATGGGGGCCATTTCGGGGCCCCCATGTCATCAGGGGTAGAGGCCGCGCACCTTGTAGCCTTCGGCGACACGCTTGATGCCTTCCATCAGCGCGGCTGTTCGCAGGTCGACGCCTTCCTTGGAGCCGAGCGCCCACACCCGATTGAACGCGCGCGTCATGACCTCTTGCAGCCGCGCGGTGATCTCGCTCTCGCGCCAGAAGTAGTACTGCAGCCCCTGCACCCACTCGAAGTACGAGACGACGACGCCGCCGGCGTTGCAGAGGATGTCGGGGATCACGGTCGCGCCGCGCTCTCGCAGGATCACGTCGGCCTCGGGCGTCGTCGGGCCGTTGGCGCCCTCGGCGACGATGGAGGCCTTGACCCGGTCGGCGTTGCCTTCGTGGATCTGGCCGCCGACGGCGGCCGGGATCAGCACGTCGCACGGCTGGGTGATGAGGTCCGAGTTGCTGATCGGCTCGCTGCCGGGGAAGCCGGTGACGGAGCCGGTCTCGGCCACGTGCGCCTCGAGCTGGCGGATGTCGATGCCGTCCGGCTTCCAGATACCGCCCTTGACGTCGCTGATGCCGACGATCGTGCAGCCCTCCCGCCACAGCAGCCGCGCGGCCACGGCGCCGACGTTGCCGAAGCCCTGCACGACCACCTTGCGCCCGCGCAGCTCCTGGCCGAGGTGACGCGCCGCCTGGTAGAGCGTGTAGACGATGCCGCGTCCGGTGGCCTCGCGGCGGCCGGCCGAGCCGCCGACGATGAGCGGCTTGCCGGTGACCACGCCGGGTACGCTCTTGCCCTGGGTCATCGAGTACGTGTCCATCATCCAGGCCATCGTCTGCTCATCGGTGCCGAGGTCCGGGGCGGGAATGTCCAGGTCCGGGCCGATCATGAGGATGATCTCGGCGGTATAGCGTCGGGTGAGGTTCTCCTTCTCCTGCATCGAGAGCTTGCGGGGATCACACCGGACGCCGCCCTTGGCCCCGCCATAGGGGAGGCTCATCAGGGCGCACTTCCAGGACATCAGCATCGCCAGGGCGCTGACCTCGCCCAGGTCCACGTCCGGGGCGTAGCGGAGCCCCCCTTTGGTCGGTCCGAGCACCGTGTTGTGGTGAACCCTGTAACCCACGAATACTTCGGTCTTTCCTGAGTCCATCCGGACGGGGATCGACACCACCAGGGCGCGGCGAGGGTAGCGGAGCCGCCCGTGGATGTCGGCGTCGAGCCCGAGCCGGGCGGCTACCCGGTCCAGCTGGGCGATAGCAGTGCGGTGCAGCTCGGAGTCGAACTCTGAATTCGCGTTCATCGAAAGCCCTTTCCGTTGACAGCGCGCTAGCGAGGTGGCAGAATCCGACCGAAACAGTCGCCGATCGAAATCATCGGCGATACAATGGGAGTCGCGAAAGGCAAGGACAGGTCACCGAATGCTCCGATTCACCAAGCGCGCCGATTACGGGTTGATGGCGATTCATTATATCGCCGTCAACGACGGCTTCGGCGCCGTGAGCGCCAAGCGGATCGCCGAGGAGTTCGCGATCCCGCCGGAGCTCATGGCCAAGATCCTCCAGCGGCTGGCCAAGCAGCGGCTGGTCGTCAGCACCAACGGGCCCAAGGGCGGCTACGCGCTGGCGCGCCGGCCGACCGAGATCACGGTGGGCCAGGTGATCCGAGCGCTGGAGGGGCCGATCAACATCGTCTCGTGCCTGGAAGATTCCGAGTGCCCGCAGATGGAGAAGTGCAACCTGCGGCGACCCGTCCACAAGATCCAGGCGGCGATCACGCAGGTGCTGGACACCATGAGCCTGGCCGAGCTGACGAGCGCCGACGTGCCGGAACTGCTGTCGATCAGGTAGTGCGAGCCGGAGGACGTCGCGGGGCTGGGGCCCCCGCCGTCCGAGGCGAGCTTACGAACAGGTAGTGCGAGCCGGAGGACGTCGCGGGGCTGGGGCCCCGCCGTCCGAGGCGAGCTTACGAAGAGGGTAGAGCACGATGGGGCTGAAGTTTCCGATCTTCATGGACGCGCAGTCGACGACGCCGTGCGACCCGCGCGTGGTCGAGGCGATGCTGCCGTACTTTACCGAGAAGTTCGGGCACCCGGCCAGCCGCAACCATCCGTTCGGATGGGAGGCGGAGGGCGCGGTCGACGCCGCGCGCGCCAAGATCGCCACGCTGATCGGCGCGCGCGATCCGAAGGAGCTCGTCTTCACCTCGGGCGGCACCGAGGCGATCAACCTCGCCCTCAAGGGCGTGGCCGAGATGTACAAGGAGAAGGGCAACCACATCGTCACCACCGTCATCGAGCAGCGCGCGAGCATCGACACGTTCAAGCGCCTCGAGCGGCAGGGGTTCCAGGTGACGTACGTGCCCGTGCAGCCCGACGGGGTCATCGACGTCGAGGAGATCCGCAAGGCGCTCACGGACAAGACGATCCTGATCTCCGTGATGTTCGCCAACAACGAGATCGGCACCATCCAGGACGTCGCGGCCATCGGCAAGCTCGCCAAGGAGAAGGGGATCATCTTCCATACCGACGCCACGCAGGCCGTCGGCAAGATCCCCGTCGACGTCGAGGCGATGGGCATCGATCTCCTGTCGTGCACCGCGCATCTCATCTACGGCCCCAAGGGCGTGGGCGCGCTCTACGTCCGGCGCAAGGGCCCGCGCGTGCGGATCGCGCCGATGATGGACGGCGGCGGCCACGAGCGCGGCATGCGCTCGGGGACCCTGCCGGTGCCGCTGATCGTCGGGTTCGGCAAGGCCGCGGAGATCTCGCGTGAGGTGATGGCCGAGGAAGGTGCGCGGCTGGCGAAGCTGCGCGACCGGCTCCAGGACGTGATCCTCTCGAGCGTGGAGGAGGCGTTCCTGAACGGCCGGCCGGACCGCCGGCTGCCCCAGAACCTGAACATCTCCTTCGCCTACGTCGAGGGCGAGTCGGTGCTGATGGGGCTGAACAAGGAGACCGCGCTGTCGTCCGGGTCCGCGTGCACCTCGTCGACGCTGGAGCCCTCGTACGTGATCGCGGCGCTGGGCGCCTCCGCGGAGCTGGCCCACTCGTCGATCCGCTTCAGCCTCCATCGCTTCACGACGGCGGAGGAAGTCGAGTACGTCGGGCAGCGCACGATCGAGGTCATCAAGCGGCTGCGGGAGATGTCGCCGCTCTACGAGCTGGCGAAAGAAGGCGTGGATATCAAGACCATCAAGTGGAAGGCCGACTAGGGGGATATCGCGATGGCGTACAGCGACAAGGTAGTCGACCACTACAACAACCCGCGCAACGTCGGCTCCTTCGGCAAGGAGACGCCGGGCGTGGGCACCGGGCTCGTCGGGGCGCCGGAGTGCGGCGACGTGATGAAGCTGCAGATCAGGGTCAACCTCGAGACCGGCGTCATCGAAGATGCCAAGTTCAAGACCTTCGGCTGCGGCAGCGCGATCGCCTCTTCGAGCCTGGCCACCGAGTGGCTCAAGGGCAAGACGATCGACGAGGCGGCGAAGATCAAGAACACCGACATCGTGAACGAGCTGAAGCTTCCGCCGGTGAAGATCCACTGCTCGGTGCTGGCGGAAGACGCCATCAAGGCGGCGCTCGCGGACTACAAAGAGAAGCACGCATCGGTGCCGAGCGGCGCCGCATCGAAATAGGGGAGGAACCGAGTCATGGCGGTCGTGTTGTCGGAGGCGGCGGCGAAGCAGGTGAAGGAGCTCAAGCAGGCGCAGAACCTGCCCGAGACGGCGTTCCTGAGGATGGGCGTGCGCGGCGGCGGGTGCTCGGGTATGTCGTACGTGCTGGAGTTCGACACCGAGAAGAGCCCGCACGACAAGGAGTTCGACATCGACGGCGTGAAGGTCGTGATCGACAAGAAGAGCTACATCTATCTGAACGGCACGACCCTCGACTACGTCACGCAGGGGCTGACGGGCGGCTTCACGTTCGTGAACCCGAGCGCGAAATCGTCCTGCGGGTGTGGAACCTCGTTTTCCGCGTGACACGACGGTAGTCCGCCGGCGGAGTTTGAGGGGGGTCTCCCCCCTCGATAAACAAATGGTCGGGCCCGTTAACGCCGGGCCCGTCGTCGTTTTGGGGGAACGGTGCTGAAGCAGGATTACTTCTCGGTGTTCGGTCTGCCCCGGAAGCTGGCCATCGACACGGCCGAGCTTCAGCGGCGGTTCTATGCCCTGGCGCGGGAGCACCATCCCGACTTCCACCAGGCCGCCCCGCCCGAGGAGCTCGCGCGCGTCGAGGCGACGTCCGCGCTCGTGAACACCGCCTACCGCACGCTGCGCGACCCGATCGCGCGCGTGGATTACCTGGTGCGGCTGGAAGAGGGCCGCACGACGAGGGAGGGCGCCGCGGAGAAGCCGAAGGCACCGCCCGCGCTGCTGCAGGAGATGTTCGAGATCCAGGAGGCGCTGGCGGAGGCCAAGACCGGCGCCCTCGACGCCGCCACGCGCGCGAGGCTTTCCGCGCAGCGCGAGGGCCTGCGCGCGCGGTTGAAGGACGAAGAGGCCAGGCTCGGCGCGTCGCTCAGCGCGCGCTGGGACGGCGCCGCGCCGGCGGAGCGCCCCGCGGTGCTCGCCGCGCTCAAGGAGGCGCTCGCCACGCGGGCGTATCTCCGCACCGTGATCGACGACCTGGCCGAGGCGCTGGGAGAGGACGAGCCCTCCCGGAGAGAGGACAAGCGTGTCGCGCATCATCGGCATTGACCTGGGGACGACCAACAGCCTCGTTGCCTACGTGGACGAGGCGACCGGACTCCCGCGCGTCATCCCCGATGCCGAGGGACGGCCGCTCCTGCCGTCCGTGGTCGCATTCACGCCCGACGGCATCGTCGTCGGCGAGGCCGCGCGCCGCCAGCTCGCGCGGCGTCCCGCCGACACCGTCTACTCGGTGAAGCGGCTGATGGGTCGCGGCCACGAGGACGTCAAGGACGAGATGCGCTTCCTGCCGTTCCGGATCGTGCCGGGCGAGGGGCTGGTGAAGCTGGCCGTCGGCGGCCGTGAGGTGACGCCGCCCGAGGTCTCCGCGGCCGTGCTGAAGGCGCTGAAGGAGCGCGCCGAGCGCCACTTCGGCGAGCCCATCGAGAAGGCCGTCGTCACGGTGCCCGCCTACTTCAACGACGCCCAGCGGCAGGCCACGAAGGACGCCGGCCGCATCGCGGGCCTCGACGTCGTGCGGATCGTGAACGAGCCGACGGCGGCCTCGCTCGCCTACGGCCTGCAGCGCCTCTCGGAGGGCGTGATCGCCGTCTACGACCTGGGCGGAGGGACGTTCGACGTCTCGATCCTGCGCGTCAAGGGCGGCGTGTTCGAGGTGCTCGCGACCAACGGCGACACGCACCTCGGCGGCGACGACCTCGACCGGGTGCTCGCGCTGTGGCTGCTCGAGGACATCGCGGTGCGCCACCACGCCGAGCTGGACCGCGACTGCGTGGACCTCGCGCGCGATCCCGAGGCGATGCAGGAGCTGCGGCTGGCGGCGGAGGCGGCGAAGATCCGCCTGTCGAGCGAGGAGCGGACGACGCTCACGATCCCGTTCGCGGGCTTCACCTACCGCCGCGACATCACGCGCGCCGAGCTCGAGCGCCTCGTGGAGCCGCTGGTGACGCGCACCCTCGGTCCCTGCCGCCGCGCGCTGGGCGACGCCGGCCTGACGCCGGCCGACATCGACGAGATCGTGCTCGTGGGCGGCTCGACGCGCGTGCCGCTCGTGCGCCGGCGCGTGCAGGAGCTGTTCGGCAAGGCGCCGCACAGCCAGCTGAACCCCGACGAGGTCGTCGCGCTCGGCGCGGCCGTGCAGGCCCACATCCTGGCCGGCGGCTTCACCAACATGCTGCTGCTGGACGTGACGCCGCTGTCGCTCGGCATCGAGTCGCTCGGCGGCATCGTCAACGTGCTGATCCCGCGCAACACCACGATCCCGACGAGCGCGCGCGAGATGTTCACGACGTCGGTCGACGGCCAGACGCTGGTGGACCTGCACGTGGTCCAGGGCGAGCGTGAGCTGGTCAAGGACTGCCGCTCCCTCGGCCGCTTCGAGCTGCGCATCGATCCCATGCCGGCGGGGATGCCGAAGATCGAGGTCACCTTCCTCATCGACGCCAACGGCATCCTCCAGGTGCAGGCGAAGGAGCAGCGCAGCGGCAAGGCCGCGTCGATCGAGGTGAAGCCGACCTACGGCCTCAGCGAGACCGAGGTCGAGCAGATGATCGAGGACTCGTTCACCTACGCGGAGGCCGACGTCGCGACGCGCATGCTCATCGAGGCGCGCAACGAGGCCGACACCGTGCTCGTCCACGCCGGCCGCGCGCTCAAGCAGGGCGCCGACCTCGTGCCCGCCGAGGAGCGCGCCGCCATCGAGGCCGCCGTGGCCGCCCTGCGGGCGGCGCGCGGGGGTGACGATCGCGAGCGCATCCACGAGGCGACCACCGCCGTCAACCGCGCCACCGAGCACCTGGCCGAGGTGCTGATGGACGCCGCGCTCAAGGGCGCGCTCGGGTCGCGCCGCGCGACCGAGATCCTCGGGGAGCGGACGTGATGGGGGTCTACAAGGTCACGTTCCTGCCGCTGAACAAGACCGTCGAGGTCGACGACGAGAAGTATCCGCTGGCCGACCACGGGAAACCAGGATCACTCCTCGATATCGCCCTCGCGCACGGTATCGACCTCGAGCACAACTGTGGTGGCTCGTGCGCCTGCACGACGTGCCACGTGGTCGTGAGAGAAGGCGAGGAGAACCTCTCCGAGATGCAGGAGGACGAGGAGGATCGGCTGGACACCGCCGAGGGCCTCACGATCCACTCGCGGCTCGGCTGCCAGGCGGTGGTGCGCGGCGACGTCGTGGTGGAGATCCCGAAGTGATGACGTGGCGCGACGCGGAAGACATCGGCATCGCGCTCAGCGAGAAGTTTCCGGAGCAGGACCCGCTGACGGTGCGCTTCACGGACCTGCACCGCTACGTGACGGAGCTGCCGGAGTTCACGGACGACCCGAAGGCCAGCAACGAGAAGCTGCTCGAGGCCATCCAGATGGCGTGGCTCGATGAGTACCGGAACCGCTAGGCCGCTACCAGGTCACGACCTGATCGGCCTCGAACACGGCCTCCAGGAGCCGCTCGTACGACCACTGATCGGGGACGCGGTGCACGGGGGCGCCGGCGGGCAGCGCCGGGGCGGTCGCCCCGGGCAGGAGCGCGACGGTGACGGCGTCGCCGGCGGCGAGCTGGCGTTCGATGGTGGTCCGCGCGAGCGCGGTGTCGCCGCCCTTGAGGACGTGGAGCGTGCGCGCCATCAGAACGCGATGAAGCGGCGCGCGGCGCGCACGAGGTCGGCGATCTGCTCGCGCGTCACCCGCACCACCTCGTGGCCCTCGGCGTTCCAGTCCGGGTCGGCGGGCACGGCGGAGGCCTCGACGTGGAACGGGATGCCCAGCCGCTTGAGGTTGGCGCGGAACTTCGCGATGTCGTCGCCGTCCACGAGGTCATCGGTGTCGCCGTCGAGCAGGTGGACGGCCGGCCCCGCCAGCACGAACGTCACCTCGTTCTCCCCGGCCACGATGCCGATGCCGATTCGCATGGCCTCGAACGCGCGGCCGGTTGCGCGCGGGTCCTGGGTGATGAGGACGAGGACCGGCTCGTCGGCCACGACCACCCGCTCAGTTGAGCGCGACGAAGCGCTCGGTCGCGTTGATCAGATCGGTGAGCACCACGAGGCCGCAATAGGTCACGCGGTCCGCGTGGTCGAGCGGGATGCGCCGCTTCTGGCAGCCGTACGCGCACACGAAGAGCTTGGCGCCGCGATCGGGCAGCGCGCGCACGCGCGCATCGTCGAGCGCGCGCACGCCGTCGTCGATCAGGTAGAGGTAGAGATCGGCGCCGCGCGCGAGGGCGGCCTCCGAGAGACCGACGGCCGCGTCGAGGTTCGTCGCGTGCTCGGGACCCGTGGAGAGCAGCATCCCGAACTTTTTCTTCGACAGATCCATCGCGGGCGCAGCGTAGCATCGGCGATGAGGGAGAGCAAGGAATGAACCGTCGTGTCTACCTCGATCACAACGCGTCGACGCCCGTGCACCCCGAGGTGGTGGCGGAGATGCTGCCGTACTTCAGCGACGTCTACGGCAACCCGTCGAGCGTGCACGGCTTCGGCCGCGACGCGCGTGCGGCGGTGGACGCCGCGCGCGACCGCGTCGCCGCGTTTCTGCGCGTGCGGCCGGAGGAGCTCGTGTTCACCTCGGGTGGGACGGAATCCGACAACTTCGGCGTGAAGGGCCTCGCCCTCGCGCGCGGCAGCGGCCACGTCATCACCAGCAGGGTCGAGCACCACGCGGTGCTGCGCTCGGCACAGGCGCTCGAGGCGCAGGGCTTCACGGTCACCTACCTGCCCGTCGACCAGTACGGCATGGTCGATCCCGACGACGTGCGGCGCGCGCTGCGCCCCGACACGATCGCGATCTCGATCATGCACGCCAACAGCGAGGTCGGCACCATCCAGCCGGTGCGCGCGATCGGCGCCCTGGCGCGTGACGCCGGCGTGCCCTTCCACGTCGACGCCGTGCAGACGTTCGGCAAGGTCGAGGTCGACGTGCACGCCATGAACATCGACGCGCTGTCGTTCTCGAGCCACAAGATCTACGGGCCCAAGGGCATCGCGGGCCTCTACATCCGCCGCGGCACCAAGATGGTCTCCATCCAGCACGGCGGCGAGCACGAGCGGCGGCGGCGCGCCGGCACCGAGAACGTGCCGGGCATCGTGGGCCTCGGCAAGGCGGTCGAGATCCGCGCGCGCGACATGAAGGCCGAGGCGGAGCGGGTGAGCGCCCTGCGCGATCGCATGTGGGAGGGCATCCGCGCCCGCGTGCCGGACGTACGGCTCAACGGGCACCCGACCGAGCGCCTGCCGGGCACCGCCAACGTCTGCTACCGCAACGTCGAATCCGAATCCATCGTCCTCGGCCTGGATCTCAAGGGCATCGCGGTGTCGGCGGGCTCCGCCTGCACCGCGGGCAGCGTCGAGCCCTCGCACGTGCTGGTGGCCATGGGCGTGCCGCTCGACTGGGCGATGGGCGCCGTGCGCTCCTCGCTCGGCCGCTCGACGACGACCGAGGACGTGGACTTCGTGGTGGCGTCGGTGACGGAGGTCGTCAGCCGGATCCGCCAGGCGATGCCGGTCGGAGCCGCATGAGGTACAGCCCGACGCTGGTCGATCACTTCCTCAACCCGAGAAACGCCGGGCTGATGCGGGACGCCGACGGCTCCGGCAGCGACGAGTACGCCGGCTGCGGCGACCTCACGCGGTTCTATCTGAAGATGCGCGCGGGGTGCCTCGCCGAGGCGCGCTTTCAGGCCTACGGCTGCGGCCCGACGATCGCCGCGGCCAGCGTGGCCACCGAGCTGGTGGCGGGCCGCGCGGTGGAGGATCTGCTGGTCCTGAAGGCGCAGGAGATCGAAGACGCGCTCGACGGGCTTCCGGAGGATCGGAAGCACGCGGCCGAGGTGGCGGCGGGCGCGATGCGGGCGGCGGCGCTGGACGCGCTCCGCCGCCGGCCTGGGAACAGGGAGGCGTGATGTTCGACCGACTGCGGGACGACATCCGGACGGTGATGGAGCGTGACCCGGCGGCGCGCTCTGCGTGGGAGGTCATTCTCTGCTACCCGGGGGTGCACGCGCTGGCCTTCCACCGCGTCGCGCACCGGCTCTGGCGCGCGCGCTGGACCACGAGCGCGCGCTGGGTGTCGCACCTCTCGCGTTTCCTGACCGGCATCGAGATCCATCCTGCCGCACGGCTCGGGCGCGGGCTCTTCATCGACCACGGCATGGGCGTGGTGATCGGCGAGACCTCCGAGGTCGGCGAGAACGTGACGCTCTACCAGGGCGTGAGTCTGGCGGGGACGAGCCTCAAGAAGGAGAAGCGCCACCCGACGCTCGGCAACAACGTGACGGTGGGCGCGGGCGCCAAGATCATCGGCGGCTTCACGATCGGCGACAACAGCCGCGTCGGCGCCGGCTCGGTGGTCGTCCGCGAGGTGCCGCCGAACTCCGTTGTGGTCGGCGTGCCGGGCCGAGTAACATACAAGGACGGGCAGCGGGTCGACGGTGTGGATCTCAACCAGACCGACCTGCCGGACCCGGTGACGAAGGCGCTCGAGCAGCTCGTGGAGCGGATCCGCACGCTCGAGGCGGAGGTCGAGACGCTCCGCAAGACCGTCGACAGGGAGGAACGCGCGTGACCCCGAAGGACGTGCTGAGCCTGGAAGAGGCCTCGCGGTACCTGGCCATGGATCAATCCACACTGAGCGTGATGGCCGCCGAGCGCCGCATCCCGTGCCTGGAGCTGAACGGCGGCTGGGTGTTCTCCAAGAAGTCCATCGACAAGTGGCGGAGCCAGCAGACGATCCGTCGAGCCTGATCCCCCGGTCGGCGGCGATATCATCATCACCCGCGACCTCGCCTGGTCGATCCTGACCGAGTTCACGAAAGGCGAGAGCCTCCGCAAGCACGCCCGTGCGGTCGAAGCCTCCATGCGCGCCTACGCGCGTCGCTATGCCGAGAGCGAAGACGCGTGGGGGATCGCGGGCATGCTCCACGATTTCGACTACGAGATGCATCCGCACGCGCCCTTGCACCCCGTGAAGGGCGCCGAGATCCTGCTCGCGCGCGGCGTCGATCCCGCCATCGTCCACGCCATCCTCGCCCACGCCGACTACTCGGGCGTGCCGCGCGTGAGCCTGCTCGATCGCGCGCTGTACGCGTGCGACGAGCTGACCGGCTTCGTGCACGCGTGCGCGCTCGTGCGGCCGGGCAAGGTGATCGACGGGCTCGAGCCGGCGTCGGTGCGGAAGAAGCTCAAGGACAAGGGCTTCGCGCGCACGGTGAATCGCGACGACGTCTATCGCGGGGCCGCCGAGCTGGGCGTGGACCTCGACGCCCACATCGCCTTCGTCGTGGACGCGCTCACCTCCGTCGCCCCCGAGCTCGGACTGGCCCGGGCCTGACCCGTGGCCCCGCCTGCCGCTCGCGCGATCAGAACGGCATGACGCGTCCTCGGAGCATCGTGCACGTGGACATGGACGCGTTCTACGCGTCCGTCGAGCAGCGCGACCGTCCCGAGCTGCGCGGCCGTCCCGTGATCGTCGGCGCCGATCCCAAGGGCCGCGGCGTCGTCTCCGCCGCCTCCTACGAGGCGCGCGTCTTCGGCGTGCGGTCCGCGATGCCGATCGGCAAGGCCGCGCGCCTGTGTCCCGACGGCGTCTTCCTGCCGGTGGACATGGACAAGTACGCCGGCGCCTCGCGCCAGATCATGGGGATCCTCGGCGACTTCTCACCGCTGGTGGAGCCGGTCTCCGTGGACGAGGCGTTCGTCGACCTGACGGGGACGGCGTCGCTGTTCGGACCGGCGCCGGAGGCGGTGCGCGAGATCAAGCGACGGATCCGGGCCGAGACGGGTCTCACGGCCTCCGCCGGGCTCGCCGCCAACAAGTTCATCGCCAAGGTGGCCTCCGATCTGAAGAAGCCCGACGGCCTCGTGATCGTCGAGGCGGGCCGCGAGGCAGAGTTCCTGGCGCCGCTGCCGATCGAGCGGCTCTGGGGCGTGGGCAAGGCGACGGCGAAGGACCTGGCCGCGCTCGGCATCGCGACGATCGGCCAGCTCCAGCGGCTGTCGCGCGCGACCCTCGTGGCGCGTCTCGGCGACCACGGCGCCGGGCTGCACGACCTCGCCTTCGGCCGCGACGACCGGCCGGTGGAGCCGTGGACGCCGCCCAAATCGATGGGCGCGGAGACGACGTTCGAGCGCGACACGACGGACCGCGCCCGGCTCGACACCACGCTGCGCGGCCAGGCCGAGCGCGTGGCGCGCGAGCTGCGCGCGGAGCGGCTGGCCGCCGCGCGCGTGACGCTGAAGCTGCGCTTCGCCGACTTCCGCACGCTCACGCGCAGCCACACGAGCGACCCGACCCAGGACGGCCTCGAGCTCTACCGGCGCGTGGCGATCTTGCTGGCGCGCGAGACGCTCGTGCAGCCGGTGCGGCTGATCGGCGTCTCCGCCTCGGCGCTGACGGCCGAGCAGACCGGCCAGCTCGGGCTGCTCGGGGACGACGCCGTGCGACGCGAGCGCCTCTCGCGGGCGGTGGATCGCATCACCGACCGCTTCGGGCTGGACGCCATCCGGCCCGCCGCGCTCGTTCGCCGGCCGCCCCGAGACTGATCGGGTGAGCGGCCGAGACACCGAGGGCGCGTGCCGCGCGACACGCGCCCCCAGACGACGTCTCTGCTTCTAGCGCTCAGGGGCCCGGATTGCACTTCCCGCCGTCGCCAGGCTGATTGCAGACATCGCTCGCGACCGCTTGCGCGATCAGGGCATCGCGGTCTGCCGCGAGCAGGTACCCTTGATTGAAGGCGTTGTTCGCGGCCGCCGTCACCGCGGCGACGTACCCGGCGTGGGTGCCGTAGCGCTCTTCCAGCGACAGGCGCGGATCGCCCGCGGCGAGCCGCTGCGCCTTGGTCTTGAAGAACGGCACCATGCCGCCCACGTAGTTGCAGACCTGTCCGGCGTGGAACGGCCTGCCGTCGTAGGCCGCGCGGCCCGGACCCGATGTGATGTTCCAGCCGAGATAGGTGCCGAGCGGCGCGTCACGCTGGACGGTCGGCACACCGCCCAATTCGTTGCCGTCCGCATCCACACGCGGCACCATCATCTTGATGACGTGCAGGATCGGGGGCGGCGCGTTCGTCGGGGTCCCGGTCGCGTCGCTCTCGTTGAACTCGGGACCCCAGTCGTAATCGAAGACCGGGAAGATGAAGTTCTCCGGCAGGAAGACCGAATCCGGAATGCCGGGCACGCCGCTCGGGAATCCCATGGCGGCCTTGGTCGGCTCGACCAGGGTCTTCTTCGCCAGCGTCGGCCACTGGCTCGGCGGCGGATCCACGCCGAGCATCACCCAGTCGCGCAAGGCGACCCGCATCCGATTGACCAGCCCGGTCGCGGGCACGGGATTCGCCAGCAACGTACCTGTTCCCCAGTTGTTGCCGGGGCACCCGACGACGTTCTTCGGCGGATTTTCGGTGGTCGTCCCATTGCCGCCGCCGTGCGTCGAACTGGGCAGGTAGTAGCGGCGGACGTTCTTCGGCACTGGAATGTCGTTCTTCGCCGAGGTGCCGACCCAGGAGGTCGTCATCTTCAGCGCAAACACCTCGGCGCCGCCGAACGTCTCGACGATCTTCGGGCACGTCTTGGTCGCTTCACAGCGGTCGAGGATGCCCGCCGGGTGCAGACCGCGGACCGTGTCGGGGAACTGGTGCCACCACTGGGGACCTTCGCTGCCCATCTGGTAGAGCTCGAGCACGCCATCCGGCTGGCCCCAGCGGGAATTGTTGGCGACGCGACGACCCGCGATGAGCGGCCACGCGCCGTCGTGGACGATGCGTCCCTGTTCGTCCTGGTTCATGCCGAGATGGATGAAGTGCCGTGTGAAGTTGCCGGACTGCGACGACCCACGAATGATCGCCCACTTGATGCTGCCCGCGAGCGGGTTCGGTGTGCCGAAGTCGTCATTGGGCTCATACCTGAAAAAGGACGCGACGTCGCGGAACGCTGCCGTGCCCGCGCCCAGGACGTACGGGTCCGTGACGGTGTAGACCAGCTGGTAGAGCTTCGTCGCATCGAAGCCGTCCTTCAGGCACAGCCGCACCGGTAGCGTGGTGACCGGCGTCGGCGCCGCGAACGTGCCACCGCCGCAGAAGTTCCAGTCGCTGTTCGGGATGGTGGATCCCTCGGTCACGATGCCGGTGATCGTCTCGTGCAGGTGCGTGGTCAGCGTCGCTCCGGCGTTGTTCGTGGGGTCGACCGGGAAATACGGAATCGGATTGCCCATCACGTTCAGCGGCTGCGCCCCGAGGCCGCTGCGATTGATGATGCGGCCGACGATGTGTCCGGTCACGCCCGTGAGCACCGGCACCTTCACCCACTCATTGCTGCTCGGGGTGACCGGGGCAAGCGTCGATGCATTTGCGGGGACGATCGTCGCGGGCGCGGTCACCGGGTTCGCGCCGGCGTTGTCACCCTGCCAGCCGCTGCTCAAGCCGACGTCGCTCAGGTTACGCAGATCCGGCGTGATGGTGATCCGGCCGCCGCGGTTCGGCACGTCGTGCCACATCAGCCCGCTCGCCCGCGACATGTCGACGGGCTTGACGATGAAGAAGCTGGCGACGTACCCGACCTTGCCGTTGACCCGTGGGGCCAGGTCGATGTCCGTGATGAGCGTGTTGAGCGGATCGCTCGGATCCAGCTCGCCGAACGCGCGCCCGGTCAGCCTCTCGTAGGGAATGTTCTGACCGGTCAGGGGCTCGGTCTTGTCGATGATGATTCTCGTCACGCGGGCGTGCGCCGCCGGCGCCCACGCGAGGACCGCGACCACGACGAGCATGAACCACGTCGCTCGATGTCTCATGCGCGTCTCTCCTCGGGCCGCAGCCCTAGTCGTCGTCTCTCTCGTCGTCCCTGTCGTCCCCGTGGTGTTCGTTCTTGTCGCCGCAGAGCGGCACCGGGGACACGGCGGGCGGCGGGCCCGGCGGCGCGGGCACGCCCTGGGCCAGTCCCAGCGCGATCAGTCGCGCGTACTCGCTGGCAGTGTCCTCGCACAGCATCAGGCGATCCTCGACCATCTCCCTGATCGCGTGGGCCACCCGGTGCTGGTACTGCTCGAACGTCGGATAGCGCTCCTCGACCGACTGGCGCGGATCGCCGGAAGCCAGGCGGTCGGCTTTGGTCTTCGGGAACGGGACGAACTGGCCCGCGCTCTCGCAGCCGTCGTTGGCCTGGGGGCCGGCCCGCAGCGCCCAGCCAGTATACGTGGCGATCGGCACGGTGACATCGACCAGACGCACGCCTGCGATGTCGTTGCCGTCGCGGTCGGTCTTCGGGATGAAGCTCGGATAGATCGGTCCGTTGTGCGGATTGTCCTCGTACGGCGGCGTGATCAGGGGCGGGTTGACCGTCGCAATACCGGTGTCGTAGTAGTGCGGCCCGTAGTCGAGCAGATAGCGCGTCGTCTTGAGACCGGTGTAGGTGACGCCCGGAATGCTGGGGAAGCCCATGCCCGCCTGCGGCAGCGGCGGCACCAGGGTCTTGTCGTGAAGCCTCGGCACCCGGCTGCGCGGCGGCTTCGTGTGCTCGGTCGCCCACTCGTCCAGTGCGACGAACAGGGCGCGCTGCACCGGCGCGGAGTTCAGCGGATTCAGGAACTGCTGGCAGTTGCCCTTCGACGCGCTGTTGCCGGTGCCGTGCTGGTGGCTGGAGATCAGGTAGTTGCGCGTGAACCGCGACTCGTGGAGGTCCCTGGTGCCCTGAGAATTGGTGTGCAGGAGCGAGGCGGCCTTCACCCAGTACTCGTTGGCCGAGTAGATCTCCACGCCGTACGGGCAGGTGCCGGTCTCCTTGCAGCGCGCGTACCGGCTATCTGTCTTGCCCGTGATCGGATCGTGTGTCTTCACGTTGGCGAACGGAAAGACCCCCTCGGCGTAGAGATGATCCTGGCGGTTGCGCTCGGTGCGGCCCGGCTGCGAGAACCGGTAGTTCATGTTGATGCCGTCGCCCGCCGCGATCCACTGCATCAGGCCGTCGAACACCTTCTTGCCGTTCTCGGCCTGGTTGAAGCCGAGGTGCCGGAAGTCGTTGAGCAGCCGTCCGGGCTGCGAGACGACTTCCGTGTAGATCCGCTGGATGTCCCCCTTCAACGGATTGGGCGTGCCGAAGTCGTCGGCCGCCTCGTACCGCAGCCAGGCGTTCCAGTCCCGGATGGCGGCGAATCCCAGCCCGTTCACGGACGGGTCGTTGGCCGTGTACGAGAACTCGTAGATGTCGTTCGCGACCCAGCCTGCCGGGACCAGGTTGATCGTCGTTCCGCTCGCGTTGTACGTCCAACCCGTCGCGGGAATCACCGCGGGCACGTCGTTCAGGTGAACGCGATGGGTCAACGTCGCCTTGCTCTTGTCGAGCGTGGCCGCCGGATAGTTGAGCGGGAACGCGGCCGTTCCCGACATCACGATGTACTCGTACGCCGGCCCGGTGATCGACGAGCCATCGGCGTTCTTGGCGATCGGCAGCGTGATCGTCGTGTTGAAGCCCGCAGTGCTGGTGCCCGCCGCCTTGTCCCAGCCGCTCCACACCATCGTGTAGCCGCGCGGCATCAGGAAGGCGTTTGCCAGCACGGTCGGGTCCGTGACCGAGCCGGGGTCGTTGCCGCCGGGCATGCGACCGAAGTTTCCCCACGTTTTGCCGCCGCGGTTCGGCGGCTCGTACATCACCTTGTGCGCGCCGCGACTGAGGTCGATCGGCTTGAGGATGTAGAAGTCGAACGAGTACTCGACCTTGCCGCCGGCGTTCCGCGGCGCGAGCTGGATGTCCACGATCACGGCGTTCTTCGTGTCGAAGGGATCGACCTCGCCGAACGCCTTGCCGACGACCTTCTCGTACTGTCCGACGCCCGGCCACGAATAGCCGCCAAACGTCGGCGATTCGGTGGCCGTGACCTGGATCCTGACGATGCGGGCGTCGGCGGTGCCGGGCGAGCCGCACACGGCAAGCAGGGCGAGGATCGCGAGCAGACAGGAAGCCGTCCAGCGCGTTCGTGCGTTCATTCACGTTCTCCTCAGCGCGAGGGGCTCCGCTCAGCGCGCGCCGGGAGAGTGCACCGGCCGCCGGCGTTCAGGCAATTGAATATTTGTTATTGCAGTCATATAGTCCCGCTATGAATTTCACCCTCCGTGAGCTCGAGGCGTTTCTGGGCGTCGCCCGTCTCGGAAACTTCACCCGTGCCGCCAAGGCGCTGAACATGTCGCAGCCCGCGCTCACCGTCCGCATCCGCCATCTCGAGGAGGCGCTCGGCGTGCGGCTGCTCGATCGCACCACGCGCTCCGTGGCGCTGACGCAGATCGGGCGCGAGTTCCTGCCGGTCGTCGCGCGCGTGCTGGGCGAGATCGACGCGGTGGCCGTCAATGCCCGCGACGTCGCGGGACGGCGACGCGGCGTCGTCACCGTCGCCGCCCTGCCGTCCGCGGCGTCGACGCTGCTGCCCGCGATCATCGCGGCCTTCAAAGCCCGCCACCGCGGCATCGTCGTGCGGCTGCGTGACGGTGTCGCGCAGCGCGTGACGGCGCTCGTGAAGTCGGGCGAAGCCGACTTCGGGATCGGCAGCCCGACGAAGCGCGACCCCGAGCTGCGGTGCTCGCCGCTCCTGTCCGACCCGATGAGTGCGGTCTTTCCGCCGGGGCACCCGTTCGAGCAGCGTGCCGCGGTGCGCCTGGAAGATCTGCTGACGGTGCCGCTCATCCTCATGGACAGCGAATACAGCGTTCGCACGCTGGTCGACCAGGCGTTCGAGTCGATCGGCAAAGGGGTCGCGCCCGCCTACGAGGCGAGCTACGTGTCCACGGCGCTCGGGCTCGTCAAGGCCGGCCTGGGCGTCGCGGTGCTCGCGTACTCGGCCGCCGACGAGGCCGCCACGCAGGCGGCCGCGCTCCGGGCGCGCGTCATCGAGCATCCGATGCTCGTCCGCGAGATCAGTCTCATCGAGAGCACGAGGCGCTCGCTGTCGCCGGCCGCGCAGCAGTTCCTCGAGGCGGTGCGCCAGGGGGCGCCGCGGCGGATCGCGTGAGCGCGATTTGCGGGCCGTCGGCGCATCGGCTACACTCGCTGAACAGCGGTTCATTCGCCCCGGAGGCCAACGCATGGATCGACCGATCGCCTACGACAAGCTCGCGCGCGAGGACCGCTTCGTGCGCATGCGTGCGCGCGAGGTCGGCGAGCTGAAGGTCGAGCAGGGTCTGCCGCCGTTCCCCGACCTCGCGAGCCGAGAGTCCATTCGCGAGCGCGTGCACGGCATCATGGTCGGCGAGCTCCAGGCGATGGAGGGCGCCGGCCGCACCGTCTACGACTTCCCGGAGGCGCCGTGGGAGTTCACGCTGGACATGGCGCGGCAGGTGTGGGACGAGTCGCGCCACGTCGAGACCTACCTCGGCCTGCTCGAGCACCTCGGCGGCCGGGTGGGCGAGTTCCCGGAGTCCACCATCCTCTGGCGCTGCGCGTGCGCGGAAGACGCCGCCGCCCGCGTGGCCGGCGTCAACCGCGGTCTCGAGGGCCTGGCGTGCGACGTCTTCAACCAGCTCATTCACATCGCGCAGAAGATCGGCGATCCGATCATCGAGAAGTCGGTGGACTACGTGCTGGCCGACGAGATCACGCACGTGCGCATGGGCTCGCGCTGGCTCAACGAGCTGACGCGCGGCGACGCCGAGCGCCGGCGCAAGGCCATCGAGTTTCAGGAGACGATCGACGAGCGCTTCAACCTGGGCGGCAGCCGCCAGGACGGCCACCACGAGGTGGTGCCGATCTCGATCGCCAAGGAGGCGCGCAAGCTCGCGGGCTTCACCGACGAGGAGATCGAGCGGCTCATCAAGAGCACGCAGCGCTCGCAGGTGTATTGAGCTCCCACCACCTCGCGGGCCACTTCTCCGTCGACGACTCCGCGCGGCGGATCCGCAACTACCGGTACGCCGAGGAGCGCATGATGCGCGTGCTCGGCGGCTGGATCGCGCTGACGCCCGAGCTGCCCGCCAAGCTGCTGTTCGGCCGCCACGTGTGGGACTGCGCCCAGCACGCGGATCTCTGGGGACGGCGGCTGCCCGAGCTGCGCGCGGCGGCGCACGAATCGGAGCCGGCGAACGACGCGATGGTCGCCTTCACGGAGATGCTCGAGAGTCCGGAGGGTCCGCGGCAGACGCTCGAGCGCATCGTCGGCGTCTACGCCGTGCTCAAGCCGCACCTCGTGACGGTCTACGCGCGTCACCTCGCGTCGACGAACGCCGTGTACGAGCCGCCGACCCGGCGCATCCTGACCCGCTGCCTGGAGGAGGAGCGGCGCCACGCCGCCGCCGGCGCGATCGTGCTCGACCGGCTCGCGCGCGACGCCGCCGGCCGCGCGCGCGTCGCCGACTGCGCGCGGCGCCTGCTCGCGGCGCTCGAGAAGGCCGGCGGCGTCACGGGCGACGCGCCGGCGCCGCTCGTGGACCCCGCGCTGCTCGACGTGGCCCCCGAGATCGTCGCTCCCGATCTCGTCCAGGTTCCGCCGGACTTCGATCCCGCCGCGCTGTCCGCCGATCTCGCGTCCGCCGTGAACGACCATCGCGAGTCGCTGGAGTCGGGTGACGCCGCGGGCGCCGCGGAGTGGGTCGAGCCCGGGGCGCGCGACGCGCTGAGCGCAGCCTTCGCCCCCCTCGCGGGCGGGATCACCAGCACGCGCGTCGTCGGTCTCGCCGCGATCGGCCGCCAGCAGATGGTCAAGCTGCGGATCGAAAGCCCGCGCGCGATCGGCTTCGTCCAGCTCCGCTGGACGCAGACGACGTCGGGCTGGCGCATCGCCGCCGGCGACCTGGTCTCCACCGAGCCCGTCTCCGCCGCTCCCTGAGCGTGTTCCGCACCGTCCTCGTCGCCAACCGCGGGGAGATCGCGCGTCGCATTGTCCGCGGCTGCCGCGCGCTGGGACTGCGCACCGTCGCCGTCTACTCCGAGGCCGATCGCGACGCGCCCCACGTGAAGGACGCGGATCACGCGGTGCTGCTCGGCCCGGCGCCGGCGCGCGAGTCGTACCTGAGCGTCGAGCGAATCCTCGCCGCGGCCCGCGAGTCGGGCGCCGAGGCGGTACATCCTGGTTACGGCTTTCTCTCCGAGAGCTGGCGCTTCGCCGAGGCGTGCGCTCGGGCCGGGCTCACGTTCATCGGGCCCTCGGCGGAGGCGATCCGCGCGATGGGCGACAAGCCCGAGGCGCGCCGCCGCATGGCCGCCGCCGGCGTGCCGATCGTGCCCGGCAGCCCGGAGCCCGTCGCGGACGCCGCGAGCGCCGAGCGCGTCGCCGGCGGGCTCGGCTATCCGGTCATCCTCAAGGCGGCCGCCGGCGGCGGTGGCATCGGGATGGCGAAGGTGGCGTCGGCGGACGAGCTGGCGGGCGCGTTCGCCACGGCGACCCGGCGCGCGCAGAGCGCGTTCGGCAGCGGCCAGGTCTACGTCGAGCGCTATCTCGAGGCGCCGCGCCACGTCGAGGTGCAGGTCTTCGGCGACACGAAAGGCACCGTCGTGCACCTGCACGACCGCGAGTGCTCGATCCAGCGCCGCCACCAGAAGCTCGTCGAGGAATCGCCGGCGCCGAACCTCGACGCGCGCATCAGGCGCGGGCTGACCGAGGCCGCCGTCGCGGGCGCGCGCGCCATCGGCTACGTGAACGCCGGCACCCTCGAATTCCTCGTGGACGCCCAGGGCGGCTTCTATTTCCTGGAGATGAACACGCGGCTGCAGGTGGAGCACCCGGTCACCGAGGAGATCACCGGCCTCGACCTCGTCGCCGCGCAGCTGCGCGTGGCCGCCGGCGAGCCGCTGCCCTTCACGCAGGAGACGATCGAGCCGCGCGGCGCCGCCGTCGAGGTGCGCGTCTACGCGGAGGACCCGGC
Source organism: Candidatus Rokuibacteriota bacterium (assembly GCA_003220225.1). Classification (GTDB taxonomy): domain Bacteria; phylum Methylomirabilota; class Methylomirabilia; order Rokubacteriales; family CSP1-6; genus AR12. The sequence goes on from QHRU01000040.1 coordinate 46,154, forward strand.
CAGGAATTTCCTGCCCTCGCCGGGCACGATCACGCGGCTGGCGCTGCCCGGGGGCGAGGGGATCCGGCTCGAGTCGGGTGTGGTCGAGGGCAGCGTCGTCTCCGTCCACTACGACGCGCTGCTCTTCAAGCTCATCGCGCGCGGCGCCGACCGCGCCCAGGCGATCGAGCGTCTGGCGCGGGCGCTGGACACGTGCGTGGTGGAGGGCGTGAAGACCACGCTGCCGCTGCTCCGCACGATCACCGCGCATGCGGACTTTCGCCGCGGCCGCGTGCACACTCAGATGGTCGAACAAGGAGCGTTCCATGGCTGAGGAGATCAAGGCGCACATCACCGGGGTCGTGTTCCAGGTGACCGCCAAGGTCGGCGACAAGGTCGCCGCCGGCGATCCCGTGATCGTGCTCGAGTCGATGAAGATGGAGATCCCGGTGGAGGCGCCGCGCGCCGGCGCGGTCAAGGAGATCCGGGTGCGCGAGGGACAGACCGTGCAGGAGGGCGAGACGGTGGTGGTGCTGGAGTAGCCATGAGCCTGGATGAGCGATCAGAGGAGGAGGGCACGATGAGCGTGGGGATGATCCGCGATCTCTACGACTATCACCGCTGGGCGAACCGCCGGCTCTTCGACTTCGCCGCCGCGCTGGGCGAGCAGGCGTGCGCGCGGGACGTCGGCGCGCAGTTCAGCCACTCCAAGGTGACGCGGATGTTCGCGCACCTGTACGGCGCCGACTGGGTGTGGCTGAGCCGCTGGAAGGGCACGTCGCCGACGAACCTGCCGGGGGCCGACCTGCCGACGATGGCCATCGTGCGCGCCAAGTGGGACGCGCTCGAGGCCGAGCAGCAAGCCTTCGTGGCCGCGCTGACGGAGGCCGACCTCTCGCGCGCGGTGGCGTACAAGAACACGGAGGGCAAGGCCTTCAGCGCGCCGCTCGGGCCGCTCCTGCAGCACGTCGCGAATCACGCGACCCACCATCGCAGCGAGATCGCTACCATGGTGACGATGCTCAGCGGCTCGCCGCCCGACACCGGCATCAACACCTGGATCCTGGCCCGGACGGGACAGATGCGCTAGGGATGGGGATGAAGGAGCACGCCGACGACCTGGCCGCCCGGCGCGAGCGCGCCGAGCAGATGGGCGGCAAGGCGGCCGTCGACAAGCAGCACGCCGCCGGCAAGCTGACGGTGCGCGAGCGGATCGACCGGCTCTTCGATGCCGGCACCTTCACCGAGATCGGGGTGCACGCGACCCACGCCGGGATCGCCCCCGAGCTGGAGGGCAAGGTGACGCCGGCGGACGGCGTCGTCACCGGCTTCGGCAAGATCGACGGGCGGCTGGCCTCCGTCATCGCGTACGACTTCACGGTCATGGCCGGCTCGATGGGCCGCAACGCCGAGGCGAAGTGCAACCGCGCGCGCGAGATCGCCTACACCAAGCGGATCCCGATGATCTGGCTGATCGACTCCGCGGGCGCGCGGATCCAGGAGGCGATCGGCTCGCGCTGGTTCGCCGGCTCGGGCCTGCTCTTCCGCGAGGAGTCGATCATGTCGGGCGTGGTGCCGCAGGTGGCGGCGATGATGGGCCCCGGCGCCGCCGGCACCGCCTACATCCCGGCCCTCGCCGACTTCGTGCCGATGGTGAAGGGGACGAGCAACATGGCGCTCGGCGGGCCGCCGCTGGTCAAGGCGGTGGTCGGCGAGGACATCACCGCCGAGGAGCTGGGCGGCTCCAAGGTCCACTGCGAGATCTCCGGCGTGGGCGACCTCGAGGTCGAGGACGACGAGCATTGCCTGCGCGTGGTGAAGGAGTACCTGTCGTACTTCCCATCACACAACCAGGAGCCGCCGCCGGTGATCGCGTGCGAGGACGCCGCCGAGCGCCGCGACGAGGCGCTGCTGACGATCCTGCCCGACAGCCCGCGCCGCGCCTACGACGTCAAGAAGGTGCTGCGCGCGGTGGTGGACCACGGCCGGCTCTTCGAGATCAAGCCGGGCTGGGCCAAGAACATCGTGGTGGCGCTCGCGAGGCTGAACGGCCGTGCCGTCGGCGTCGTCGCCAACCAGCCGATGGTGCTCGGGGGCGCGCTCGACATCGACGCCGCCGACAAGGCCGCGCGCTTCATCATGCTGTGCGACGCGTTCGGCATTCCGCTCGTGTTCTTCCAGGACGTGCCCGGCTTCATGGTCGGCAGCAAAGTCGAGCGCGCCGGCATCATCCGGCACGGCGCCAAGATGCTCTATGCGGTGAGCGAGGCCACGGTGCCCAAGCTGACGGTGGTGATGCGCAAGGCGTACGGCGCCGGCTACTTCGTGATGTGCGGCCGCGCCTACGAGCCTGATCTCATCGTGGGCTGGCCGACGGCCGAGATCAGCGTCATGGGGCCGGAGGGCGGGACCAACATCGTCTTCCGCAAGGAGATCGCCGCCGCCGCCGAGCCGGACGCCGAGCGCGCGAAGAAGGTCGAGCAGTTCCGCCAGCTCATCAGCCCCTACATCGCCGCCGGCGCCGCCCTCATCGACGACGTCATCGATCCGCGCGACACCCGACCGACGCTGATCCGGGCGCTCGAGATGGCCCGCACCAAACGGGTCGACCGCCCATGGCGCAAGCACGGCGTCATGCCGGTGTGAGGCGGGAGCGATGGGCGGGCGCACGCTGATCATGGCCGTCGAGGCGCGGGCGCGGCTGAAGGCGACGTATCGCATCGAGGCCGGCCACGAATAGCAAGCTGCTTCCGCCCGCGCTCTACGTCGCCAGCGCGCTCGCGATCGGCGTGTTCGTCGGCTCGCTGAACCTGCCCCACTACTCCCGCCTCGAGGCCCACGGCGCCAGCGCCCGGGCACAGGTGACGTCCACCGATTGCGGTAATCATGGAGCGGTGGCCTACGAGTTCCGGGTCGACGATCGCACCTACGCCGGGCGCGGCAACGCCGGCTACGGCATTCCGGCGTGCGGTCACCTGAAGCCGGGAGACACGGTGCTCGTCCGGTACCTCGTCGCCGATCCGAGGGAGAGCCTGCCCGGCGACATCAACGACCGGCTGCGCAACGAGTGGCTCAGCGTCGTGCTGGCGGCGTTCGGGTTGCCGCTGATCATCCTGTTCTTCGCGCGGCGCCAGGTCAGGCGCTGGGGCGGCGCCCCGTCGTCATGAGGCCGGCGCCGCTCTTGCGGATCTCGTGGCGTCTCGCCGGCTGGCTGTTCGCGCACCGGCTCGAGAAGTCGCATCCGGCGCACGTCGTCGCCTGGTGGGAGCTGCGGCGGCTGCCGTACAACATGATCGTGGGCGCGACCGGTGTCTTGAGCCTCGGGGTGTTCTTCGCGGTCGCCTTCGGGTGCGAGCGCAGCCGCGGCGTGCCGCTCGGGCTGCCGAGCCCGCCGCTGCTCGTGGTCATCGCGGTCGCCGCGTACTTGATCGTGGCGAACATCTTCTACACGGGCGGATGGATCCTCGAGCTGCTCGTGGCGAAGGTGTGGCGCGTCAGCACCCCCGTGTTCGGGCCGATCGCGTTCACGCTGGGCACGGCGTTGTCGGTGGTCGTGACCCTCGTCCCCGCCGGTCTGGTGATCCTCCTGGCCGTGTTCACGTCGTGCCGGGGGCTGTGAGGCGCGCCGGCCGCATCGTGGCCGTCCTGACCCGGTGAGCCTCTCGCCGGTCGCCGCGCTGGCGGGGCGGCTGGTGGTGGCCGAGGTCCTCCAGGAGCCGAGCTACCGTCGGCTCTGGGTCTCCGGCCTCTGCGTCAATGTCGCGCGCTGGATGGACCTCGTCACGGTCGGATGGCTGGCGCTCCAGCTCACCGGCTCGCCCTTCATGGTCGGTCTCGCGGCATTCGCGCGCGCGGCCCCGCTGATGGCCGTCGGGCCCTTCGCCGGCATCGTGGCCGATCGCATGGTGCGCGGGCGGGTGCTGCTGGCCGCGCAGTCGGTCGGTCTCGTGACGGCGCTCGCGCTCGCCGCGATCTTCGCCAGCCGCGCGGGCGGCTACTGGCCCCTGGTCGCGCTGGAGATCGTGTTTGGCGCGATGTGGGCGCTGGACTTCCCGGCGCGCCGCACCGCGCTCTACACGATCCTCGGCGCCTCGCGCGTCGCCCAGGCCGTCTCGCTCGAGACCGTCTCGATGCAGATCGCCAAGATGCTCGGCCCGCTGGCCGCCGGCGTCTGCCTCGCGCGGCTGGGCCCGGCCGCGTCGTATCTGGTCATGGCGCTCGTGTACACGGCGGGGCTGCTCGCATCCCGCGGTCTCGTCGGGCGGCTCGGCGGTCCGGGCGGCGGTGCGCCGACGTCCGTGGTGGCGAGCCTGCGTACGGGTCTGCAGGCGGCGTGGACGAGCCCGACCGTGCGCGGCGTGTTGCTCGTCACCGTCGCGATGAACACGCTGTTCTTTCCCTACCAGCACATGCTGCCCGTCTTCGCGCGCGACGTCCTGGCCGTCGGCCCGACCGCGCTCGGCGCGCTCGTCGCGGCCGACGGCTGCGGCGCGCTGCTCGGCGCGCTGATGATCGCCTCGCGAGGCGGTCAGTTCGCCCAGCGCACGCTGTTCGCCGCCTCCGTGCTCGTGGCGCCGGTCCTCCTCGTGGCGCTGTCCGGCTCGCGCTCGTTCCTCGCGTGCGTCGCGCTGCTGGTCGTCATGGGCGCGGCGGAGTCGGGGTTCGCCGCGATGCAGAGCACGCTCGTGCTGCTCTCGGCGCCCGAGCGGGTGCGGGGCGGGGCGATGGGGATCCTGTCGGCGTGCATCGGGACGCAGCCGCTCGGCACGCTGGCCATCGGCCTGCTGGCGGCCAGCGTGGGCGCGCCCCTGGCCTTCGCCGTGAACGCGCTCGCCGCCCTGCTCGTGATCATCCCGCTCGCGGTGCCGCTCGCGCGGGGCCGCCCCGGCTGAGCGCGGGCTCAGCAGTAGCGGCAGGGCGGGACGTCGCGGCTGTAGACGGGCTGCCGGAGAAAGGCATCCGGGCTGTACTTCCAGAACTGCGAGACGGCGGGGATCGTCACGATCACGGTGTTCTGGAGCTCGCCCTCTCGGTTGCGCTCCACTTTCCTGAAGTAGACGTTCTGGATCGGATTGCCGTACGTGTCGAGCCTGACGGGCCCCCGCGGCGCGTCGGCGATCTCGACCTTCCGCAGCGCCGCCAGCAGCTTCTCGCGGTCTTCCACGTTGCCGCCGAGCGCCTTGACCGCCTCGTTGATCCAGCGTCCGCTCGTGTAGTTCGTCTCCGAAAAGTAGGAGGGGACCTTGCCGAAGCGCGCGCGGTACTCCTTGACGAAGCGCCGGTTGGCGGGCGTCTCGAGCGCGCCGCTGTAGATGAGCGGAGTGACGACGCCCAGGGCCTCGTCGCCCATCGACGGCAGGAGGGCCTCGTCGACGGCCGGGCCGCCGCCGATCAGCGGGATCCTGGCCTTCAGCCCCGCCTCCTCGTACTGCTTGAGGAACTGCAGCGTCGAGGCGCCGGCGATCATCGTCAGGACCGCGTCGGCGTCCCGGCGGATCTTCGCGATGTACGGCGAGAGATCCATGACGCCGAGCGGGGCCCAGAGCTTCTGGATCACCTGGCCGCCGTTCTCCTCGAACGTGCGCTGGAATCCACCGACGACTTCCCAGCCGAACGCGTAGTCGGAGGCGACGACGGCGACCTTGCGATAGCCGAGCGTCCTGGCGGCGTACTCACCGAAGGGGTGGGAGGGCTGGCTCGACGCCCACCCGGTCCGGATGACCCAGCGGTACTTGAGCCGCTGCGTGAGGTCGTCCGAGGCCGCGACGGTGAAGAGCGCCGGGATGCGGTACTCCTCCACCTTCGGGGCCATCGCGTAGCCGATGTGGCCGAAGAGCACGCCGGCCACGATGTGGACGCGGTCGTGCTCGACGATCTTGCGCAGCTTGGTCAGCGCGACGTCGGGCCGGCCCTGGCTGTCTTCCACGATCAGCTCGACCTTCCGCCCCGCCATCTGCGAGCCGATCTCGTCCAGGTACAGCGTCAGGCCGTTGACCATGTCCTTGGCCGCCTGCGCCGCCGGCCCGGTGAGGTCGGTGACGAAGCCGATCCTGATCGGCCCCGGCTGAGCCGGGGCCACGCCGATACCCGCGAGGAGGAGGACCAGCAGGGCGCCCAGCACGATCGAGAACCTGTTCGCACTCATGGCCGCTCCTCCTGGTGGACGGGGTTGCGCCAGATGATAGCGCCCTCCGCGTGCTATAGGGACGGGGTGAGGATCGCGCTTGCCGCCGTCCTGCTCTGGGCCACCACGGTGTCCGCGCAGCCGGCTCAGTATCGCCACGCCTACTATTTTGTTCCTCGCCGACAGGGTGACGGGCTGCGAGCCCTGCTACATCCCGTTGCTGCTGACCTCCGCGCCGCTCGACGCGCTCGGCGTCCCGGCTCTCGATGTCGTCGTGATCACGACGTACGAGCGCGACTCGATCTGGTCGTCGGAGAAGGCGTGCGGCTCGCGGCGGCCGACGTCGTCCCGGTCGGGCGGACGCTACGTCTGCGCGACAAGCGCTATCGCTACCAGGAGATCTCGCCCCGCGAGGTCGTGCGGCTGCTGGAGAATCCCCGCGGTGCGATCCCGATCGGCCGACCGATGACGCCGGCGCTGCCCGCGGCCGAGCTCGCCCAGCTGCTCGCCGACTTCCGCGCGCTCTCCACCGAACGCTGAGATTCCCAGAGTGCTACGATGCCGGCCACGATGAAGGCCGTTGCGGCCGCATGCACGCTCGTCAGCCTGCTCGCCGGATGCGCGGCGCCCGGGGCGCCCGGCGCGCGCGACGGCATCGCCTCGGGCTCGCCGGCCGCTTCCGCGCCCGCGCCGCGCTTCGCGCCGAGCGGTCCGGACGCCGAGGACTACGGAGCGAGCGACGGCCACCCGACCGGCGATCGCACGAGCTTCTTCCGCACGCCGTTCCTGGTCGGCTCCCACAGCCAGCTCGACCAGGTGTTCGAGGGCCGGCTCGTCCGGCGTGCCGCCACGCCGTCGCGGCTGGGGCGCGCAGCCTCGGAGCCGGCGATCCAGTACTACTACCAGGGCGCGGCCGCGGACCTCGACCGGTACCTCTCGCGCAACCCGGCCACCGGGCTCCTCGTCGCGCGTGGCGACACGATCCTCATCGAGCGCTACCAGTACGGGCGCAACGATCGCCATCGATTCACCTCGTGGTCGATGGCGAAGACCGTCACCTCGATGCTGGTCGGCATCGCGATCGCAGAGGGCCGCATCCGCTCCGTCGACGATCCCGCCGCCGTCTATGTGCCTGCGCTCGCCGGGACCGAATACGGTCGGACGTCGCTCCGCCACTTGCTGCAGATGTCTTCGGGGGTCCGGTTCGTCGAGGAGTATTCGGGCCGGGACGACGTGGCGCGGCTCTCGGCCGACACCTTCCGACAGGTCGGCTCCGGCGGCGTGGAGGCGGTGACCCCGTACGACCAGCGCGTGCTGCCGGCCGGCGCCAAGTTCTCCTATGCCTCGGTGGAGACGCAGGTCCTGGGCCTCGTGTTGCGCAATGCCGTCGGCCGGCCGGTCGCCGACTACCTGTCAGAGAAGATCTGGCAGCCGATGGGCGCCGAGGCTGACGCCACGTGGCTCGTGGATCGCACAGGCCAGGAAGCGACCTACTGCTGCATCAACGCGGTGCTGAGAGACTACGCGCGGCTGGGACTGCTGCTCGCGCACGACGGCAACTGGCGGGGTCGACAGATCATCCCGTCTGCCTGGATCGCGGAGGCCACTCGCGTGCGGCCGGAGCAAGGTCATGTCAAGCCGGGCGTCGCGACGCCGTTCTTCGGCTACGGCTACCAGACCTGGATCTTCCCGGGGGAGCGGCCGATGTTCGCCCTCCTCGGCGTGCGCGGTCAGACGATCATGGTCGATCCCACCAGTCGTCTCGTCATGGTTCACACCGCGGTCCGCAAGCAGCCCTCCAGTCCAGGCCCCAGCGAGCTGGGCGCGCTCTGGCGGACCGTCGTGACCGAGTTGGGCACCTGACCGAGACTCTCGCCGCGGCAGGGTGGCGGTCGATTCGCGAGCCGAACGGCCGCCTCGGCATCCGCCGCGCGGTCGCCGACCGAGGTCATCGCGAGAACAGCCGCCGCGGGTGAGGGCGGGGGTGGCGGCAGGGCCGCCCCCGTGAGGGCCGTGTTTCGGCTAACGCGTCGGACCCGGCCCGGAATCGGTGCTCGCTGACAGGCGCGCCGTCCTGTCGATTCGCGAGCCGAACGGCCGCCGCGGCATCCGCCGCGCGGTCGCCGACCGAGGTCATCGCGAGAACAGCCGCCGCGGGTAAGGGCCGGGGGGCGGCGGCAGGGCCGCCCCCCGTGAGGGCCGTGTTTCGGGTAACGCGTCGGACCCGGCCCGGAATCGGTGCCCGCTGACCGGCGCACCGTCCGGTCGATTCGCGAGCCGAACGGCCGCCGCGGCATCCGCTGTGCGGTCGCCGACCGAAGTCATCACGAGAACGGCCGCCGCGGGCACGGTCGATTTGCGTGCCCGAACGGGGGCGGCCCTGCCGCCACCCCCGCCCGTTCACGAGCGGCTAATTCTCGACGAAGGCCTTGAGGTTGCGCCCGCGCAGCGGGTGGCGCAGCTTGCGGAGCGCCTTGGCCTCGATCTGCCGGATGCGCTCGCGCGTCACCGCGAAGCGCTTGCCGACCTCTTCGAGCGTGTGCTCCCCCTCTTCGCCGATGCCGAACCGGAGGCGCAGGATCTCCTTCTCCTTCGGCGACAGCGTGGCCAGCGCGCGCTCGACCTGGGTCGTGAGGTCCTGACCCATCAGCGTGTCGTTGGGCGAGCCGGCCGACTTGTCCTCTAGAAAATCGCCGAGCTCGCTGTCCTCGCCGATCGGCGTCTCCAGCGACAGCGGCTTGCGCGACGACTCGAGGATGAGCCGCACCTTCTTGGCCGGCACGCCCGTGCGCTGCGCCAGCTCCTCGGGTGTGGGCTCACGACCCATCTCGTTGACCATGTTGCGGTTGACGCGCGAGATGCGGTTGAGCGTCTCGACCATGTGCACCGGAATCCGGATGGTGCGCGAGTGGTCCGCGATCGCGCGGGTGATGGCCTGACGGATCCACCACGTCGCGTAGGTCGAGAACTTGAACCCACGCCGGTACTGGAACCGGTCCACGGCCTTCATGAGGCCGATGTTGCCCTCCTGGACGAGGTCCAGCAGCGACAGGTCGCTGCCCAGGTAGCGCTTGGCCACCGAGACGACGAGGCGCAGGTTGGCTTCCATCAGCTCGCGCTTGGCCTGGCGCACCGTGCGGTCACTCGTCTCGATCTCGGCCAGCAGGGTCTGAAGCTGCTTGCGGAGTAGCCCGGCCTCCGACTCGAGCCGCTTGAGCTCCTTCGCCGGCGCGGTCGTCCGGTTGCGGCGCGACTCCTGGGCCAGGGCATCGATGCGCTGGCAGAGGCGCCGCACCTTGCCGACAAGGTCGTCGATAAGCGCCGGCTTGAGCGGCATGTCGGCGACGGTCTTCTGGATCCCCGCGCGATAGGTCGCGATCTGCTTCTGGACGCTGGCGCGCCACGACGCCGAGCGGCGCTTGTCGCCCAGCGACTCCTCGAGCCGCGCGATCTTACGCTCCAGGCGGCGAATGCGGCCGAACGCCAGGAGGACGGGACGGATCTCCTTGGCCTCCAGCTCGCCCCCCTCGGGCAGCACGATCACGTCGTCGGCCGCGATGTCGTTGTGACGGAGCCGGTCGCCCACGTCCAGCAGCGCCCGAACGGCCAGCGGGATGCCCGCGAGCCCGCGGCGGAGCGCGATCTGGCCGACCTCGATCCGCCGGCCGATCTGGACTTCCTGCTGGGCCGTTAGGAGGGGAACCTTGCCGATTTCCTTGAGGTATAGACGGACCGGGTCCTCGCCCTTCGCCGGGAGCGGCGTGAGCGCCTCCTCGGGGACGGGCTGGACCTCGTCGTCGTCGTGGATCGTGGCGGGCGGGGTCTCCTCCTCGGTGGCCAGGGCGGCTGCGGGGACGAGGTGCTCCGCCTCGCTGTTGTGATTCTCCTGCGCCTGCTCGCGAAATGTCATGGTGTCACCGGCTTGCGTTTGCCTGTATGATGCTGTGCGCCTCCGGAACGTTTCTTTGCGCCGGAGGAGAGTTCAAGAAGCAGGCCAAGGATTCCCAACTTTTCCTAACCGGTTGTAAGGCCTACGTCTCCGATGCGCCATGGGACCTTGGGCCAACAGTCAGATGGGAATTTCTCTTCATGTATTCAGGTCTTGATTGCTCTGCTATCCTTTTTCGGCCGGGGAATCGTGGGCGCCGAGGTCCTTGTCCCCCGGGTATGGGCCCGCCAATTCGTCTCAGACTGTCGAGCGTGTTCTACAACGGGACTGACGAGACGTTCATCCGCCGACGCGCGAGAGCGCCACTAAGGAACGCCGAGGACCGGGCCCCGGGTTCCCTGTGAACCGGGGGGGGCCGCGCCAAGTTGACTTGGCTCGGCGGGCGAGGGTAGAAGCGAAGAATGTCCACGGTGGCGCCGAGCGCCAGCTATAGCCTGACCGTCCGCCTGGCGATACAGAACCGCACCGGCATGCTCGGCCGTGTCGCCATGGCCATCGGCAACGCCGGCGGCGACATCGGCGCGGTGGACCTGGTCGAGTCGGGTCGCGACCGGATCATCCGCGACATCACCATCAACGCGCGCGACAGCGTGCACGGCATGCAGATCGTCAACCGGCTCAAGCAGCTGGCCGGCGTCCGCGTCGTCAACATCTCCGACCGCACCTTCCTCATGCACCTCGGCGGCAAGATCGAGGTCCAGAGCAAGGTACCGGTGCGGACGCGCGACGACCTCTCGATGGCCTACACGCCCGGGGTGGCGCGCGTCAGCCTGGCCATCAAGGAGGACCGGCAGCGCGCGTTCTCGCTCACGATCAAGCAGAACACCGTGGCCGTCGTCACCGACGGCACGGCCGTGCTCGGGCTGGGCGACATCGGCCCCGAGGCGGCGCTGCCGGTCATGGAAGGCAAGGCGATGCTCTTCAAGGAGTTCGCCAACGTCGACGCCTTCCCGATCTGCCTGGCCACGAAGGAGCCGGACAAGATCGTCGAGACGGTGAAGTACCTGGCACCGGGCTTCGGCGGCATCAACCTCGAAGACATCGCGGCCCCGCGCTGCTTCGAGATCGAGGAGCGGCTGCGCAAGGAACTGGACATCCCCGTCTTCCACGACGACCAGCACGGCACCGCCGTCGTCGTGCTGGCGGCGCTGCTCAACGCGCTGCGCATCGTGAAGAAGGACCTCAAGAAGCTCCGCGTGGTTGTGACGGGCGTCGGCGCCGCCGGCACCGCGACCATCAAGATCCTCCTGTCGAGCGGTGTGCGCGACATCATCGGCGTGGACGAGCACGGCACGATCTATCGCGGGCGCGCCCAAGGCATGGACTTCATGAAGCGCTGGGTGGCCGGTGCCACCAACCCGCGCCAGGTCAAGGGGCGGCTCGCCGACGCCCTCGCGCGCGCGGACGTCTTCATCGGATTGTCGGTGCCGGGTATCCTGACCGTCCGCGACCTCAAACGCATGGCGCGCGACCCGATCGTGTTCGCCATGGCCAATCCGGTGCCCGAGATCCAGCCGGAGCAGGCCCAGGACCACGTGCGCGTCATGGCTACGGGCCGCTCGGATTATCCGAACCAGATCAACAACGTGCTCTGCTTCCCCGGCTTCTTCCGGGGCCTCCTCGACTCGCGGGCGCGGACGGTGAACGACGAGATGAAGGTGGCCGCCGCGCGGGCGATCGCCGCCTGCGTCGGGCGCTCGGAGCTGAGCGAGGAGTACATCATCCCGAGCGTGTTCAACAAGGCCGTCGCTCCCGCGGTCGCCGCGGGCGTCGCGCGCGCCGCCCACGCCACGGGCGTAGCGCGTCGCCGGCGGCAGGTCGACCTGTCGGTCATTCCATCGTGACGGAGCCGTTGTGACCGAGCCGCGCTGGTCGGTCGTTATTCCCGCGTTCAACGAGGCGGCGCGCCTCCCGCGCTATCTCGACGAAGTCGTCTCCTACCTCGTGACGCGCGGCGAGCCGTGGGAGGTGATCGTGGTCGACGACGGCTCCACCGACGGCACCCCCGAGGTCGTGCGGGCCGTGGGCACGCGCTGCCCTCGGGTGAGGCTGCTGCGCCGGGAGCCCAACGCCGGCAAGGGCGCGGCGGTCCGCGCGGGCATGATGGCCGCGCGCGGCGCCTGGCGGCTCTTCACCGACGCCGACGGCGCCACGCCGATCGCCGAGCTGAAACGGCTCGAGGCGGCGGTGGCCGCGGGCGCGGACGTGGCGATCGGCTCTCGCGCGATGGCGGCCGCCGGCGTCGTCGTGCGTGCGCGCCGGCACCGGGTCGTCGCCGGGCGCGTCTTCAGCCGCCTGGCCGAGTCGCTCGGCCTCGCGGGCATCCAGGACTCGCAGTGCGGGTTCAAGGCGTTCAGCGCGGCCGCGGCGGCGGACCTCTTCCCGCGGCTCGCGACGACCGGGTTCGGCTTCGACGTCGAGTTGCTGCTGCGGGCCAGGGCGCGCGGGTGGCGCGTGGTCGAGGTGGCCGTGAACTGGGAGGACCAGCCGGCCAGCAAGGTCGGCGTCTTCACGGATGGCCCGCGCATGCTGTGGCAGATGCTCGCGGCGCGGTGGCGCGTCGCGCGCGAGGAGCGCCGCCGGTGAGGGGTGGTTTCGCGCGCCGGGTCCGCGAGATCGAGCCGTTCCTCGCGGTGGAGGTGGCCGAGCGCGCCGGCACGCTCGAGCGCTCGGGCGTCGACGTCGTGCATCTCGAGTACGGCGAGCCGGACTTCGAGGCGCCGCCGGTGGTGCGCGACGCGCTGGAGAAGGCGCTCAAGGACGGCCGCGCCCGCTACACGCACAGCCTCGGCCTCCTCGAGCTGCGCGAGGCGATCGCCGAGCACTACGAGCGCGCCTACGGCGTGAGCGTCTCGCCCGACCAGGTGCTCGTCACCCCGGGAACCTCGCCGGCCATGCTCCTGCTCTTCGGTCATCTGCTCGATCCCGGCGACGAGGTCGTGCTGTCGAATCCCTACTATGCCTGCTATCCGAACTTCATTCGCTACGCTGACGGCGTGCCGGTGGAGGTCGACGTGAGCGAGGCGGACCGGTTCCAGTACCGCCCCGAGGCGATCCGCGAACGCCTGAGCGCGCGCACGAGAGCCATCGTCGTGAACTCGCCCGCGAACCCGACGGGCAGCGTGCTCGCGCCCGATCGCATGGCCGCCCTCGCCGCCCTCGCGCGCGAGCGCGGCGTGGCCGTCGTCTCGGACGAGATCTACCACGGTCTCACCGAGGGCGGCCGCGACCGCTCGATTCTCGAGTTCACGGACCAGGCGTTCGTGCTCAACGGGTTCTCGAAGGCCTTCGCGATGACGGGCTGGCGGCTGGGCTGGGTGATCGCCCCGCCCGAGCACGTCCGCTCGCTCCAGACGCTCTACGGCAACTTCTTCATCTCGACCAACGAGTTCGTGCAGTGGGCGGGCGTGGCCGCGCTCCGCGAGGCCGTCGACGAGACCGCGCGCTTCCGCCGCATCTTCGCCGAGCGGCGGCGCGCGATGGTGGACGGCCTGCGCGCGATCGGCCTCGGCGTCGGCTTCGAACCTGAGGGCGCCTTCTACGTGCTCGCCAACGCGCGGCGCTTCACGCGCGACTCCGTGTCCTTCGCCTACGAGATCCTCGAGCGCGCCCACGTCGCGGTGACGCCGGGCGCCGCCTTCGGCAGCAACGCGGAGGGCTACCTGCGCTTCTCCTATGCCTCGTCGGTCGAGCGCATCCGCGAAGGGCTGCGGCGCCTCGGCGACTTCCTCGCCGCCCGGTGAGCCCCGACTGCCGGGCCTGCCGCGGCGAGTGGCCGCCGGCCGAGACGTTCATCGCGGACTGCGGCCCGGCCAACGCCTATCTCTACGCCGACCAGTTTTTCCCCGGCTGGACGGTGCTCGTGCTCAAGCGCCATGCGGCGGAGCCGTGGGAGCTCGAGCGGGACGAGCGCAACGCGCTGATGGACGGCGTGACGCAGGTGGCGCGCGCGCTCGCCACCGTCTACGAGGCGAAGAAGATGAACTACGAGCTGCTCGGCAATCAGCTCGCGCACATCCACTGGCACCTGGTTCCGCGGCGCGCCGACGATCCCGTCCCGCGCCTGCCTGTCTGGACCCACACGCACGAGCCGCTCGCGCTCTCGCCCGCCGAGCAGCGCGCCCGCATCGACGCCATCCGCGCCCGCCTGAAGAAATGACGCCGTGGAGCGCGCCCGCGGCGGGCACCGGCCGCGAATGGGCGCTCGTGGGCGCCGCCTGGCTCGCGATCGCCCTCTGCGTCGCCGTCTGGCTGGCCATCGACAACCGCCCGCCGGAGTGGGACCACGCCAACCACCTCCAGCGCGTCGTCGCCTGCGCGCGCGACCTCGCCACCGGCGACTGGCGCATGATCCTCGAGCGCTCGTCGTTCTACCCGCCCATCGTGCCGTGCGCCGCGGCCGTCGCGTACCGGCTGATGCCGACCGACGTCGCCGCCGCGCAGGTCGTCATGCTGCTCTTCCTCGGCGCCGGCATGGCCGCCACCTACGCCCTCGCCCGCGCGCTGGCTGACGGCACCGCGGGCGTGGCCGCCGCCTGGATCTTCGGCTCGGCCCCGTTCGTCGTCTTCAGCGCGCTGCGCTTTCAGCTCGACCTGCCGCTGGCGACGCTGGTGGCCGTCGCCCTTCTCGTGCTGATCCGCACCGAGGGCTTCACCCGCGTCGGCTGGTCGCTGGTGGCGGGCGGCGTGTTCGCCGTCGGCATGCTCATCAAGCCGCCGTTCGCCGCATATCTGTTGCCGCCGGTCGTCTGGCTGCTCGTCGAGGAGCGCAGTCGGCCCGCGCTCGGCAACGCGGCGTTCGCCGCGCTCGTGGCCGGCGCCGTCAGCCTGCCGTGGTACGGCCCGCGCCTCGTCGGGATGCCGCGGCAGATCGCGTTCCGCGCCGTGACCCACGCGGCCGAGGAGGGCAAGCCGCCCACCCTCTCAGCCGTCGCGCTCGCGTTCTATCCGACCTCGCTGCCGGTGCAGCTCGGCGTCCTCGCGACGGTGCTGCTCGTGGCGGGGATCGTCGTCGCGTTGATGCGACGCCAGGGGCTCGTGGTCGTCGCGTTCCTGGCGCCGCTCGCGCTCTTCATGCTCCTGCGCAACAAGGACCTCCGCTACACGCTGCCGCTCGTGCCCGCGGCCGCCGCCCTCGCGGGACTGGCGGTCGCCGCGCTCGGCCCGCGACTGCGCGGCGTCGCGCTGGCCGTGCTGGCGGTCGTCGGCGGCCTGCAGGTTTCCGCCGTCGCGTGGGCGGTGCCGCCGCCCGTGACGCTGCCGGGACTCGGCACGCCGTGGGTGCTCGCCAGCCCGCCCGCGGGGGGCGACTGGCGCCAGCGCGATTTCCTCCGCATCATCGTGCAGGATCGCGCGGGGCGGCCGGCGATGGTGAGCGTCGTGCCGAACGACAACTACTTCTCGGTCAGCAACTTCCGCTATTACGCGGTCCGTGACGAGCTGCCGCTGCGGTTCACGCGTCCGTGGGAGGGCGAGCCCCTCGGCATCGACTACATGATCCTCAAGAGCGGCGACCAGGGCCCCGACTTCAGCGAGGCCAAGAGCCGGCGCGTGATCGAGCGGCTGGCGCGCGATCCCGCGCTCGCGCGCGCGTATCCGGTGATCGCGGAGTTCCCGCTGCCCGATGGCTCCACGGGTATGTTGCGCGCGCGCCGGATCACCGATCCCGCCGCGGCGCCGCCCGAGGCGCTCGCGCGGCGCCTCGAGGCGGCCATGCGTCGGCGGGTCGGCGAGGTCGCGCGCGACGTGGACGGGCTCGAGATCCGGCTCGCGTACGACGCCGAGATCGCGCGCGGTCGCATCCAGCGCCTGGAGGTGACGGCGCGCGCGGCCACGGCCGGGGAGCTGCGCAAGCGTGACGCGGCGACCCTCCGCCTCCAGCACCTCCGCTTCGTCGCCGCCGACGTCCTCATCAACCCGTATGCGCTCGAGGCCGGACGCGCAGAATTGCTGGACGTGGGACGCTTCCGGCTCGAGCAGATGGAGATCACGGCAGCCGATCTGCAGGCCTTCGTGGCCGGGCTCAAGGGTTTCCGCGGCACGCGCGTCCAGCTCGTGCCGGGCGCGATCGACCTCGTGGTGGAGCAGCCCGGGCCCGACCTCGCCGCCCGCGTGCGCTTGGTGCCGGCCGCCGACCGGCCGTTCGCGATCGCCGTCGACCGGGCGAGGCTCGGCTGGGTGCCGCTGCCCCGGCTGCTCGTCGACTGGGTGGTACGCAACTACGATCCGACGCCGCAGATCGCGGACCGCCTGCCCTTCCGGGTGGAGGTCGCGCGGGTCAGCGTGAGCGAGCAGGCGATCCGGGTGGGGGAGTGAGGATGGCGGCGGAGAGTCGTGCGGCGAAGCAGGCGCGGGCCAAGAAGATCCTGGATCTCCTCGCGCGCGCGTATCCCGACGCGAAGATCGCCCTCGACTTCCGGACGCCGTTCGAGCTGCTCGTCGCCACCATCCTCTCCGCGCAGTGCACGGACGAGCGCGTGAACATGGTGACGCCCGCGCTCTTCCGCAAGTACCCGACGGCGCGCGAGCTGGCGCGGGCGCGCACCCCGAGCCTCGAGAAGGAGATCCGCTCCACCGGATTCTTCCGCGCCAAGGCGCGCTCGCTGCTTGGCATGTCGAAGGCGCTCGTCGAGCATCACGGCGGCGAGGTGCCCGAGGCCCTCGAGGCGCTCGTCGAGCTGCCGGGCGTCGGGCTCAAGACCGCCAACGTCGTCATCGGCAACGCCTTTGGAGGCCAGGCCCTCGCCGTGGACACGCACGTCTTCCGCGTCTCGCAGCGGCTCGGCCTGGCGCGCTCGGACGATCCCAACGAGATCCACGACCAGCTGGTCGCGCTGCTGCCGCGCGAGTCGCTCACGCAGGCCACGCATCTGATGATCACGCACGGCCGCCGCACGTGCGTGGCCAGGAAGCCGGCCTGCCCCGTCTGCCCGGTGCGCGCGCTGTGTCCGTGGCCGGACAAGACCGGCGCCCCTGCCCGCCGCGCGTGAGCCGCCCGCCGTGAGCACCCACGACGAGCTGCTCGCGCTCCAGCGCGCGCTCTACGAGTCCCGCAACCCGACGCGCCGCTGGCTGCACTGCACGCGGCGCGACTGGATCGCCGAGCGACTGACGCGCCTGGCCGCCGGCCGGCGCGGCGCCGCCCTGGAGGTCGGTCCCGGCTCCGGCGTGTACGTGCCACTCCTCGCGCGCCTGTTCGACCGCGTCACCGTCAGCGACGTGCACGACGCGTATCTGGCCGCGGCGCGCGTCATCGCCGCCGACCACCCGAACGTCGCCGTCGTGCAGGACGACATCCGCCGGCCGGCGCTGCCCGCCGCCTCGTTCGACGTCGTGCTCTGCACGGAGGTGATCGAGCACGTCGTCGAGTCGCGCGCGGCGCTGGCGGGGATGCGCCGGCTGCTGAGGCCGGGCGGCGTGCTCGTGCTCTCGACGCCCCAGCGCGGGAGCCCGCTCGAGGTCTGCTCGAAGATCGCGTTCCTTCCCGGCGTGATCGACGTCGTCCGTCTGGTCTACCGCGAGCCGATCCTGCCGACGGGGCACGTGAACGTGATGACGGCGGGCGAGATGCGCCGCCAGCTCGACGCGGCCGGCTTTGCGATCCGCGAGTCGCACAAGTCGGGACTCTACGTCCCGGTGCTCGCCGAGGCCGGCGGCGAGCCCGGCCGGCGGCTCGCGGCGTGGCTGGAGGCCCGCATCTACCCGGGACCGCTCGATTGGCTGCTGTGGACCCAGTACCACGTGGCCGTCGCGCGGACTCGGGATTGACAGAGGCCCCCGGGGTCCGTTATCATCCGACGTTGCGATTTCTGCCGGTAGAACGCCTATTTAGCGCCGGGGATTGAACGCCGAAAGGGCCGTGATGAGCGAGATCGAGCGCAAGTGGTATGTCGTCGATGCCCAGGGACAGGTGCTGGGGCGCCTGGCCACCCAGGTGGCGACGATCCTCCGGGGCAAGCACAAGACGACCTTTGCCCCGCACCTCGACGTCGGTGATCATGTCGTGGTGCTGAACGCCTCCAAGGTGCACCTCACCGGCCGCAAGCTGAAGGACAAGCGGTATCGCTGGCACACCGGCTACATCGGCGGCCTCAAGGACGTCTCGGCCGAACAGATGCTCGACAAGCACCCCGAGCGGGTGATCGAGTGGGCCGTGCAGGGCATGCTCCCCAAAAACCGGCTCGGCCGCGCGATGGCCAAGAAGCTGAAGGTCTATCGCGGCGCCGAGCATCCGCACAGCGCTCAGCAGCCGACCGCGCTCGCGGTGAACACGTCGCGTCCATCCAAGTCGGTGGTCACGTCTGCGGAGGATCGGTAAATGGCGGCGGTGCTCGACAGGTTCTACGGCACGGGGCGACGCAAGACGTCCGTGGCCCGCGTGTGGATCAAGCCCGGCTCCGGGCACATCGTCGTCAACCGGCGCGCGTTCGAGGACTACTTCCCGCGCGAGACGTTGCGGATGATCATCGCCCAGCCGCTGGCGATCACGAACACCGTCGGCCAGTTCGACGTGCTCGCCACCGTCAAGGGCGGCGGGCCCACCGGCCAGGCCGGCGCCGTCCGCCACGGGCTGGCGCGCGCGATCGCGCGCTTCGACGACAAGCTGCGGCAGCCGCTGAAGAAGGCGGGGCTGCTGACCCGCGACCCGCGCGCGCGCGAGCGGAAGAAGTACGGCCAGCCCGGCGCCCGCCAGAAGTTCCAGTACAGCAAGCGGTAGCGTGGGCGGCACAATCGCGATCCGCGTCGCCGTCGCCGGCGCCAGCGGCTACATGGGAGCCGAGCTGCTGCGGCTCCTGCTCGTGCACCCGCGCGTGACGCTCACGGGCGTCACCTCCGAGCGCCTCGCCGGCGAGCCGCTCGGCAGCGTCTATCCGCACCTGCGCGGCCTGACCGACCTGGTCTTCCACGATCTCGACGCCGAGTGGCTGGCCGGCGCGTGCGACGTCGCGTTCCTCGCGCTGCCGCACATGGAGTCGCAGAAGATGGTGCCCGTGCTGCGCAAGCGCGGCCGCAAGGTGATCGATCTCTCGGCCGACTACCGCCTGCACGACGCGGCGGACTACACGACCTGGTACAAGACAGCGCACGTCGACCCGGCCGGGCTCGCCGAGGCCGTCTACGGGCTGCCGGAGCTGCACCGCAAGGCGATCGCGGCGGCCTCGCTCGTGGCCTCGCCGGGCTGCTATGCGGCGGGCGCCATCCTCGCGACGGCGCCGCTGCTCAAGAACGGCCTCGGGCGGCTCGAGGGCATCGTGATCGACGGCAAGTCGGGCGTGAGCGGCGCCGGGGCGCAGGGCCGCAAGGTGGATCCGATGTATCTCTTCACCGAGGCCAACGAGAACGTGCAGGCCTACGCGATCGGCGCTCACCGCCACACCGCGGAGATGGAGCAGGAGCTGTCCGCGCTCGCGGGCGAACGCGTGCGGGTGTCGTTCACGCCCCACCTGTTGCCGCTCACCCGCGGCCTGTTCACGACCGCGTCGGTGCCGCTGGCCACGCCGCTCGGCACCGCCGAGCTCCTGAACGTCTACCGCGAGTTCTACGCCGGCGAGTCGTTCGTCCGGGTCCTGGGCGAGGGCGAGCGGCCGACGACGCGCGCCGTGGTGGGCTCCAACTACTGCGACCTCACGGTCGTGGCCGACCCCCGCACCGGCCGCGCCGTGTGCGTGTCGGCGCTCGACAACCTCGGGAAGGGCGGCTCGGCCAACGGCGTGCAAAACCTCAACGTCCTCTTCGGCTGGCACGAGCGGGCGGGCCTCGAGGCCCCGCCGGTGTACCCCTGAGCCACGTCACGGGCCGTCGATGACCGGCGACATGGAGTGGCTCGACGGCGGCGTCACGGCCGTCCCCGGCATCCTCGCCGGCGGCGTCGCGGCCGGCATCAAGCCCAGCGGGAAGAAGGACCTGGCCCTCATCCACTCGCCGTCGCCCGCGCGCTCGGCGGCCGTGTTCACGACCAACCAGGTGAAGGGCGCGCCGGTGCTGGTGTCCATGGAGCACGCGCGCGGCGGCGCGCTGCAGACGATCATCGTCAACAGCGGCTGCTCGAACGTCTGCAACGGCGAGCGCGGGCTGAAGGACGCGCGTGAGATGGTCAAGCAAGTCGCCGACCTCCTGCGGATCCCCGCCTCCCATGTGCTCGTCGGCTCCACCGGCGTCATCGGCCACCCGCTGCCGATGGACAAGATCCGCGCGGGCATCCCGACGCTCGTGAAGGCGCTGTCGCCGCAGGGCGGCCGCGCGGCCGCCGAGGCCATTCTCACCACCGACGCGCGCACGAAGGAAGCGGCGCTGCGCTGCGAGATCGGCGGCCGGACGGTGACCTTCGGCGGCATCGCCAAGGGCGTGGGCATGATCGAGCCGCACCTGGCCACGATGTTCTGCTTCGTGACGACCGACGCCGCCGTCGCGCGCGGCGCGCTCGATCCCGTCCTCAAGCGCGCGGTGGACCGCTCGTTCAACCGCATCACGGTGGACAGCGACACGTCCACGAGCGACACGGTGGCGGTGATCGCCAACGGCCTGGCCGAGAACCCACCGGTCGACCGCGGCGGCCGCGGCATCCGCGAGATCGCCGCCGCGCTGGAGGCGCTGACGGGGCGGCTGGCCCGCATGCTCGTGCAGGACGGCGAGGGCGCCACCAAGCTCGTCTCGATCACCGTGCGCGGCGCCGCCAGCCGGCGCGACGCGCTGGTGGCCGCCCGGAGCGTCGCCAACTCGCCGCTCGTGAAGACGGCCATCAACGGCCAGGACCCCAACTGGGGCCGGATCATGATGGCCCTGGGCAAGTCGGCGGCGCGGGTGGAGCAGGACAAGGTGGCCATCACCTTCGGAGGTGACGAACGGCAGAGCGAGCGGCTGGTCGAGCGGGGGATGCTCCGCGAAGGCGTGCTTCTGTCGCGGGTTCGGGAGATCATGGGAGGACAGGCCTACGACATCACCATCGACCTCGGGATCGGGCGGGGCGAGGAGCGGGTCTGGACCTGCGACCTGAGCGAGGAGTACGTGCGGATCAACGGGAAGTACACGACGTAGCAGTCATCACGCACGCCGCGCGCGATTCGGTCGGTGCCCATGGGGGCCCGTAGCGCGGCGGAGGATAACCGAAGGAGGAAGAATTTGGCCGCGTTGACGATGAAGGAGCTGCTCGAGGCCGGGGTGCACTTCGGCCATCAGACCAAGCGGTGGAACCCGAAGATGCAGAAGTACATCTTCGGCGAGCGTAACGGGATCTACATCATCGATCTCCAGAAGACCCTGAAGAAGTTCCGCGAGGCGTACGCCTTCGTGCGCGAGCTGGCCGCCGGCGGCGGCAGCCTGCTGTTCATCGGCACCAAGAAGCAGGCGCAGGACACCGTGCTGGAGGAGGCCACGCGCTGCGGCGGGTTCTACGTCAACCAGCGCTGGCTGGGCGGAACGCTGACGAACTTCGCGACGATCCGCAAGTCCATCGCTCGCCTCAAGAAGCTCGAGGAGATGAAGGAGACGGGTGAGTTCGATCGAGTGCCGAAGAAGGAAGCACTCGAGCTGGATCGCGAGCGCGAGAAGCTCGAGAAAGCGCTCATCGGCATCAAGATGATGGAGTCGCTGCCCTCGGCCGTGTTCATCATCGACCCGCGCAAGGAGAAGATCGCGGTGGCCGAGGCCCAGCGACTCGGCATTCCCATCGTCGCCATCGTGGACACCAACTGCGACCCGACGGGCATCGACTACGCGATTCCCGGCAACGACGACGCCATCCGCGCCGTGCGGCTCATCACCTCGCGCATCGCCGACGCCGTCAACGAGGGCCGCGGGACTCTCGGCAAGGACGAGGGCGCGGGCGGCACGGACGAAGGCGACGACAAGGAGATGGCGGCCGCCGAGGCGGAGGTCTCCTGATGGCCGCCGACGCCAAGACGGTCATGGAGCTCCGCGAGCGCACGGGCGCCGGCGTGATGGACTGCAAGGCCGCGCTCAACGCCTCGAACGGCAACCTCGACGAGGCCGCCGAATACCTCAGAAAGAAGGGCCTCGCCGACGCCAAGAAGCGGTCTGGGCGCGAGGCCAAGGAAGGCCTCGTGCACGCTTACCTCCACCCCGACGGCAAGCTGGGCGCGTTGGTCGAGGTCAACTGCGAGACCGACTTCGTGGCCAAGACCGACGCCTTCCGCGAGCTCGTGCGCGACCTCGCGATGCAGGTGGCCGCCACCAGCCCGACCTACGTCTCGCGCGACGAGGTGCCGGCGACCGTGCTGGAGAAGGAGCGCGAGATCTACCGTGGCCAGATGGCGGACCAGAAGAAGCCGCCCCAGGTGCTCGACAAGATCGTCGAGGGCAAGCTGGAGAAGTTCTTCGCGGATCAGTGCCTGCTCGAGCAGGTGTTCATCAAGGACGCCAGCGGTAAGACGAAGGTGAAGGATCTCGTCGACCTCACGAACTCCAAGACCGGCGAGCGGGTGGTGGTCAAGCGGTTTGCCCGCTTCCGGATCGGAGGCTGAGCCGGTGACGGCGGCAGCGGCCGCCGGGCGCCCCGTGTATCGCCGCATCGTCCTGAAGCTCTCCGGAGAAGCGCTCGCGGGGAGCCAGGGCTACGGCATCGATCCGCCCGTGCTCGACCGCGTCGGGGAAGAGGTGCGCGCCGTGACCGAGCTCGGCGTGCAAGTCGCCATCGTCATCGGCGGCGGCAACATCTTCCGCGGCATCGCCGCCAGCGCCGCCGGCATGGACCGGGCCACCGCCGACTACATGGGGATGCTGGCGACGATCATCAACTCGCTGGCCCTCCAGGACGCGCTGGAGAAGGCGGGGCTGCAGACGCGCGTGCTCTCGGCGATCGAGATGCGCGCGGTGGCCGAGCCCTACATCCGCCGGCGCGCCATCCGCCATCTCGAGAAGGGCCGCGTGGTGATCTTTGCGGCGGGCACCGGCAACCCGTTCTTCACCACGGACACCGCCGGCGCCTTGCGCGCGGTGGAGATCGGCGCCGATGCCATCATCAAGGCGACCAAGGTCGACGGCATCTACACGGCCGACCCCAAGCTCGACCGCAACGCGCGGCGGCTCGAGAGGGTCACGTACATCGAGGTGCTGAACCAGGGCCTCGGCGTCATGGACACCACCGCCATCTCGCTCTGCATGGACAACAAGCTGCCGATCATCGTGTTCGACCTCACGCAGGCCGGCAACATCAAGCGCCTCGTGCTCGGCGAGCCCGTGGGCTCGATCGTCTCGTCGTCGGCGGGGTAAGGAGGAGACGGCATGCAGACGGTGCTGAAGGATCTCGACGCGCGCATGAACGGCGCCCTCGAGGTGCTCGGGCGCGAGTTCGCCGGGGTGCGGACGGGCCGCGCCTCCGCGGGACTGCTCGAGAGCATCCGAGTGGACTACTACGGCAATCCGACGCCCATCAGTCAGATGGCCTCGGTCTCCGTGCCCGACGCGCGCACGCTCATGATCCAGCCGTGGGAGGCCGCCCAGCTCAAGGAGGTCGAGAAGGCGATCATGAAGTCCGACCTCGGCATCCAGCCGGTGAACGACGGCAAGGTCATCCGACTCACGATGCCGACGCCGACCGAGGAGCGCCGCAAGCAGCTCGTCAAGAACGTCCACAAGATGGCTGAGGACGCGCGGGTGGCCGTGCGCAACGTGCGCCGCGAGGCCAACGACAAGCTGAAGGCGCTCGCCAAGGACAAGAGGGCGCCGATCACCGAGGACGACGAGCGCCGCGGCCACGACCAGATCCAGAAGACGACCGACAAGTTCATCGCCAGGATCGACGAGCTCCTGAAGAAGAAGGAGCAGGAGATCATGTCCTTCTGATGGCCGTCACCGCCGAGTCCGCGCTGCTGGAGGCCGTCCGCGCGCACCCGGTGCCCGCCCACGTCGCCATCATCATGGACGGCAACGGGCGCTGGGCGACCCAGCGCGGCCTGCCGCGCGTGGCCGGCCATCGCGAGGGCGTGAAGGCGGCGCGCGCGATCGTCCGCGCCGCCGACGCGGCCGGGCTGCGCTTCCTCACGCTCTACGCGTTCTCCACGGAGAACTGGAACCGCCCGGAGGACGAGGTCACAATGCTGATGCGGCTGCTCGAGGAGTCGATCTATCGCGAGCTGCCGGACCTCATGGAGAACAAGGTGCGGCTGCGCGTGATCGGGCGCACGGCCGGCGTGCCGCTGCCCGTCCGTCGCGGGCTCGAGCACGTCGCGCTCGAGACGCGCGACAACCCGGGCCTCACGCTCCTCGTCGCCTTCAACTACGGCGGGCGCGACGAGCTGCTCGACGCCTTTCGCGTCCTCGCGCGGCGCGTGCAGGCGGGCGAGCTGGCGCCGGACGCGGTGTCGGAGGCGGACATCAGCCGCGCGCTCTACACCGAGGGCCTGCCGGATCCCGACCTGCTCATCCGCACGAGCGGCGAGATGCGCGTCTCGAACTTCCTGCTGTGGCAGATCGCCTATACCGAGCTCTGGATGACGCCGACGCTCTGGCCCGACTTCGGCCCCTCGGATCTCTATCGCGCCATCGCCGACTACCAGCGCCGCGACCGCCGCTTCGGTGGGGTGTGACATGGCCATGCCGACCAGTGTCGCGTTGGGCGCGCCCCGCGGGTCGGGCATCCTGAAGCGCCTGCTCAGCGCCCTCGTGCTGCTGCCGGTGTTCCTGCTCATCGTCGTCAAGGCGCCGGGGTGGATGTTCAACACGCTCGTCGTGATCGCCAGCGCCGCCGCGCTGTGGGAGGTCGTGCGTCTCTTCGAGCAGGCCGGGCGCCCGGTGGACCGCGTCCTCGCCCTCGTGACGGGCGTGGGCGTCACCGCGTCGTTCGGCGCCTCGCGGCTGCTCGAGCCCAACGCGCTGCCCGTCTTCAGCCTGATGATGGCCGTGGTGGCCGTGCTGGCGGCGCCGGTGTGGCGCGGCACGCCGGACGTCGAGCGCTCTGCGAACACGCTGCTCGCCATCACGTACGTCGGCTGGCTGCTCGGCTTCGGCATCCTGCTGCACCACGCCTCGCCGCTCGGCGACGAGCTGGTGCTCTACGTCGTCGGCGTGACGTGGGTCGGCGAGACGGCCGCCTATGTCGTCGGCTCGACCCTGGGACGCCGCAAGCTGGCGCCCGTGATCAGCCCCAAGAAGTCGGTGGAGGGCGCGCTGGCCCAGGTGGTGGCGTCCATCGCGACCGGCGCCGCGGTCGGCGCGTGGCTGCTGCCCACGTGCGGCGCGGGACTCTGGCTCGGCGCCGGCGCGCTCCTGGGCGTGGTCGGCCAGTTCGGCGACCTCGCGGAATCCGCGATCAAGCGCAGCGCGGGGGCCAAGGACACGGGGGCGTTGATCCCCGGCCACGGCGGGGTGCTCGACCGGATCGACAGCCTGCTCTTCAACCTGCCGGCCTTCTACTACTTCTCACGGCTCGCGGGGTGCGCATGAAGCGCATCACGCTGCTCGGCGCCACCGGCTCGATCGGCCTGCGCACACTCGAGCTCGTCTCCGGCTTCCCCGAGGAGTTCGCGGTGGCCGGCATGGCCGCGCGCGGCTCCAACCCCGAGCTGATCGCCGACCTGTGCCGGAAGTACGCGCCGGCGGCGGTGGCGTTGCTGGAGCCGGCGGCCGTGGACGCGCTGGCGCGGCTGCTGCCGGCGCCGCGGCCCGAGCTGCTGTCGGGGATCGACGGGCTCGTGGCCCTCGCGCGTGA
Source organism: Candidatus Rokuibacteriota bacterium (assembly GCA_003220225.1). Taxonomy (GTDB): domain Bacteria; phylum Methylomirabilota; class Methylomirabilia; order Rokubacteriales; family CSP1-6; genus AR12. The sequence continues at coordinate 71,870 of QHRU01000040.1, forward strand.
CGTCGACGCCGACGTCGTGCTCTCGGCGCTCGTGGGCGGCGTCGGCCTGCTGCCGACGATGGCGGCCATCCAGGCCGGGCGCACGATGGCCCTGGCCAACAAGGAAACGCTGGTGATGGCCGGGCGCCTCATGACCGCCGCTGCGCGCGCCCGGGGCGTGTCGTTGCTGCCCGTAGACTCCGAGCACAGCGCGGTCTTCCAGTGCCTCGTCGGCCACAATCGCGGCGACGTTCACCGGGTCCTCCTCACGGCCTCGGGGGGGCCGTTCCGCGAGCTGCCCAAGGCGAAGTTCGAGTCGGTGACGGTGGAGGACGCGCTGCGCCACCCGACCTGGAAGATGGGCGCCAAGATCACCATCGATTCCGCCACCCTCATGAACAAGGGCCTCGAGGTGATCGAGGCGCGCTGGCTCTTCGACCTGGCGCCCGACCAGGTGCAGGTGGTCATCCACCCGCAGTCGATCGTGCACTCGATGGTGGAGTACATCGACGGCTCGGTGATCGCCCAGCTCGGCGTCGCCGACATGGGCATCCCGATCCTCTACGCGCTCACCTTCCCGGAGCGGCGGCCGACGCCGTCCGCCCGGCTCGACCTCACGCGGACGGGGCCGCTCACGTTCGAGTCGCCCGACCCCGACCGCTTCCCGGCCCTGCGGCTGGCGCGCGCCGCCCTCGAGCAGGGCGGCGCGGCGCCCGTGGTGCTCAACGCGGCCAACGAGCTCGCGGTGGCCGCCTTCCTCGAGCGCCGCATCGGATTTCCCGAGATCACGCAATCGATCGAGCGCGCGCTGGCCGCGGAGCCGCCGGCCGAGCTCGGATCCATCGAGGAGTGCGTCGAGGTCGACGCGCGCACGCGACGCCGCGTGCGCGACTGGATCGCCGCGCGCTCCGGAGGCAGGTCGTGACAGTGACAGTCGACGTTCTCGTCATGGTGCTGCGGTTCATCGTCGTCATCGGCGTCTTGATCCTCGTGCACGAGCTCGGTCACTTCTTCGTGGCGCGGCTCACCGGCGTGGGCGTCGAGCGCTTCTCGATCGGCTTCGGCCCCGTCCTGGTGCGCTGGCGCGGCCGGGAGACCGAGTACTGCCTGTCGCTGATCCCGATGGGCGGGTACGTGAAGATGATGGGCGAGGAGAGCCCGATCGAGGGCGGCGAGGCGATGCCCTACGACCCCAAGAAGGCGTTCGCGCTCAAGCCGCTGTGGGCGCGATTCCTCATCGTCTTCGCCGGCCCCGGCATGAACTTCGTCCTCGCCGTGGCCATCTTCGCGGTCGTGTTCGCGACCTTCGGCCGTCCGGTGTGGCCCGCCGTCGTCGGCCGCGTCCTCGACGGCAGCCCGGCCGCCGCCGCCGGGATCAGGAGCGGCGACACCGTGGTGGAGGTGAACGGGCGGCGCGTCAGCTACTGGGAGGACCTCGAGCGCACGCTTGCCGACTCCGGTGGGCGGCCGGTCACCGCGCGCGTGAAGCGCGCCGACGGCGAGCAGACGGTCACCGTGACGCCGCGTCGCAAGACGGTGATCGATCCCATCTTCGGCGAGCGGCGCGAGGTGTGGGACATCGGCGCCGGGCCGCACCTCATTCCCCAGATCAGCTCGGTGCTCGCCGACTCGCCGGCGCAGCGCGCCGGGCTCCAGCCGGGCGACGTCGTGCTGGCGGTGGCGGGGCAGCCCGTGTACACGCCCGAGGACCTCGTGGAGGTGATCCGCACGCGGCCCGGGCGGCCGTTCCCGATCACCGTGGAGCGCGGCGGCAGGACGCTGACGCTCACGGTCACGCCGCGCGCGGTGCCCGAAAAGGCGCCGGCGACCGGCCAGGAGACCACCGTCGGCAAGATCGACGCCCACATCGCGACGAAGTCGGTGCGCTTCGAGCCCTACGGGCCCGTGGACGCCGTCGAGCACGGCGTGGTGCGCACGTGGGACGTGACCGGGCTCACGCTCAAGGGCCTCTGGAAGCTCGTCTCGCGGCAGATCGACTCGTCGAACATCGGCGGGCCGATCCAGATCGCGACCGAAGCGGGGCGCCAGGCCAAGGAAGGGCTGGGGCCGCTGGCGATCTTCACCGCCTTCATCAGCGTGAACCTGGCCGTGCTCAACCTGCTGCCGGTGCCGATGCTCGACGGCGGGCATCTCTTCTTCTTCGTGATCGAGGCGATCCTGGGCCGCCCGCTGTCGCTCAAGAAGCGGGAGGCGGCCCAGCAGCTCGGCTTCGTGCTGTTGATGCTGCTCATGGTCTACGCGCTCTACAACGACCTGGTGCGGATCGACGCGTTCAAGTTCTTCAGATAGGGACGGGGGGACATGATCAATCGGCGCAAGACGCGGCAGATCCAGATCGGCAACGTCAAGGTGGGCGGCGGCGCGCCCATCACCGTGCAGTCGATGACCAAGACCGACACGCGGGACGTGCAGGCGACGCTGCTCGAGATCTGGTCGCTGGAGGCCGCCGGCTGCGACATCGTGCGCTGCGCGGTGCCCGTGCGCGAGGCCGCCGAGAAGCTCGGTGAGATCAAGCGCCAGATCCGCATCCCGCTCGTGGCCGACATCCACTTCAATTACAAGCTCGCCCTCATCGCGCTGGAGCAGGGCGTGGACGGGCTGCGGCTGAACCCCGGCAACATCGGTGGCAAGAAGTTCGTGATGGAGGTCGTGAGCCTCGCCAAGGATCGCAAGATCCCGATCCGCATCGGCGTGAATGCGGGCTCGCTGGAGAAAGACCTCCTCGACAAGTACAACGGACCCACGGCTCAAGGAATGGTCGAATCGGCCCTCCGCCACATCCACATCCTCGAGGAGTGCGATTACCCAGAGATGAAGGTCTCGCTCAAGGCCTCCGACCCGCTGATGATGATCGAGGCCTACCGGATGCTCGCCGACCAGGTCGACTACCCGTTCCATCTCGGGGTGACCGAGGCGGGCACACCGGGCGTGGGGACCATCAAGTCCTCCGTCGGCCTCGGCGCCGTGCTCTCGCAGGGCATCGGCGACACCATCCGCGTGTCGCTCTCCGCCGATCCGACCGAGGAGGTGCGCGTCGGCATCGACATCCTCAAGGCGCTGGGCCTGCGCAAGGGTGGCCTCACCTTCGTCTCGTGCCCGTCGTGCGGCCGCGCCGACGTGGATCTCGTCAAGCTCGCGAAGGAGGTCGAGGACGAGTTCCGCGGCCTCAACGAGGAGATCCACATCGCGGTCATGGGGTGCGTGCCGGAGGGCCAGCCGGTGATCACCCCCGCCGGGGCGACGCCGATCGAGAGCGTCGACGAGGGCGCGGAGGTCCTGACGCACGAGGGTGAATACAGAAAAGTGTTGTGGGCGACGCGCCACGCGTTCGATGGCGAGCTCATCGAGATCCGCCCGGTGGGCTTCGCGCCTTTCCGGGTGACCCCGAATCATCCGATTCTCGCCGCTCCGCGCGCTCAGGCCGAGCGGGAGTGGGTGCGCGCCGACCGCCTCGCGGCTGGCTGGGTCCTGGCGTATCCGGTTCCCGAAGAGAACGTCGAGCGTGCCCGCGTCGCCACGGCTGACGTCGTCGAAGTCCGCCGGGTGCAGTACACCGGTCACGTCCATAATCTCGAGGTCGACGGCATCCACTCGTACGCGGTCTCGGGCGCGGCTCTGCACAACTGCGAAGTCAACGGCCCCGGCGAGGCGCGCGCGGCGGACATCGGCGTGGCGGGCGGGCGCGGGATCGGGCTCATCTTCAAGGGCGGCGAGGTCATCCGGAAAGTCCCGGAGGCGGAGATCGTGAGCGCCATGCGCGAGGAAGTGGACAAGTTCGTCGCCGAGCGCAAGGCGGCGAAGGCGACGGCGGGAGCGGACGACTGATGGGCCAATACGACGTCCACGTATTCGTGTGCACCAGCGGCGACGACTGTCCGACGAAGGCCAATGTCGAGGACTTCGTGAAATACCTGCGTGGCGAGGTCGTCAAGGCCGGCCGCCAGGGAGACGTCCGGATCAACAAGGCCGGCTGCTTCTCGCAGTGCGGCCATGGGCCGATGATCGTCGTGTACCCGGAGAACGTCTGGTACGCCGGCGTCAAGCAAGAGGACCTGCAGGAGATCGCGCAGTCGCACATCCTCGGCGGCAAGCCGGTCGCGCGGCTCGTCTACGCGCCGGGCGTGAAGGGCGCCAACAAGACGAAAGACGCGAAGTAGATGCGGCTGTCGAAGTCGCTCGTCCCCACCCTGCGCGAGGATCCCGCGGACGCGGAGGCGATCAGCCACAAGCTGATGCTCCGCGCGGGGCTCGTGCGTCAGCTCGCCGCGGGCATCTATGTCTGGCTGCCCCTCGGCCAGCGTGTACTCGATCGCATCAACGCCATCATCCGCGAGGAGATGAACGCGATCGGCGGGCAGGAGATGACCATGCCCGTCCTGCATCCCGCGGAGATCTGGCGCGACTCCGGCCGCTGGGACGCCATCGGCCCCGAGATGTTCCGGCTCAAGGACCGCAACGACCGGGACATGTGCCTGGCCATGACGCACGAAGAGGTCATCGCGTGGCTGGCCGCGCGCGAGATCCGGTCGTATCGCGACCTGCCGCAGATCTGGTACCAGATCCAGACGAAGGAGCGCGACGAGGCGCGGCCGCGCTCGGGCGTGCTGCGCACGCGCGAGTTCGTCATGAAGGACTCCTACACGCTCGACCCCGACGTGGCCGCGCTCGACCGCTCGTACGCCGCGCACGAGGCCGCCTACCGGAAGATCTTCGACCGCTGCGGCCTGACATATCGCGTCGTGCAGTCCGACACCGGGATGATGGGCGGCCTCGGCGCCCACGAGTTCATGGCGCCGAGCGCGGCGGGCGAGGACGAGATCGCGATCTGCGGGGGCTGCGGCTACGCCGCCAACGTCGAGCTCGCGCGCGGCGTGCCGGAGGCGCCGGTGTTTCCGAGCTGGACGCGCGAAGAGGTCGCGACGCCGAACGCCAGGACGATCGCCGAGGTGGCGGCGTTTCTGAAGATCGATCCGCGGCTCACGATCAAGTCGCTGCTGTTCGTCGCGCCGAAGGCGGGGCGCGTGCTGGTGCTGGTGCGCGGCGACCACAACCTGCACGAGCGCAAGCTCGCCCGCGCGCTCGGCGAAGAGGCGCGCCCCGGTCATCCCGAGGAGGTGCTCCAGCACTTGAACGCTCCGGTCGGCTCCGTGGGGCCGGTGGGCGCGCGCGTGCCGATCCTGGCCGACGAGGCGCTCCGCGAGGGGACCTACGTCGTCGGCGCGAACCGCGAGGGCTTCCACCTGCGCGGCGTCGTTCCGGGGCGCGACTTCCAGGCGCGCTTCGTCGATCTCCACGCGGTGGCCGCCGGCGAGGCGTGCGGGCACTGCGGCAAGGCGCTCGAGGTCGAGCGCGTCATCGAGATCGGCAACATCTTCAAGCTCGGCACCAAGTACTCCGAGGGGCTGAACGCGAAGTACCTCGACGAGTCGGGGCAGGAGCGCCCGATCGTCATGGGCTCCTACGGCATCGGGCCCGCCCGCATCGCCGCCACCGCGATCGAGCAGGGCGCCGACGCCGACGGCATCGTGTGGCCCGCGTCGATCGCGCCCTTCGACGTCCACATCGTGCTCGTGAGCCTGCGCGACCAGGCGCAGATCGCGGCCGCCGAGTCCATCTACGCCGCGTGCCGGGCGGCCGGGCTGCAGGCGCTGCTGGACGATCGCGACGAGCGGCCCGGCGTGAAGTTCAAGGACGCCGACCTGCTCGGCGTCCCCGTCCGCGTGACCGTCGGCAACGCGCTCGCAAAGGAGGGCGTGGTCGAGGTCAAGGAGCGCCGGGCGCCTCGCCGCGAGCAGCGCGTCGCTCCGGGCGCCGTCGTAGAGGCGATTCGCGCGCTCGCGCGCTGACGACGACGCCCTCGGCCGCCCGCCGATCGGTGGGGGCAAACTTGCCTCCGCCGCCCCCCCGTGCTAAAGTCCTGAAAAAGTGGGCGTTGCCCACTTTTTTACTTTCGAGTGATCGGTGATGCAGGACGACGAGAGGCAGCTCGAGATCGAGGGAGTCGTGCAGCCCGTGCTCCGCGATCACGGGTTGATGCTCGTCGACCTGGAGTGGCGGCCGCGCCGGCCCCGGGGCGTGCTGCGCTTGTTCGTGGACAAGCCGGGGGGCGTCGGCATCGACGACTGCCAGCGGCTGAGCCGCGAGGTCGGCGACGTGCTCGACGCGTCGGCGTTGATCGAGGAGGCGTACGATCTCGAGGTTTCGTCGCCGGGGCTGGATCGCCAGCTCCGAACGGATCGAGAATTTCGCTGGGCGGTCGGCAAGCGTGTGTGCTGCTGGCTGGCCGGCGGACAGGAAGTGCGGGGCCGACTGCTCGGTCTCGACGGCGGGCAGATCGTCCTCGAACAGGACGGCGGCACGGAGGCCAGGCTGGATCGGGCCAGCGTCACGAAGGCCCGGCTGGAGGCCGAGGTGCCCTGGAGCAAACGGTCGCAGGACAGATGAATCGCGAATTGATCATGGTCATCGAGCAGCTCGGACGCGAGAAGGGGATCGACAAAGAGGTCCTCTTCGAGGCGCTGGAGACTGCCCTGTTGTCGGCATCCCGCAAGAGCCTGGGGCCGGCCGACAACGTCCGCATCCACATCGACCGCAAGACGGGCGACTTCCGCATCTACCAGCGCAAGCAGGTGGTCGAGGACGTCACCGACCCGGAGACGCAGATCGCGCTGGCTGACGCCAAGGCGCTCAATCCCGCGGCCGAGCTCGGCGTCGAGCTGGAGCTGCTGCAAGACCGACCGCTGCAGGACCTCGGCCGCATCGCGGCCCAGACCGCCAAGCAGGTCATCCTCCAGAAGGTCCGCGACGCCGAGCGCGAGGGCATCTACTCGGAGTTCGTCGGCAAGGAAGGCCAGATCCTCCGCGGCGTCGTGCACCGGATCGAGAAGCGCAACGTGATCCTGGAGGTCGGCAAGGCGGAGGCGATCCTGCCCGAGCGCGAGCAGATCCCCGGGGAGCGCTACAACCCGGGCGACCGCGTGCGCGCCTACGTGCTCGAGGTGCGGCGCACGGCCAAGGGCCCGCAGATCTCGCTCTCGCGCACACACCCGGGCTACCTCGCGCGGCTCTTCGAGACGGAGATCCCCGAGATCCAGGAGGGGATCGTCGTCGTCAAGGCGACGGCGCGCGAGGGCGGCGAGCGCGCCAAGGTCGCGGTGGCCTCCACCAAGCGCGACGTGGACCCCATCGGCGCCTGCGTGGGCCTGCGCGGCACGCGCATCCAGGTCATCAGCCGCGAGCTGCGCGGCGAGAAGATCGACATCATCGAGTGGTCGAACGACCCGGCCTCGTTCGTGGCGCGCGCGCTGTCGCCCGCGAAGGTGTCGTCGGTGACCATCGCCGAGGAGCCGGCCGAGGGCGGCGAGGCCCACGGTGAGACACACATGGCGGCGCTGGTGGTCGTGCCCGACAACCAGCTCTCGCTCGCCATCGGCAAGAAGGGGCAAAACGCGCGGCTGGCGGCCAAGCTCACCGGCATGCGCATCGACATCAAGAGCGAGGGCGAGGTCGAGGCCGAGCGCGCCGAGGCGGAGCACGCCGAGGCGGCGCGCGCGGCGCTGTCCACCCTCCCCGGCGTGACGCCGGAGGCATTCCAGGCGCTCGTCGAAACGGGGCTCGTCTCGCCGCGCGCTGTGGTGGCAGCCGGGCGCGAGCGGCTCGCGCAGCTGCCGGCCGTCGGCGCCGCCGCCGACGCGATTCTCGCCGCCGCCGAGGCGTGGGTGGCGGAGCGCGAACCGAAGGACACGCAGGAGGACGACGGCGCGGTGGCGGAGCCGGAGCACCCGCCCGCGACGGCGTGACGACGAAGGGGGCCGAGCCGATCCGTACGTGCCTGGGCTGCCGCCGCCGGCGGCCCAAGGGGGCGATGCTGCGGCTGGTGCGCGGGGCCGACGGCCGCGTGAGCTTCGACGGCACCGCGCCGGGGCGCGGGGCGTACGTCTGTCGCGATCCGGAGTGCCAGGAGCGCGCGCTGAAGCCCGCGCGCCTGGCGCACGCGTTCCGCGGGCCGAGCGAAGCGAAGACGGAGTTGATCGAAACCGTGGTTTCGGGGAGGTGAGGGGACTGTGGCAGCGACCAAGGTGAAAGTCATCGAGCTGGCGAAGGAGCTCGGCGTCACGAGCAAGGATTTGATGCTGGCGGCCGAGGAGATGGGCCACAAGGGCGTGCGCGCCATGACTCCCCTCGACGCGAAGCTCGCCAACGAGCTGCGCACCAAGCTGGGCAAGGGACGTGAGCTCCCCGAGGAGCCGGTCAAGCCCAAGCGCGTCGCGAAGCCGAAGGCGCCGAAGGAAGACGGCGCCGTCGTCGACGGCGCCGAGATCGTGGCGAAGAAGCCGCGCGCGAAGAAGGCCAAGCCCGCCGACGCGGCCGAAGAGGTCGCCGCCGCGGTCAAGCCGGCCGCGACGATCGTCAAGCCGAAGCCCGTCGAGATCACCGGCGAGCCGCCGGCCATCGTCGCCAAGCAGCCGGAGATCGCGCCGGAGCCCTCCCGCGTGGCCCCCGTGACGCCGCCGCCGCCGGCGGAGCCGGTGAAGCCGGCCGCTGCAGCCGCGGGACCCGCCGCGCCGCCCAAGCCGGAGCCGAAGATCGTACCCTTCCGGCCGCTGGAGCGTCCGGCGCCGCCGCCGCCCTCGCGGCCGTCGCGTCAGCCCGCCGGCCCGTTCGCGCCGCCGCGCGTGATGCAGGGAGCGGCGCGTCCGGCGGGGCTGCCCGCGCCGCCGCGTCCGGCAGCGCCGCGTCCCGCGGCGCCCGCCGCCGGCGCGCCCCCCGCGCCGGCGAGGCCCGCGGCGGAAGCTCCCGCCGCGCGCGTCACCACGCCGGACGCCGTCGAGGCGCCGCCGGCCCCGCCCGCCGAGGTCCGCCGCGAGCTCATCCGCGTGCCGGAGTCGGTCACGGTGGCCGAGCTGGCCGAGAAGATGCGGCGCAAGTCGGGCGAGGTCATCAAGGGCCTGCTCGAGCTGGGCGTCATGCGGATGGTCAACGACCTGCTCGATCCGACCGAGGCCAAGCTCGTCGCCGACAAGTTCGGCTTCGACGTCGAAATCCGCTCGGTGGAAGGCGACGTCCTCGAGGAGGAGGACGCGGACACCGGCACCCAGGCGCTCCGGCCGCCCGTCGTCACCGTCATGGGCCACGTCGACCACGGCAAGACGTCGCTCCTCGACGCCATCCGCAAGTCGAAGGTGGCGGAGAAGGAGTTTGGCGGCATCACGCAGCACATCGGCGCCTACCAGGTCATGACCGGCCACGGCAAGGTCACGTTCCTGGACACGCCGGGCCACGAGGCGTTCACGGCCATGCGCGCGCGCGGCGCCCAGGCGACCGACATCGTCATCCTCGTCGTCGCCGCCGACGACGGCGTGATGCCGCAGACGCAGGAGGCCATCAACCACGCCCGCGCGGCCAACGTGCCGATCATCGTGGCCATCAACAAGGTCGACAAGCCCGAGGCGGATCCCGACCGCGTCAAGCGCGAGCTGGCCAACCTCGAGCTGGTGCCCGAGGACTGGGGGGGCCAGACGATCTTCGTGCCGACCTCGGCCAAGAAGGGCACGGGCATCGAGCAGCTGCTAGAGATGACCGCGCTGCAGTCCGAGATCCTCGAGCTGAAGGCCAATCCCAACCGCGCCGCCAAGGGCGTGATCATCGAGAGCCGGCTCGACCGCGGCCGCGGCCCCGTGGCCACCGTGCTCATCCAGAACGGCACCCTGAGGGAGGGCGACGCCGTCGTGGTCGGCGCGCACTCCGGACGCGTCCGTGCGCTCCTCGATCCCACCGGGAAGAAGACGACGGCGGCGGGGCCCTCCGACCCCGTCGAAATCCACGGCCTCAGCGGCGTGCCGTCGGCGGGCGACGTTCTCGTCGGCGTCTCCGACGAGCGCAAGGCGCGGCAGATCGCGACCATGCGCGCCGACCGGGCCAAGGGCGCGGGCAAGGCCTCCACCCGCATCACGCTGGAAGGCCTGCAGAAGCAGATCCAGACCGGCGAGGTCAAGGAGCTGCGGCTCATCCTCAAGGCGGACGTGCAGGGCTCGGTGGAGGCGCTGGCGCAATCGCTCGAGCAGCTCTCGACCGAGGAGGTGAAGCTGAAGGTCATCCACTCCTCGGTCGGCGCCATCAACGAGAGCGACGTCATGCTGGCCTCGGCCTCGGGCGCCATCGTGCTCGGCTTCAACGTGAAGGCGGAGCCCAAGGCGAGCCAGCAGGCGCAGGCCAACGGCGTCGACCTGCGCGCCTACAACGTCATCTACGAGGCGATCAACGACCTCAAGGCGGCCCTGGCCGGCATGCTCGCGCCGGAGATCCGCGAGACGATCGTCGGCCGCGCGGAGGTGCGACAGATCTTCGTCATCTCCAAGCTGGGGCCGATCGCGGGCTCCTACGTGGCCGAGGGCAAGATCGTGCGGGGCGCCAAGGTGCGCGTGCGCCGCGGCGACTCGATCTTCGGCACGGGGACGGTCACCTCGCTCAAGCGCTTCAAGGACGACGTGCGCGAGGTGCCGAACGGTCAGGAGTGCGGCATCGGCGTCGACGCCGTCCCCGGGATCCTGCCGGGCGACGTGCTCGAAGTGTTCTCGACCGAAGAGGTCGCCCGCACGCTGTAACGCGGCGGCGGGAGGGCTCGTGAGCGCCGCGCGCGTCGCGCTGGGGATGATGGAGCTGCACCTGCCGGACGTGGACTCGCTCAAGGGCAAGCGCCACGTGCTGAAGGGTCTGAAGGAGCGGGTGCGCGCCCGCTTCGAGGTCTCGGTGGCGGAGGTGGACCACCAAGACATGTGGCAGCGGGCGACCCTCGCGCTCGCCTACGTCTCCTCCGACGCCCGTCACGCCAACGAGGTGGTGTCCAAGGCGATGGACTTCATCGAGGACCACATCCAGGGGATGGTGCTCGATACGACCGTGGAGATACTCTGATGCAGGGCAAGCGACTCGACCGCGTGAACCAGCTCATCAAGGAAGAAGTCTCGATGCTGCTGCAGCGCGAGCTGAAGGACCCGCGGCTGGGCTTCGTGACGGTGACCGAGGTCGAGACGTCGAAAGACCTGCGCTCCGCCAAGATCTTCGTCTCCGTGCTGGGTGACGACGCCCAGTGGAAGGGCTCGATGGCGGCGCTGGAGAGCGCGCGGGGCTTCGTACGCAACTGGCTGCGCCAGCATCTCGAGCTGCGCGTCACCCCGGAGCTCGACTTCCGTCCCGACCACTCGCTCGAGCACGCCGCGCGCATTCAGTCCCTCCTCAAGCAGGTGCGGGCGCCCGGCTCGTGAGCGGAGACCTCGTGAGCGACGCCCCCCGTGTGCCGGCCGACGTCGTCGCCGCCCTCGACCGCGCCCCGGGGCGGGCGCTGATGCTCGGCCACGTCCATCCCGACGCCGACGTGCTGGGGACGCTGCTCGCGATCGGCGAGGCACTGCAGGCGCGGCGGTGGTCGGTCGTCGCCGGCGGGCCGCACCCGGCGCCCGGGGCGCTGTCGTTTCTGCCGGGCGTCGAGCGCTACGAGGTGCTCAAGACGCTCGAGGGCGCCTTCGACGTGGCGGTGCTCACCGACTGCCCGAACCCCGACCGCACCGAGGGGCTCATCGACGCGGCGAAGCGCGCGGCGCCCGTCGTCGTCAACATCGACCATCATCCCGACAACCGCCGCTACGGCACCGTGAACTGGATCGACGTGGGCGCCGCCGCCACCGGCGAGATGGTCTATCGCCTGCTCACGGCGCTGGGCGCGCCGCTCACGCCCTCGATCGCGACCAACCTCTTCACGGCCGTCCACACCGACACGGGCTCGTTCCGCTATTCCAACGTGACGCCCGAGACGTTCCGGATCGCCGCCGCGCTCACGGCCGCCGGCGCCCGGCCCGACGTCGTGTCCGCGGCGCTCTACGAGCGCCGCGCGCCCGACGCCCTGCGCATGCTCGGGGAGTCGCTCGCCCGCGTGCACGTGAGCGACGACGGCCGCGTGGCATGGCTGGCCCTGCCCGCGGGCGCCGTGCCGGAGCGGTTCATCGAGTCCGAGGAGCTGGTGAACTACCCACGCTCGATCGGCAGCGTGAAGGTCGCCTGTCTCCTGCGCGAGCTCGGGGGCGGCCGGGTGAAGGTGAGCCTGCGCGCCAAGGGCGAGGTCGACGTCAACCGCATCGCCGGGGGCTTCGGCGGCGGCGGCCACGCCAACGCCGCCGGCTGCACGATCAGCGGCCCGCTCGACGCGGTCACCCGCCGGGTCCTCGACGCCGTCAGCGCGGCCCTCGCCGCGCCCCGATGACCGCGCCCTCGTCGGGGATCCTCGTCATCGACAAGACCGCCGGCGCGACGTCGTTCGACGCCGTCGCGCTCGCGCGCAAGCGGCTCGGCGTGCGGCGCATCGGCCACGCCGGCACCCTCGACCCGCCCGCCACCGGCGTCCTGCCGCTGCTCGTCGGCGAGGCCACCAAGCTCACGCCCTATCTGATGGACCAGGACAAGGAGTACGTCACGACCGTCCGCTTCGGCGTCACCACCGACACGCACGATCTCACCGGCCGCGTGCTCTCCGAGACGGCGGTGACCGGGCTCACGCGCGAGCGGCTGGAGGCGGCGTGCCGCGGCTTCGTCGGCCGCATCACGCAGGTGCCGCCGATGTACTCGGCGGTCCACCACGAGGGCCGGCGGCTGTACGAGCTGGCCCGCGAGGGCGTGGAGGTCGAGCGCACGCCGCGCGCCGTGGTGGTGACCGTGATCGAGGTCCAGGCGGTCGGGGCGACGAGCGCCACGCTGCGCATCGTGTGCGGCAAGGGGACCTACGTGCGCGTGCTCGCCGCCGAGCTCGGCAGCGCGCTCGGCTGTGGCGGCGCCGTCGAGGGCCTCGTGCGCACGCGCGTCGGTCCCTTCGCGCTGACCGACGCCGTCGCGTGGAGCGAGCTCGAGGACGCGCCGGCGGCCGTCCTTTGGGCGCGCCTGCTCCCGCTGGACGCGGGGCTCGCCCACCTGCCGGCGGCGCGGCTCGATGCCGGCGGCGCACGGCGCTTCGTCCACGGCCAGGCGGCGGACGTGGCGGCGCCGGTGGCGGCGGGGACGCACGCGCGCGTGTACGACGCGACGGGCGCCCTGCTGGGCGTGGGCGAAGTGGAGACGACCGGCCGCAGCATACGGCCGGTGAGAATGGTGCATGCGGATCGTCCGGGGCCTTCCGTCCGTCGCGCCTGAGCGCCGCCCGAGCGCGGTCGCCCTCGGCGTCTTCGACGGCGTCCATCTCGGCCATCGCGTCATCCTCGGCGCGGCCGTCGCTCACGCGCGCGCCACCGGCTCGACGGCGCTGGCGTGTACCTTCGAGCCACATCCCTTCGAGGTGCTCCAGCCCGACCGCGCGCCGCAGCTGATCACGACGCTCGACGAGCGGCTCGAGCTCGTCGCCGCCTGCGGCGTGGACGGCACCGTCGTCCTCGACTTCACGCGCGAGCTGGCCGCCGTCGAGCCGGAGGCGTTCGTGAAGGACGTCCTCGTGGACCGGCTCGCCGCGCGCCAGGTCGTCGTCGGCTTCAACCACCGGTTCGGCCGTGGCGCGCGTGGCGACGCCGATCTGCTCCGCGACCTGGGGGGGCGGCTCGGTTTCAGCGTGGACGTTGTCGAGCCGTTGATGGTCGATGGCGCGCCGGTGTCCTCGACGGCGATTCGCGCGGCGCTCGGTCGCGGCGACCTCGAGGCGGCCGCACGAATGCTCGGCCGCCCCTACACGCTGCCGGGCAAGGTGGTGGCCGGCGCGGGCCGCGGGCGCACGCTGGGCTTTCCGACCGCCAACATCGCGCCGGAGCGTCCCGTCCTCGTGGCCGCCGGTGTCTACGCGTGTACGGCAGAGGTGGCGGGCCAGAGCCGGCGGGCGGTCGTCAACATCGGGGTGCGGCCGACCTTTGAAGAGAAGACATTAGCCGTCGAAGCTTATCTCCTCGATTTCTCGGGCGACCTTTATGGTCAGACCGTTCGCCTGGTCTTCGTCTCGCGGGTGAGGGAGGAACGGCGCTTTCCGAGCCTCGATGCCCTGCGCGCCCAGATCGCGGCCGACGTGGAGACGGCTCGCCGGCGTCTCTGACCCGATTCCTTTACTTCCCGGGCCCTCCGTGATAAAGTGTCGCCTATCTGTAGACGATACAAAGGTTTTTTGGAACCCGCCCTGGGGAGTGGATCTCTGGGACGAGGCGATTGGAGGGCCCGATGCCGCTAACTGTCGACCGCAAGAAGAGCTTGATCGAGCAGTTCAAGACCCATGAGGGCGACACCGGCTCGCCCGAGGTCCAGATCGCGCTTTTGACCGAGCGGGTCAACGGACTGACCGAGCACTTCAAGACCCACGCGAAGGACCATCACTCGCGCCGGGGCCTGCTGATGCTGATCGGAAAGCGGCGGGGGCTCCTAGAATATCTCAAGAACAAGGATACCGGACGGTACCGGACCGTCATCGACAAGCTGGGTATCCGCCGATAGCTCCGAGTCGTGATGCAGTGCATGGCTGGTCCTCGGTCGGAATGAACCCGGGGGCCCACAGCGTTCGCCGACACCCGGTGAACCTACGAGGACAAGCGTTCACATGAATCAGCCTCACACCGTTTCTCTCGACATCAACGGCCACGCCCTTTCTCTCGAGACCGGCAAGGTCGCCAAGCAGGCCGACGGCGCCGTCGTCGTCCGCTTCGGCGGCACGATGGTGCTCGCCACGTGCGTGGCCTCCAAGACCGCCCGCGAGGGACAGGATTTCTTTCCGCTCACCGTGGAGTATCGCGAGCGCGCCTACGCGGGCGGCCGCATTCCCGGCGGCTACTTCAAGCGCGAGGGCGCGCCGGTCAAGAAGGAGACCCTGACCTCCCGGCTGATCGACCGGCCCATCCGCCCCCTCTTCCCGGAGGGCTTCAAGAACGAGGTGCAGGTCATCTGCCTCGTCGTCTCCGGCGACCAGGAGAACGACCCCGACGTGCTCGCGATGAACGGCGCCTCCGCCGCGCTCTGCCTGTCGGGCATTCCCTTCGATGGTCCGGTGGGCGCGGTCCGCGTGGGCCAGGTCGACGGGCAGTTCGTCGTGAATCCCACGACCGAGCAGAAGAACGCCTCGACGCTCGAGCTCGTGATCGCCGGCACCGAGGACGCCGTCCTCATGGTGGAGGCGGGCGCCAAGGAAGTCCCCGAAGAAACGATGCTGGAGGCGATCGCCTTCGGCCACGAGCAGTGCAAGAAGCTCGTGCGCATTCAGAAGGATCTCGCCGGCCGCGCGGCCAAGCCGCGCTGGCAGTTCGATCCGAACGCGGGCCGGGACCCAGGCCTGCAGGCGCGTGTGCGTGAGCTGGCGCAGGCCAAGCTGGCGGAGGCGCTCGCCACGCCGGACAAGCACGCCCGCGCGAAGGCCGTGCATCACGTCTTCGACGAGGTGTGGGCGGCCCTCGGCGCCGACGAGTCGAAGAAGGGACAGGCGCAAGCGGCCTTCGAGGCGGCGGAGTCGGCCGAGCTGCGCCGGATGATCCTCGATCAGAACACGCGGCTCGACGGCCGCAAGCCGAACGAGATCCGGCCGATCACGATCGAGACCGCGTACCTGCCTCGGGCGCACGGCTCGTCGCTCTTCACGCGCGGTGAGACCCAGGCGCTCGTCTCCGCGACCCTCGGCACCAAGTCCGACGAGCAGAAGATCGAGGCGCTGGAGGGCGAGTCCTACCGGCACTTCCTGATGCACTACAACTTCCCGTCGTTCTCGGTGGGTGAGGTGCGGCGCTTCGGCTCGCCGTCGCGACGCGACATCGGCCACGGCGCCCTCGCCGAGCGCGCCGTCGAGGCGGTTCTGCCGGCCAAGGAGGACTTCCCGTACACGATCCGTGTCGTCTCGGACATTCTTGAGTCCAATGGGTCCTCGTCCATGGCAACCGTCTGTGGTGCTTCTCTTGCGCTGATGGACGCGGGGGTGCCGCTCAAGAGCCACGTGGCGGGCATCGCCATGGGTCTCATCAAGGAAGGCGACCGGTTCGGGATCCTGACGGACATCATGGGCGCCGAGGACCACTTCGGCGACATGGACTTCAAGGTCGCCGGAACCGACAAGGGCGTCACCGCGCTCCAGATGGACATCAAGATCAAGGGGGTGTCGCTCGCGGTCATGCGCACGGCGCTCCAGAACGCGCGCGAGGCGCGGATGGTGGTGCTGGGCAAGATGCGCGAGGCGCTCGAGAAGCCGCGGCCGGAGCTCTCACCGTACGCGCCGCGCTTCGTGACCATCAAGATCCGCACCGAGAAGATCCGCGAAATCATCGGCCCCGGCGGCAAGGTGATCCGCGGCATCCAGGAGCAGACCGGCACCAAGATCGACGTCGAGGACGACGGCCGCGTCACCGTCTTCGCGCCCGACAGCGCCGCGGTGCAGAAGGCCGTGGCGATCATCCAGGACATCTGCCGCGAGGTGGAGCTGGACCGGATCTATCTCGGCAAGGTCAAGAAGATCGTCGAGTTCGGCGCCTTCGTCGAGGTGATTCCGAACACCGAGGGGCTGTTGCACATCTCGCAGATCGCCGAGAACCGCATCCGCTCCGTGCAGGACGTCCTCACCGAGGGCGACGAGGTCCTCGTCAAGGTCATCGAGATCGACGGCAACGGCAAGATGCGGCTCTCACGGAAGATCGCCCTGCGCGACCAGCCCGCGCTGGCCGACAAAGAAAAAATCAAGAACCCGAACGCGGCGAATCCACCCCGGGCATGACCACGTGACCGAAGACTACCGGAAGACCGTCCTGACGAACGGCATCCGGGTCATCACGGAACGGATGCCGCACGTCCGGTCGGTCGCCGTCGGGGTCTGGGTCGAGACGGGGTCGCGCCACGAGGTGGAGGGGCGCGGCGGCATGTCCCATCTGATCGAGCACCTGGTCTTCAAGGGCACGGCCACCCGGTCCGCGGAGGCCATCGCGCGCGAGATGGACTCGGTGGGCGGCCAGATGGACGCCTTCACGACCAAAGAACACACCTGCTTCTACGTCCAGGTCCTCGATGAACACCTTCCACTCGCCGTCGATCTCCTCACCGATATCCTGCTGCGCCCGCTCTTCGACCCCGAGGAGCTGGAGCGCGAGAAGTCGGTGGTGCTGCAGGAGATCAAGATGGTCGAGGACACGCCCGACGACGTGATCCACGACCTGTTTGCCGCGCAGATCTGGGCCAACCATCCGCTCGGCAAGCCCATCCTCGGCACGCGCGAGCTGGTGGAGAGCTACGGGCGGGACGCGGTCTCCACCTACTTCGGCGCGGAGTACGTGCCGCCCCGGATCATCATCGCCGTGGCCGGCAACGTCACCCACGATCGCGTCGTCGAGCTGTTCGGCGCCGGCTTCAACGGCTTCACCCACGAGCCCACGCAGCGCGTGCAGCAGCCGGCGCGGATCATCCCCGGCGTGAACATCGTCCACAAGACGCTCGAGCAGGTCCACGTGGTCATCGGATTCCCGGGCCTGCACCACGCCGCGCCCGAGCGCTACGCGCTGTTCCTCCTCAACGACGTGATCGGCGGCAGCATGTCCTCGCGGCTCTTCCAGGAGGTGCGTGAGCGACAGGGCCTGGTGTACTCGATCCACTCCGGCATCCAGTCCTATGCCGACACCGGCACCCTCTACGTCTATGCGGCCACCGACCCGCCGAACTTCTCCAAGGTGCTCAAGTCCACGCTCAAGGAGCTGCGCGAGGCGAAGAAGCAGGGCGTGACCGAGGACGAGCTGAAGCGCGCCAAGGATCACCTCAAGGGCAGCCTCATGCTCTCGCTCGAGTCCACGTCGAGTCGCATGAACCGCCTGGCCAAGCACGAACTGCACTTCGGCTCGTTCCTGACCCTCGACCAGATGCTGGGCGCCATCGACCGCGTGAAGCACGACGAGGTGCAGGCCCTGGTGGCCGAGCTGCTCGACGAAGACCAGCTCGCCCTGACCACACTCGGTCCGCTCGACCGCCGCAACCTGCCCGCCGAGCTCCGCAACTAGCGCCGGTCGACCGGCCGCCTCAGCGTCCCAGGAACAGCGCCGTCAGCAGCGCGACCGCCACGGCCACGGCGGCGCCGATCCAGGCCCATCGCACCCGCGCGCGCAGCACCTCGAGCGCCGTCGTCATATCCTGCACCTGCTTGGCGAGCTCCTCGAGCACCGCGGCGTGCTGCACCTCGCGCGCCTCGAGCTGCTCGACGGCGCGCTGGAGCGATTCGAGGCTGTCCGTGGTCCGCTCGCGCGGCTGGTAGGCGCCGTGCGGCTGCCGCGAGGCCGCGTACAGCCGGCGCGCGGCGTCGACGATGGTGGGCGCGTGATCGACGAGGAGCCGCCACGGCATCCGGGTGAGCGCAGAGATCCAGGGCACGCGACTATCCTACGCGAGCCGACCCACGCGAGCCGCGGCCTTGGCACGCAGCCGCGACACGACGTGCAGCTGCGGGTTAGCGCAAGTGGACGATGAGCCGGCTCATCGCCCGGTCACTGCGCAATCAACAGCGGCGAGTTGACGTGGTACCCGAGCAGTGCCGGTCCACCGTTTTGCATTCGCCAGACGAACTGCTCGCTCGCGGCGCCCTTGGCGAACTGCGACTGGTACGTGAGCCTCACGAGGTGGCCGCCCGTGCCCCGGGTCACGTTCCATGCGGGTTCGTCCGCCGACTGCCAGGCGCCGAGCCTCCGGTCGAGCGTGGTCATGAGCCGCTCGAACTGCTCTTCGGTCGCCGCCTGCCGAAGCTCGGCCCCCGCCGTCCGATAGATCTCGCTATAGGATTTCTGCGCGACCCGCGATCTGAACTCCGCGACACCGCGCTTGGCCTCGTCGGTCCCGCCGCAGGCCGCGACGAGGAGCGCCGACGCGATGAGCCACAGGCACGATCCGAAGCGCATGCGCATGCTGGAACCCTCGAGTGGTGTGCCCAGCGAAGCGGCGCTGGGAGCCGTGCTCAGCACGCCCTGGTTCAACATAGCGTGCGGCGCTCCCGATGGACAGCGCGCCAGCGCACCGCTTCCTGTAGTGGCCCGCGACGGGCCCCCTACCATTCCTCCGGCTTTTCCGGTAAGGTGAGTCCGTGATCGAGCGGTACACCCGGCCCGCCATGGGAGGTATCTGGAGCGAGGCCGCGAAGTACCAGGCGTGGCTCCGGGTGGAGATCGCGGTGTGCGAGGCCTACGCGCGCCGGGGGCAGATTCCCGCCGGCGTCATGACGCGCATCCGCGCGCTCCGCGTCGACGTCGACCGGATCCTCGCCATCCAGCAGAAGGTCAAGCACGAGATGATCGCGCTCCTCACGAGCCTCGAGGAGCAGCTCGGGGACGACTCGCGCTTCGTCCACATCGGGCTCACGACCAGCGACGTCTGGGACACGGCCACCGCGCTCCAGCTCCGCGACGCGATCGATCTGCTGATGCAGGGCCAGGAGCGGCTGCGCCGAGCGCTCGGCGCGCTCGCCGTGAAGCACAAGGACACGCTGATCGTGGGCCGCACCCACGGCGTGCACGCCGAGCCCACCACGTTCGGACTGAAGGTCGCCGGCTGGTACGTGGAAGCCGGGCGGAACCTCGAGCGGCTGGGCCGCGCCCGCGAGGTCGTCGCCGTCGGCAAGCTCTCCGGCGCCGTCGGCCAGTTCGCGCACGTGGAGCCGGAGGTCGAGGAGGAGGTGTGCCGCGACCTCGGTCTCGGGGTCGAGCCCGTCTCGACGCAGATCGTGCAGCGCGACCGCCACGCCGAGCTCGTGAGCACGCTCGCGATCGTCGCCGCCTCGCTCGAGAAGATCGCGCTGGAGATCCGCGGGCTGCAGCGCACGGAGGTGCTGGAGGCGCAGGAGCCGTTCGGCGAGGGGCAGAAGGGCTCCAGTTCGATGCCGCACAAGCGCAACCCGGAGCTGGCCGAGCGCATCTGCGGCCTGGCCCGCCTGCTGCGCGGGAACGCGACGGCGGCGCTCGAGAACGTCGCCCTGTGGCACGAGCGCGACATCAGCCACTCGTCGGTCGAGCGCGTCGTCCTGCCGGACTCGACGATCGCGCTGGACTACATTCTGGACCTCGGCGCGTTCATCGTGGAGGGCCTCGAGGTGGACCCGGCCCGCATGGCGGAGAACCTCGAGCGCTCGTACGGGCTCATCTACTCCCAGCGCGTGCTGCTGAAGCTGACCGACGCCGGGCTCGCCCGTCAGAAGGCGTACGAGATCGTCCAGCGGAACTCGATGCGGGCCTGGCGCGAGCGGCGCTCGTTCCACGAGCTGCTCGCCGCCGATCCCGCCGTCACCGAGCATCTGCCGCCGGCCGAGCTGAAGGCGTGCTTCGATCCGTCCTGGTACCTGCGAAACGTCAACGCCGTCTTTCGCCGGGCGGGGCTCGCGTGAGCCCCCGGAGGGCACCCGTGAAGCACGAGGAAGCCACCGTCAACGTGGAGCAGCGCGGGAAGCTGTACGAGGGCAAGGCGAAGATCGTCTATGCCACGAGCGACCGCAACCTGGTCGTGCAGTATTTCAAGGACGACGCGACGGCGTTCAACGCGCTGAAGAAGGGCACGATCGTCGGCAAGGGCGTGGTGAACAACCGCATGTCGGCCACGCTCTTCCGACGGCTCGCAAAAGCCGGCGTGCCCACGCACTACGTCGGCACCCTCTCCGACCGCGAGATGCTGTGCCGTCGGCTCGACATCATCAAGATCGAGACGATCGTCCGCAACGTCGTGGCGGGCAGCCTCGCCAAGCGCACCGGCCTCGAGGAAGGCACGCCGATCACGCAGCCGATCGTCGAGCTCTACCTCAAGTCCGACGCCCTCGGCGATCCCATGATCAACGAGGACCACGTCCGGATGCTTCGCCTCGCCACCCCCGCCGAGCTGGCCTGGATGAAGCGCACGGCCCTCAGGATCAACGCCGTGCTCCGGCCGCACATGCTCAAGCGCGACCTCATCCTGGTCGACTTCAAGCTGGAGTTCGGACGCGGCGCGGGCCGAAAGCTCTACCTCGGCGACGAGATCTCGCCCGACACCTGCCGCCTGTGGGACCGCGCGACGCGCGAGAAGCTCGACAAGGACCGTTTCCGCCGCGACCTCGGCGGCGTCGAGGACGCCTACCAGGAGGTGTACCGCCGGCTCGTCGGGGAGCCGACCGACGCATGAAGCTGCGCGTCCTGATCCGGCTCAAGCCCGGCATCCTCGACGTGCAGGGCGCGGCCGTGCAGCGCGCGCTGGCGGGCCTCGGCTTCGCCGACCTCCGCGACCTGCGCGTGGGCAAGCTGATCGAAATCGACGTCGACGCGGCGACGCCGGGAGCGGCGCGGCAGCGCGTGGACGAGATGTGCCGGAAACTGCTCGCCAATACGATCCTCGAGGACTACACGATCGAAGCCATCGAGGCCGAGCGCCTTGCCCCGCGGTAGGCGGTCCGGTAAGATCGCACAGGGAAGGAGACCCCCACCCTCATGAGATTCGGCGTCGTGGTATTTCCGGGCACCTGGAGCGATTGCGACTTCCACTACGTGATCTCGGAAGTGATCCGCCAGCCCGTGAAATACGTGTGGCACCGCGACCGCAATCTCGCCGACCTCGACTGCGTCGTCCTGCCCGGCGGGTTCTCGTACGGCGACTACCTGCGCGCGGGGGCGGTGGCCGGCAAGTCGCCCGTGGTGGAAGCGCTGCGCGAGTTCGTCGCCAACGGGGGCTACGTCCTCGGCTCGTGCAACGGCTTCCAGATCCTGTGCGAGGCGGGGCTGCTCCCGGGCGTCCTCATGCGCAACGAGTGTCTGCAGTACCGCTGTCAGTCCACGAACCTGCTCGTCGAGAACGTGGAGACGCCGTTCACGCGCGGGCTGCGGGCCGGCCAGGTGCTCACGATGCCGATCTCACACGGCGAGGGGAAATATTACGCCGACGCGCCGACGCTGGCCGCGCTCAAGGCGCGCCAGGGGATCGTCTTCCGCTACGCCACCGTCGAGGGGCAGGTGGTGAAGGCGGCCAACCCGAACGGCTCCGTCGAGAACATCGCGGGCGTCGTGAACGAGACGGGCGCCGTGCTCGGGCTCATGCCGCACCCGGAGCGCGCGGCGGAGACGGCGATGGGCGGTACCGACGGGCTTCTGCTCTTCCAGTCGCTCCTCGGCACGCTGGTCGAGGACGGGACCTTCCTCAAGCGGTGAACCGGGGGTTGTTTGGCCGGGACTGAGCCGAAGGTCACTCTCGACCTCGCGCGGGGCCTCGGCCTCACGGCCGACGAATACGATCGGATCATCCAGCGGCTCGGACGCGAGCCGTCCTACACCGAGCTCGGACTCTTCTCCGCTCTCTGGTCAGAGCACTGCGCCTACAAGCACTCCCGTGTGTTCCTGAGCCGGCTGCCCACGCGCGCGCCGCACCTGCTCCAGGGTCCCGGCGAGAACGCGGGCGCCGTCGACATCGGCGACGGCTGGGCGGTCGTCTTCAAGATGGAGAGCCACAACCATCCGTCGTTCATCGAGCCGTTCCAGGGTGCGGCGACCGGCGTCGGCGGGATCCTGCGCGACATCTTCACCATGGGCGCCCGGCCCATCGCCATCCTCGACTCCCTGCGGTTCGGCGACCCCGCGGACGCGAAGACGAAGCACCTGATCAACGGCGTCGTCTCCGGCATCTCGTGGTACGGCAATTGCTTCGGCTGCCCGACCGTCGGCGGCGAGATCGCGTTCGCGCCGGAGTACGCCGGCAACCCGCTCGTGAACGTCATGTGCGTCGGTCTCGTGCGCGCTGACCGCATCCACCTGGCGCGCGCCGAGGGCGTCGGCAACCCCGTCTTCTACGTCGGCAACAAGACGGGCCGCGACGGCATCCACGGCGCGACCATGGCCTCGGCCACCTTCGACGACGAGGCGGAGGCCAAGCGGCCGACCGTGCAGGTGGGTGATCCGTTCACCGAGAAACTCCTGCTGGAGGCGTGTCTGGAGGCGATGGCCACTGGCGCCGTCGTCGGCATCCAGGACATGGGCGCGGCCGGGCTCGCGTGCTGCACCTCCGAGATGCCCGCGCGCGGCGGCACCGGCATGGAGGTGGAGCTGTCGGCGGTGCCCCAGCGCGAAGAGGGCATGACGCCGTACGAGCTGCTGCTCTCCGAGTCCCAGGAGCGCATGCTGCTGGTCGGCGCCAAGGGGCGCGAGGACGAATTGCGCCGCGTGTTCGCCAAGTGGGAGCTGGACGCCGTGAAGATCGGCGAGGTGACCGGCGGCGCCGACCTCGTCGTCCGCCATCGCGGCGAGGAGGTCGCCCACGTGCCCGTCGAGGCGCTGACCGACGCGCCGACGTACGAGAAGTCCTACGGGCCGCCCGCCTGGCTGGCCGAGCGTCAGGCGCTCGAGCCGCTCTGCCTCCCCGAGCCCGACGATTACGGCGAGGCGCTCGTGCGCCTGATGGGCTCGCCGACCATCGCGTCCAAGGAGTGGGCGTACCGCCAGTACGACCAGCAGGTGGGAACCAACACGCTCGTCCTGCCCGGCTCCGACGCGGCCGTGCTGCGCATCAAGGGCACGCGGCGGGCGATCGCGATCTCGACCGACGGCAGCGGGCGCCAGGTCTTCCTCGATCCGCGCCGCGGCGCCGCCATGGCGGTATGCGAGGCGGCCCGCAACGTGTCGTGCGCGGGCGGCCGGCCGCTCGGCGTGACCGACTGCATGAACTTCGGCTCGCCCGAACGACCCGAAATCCTGTGGCAATTCGCGGAGGCGATCGAGGGAATCGCCGAAGCGTGCCGCGCGCTGGAGGTGCCGGTGGTCGGCGGCAACGTTTCCTTCTACAATGAGACGGTTCAAGCGAAGGGGGCCACGTCTCCCTGGGACTCCTCCGGCGGCACCGCGATCCTGCCGACTCCGATCATCGGTGTGGTGGGCGTGCTCGAGGACGCGAGCCGGCTGGGGACGCAGTGGTTCAAGGCGGCGGGGCAGCGCATCGCGCTGCTCGGCCCGGACGGCGTGAGCCTCGGCGGCTCGGAGTATCTGTGGACGCTGCACGACCGGCTGGCGGGGCGGCTGGCGCCGCTGGATCTGGAAGTGGAGCGCCGGGTGCAGTCGGCGGTTCGCGCCGCCGTGGGAGCCGGGCTCGTGACGGCCGCTCACGATTGCGCCGAGGGCGGGCTGGCGGTGACGCTGGCGGAGGGGGCGGTGACCGGCGCGCGGGCCAACGGCGGCGTCGGCGTCGGCTGCGAGGTGACGGTGGAGCCGGGGCGCCGGCTCGACGAGACGCTGTTCGGCGAAGGGCCCTCGCGGGTGGTGGTCACGGTCGAGCCCGCGCGCCAGCGCGAGTTCGAGGCGCTGATGGCGGAGTCGGCGATCCCGTGGCGGTGGATCGGGACGACCGGCGGCGAGCGGTTGATCGTGCACGCATCGGGGAGAGTGGTGGTGGACGTTGCCGTGGATCGCATCGAACACGCGTGGAGGAGCGGCTTTGAGCGCCACATGGCGTGACGACAAATTCCACGACGAATGCGGGCTGTTCGGCATCTGGAACCATCCGGAGGCCGCCAACGTCACGTATCTCGGCCTCTACGCGCTCCAGCACCGGGGCCAGGAGTCGGCCGGCATCGCGGCCACCGACGGCCACGGGTTCCACACCGAGAAGGCGATGGGCTGGGTGGCCGACGTCTTCCATCCCGAGCGCCTGCGCCGGCTGCCGGGGCACCGCGCCATCGGCCACGTGCGCTACTCCACGTCGGGTTCCTCCAATCTGAAGAACGCGCAGCCGATCACGGCCAACACCGCGCGTGGCCCGATCTCGATCGCGCACAACGGCAACCTGACCAACGCCGACGCCCTGCGCAAGGAGATGGAGCGGGACGGCGCCATCTTCCAGTCGACGTCCGACACCGAGGTGATCCTGCACCTGCTGGCGCGCGCGCCGGCCGGCCCGCTCGAGGACCAGCTGCGCCACGCGCTGGCCCAGGTGAAGGGCGCCTACTCGCTGCTCGTGCTCACGCCCGAGGCGATGTACGCGATCCGCGATCCGTATGGCTTCCGGCCGCTCACGCTGGGCCGGCTCGACGACGCGTGGGTGGTGGCCTCCGAGACCTGCGCGCTGGACCTCATGGAGGCGAAGGTCGAGCGCGATATCGAGCCCGGCGAGCTCCTCGTGATCGGACACGACGGCCCCCGCTCCGTGCGCGCCTTCCCGCCCGGCGAGAAGCTGCAGTGCGTGTTCGAGTACGTCTACTTCGCGCGGCCCGACTCCGCGCTGTGGGGCCGCAACGTGCACACCGTGCGCAAGGCGCTCGGCCACCAGCTCGCGCGCGAGCATCCCGTCCCGGCCGACATCGTGATCCCGGTGCCGGACTCGGGGACCAGCGCGGCCCTCGGGTACTCGGAGGAGTCGGGCACGCCGTACGAGATGGGCCTGATCCGCAACCATTACGTCGGCCGCACCTTCATCGAGCCCAAGCAGGGTATCCGGCACTTCGGCGTGAAGGTGAAGCTGAACCCGATGCCCGAGATGCTGCAGGGCAAGCGCGTGGTGGTGGTCGACGACTCGATCGTGCGCGGGACCACCAGCCGCAAGATCGTGCGCATGCTCCGCAACGCGGGCGCCCGCGAGGTCCACATGCGGATCTCGTCGCCGCCGATCCAGTGGCCGTGTTACTACGGCATCGACACGCCGACGCGCAAGGAGCTGATCGGGTCCAGCCACAACGTCGAGGAGATCCGCCGCTACCTGGGCGCCGACTCTCTGGGCTATCTGTCGCTCGACGGCATGCTGAAGGCCACGGGCAGCGATCCCGCGGGCTTCTGTCACGCCTGCTTCACCGGCGCCTACAAGGTCGGCATCGAGCCCGAGCCCACGCCCCAGCTCCACCTCTTCGACGTCTAGCGCGATGAAGCCCCTCACGTATCGCGACGCCGGTGTCGACATCGAGGCCGGCGACGAGGCGGTCCGGCGTATCGCGCCGCTCGCCCGGACGACGTTCCGGCCCGAGGTGCTGGGCGGCATCGGGGCCTTCGCCGGGTTCGTCCGCGTGCCGGCCGGCTATCGCGAGCCCGTGCTGGTGTCGTCCACCGACGGCGTCGGCTCCAAGCTCAAGGTCGCGTTCCTCGCCGACCGTCACGACACGGTGGGTATCGACCTCGTCGCCATGGGCGTCAACGACCTGCTCGTCCACGGCGCCGAGCCCCTCTTCTTCCTGGACTACATCGGCATCGGCAAGCTCGACCCGGCGCGCGTCGAGGCGCTCGTGAGCGGCGTGGCCGAGGGCTGCCGTCGTGCGGGCTGCGCGCTGATCGGCGGCGAGACCTCCGAGCTGCCCGACATCTACGCGCCCCGCGAGTACGATCTCGCGGGCTTCGCGGTCGGCGTCGTCGAGCGCGAGCGCATCGTGGACGGGAGCGCCGTGAAGCCCGGCGACGCCGTCCTCGGCCTAGCCTCCTCGGGGCTGCACAGCAACGGGTACACGCTCGCGCGGCGCATCGTCTTCGACGTGCTGAAGCTCGACGTGGGCGCGCCGCTGCCGGGCACGGGGCGCAGCGTCGGCGACGAGCTGCTGGAGCCGACACGCATCTACGCGTCCGCCGTGCGCGCGCTGCTCGCCGCCGTTCCGGTCTCGGCGATGGCGAACGTCACGGGCGGCGGGCTGACGGGCAACGTGCCGCGCGTGTTGCCGGACGGCTGCCGCGTCGTGCTGCGGCGCGGGGCCTGGCGCGAGCCGCCGGTGTTCGCGACGCTGCGCGAGGCCGGGCGCGTGAGCGAGCCCGAGATGCTGCGCACGTTCAATCTCGGCGTGGGCTACGTCGTGATCGTGCGCGCCGCCGACGCCGACCGCGCGCGCCAGGCGCTCACGGAGGCGGGGGAGACGGTGACGGCCATCGGCGAGGTGGTCGCGGGCGAGCGCGGCGTGGAGCTGGTGTGATGCGGATCGTCGTCCTCGGCGGCGGCTTCGCCGGGATGGAGGCCGTGCGCGTGCTCGAGCGCCGGCTGCGCGATCGCGCCGACGTCGAGATCCTCCTGGTCAGCGACCGGAACTACCTGCTCTTCACGCCGCTCCTGCCCCAGGTCGCCTCCTCGATGGTCGAGCCGCGACACATCGTTCAGCCGCTGCGCGACATCCGCGGCGCGCGCCGCTTCCGCTTCCGTCGCGACACGGTGACGGACATCGACTTCGCCGGCCGCCGCGTGATCATGGCCGAGGGGGTCGAGAGTTACGACCGGCTGATCGTGGCCATGGGCAGCGTGGTGCCGAGCTTCGGCGTGCCGGGTGTGGAGGAGCACGTCCTCGGCTACAAGTGGCTCGAGGACGGCGTCGTGCTGCGCGATCACATCCTCGATGCGGCGGAGCACGCCGACCACGAGCCCGATCCGGCCGTGCGGCGGCGGATGCTCACCGTCTGCGTCGTCGGCGGCGGCTACACGGGCGTCGAGCTGATCGCCGAGCTGCAGGACTTCTTCCACCGCTACATCGTCCCGCGGTACCGCGGCATCGATCCCGGCGACTACCGGCTGCTGCTCCTCGAGGCGGGCCACGAGATCCTGCGCGGCGTGCATCCCACGCTCGCCGAGCGCGCGCGGCGCAAGCTCGGGCGCGAGGGCATCGAGATACGCACGGGCACGCGCGTCACCCGCGTGGAGCCCGGCGCGGTCGAGGTGGGCGGCGGCGAGCAGGTGCCGGTCGGCCTCACGGTGTGGGCGGCCGGCGTGATCGGGCATCCCGTGCTCGCGCACGTGCCCGCCGAGCGTGACCGCCTCGGCCGGTTGGTGACGCGGCCGACGATGCAGCTCAAGGAGCACCCCGAGGTCTACGGCGCCGGCGACGCCGTCACCATCGAGGACAACGCCGACGCCTCGATCCCGATCATCCCGGCCGCGCTCGCCCAGGCGCGCCTCGCCGCCGAGAACATCGTCGCCGAGCTGCAGGGGCGGCCGCTCGGCACCATTCATTTCGCGCCGCAGGGCATGCTCGTCTCGCTCGGCGAGCGCGACGCGGTCGTGGACGTCTTGGGCATCCGCTTCTCGGGCTACGCCGCGTGGCTGTTCTGGAACGCGCTGCACCTGTGGAAGCTCGTCGGCTTCCGCAAGCAGCTTCAAGTTGCGCTCGACTGGGGGATGGCGCAGGTCTTCCCGCGCGACTCATCGATCATGCGGCGCGTGTCGCGCTGCCCCGTGTGCGACCAGCACGCGGCGCCGCCGTCACGGGAGCGCGACGCGGCGTGAGCGTCGAGCGCCTGGCCGTCGGCGTCCTCGCCTCGGGTCGCGGCAGCAACCTGCAGGCGCTGCTCGACGCGTGCGCCGCCCCCGACTTTCCGGCGCGCATCGCGGTGGTGATCTCCGACCGGGAGCGCGCGGCCGCGCTCGATCGCGCGCGTTCCGCCCGCGTGGAGGCGGTCTGGCTCGATCCCAAGGACTTCGCCGATCGCGAGAGCTTCGACCGCGGCCTCGTCCGCGAGCTCGAGAAGCGCCAGGTGGGCCTCGTCTGCCAGGCCGGCTACATGCGCATCCTGTCCGCGGCCTACATCCGCGCGTTCTTCGGGCGCGCGCTCAACATCCATCCCTCGCTGCTGCCGGCGTTTCCCGGGCTGCACGCCCAGCGCCAGGCGCTCGAGCACGGCGCCAAGGTCACGGGCGCCACCGTACACTTCGCCGACGAAGGCGTGGACACCGGACCGATCGTGCTGCAGGCGGCGGTGCCCGTGGAGCCGAACGACACGGAAGAGACGCTGTCCGCGCGCATCCTGGTCGAGGAGCATCGCCTGTACCCGGCTGCCGTCCGCCTCTTCGCCGAGGGACGCCTCGAGATCGTCGGACGGCGCGTGATCATCAAGGAGCCCCGATGAGGATTCGCCGCGCTCTCGTCTCCGTCCACGACAAGACCGGGGTGGTCGAGCTCGCGAAGGCGCTGGTCGGCTTCGGCGTCGAGATCCTCTCGACGGGCGGCACCGCGAAGCTGCTGCGCGAGTCGGGCGTGACCGTGCGCGACGTCGCCGAGGTCACCGGCTTTCCCGAGATGATGGACGGGCGGGTGAAGACGTTGCATCCCAAGATCCACGGCGGCATCCTCGCGCGGCGGGACGTGCCGGAGCACCTGGCCGCCCTCGACACCCACGGCATCCCGCCGATCGACCTCGTCGTCGTCGCGCTCTATCCGTTCGAGCGGACGGTGGCGAAGCCGGGTGTGACGCTGGCCGAGGCGATCGAGCAGATCGACGTCGGCGGGCCGACGATGATCCGCGCCGCCGCCAAGAACCACGCGAGCGTGGCCGTCGTCACCGACCCGTCGCAGTACGCGGGCGTCCTCGACGAGCTGAAGGCGACGGGCGGGTCGCTGGTCGACGCCACGCGCGCGCGACTCGCGCAGGAGGCCTTCCGGCGCACTGCCCAGTACGACGCCGCCATCGCCGCCTGGCTGCGGTCAGCGCAGGCCGCGCAGGCGCCGAAGGCGCCCGAGGAGTTTCCCCACCCGCTGCGGCTGGAGGCCGAGCGCGCGCTGCTGCTCAAGTACGGCGAGAATCCGCACCAGTCGGCGGCGTTCTACCGGCTCGCCGGCGGGCCCGCGATCGGCCTCGCGGCCATGAAGCCGCTGCATGGCCCCGAGCTGGGCTACAACAACCTGCTCGACTTCTCCGCCGCGCTGGGCCTGCTGCTCGAGTTCGACGAGCCGGCCGCCGTCGTCATCAAGCACACGAATCCCTGCGGCGCCGCGCTGGGCACCGGTGTCGGCGCGGCCATGGAGAAGGCCAAGGCCTCGGATCCGGTCTCGATCTACGGCGGCATCGTCGGCGTCAACCGCACGCTCGACATGGCGGTGGTGCGGGCGCTGGCCGGGATCTTCGTCGAGATCCTGTTCGCGCCCGCCTACGAGCCCGACGCGCTCGAGGAGCTCGCGCGGACCAAGAAGAAGTGCCGCGTCTTCGAGGTGCCGTGCGACCGCCGCGCGCTGCCCGGGCGGCTGGAGGAGTACCGCAGCGTGCTCGGCGGCCTGCTCGCGCAGGGCGCCGACCTGGCGGACCTCGATCCCGCCGCTCTGAAGGTCGTCACGAAGCGCCAGCCGACCCCGGCTGAGCGTCACGCGCTTCGCTTCGCCTGGCGCGTCGGCAAGCACGCCAAGTCCAACGCCATCGTGCTCACGACGGTCGACCAGGTGGTCGGCGTCGGCGCCGGCCAGATGAACCGCGTCGACTCCGCCCGGCTGGCCGTGATGCGCGCCCGCGAGGTGGGCCTGCCGACGGAGGGGACGGTCTGCGCCTCCGACGCGTTCTTCCCGTTCCGCGACGGCCTCGACGTCGTGGCCAAGGCGGGCGTGACCGCCGTGATCCAGCCGGGCGGCTCCGTGCGCGACGAGGACGTGATCGCCGCCGCCGACGAGCACGGCATGGCGATGCTCTTCACCGGTCTGCGCCACTTCCGGCACTGAGGCGGCCGTGACCGAGCGCGCCTCGTGACCGAGCGCATCTATGGGCTGCGCGAGCTCACGCGCATCCTCACCCTCACCCCGCGGCGGGCGGCACAGCTCAAGCGCCTGAACCTGCTGCACGGCGAGCTGCGCTACACGTTCCGCGAGCTGCTGGCGCTCCGCGCGGCGGCGTCGCTGCTCGATTCCGGCGCGTCGGTGCGCCAGATCCGCCAGGCGCTCGACGCGCTCCGCCGTCGCGATCCCGGCATCCGGCAGCCGCTCGCCGAGATGCGCCTGGTGCTCGAGGGCGGCCGCGTGCTGGTGGAGTCCGAGCGCGTGCGCTTCGATCCGCGCACGGGCCAGACCGTGCTCGATCTCGACGCTGGCAACCTCGAGAAGGCGGCGGAGGCGACGCTCGTGACCGGCCTCGTGCGGCCGATGGCGCCGCCCTCCGAGCAGGCGGAGACGTGGTTCGAGCGTGCCAGCGAGTGGGATGCCGACCCCGCGCAGTGGGACGACGCCATCGACGCCTACCGGCGCGTGGTCGCCATCGACCCGACGTACGCGGCCGCCTGGAACAATCTCGGCCTGCTGCTGCACCGCATGGGACGCTATGACGAGGCGCGCGCGTCCTACGACCGGGCGCTCGGCGAGGTGGAGGACTGCGCGGAGGCCGCCTACAACCTCGGCTCGCTGAACGAAGACACCGGCAACGTCGAGGAGGCGATCCGCTGCTATCGGCGCGCGCTCGACATCTCGCCCGACTACGCCGACGCCCACTTCAACCTCGCCGGCGCGCTCGCGCGCGCGGGCCGCGGCGACGAGGCCGTCAGGCACTGGCAGCGCTACCTCGAGCTGGACGCGGGCAGCCCGTGGGCGAAGATCGCGCGGGCGCATCTCGAAGTCGTCGATCAGACGGACACGAGCACCGAATGAACCTGCTCGTCGTCGGCGGCGGCGGCCGCGAGCACGCGCTCTGCTGGAAGCTCGCCCAGAGCCCGCGGCTCACGCGGCTGGTGGCGGCGCCGGGCAATCCCGGCATCGCCCGGCACGCCGCGTGCGTGGCGGTGAGCGTCGACGACCACGACGGCGTCGTGCGGCTCGCCGAGCGCGAGCGCGCCGACCTCGTCGTCATCGGGCCCGAGGTGCCGCTGGTCGCCGGTCTCGCCGACCGCCTGCGCGACAAAGGCTTTGCCGTGTTCGGGCCGGGCGCGCCCGCCGCCGCGCTCGAAGGCAGCAAGGCCTTCGCGAAAGATCTGATGGCGCGCGCGGGCATTCCGACGGCGCGCTACGCGACGTTCACCGATCCCGGCGCCGCGCGCACGTTCGCGCGCGAGCTCGGGGCGCCGGTGGTCGTCAAGGCCGATGGGCTCGCCGCGGGCAAGGGCGCCATCGTGTGCGCGACGCTCGCCGAGGCCGAGGCGGCCATCGCGCGCTGCCTGGAGCGCCGGGAGTTCGGGGCGGCCGGCGCCACCATCGTGGTCGAGGAGTTCCTGCGCGGCGAGGAGGCGTCGTTCTTTGCGGTCTCCAACGGCGGGGCGTGCGTGGCGCTCGGCGCGGCCCAGGACCACAAGACGGTCTTCGACGGCGATCGCGGGCCGAACACGGGTGGCATGGGCGCGTTCACGCCGGTGGCGTCGCTGGACGCGGCCATGCACGCGCGCATCATGCGCACGATCGTCGAGCCGACGTTCGCGGCGATCGCGCGCGAGGGCGCGCCGTACCGGGGCGTCCTCTACGCCGGTCTCATGCTCACGGCCGAGGGCCCCAAGGTCATCGAATACAACGTTCGCTTCGGCGATCCGGAGTGCCAGGCGCTCGTGGCCACGCTGGAGGGAGACCTGCTGCTGCTGCTCGACGCCGCGGCGCGCGGCGCGCCGTTGCCCGCCCCCGCGCCGACCAAGCGCGCCGCGGTCTGTGTCGTCGTCGCGTCCGGTGGGTATCCGGGGCGCCATCCGACCGGCGCGCCGATCGACGGGATCGACGAGGCCGAGCGCATGCCCGGCGTCGTCGTCTTCCATGCCGGTACGGCGATGCGCGACGGCCGGTTGGTGACGGCGGGCGGCCGCGTGCTCGGCGTGACGGCGACGGCGGAGAGCGTGCCCGCGGCCATCGAGCACGTGTACGCGGCCGCCTCGCGCATCCGGTTCGACGGCATGCACTATCGCAGGGACATCGGGCGGCGCCAGGCCGCGCGGGGCGTCGTACCCCCAGGGGGGCATCAATGACCAACCCGATCCGCGTGGGCATCGTGCTGGGCAGCGACACGGACCTCGACGTCATGCTGGAGGCGGTGAAGGTGCTGGACGCGCTGGCGGTCGGCAGCGAAGTCGTCGTCGCCTCCGCGCACCGCACGCCGAAGAAGACCGAAGAGTACGCGTCGACGGCCGAGGCGCGCGGGCTCGGCGTGCTGATCGCCGCCGCCGGCGGAGCGGCGGCGCTTCCCGGCGTGCTGGCAGCCTCCAGCGCCCTGCCGGTGATCGGCGTGCCGATCGCAGCCACGCCGCTCGCCGGCATGGACGCGCTGCTCTCGATCGTGCAGATGCCGAAGGGCGTCCCGGTGGCGACGGTCGCGATCGGGAGCTGGGGGGCGGTCAACGCCGCCATCCTGGCCGCGCAGATCCTCGCGGTGGGCGACGCGGCGCTGCGCCGGCGCCTGGCCGCGTATCGCGCGACGCTCGCCGCCGAGGTGGAAGACCGCGCGCGGCGCGTCGCCGACAAGCTCAAGTCGCGCGGCTGACGAGGCCGTGGCGACGGCGGTCGTCCGCGTCGATCCCGTCGCCCCGGACGAGCGCGTGCTCGGCGAGGCGGCACGCGTGCTGCGTCGCGGCGGTCTCGTCGCGTTTCCCACGGAGACCTTCTACGGCCTCGGCGCCGCCGCGCTCGATCGAGGCGCGGTGCGCCGCGTGTTCGAGGTGAAGGATCGCCCCGCGTCGATGCCGCTCCTGGTGCTCGTGGACTCCGAGACGATGGTTCGGCGTGTGGCGTCGGACATTCCGGCGCGTGCCCGCGAGCTCATGGCGCGGCACTGGCCGGGCGCCCTCACGCTGGTGCTTCGCGCGGCGGCCGGCGTGCCCGCCGAGCTCACGTCCGGCACCGGCACCGTCGGCGTGCGGCTGCCCGCGCACGCCACGGCCCGCGCGCTGGTGCGGGCGCTCGGGGCGCCGGTCACGGCGCCCAGCGCGAACCCGACGGGCGCCGAGCCGCCGACGACCGCCGGCGCCGTCCTCGCGCACTTCGGCGATGCGCTCGACCTCGTGCTCGACGGCGGGCCGACACCCGGCGGCGCGGCCTCCACCGTGGTCGATGTCACCGTCGACCCGCCGCGCGTGATCCGACAGGGCGCCATTACACTGGGGTCGTGATCAAGATCACGGGGGTGATCCAGGCCGGCGGGCGCAGCACGCGCATGGGCGGCGAGCCCAAGGCGCTGCTGGAGCTTGCCGGCAAGCGCATCGTCGAGCGCGTCGTCGACGCGCTGAGCGCCGTGCTGGACGATCTGCTCGTCGTCACCAACACGCCGGAGCGCTACGAATTCCTCCACCTGCCGATGGTCGCCGACCGGTATCCCGACGGCGGCTCGCTCGGCGGCATCTTCACGGGGCTCGAGGCCGCCGGCGGCGACGCCGCCTTCACGGTCGCGTGCGACATGCCGTTCCTTTCTCCGGACGTCGTGCGGCTCGTTCTGGCGCGGGCGGGAGACGCCGACGTCGTGATCCCGTGCGTGAACGGCCAGTACGAGACGATGCACGCGCTCTACGCGAAGGCGTGCCTGGCGCCGATGGAGGCCCGGCTGCGCGCCGGCCAGCTCAGGATCGTCGGCTTCTTCCCCGACGTCCGCGTGCTCGAGATCGACGCTGCCGCCGTCGCGCGCCACCGCGCGCCCGAGGTCGCGTTCATGAACGTCAACACGCCCGACGAGCTGGCGCAGGCGCGCGCGCTGGCCGCCGAGATCGGCTGATGGTGCGCCTGCGGCCCGCGCTCGTCGTCCATTACCACGAGATCAGCCTCAAGCGCGGCAACCGCCCGCTCTTCCTGCGCCACCTCCGGCGCAACGTCGAGCGCGCGCTCGCGGACACCGGGCCCGCCGCGATCGAGCAGCTCTCGGGGCGCATCCTGGTGGATCTCGAGGGCCATCCGGCACCGGAGGGGGCGCGCGATCGCGTCGCGCGGATCTTCGGCGTGACGAGCGTCACCCTGGCCTACCGCGCGCCCTCCACGCTCGACGCGATGAAGGCGCTGCTCCGCCGCCTGCTCGAGGGCCGAGCCTTCGCCTCCTTCCGCATCACCGCGCGCCGCGCCTTCAAGACCTATCCGATGACGAGCGTCGACCTCAACCGCGCGCTCGGCGCCTTCGTCCTCGAGCGGGTGTCCACGCGCGTGGATCTCGAGCACGCCGAGCAGGTGATCCACGTCGAGGTGCTGCCGGCAGAAACCTACATCTCCCTCGACCGCGTCGAGGGGCCCGGCGGCCTGCCCGTCGGCTCGTCCGGCACGGTGGCCGCGCTGCTCTCGGGCGGCATCGACTCGCCGGTGGCGGCCTGGCGCATGATGAAGCGTGGCTGCCGCGTGCTGTTCGTGCACTTCCACAGCGTGCCGTATCTACCGGCGACCTCTCAGGCCAAGGCGCGCGCCCTCGTCGAGCGCCTCACCGCCTGGCAGTACGCCTCCCGGCTCTACCTGGTGCCCTTCGGCGAGATCCAGCGCGAGGTGGTGCTGAGCGTGCCGCCGCCGCTGCGCGTCGTGGTCTATCGCCGCCTGATGCTGCGGATCACGCAGGAGCTGGCGCGACGCGGCGGCGCCCTGGCGCTGGCGACGGGCGAGAGCCTGGGGCAGGTGGCCTCGCAGACGCTCGAGAACATCGCGTGCATCGACGAGGCGGCCTCGCTGCCCGTCCTGCGACCGCTGATCGGCATGGACAAGCTCGAGATCACGACCGCGGCACAGGAGATCGGGACGTTCGAGATCTCGATCGAGCCGGACGCGGACTGCTGCACACTGTTCACGCCCCGGCACCCGGCCACCCGCGCCACGCTCGACGAGATCCGCGCGGCCGAGGTCGCGCTGAACCTCGATCGCCTCGTGGCCGCCGGCGCCGACGGTGCGGTCCTCGAAACCTTCGCGTTCCCGGGCGCCCCCGCCGCCGCCGTCTCCTGATCCCGGGCGCATTTCCGCGAGATATAGGGGCGCTTGACGCCACGAGCCACAATCGGTATGGTGCGCGTATGGCGATCATCGCCATCGGGGCGGACCATGCCGGCTTCCCACTCAAAGAGCAGCTCAAGGCGTGGCTCGCCGCCGGCGGGCATCGCGTGATCGATCACGGCACCCATTCGACGGACTCCGTCGACTATCCCGACTACGCGGCGGCCGTCGCCGAGGCCGTGCGGGCCGGCGGTGCCGAGCGCGGCGTGCTCGTCTGCGGCTCCGGCATCGGCATGGCCATGGCCGCCAACAAGGTGGCGGGCGTGCGCGCCGCGGTGGCCGGCGACCCGGACGTCGCGCGGCTCTCGCGCCAGCACAACGACGCCAACGTGCTGGCGCTGGGCGCGCGCCTGACGACGCCCACGCAGGCGCTCGCGGTCGTGCAGGCCTGGCTGGCCACACCCTTCGAAGGCGGCCGGCACGCGCGCCGCGTGGACAAGCTCTCGCAGCTCGACGAGCTCCGGAAGGAGCAGGCAGCGCATGCGGCGGCTCGCTGAAGTCGATCCCGACGTCGCGAAGGCTCTCCGCGAAGAGGCGCAGCGCCAGAACCGCAACCTCGAGCTGATCGCCTCGGAGAACTTCGTGTCGGAGGCGGTGCTGGAGGCCGCGGGCTCCGTCCTGACCAACAAGTACGCCGAGGGCTATCCCGGCCGTCGCTACTACGGCGGCTGCGAGGTGGTGGACGTGGTCGAGGACCTGGCCATCGCGCGCGCCAAGGAGTTGTTCGGCGCCGAGCACGCCAACGTGCAGCCGCACTCCGGCGCCCAGGCCAACATGGCCGTGTACTTCACGCTGCTCAAGCCGGGTGACACCGTGCTGGGCCCGAACCTCTCGCACGGCGGCCACCTCACGGCCGGCAGTCCGGTGAACTACTCGGGCAAGTTCTACTCGATCGTCGCCTACGGAGTCCGCAAGGACACCGAGCGCATCGACCTCGACCAGGTGCGCGACCTCGCCAGGCAGCACCGGCCCAAGCTGATCATCGCGGGCGGCTCGGCGTTCCCGCGCGCGATCGACTTCAAGCCGTTCGGCGAGATCGCGCGGGAGGTCGGGGCGGCGCTGATGGCGGACATCGCGCATCCGGCGGGCCTGGTGGCCGCCGGCCTGCATCCGTCGCCGGTCGGCATCGCCGACTTCGTGACGTCGACGACGCACAAGACGCTGCGCGGCCCGCGCGGCGGGATGGTGCTCTGCGGCGCCGCCCATGCGCAGGCGCTCGACAAGACGGTCATGCCCGGCGTGCAGGGCGGCCCGCTCATGCACGTGATCGCAGCCAAGGCGGTGGCCTTCCGCGAGGCGCTGACGCCCGCGTGGCGCGCCTATCAGCAGCAGATCGTGGAGAACGCGAAGGCCCTGGCCGAAGCACTGCTCGACCGCGGCTTCCGGCTGGTGAGCGGCGGCACCGACACGCACCTGCTGCTCGTCGACCTGTCCTCGCGCGGGATCACCGGCAAGGACGCGCAGGAGGCGCTCGACCGCGCCTGGATCACGGTGAACAAGAACACGATTCCGTTCGAGACCAAGAGCCCCATGGTGACGAGCGGCGTTCGGCTCGGTACGCCCGCCGTCACGACGCGCGGGATGAAAGAGTCGGAGATGGCGGAGATCGCGCGGCTGATCGACCGCGTGCTGTCCCACCTCGGCTCCGGGTCCGTCGAGGCCGCCGTACGAGGCGAGGTCCAGGAATTGACGGCGCGCTTTCCCCTATACCCCGACCGGACCAAGTGAGGGGCACGCGATGAAGTGTCCGTTCTGCGGCCATACGGAGGATCGCGTCGTCGACTCGCGGGTCGGACGCGACGGCGAGTTCATTCGCCGGCGCCGCGAGTGCCTCAAGTGCCACCGGCGCTACACGACCTACGAGTACATCGAGGACGTGCTCCCGCACGTGGTCAAGCGCGACAATCGGCGCGAGCCCTTCGACCGCCAGAAGCTGCGCGGCTCGATCCTCAAATCATGCGAGAAGCGCTCGGTCGGCGTGCAGGCGGTGGACGACGTGGTGGCCGACATCGAGGCGCGGCTGCACGAGCGCGCCGAGAAGGAGATCTCGAGCCTCGAGCTGGGCGATATGGTGATGGAACACCTGCAGAAGCTCGACCAGGTCGCCTACGTCCGCTTCGCCTCCGTCTACCGGCAGTTCAAGGACATCAACCAGTTCATGGACGAGGTGAAGGGGCTGCTCAAGGACGACAAGACCAAGCCGGGCGGCGTTCCCGGCAAGCCGAAGCCGGCGCTCACCAAGAAGTAACGCTCGGTGCGTGGTCAGGACCACCCCCGCGATGACGAGGCTCACAGATGGGTCGGCCCTGCCGTACCAGGAGGGCCAGCAGGGCCGAGCACCGCCGAGCGGCGCTTACTTCTTCTTTTTCTTCGTGGCCTTCTTTTTCTTCACCGATTCACCTCCTTCCCCTCGCATCCTGTCGGCATGCTAAGGACGGCCGGAAATCCTGTCAAGCGGAAAAGCCAAGATGTAGGGGGTCCAGCGCCGGGTCCTCGCTACATCTGGGGCCGCCGGCCGGCGATGTCACGTTGACTTCGCCGAACCCCCGCGGTACGGTTGCCACACCTGCGCTACCAACCCCGCGGTCCACGGAGCCCATCAATGAAGCGTGCCCTCAAGAAGCTTGTGTTCGTCGAGCCCAAGTCCACGCACCTGCACGTGTACAGCCGGGTCTGCATTCCGCGGCTCGGTTCGGTGCTCCTGGGCACGATCATGCGGGCCAAGGGCTACGACGTCCGGGTCTACATCGAGGACATCCACGACCTCGACATGGGCGAGGTGCTCTCGGCCGACCTCGTGGCGATCTCGGCCATCACGTCCACGGCGCCGCAGTCGTACCGGCTCGCCGATCGGGTGCGCGAAGCGGGGGCGATCGCGGTCATGGGCGGCACCCACACGAGCTTCCTGCCCGAGGAAGGCATGCAGCACGCGGACTTCATCGTCCGCGGCGAGGGGGAGTTCGCGTTCCAGGAGCTCGTCGACGCCATCCAGCGGGGTGACGGCTTCGACCGGATCCAGAACCTGACCTACCGTGCAGCCGGCGGCGCCCTCGCGCACAACGCCGAGCGTCCCAAGATCCCCAACCTCGACGTCAACCCGATCCCGGACTACCACCTCATCGAAGGCTGGAAGCCGGGCGGCGTCATCTCGGTGGCCACCTCGCGCGGGTGCCCGTTCTCGTGCACGTTCTGCTCGGTGCCCGGCATGTACGGCCACGCGTTCCGTACGCACTCGATCGAGCGCGTCCTGCAAGAATTGCAGAGCCACAAGGGGAACATGTACACGTTCTTCGCCGACGACATCTTCACGGCGAACAAGAAGCGCTGCAAGGAGCTCCTGCGCGGCATGATCGCGCGCGACCTCACGCCGATGTGGGGCGCCCAGGTCCGCACCGAGACGGTGGACGATCCCGAGCTGCTCCAGATGATGCGCGACTCGAACTGCTTCAACGTCTACGTCGGCTTCGAGTCGATCAACCCGCGCACCCTCAAGCTCTTCCAGAAGAAGCAGGACCTCGCGAAGATCGAGCGTTCCATCGAGCGCTTCCACGCCCACAAGATCCGCATCCACGGCATGTTCGTCGTCGGCTCGGACGAGGACGACCTCGAGACGCTGGACGCCACCGCCGCCTTCGCGCGCAAGCACGACATCGACTCGATCCAGTTCATGATCCTGACGCCGATCCCCGGCTCACCCGACTGGGACACGCTGTACGCCAAGGGCGACAAGTACGTCATCAACAAGAACTGGACCTTCTACGACGGCCACCACTGCGTGCACCAGCCGCGGCGCATGAGCCCCTACGAGCTGCAGCTGGGCGCCATCAAGGCGATGGAAAAGTTCTATTCGTGGGGCGGCATCCTCGGGAAGCTCGCCAAGCGCGACATCTACTACGCCACCATCCGGTACTGGGGCAAGAAGATGCTCCGCGAATGGTGGAAGGATGAGGAGAACAGCGCCTACGTCGACTGGCTCCGCGGCCAGCTCTACGGCGAGGCCGGCGCCGCGCGCAAGCTCGGCAGCCCCGTGCGGACGATCGGCGTGCCGGCGCTGCTGCTCCAGGAGAAGATCGGCCAGCTGCTGCAGCGCTTCCTGGGCGAGCTCGGCGTGACGGTGGTGCCGCTCGCGGAGGCGGCCATGGAGAACGCCTCGGCGGCGGTGGAGAACGCCACGGCCGCCGCGCGGCAGACGGTGGACTGCATCGTCACGCCCATCGTCAAGCGGGCCGAGCAAGGGCGGGAGGAGTTCTACGCCCGGCTGGCGTCCGTCACCGAAGGGTTGCAGGCCCAGTGGGAGCGGCTGCCGAACGTCGCGTTCCCGCTGGTCGACGGCCAGGGCCCGGTGTTCGAGCCCTTCGCCCAGATCGGCCTGCTCGTGACCCGCAACCTGGACGCGATCCGCACCGCCTACAAGTCGGCGGGCGTCGCCGAGGGCCTCTGGGAGGCGGCGTAGCGGTTCTTTATTGACCGGGTAGGGTGGCTAGTTTTTAGCCTACGACCAGTCGATCCGCCAGATGGGCCCCATGAAGAATAGCGGGCCCTCGAACTTCAGGAAGGCCGGGGCCTCGCCGCCGTGGATCCAGATCTTCACGTCCGGAAGGTCGGTCACCAGCAGCGAGGCGAACAGTCCGAGTTGCGGCTTGATCAGGAACCGGACCGCCGGCACTGCCGCCTCGCCCATCATGACCGTGTCGCTTCCGGATGGCGTGAGCAACATCTTCACGAGCCGGGGCCTCGGGGTGAACGCGATGATCTGCACGGTGGTGGAGGATCCCGCCGGCATGTTCTTCATCAGCATGCCCAGCAGGCCGTTGTAGACGTCCCCCGGGAGCTCGATCTTGCCCGTCAGGATCTCTTCCGTCGCTTCTTCGTCGCCCTTGTAGCGGACCTCGTAGCGCCCCGTCTCGCGGTCCACCTTCGCGTCGATCGACTCGGGGAATGACGGGCCCTTCTGGACGAGCTGGTAGGACACCAGCGTGAACGTATCCTTC
Organism: Candidatus Rokuibacteriota bacterium; assembly: GCA_003220225.1. Taxonomy (GTDB): domain Bacteria; phylum Methylomirabilota; class Methylomirabilia; order Rokubacteriales; family CSP1-6; genus AR12. Next base: position 112,367 of record QHRU01000040.1, read on the forward strand.
TGCGAGAACACCACCCGCTCGTCGTAGAGCGACCCGTCGCGGAACCGGAACGTGAGCCGGTTCTCGACGCGGTCACCGCGCGCAATCTGCAGCCACTCGCCCTGGGCGAGCTTCTCGCCGCCGACCGAGCGCAGGACGGGGAAGGCGTGCGAGACGCCCTCCGTGAATTGCACGGCGATCGGCTCGGCGAACGCCGGTGCCGACACGGCGAGCGTAAGGGCCAACGTGAGGACAGCGAGGGCCTTCATTGGGGGTGGCCTCCTGAACCCGCGGTCCCGTGCCGGGTTCAGGTGGTACCCAAGCAAGGCTCATGCCGAGAGCCTAGAAGGCGCGAGGCTCCTGCACGGCGGAGGCTTTTCTGTGGGTCCGGCGCCTCACGAACTCCTCGTTGAGTGGGATGCCCTTTCGGCAGAGGGGGCACTCCTCTGGACTGTAAGTGGGAAAGTCCCTGCTCACGAGGCTGAACACCGGCCGGCCGCCGAGGTCCACCGAGGTGCGCCGCCAGAGGCAGCCGACGCCCGCGATCTGAGCGCCGAGCTGCTCGGCCAGCTCGATGAGGAGATTGAGCGTGCTGCCGGTCGAGACGAGGTCCTCGACCAGGAGCACTTTCGTCCCAGGACGCAGGAGGCGATGAAACTCCACCGGCAGGCTCACCCGCCGCTTGCCCCCGGACAGCCCCTTGGTGCCATACACGACGACCGGACGTGACGGATGAGCGCGTGCCACGCAGTGCGACAGGATCAGCGCTCCTGGTCCGGTCGAGAGCACCACGTCCACCGGCCACTGAGCGAAGTGTTTCGCGATCACCGCGCCGAGTCCCTCGGTGAACGACGGCTCCGTCGTCACCAGCGTCTTCTCGATGTACTCGCTGGTGTGCTGGCCGGAGGGCAGGAGCACGTGATCGTTGGCGTGATAGGCGCCGGTGCGCTTGAGGATCTCGAGGTGGATCTTCTCGCGAACCTCGGCCTCGACGGCGGCGGGATCCTTCTTCGGCGCGGCGCTCATCGGGGTCCCTCCCGGCGGCCATTATCGCACGGGTCCGCGGGGCCCTTGAGGGCGCGTGCTAGACTGCCGGCTATGCGCGTGCTGGCCCTCGAGACTTCCACGCGGGCGGGGGGCGTGGCGCTCGTGGACGGCGAGCGACTCGTCGCCGAGTACGTCCTCGACATCAGCGTCACCCATTCCGAGCGCCTGCTCGCAGCGGTGGACCGCGTCCTCGCCGACGCGCGCTGGACGCCGCGCGATCTCGAGGGTCTCGCGGTCTCCATCGGGCCCGGCTCGTTCACCGGGCTGCGCATCGGCGTGAGCACGGTCAAGGGCCTGGGATGGGCGCTGGGGCTGCCGATCGCCGCCGTGCCCACGCTCGACGCCATGGCAGCCACCGTGCCGTGGGCCGCGCTGCCCGTGTGTCCCGTGCTCGACGCCCGCCGGGGCGAGGTCTACGCCTCGCTCTATCGCCGCGACGGCGCCGGGCTGCGCCGCGAGTGGGAGTATCTCGCGCTGCCGCCCGCGGAGCTGGCCGGGCGGCTCGGCGAGCCGACCCTGCTCGTCGGCGACGGCGCCGCCGGCGTGGACTCTCCGCATGCACGGCGCCTGCCGGCCCCCCGCCGCGTGCCGTCGCCGGCGTGCGTGGCCGTGCTGGGCCGCGAGCGGCTGCGGCTCGGCGACACCGTCGGCGCCGCCGAGCTGGTGCCGCTCTACCTGCGACCCTCCCAAGCGGAGCTTCGGCGTCGTGCGGCCACGATCCGTTGAGCCGATGCGAGCGGGGGACCTCGACGAGGTCCTCGCGATCGAGCGCGCGTCGTTCACGATGCCCTGGTCGCGCGGCGCCTTTCTCTACGAGATCGAGCAGAATCGCGTGGCGCGCTGCCACGTCGTCCGCGACGACGACACCATCGTCGGCTACCTCTGTATCTGGGAGATCGCCGACGAGATCCACGTCACCAATATTGCGATCCACCCCGCACACCGCCGCCGCGGCATCGCCCGCGATCTCCTGAGCGGGCTCATCGCGGAGGCGCGCGCGCGCGACCTCCGCATGATCGTGCTCGAGGTGCGCCCGAGCAATCACCAGGCGATCGCGCTGTACGAGTCGTTCAACTTCCGCGTGACCGGACGGCGGCGCGGCTACTACTACGACACCGGCGAGGACGCCCTGGTCATGGAAACCCGTCTGGCGACCGTCTCGACCGCCGCCGGCGGGAACCACTGGGCCGGCTAGGGGGTTAGCAGGCCGGTGGGCTTCGCCCGCGCTCGCGTCACTCCGTTCGTCTGTGCCGTCGTCGTGGCGCTGGTGGGCTTCCGCCCCGACGTCGCCCTGGCGCAGGCCAGCCAGCAGGAGATCGCCCGCGGGCGTTACGTGTTCGGCGCCACCGGCGGCTGCGGCTGCCACACCGCGAAGGGACAGCCGGCGAACGCCGGCGGGCGACGGTACGATGGGCCCTTCGGCACGGTGTACTCGAGCAACATCACCCCGGACCGGGAGACGGGCATCGGCTCATGGACGGACGAGCAGATCGTCACCGCCACGCGACTGGGCCGCCGGTCCAACGGCGAGCGGCTGCTGCCCGTGCATCCGTATCCCGTCTTCAACGGGATGGCCGCCGAGGATCTCAAGGCGCTGGTCGCGTTCCTGAGGAGCGTGCCGCCCGTGAAGCGCGCCAACCAGCCCAAGCGCATCGCGGTGCCGCTCTTCGAGTCCGTGTTCCTGCCGGCGTGGCTGGCCGCGTTCGCACCACGCGAGACACCGCCGCCGTCGGCGCCGACCGCGGGGGTGCCGCGCGGCGAGTATCTCGTGCGCGCGGTCGCGCACTGCGGCGAATGCCACACTCCGCGCACGCTGACGATGGCCACCGACAACAGCCGGTTCCTCGCGGGCAATCCCAAGGGGCCGGAGGATCAGGCGATGCCGAACATCACGCCCGATCCGGACACGGGGATCGGCAAGTGGACGGTGGAGCAGATCGCGGACTACCTCGGTACCGGCAACAAGCCGGACGGCGACGTGGCCGGTGGCCTGATGGGCGAGGTGATCGACGGCACGCTGGCCGGCTACAAGGACCTCACCCAGGGCGACCGCGTCGCCATCGCGCAGTATCTGAAGACGCTTCCACCGATCCGGAACAAGATCGCCAAGGAGAAGTAGCGGACGACGGTCAACCCGCGGGCGACCCGTCCCGCGCACACGAGGAGGCGAGATGAGCCGACGCACGTGGGTACTGACGGCAGCAGCGCTGGTCCCGGTGGTGGCGGTGGGCTGCGCCTCGATGGGGCAGATGAAGCCGGAGGAGGCGATCGCCGCGCGGCAGCAGCTGATGAAGGACCAGGGCGCGGCGTGGAAGAACATCCAGGACAAGACCAAGGCCGGGGACGTTGCCGGCCTCCTGCCGGATGCGCAAAAGCTGGTGGACACATCGAAGCAGATCCCGAAGTTGTTCCCCGAGGGCTCGTTGAATCCGGAGAAATCCGCGGCCAAGCCCGAGATCTGGGCCAAATGGTCGGACTTCGAGGCAGCCGCGAAAAACCTGACGGCCCAGTCCGAGAAGCTCCGCGACACCGCGCAGTCCGGCGACAAGGCGGCGACGCAGGCCGTCGTGCAGACGTTTGGCCGGCAGGCGTGCGGCACGTGCCACACGCCGTTCCGCGTGCCGCCGAAGCAGAGCTAGGAAGGAGACACCCGTGATCCGAACGCTCGCCATCGTCCTCGCGTCGTTGCTCCTGACGGCCGCGCCGGTGCCGGCCGCCGCGGAGTCGATGAACTTCAAGCTGCTCACCAACTACTCGCAGGCCAGCTTTCGCAGCGACGCGCCGCTCGAGACCTTCGTCGGCACCTCCGCGCTGGAGGGCATCCAGGGCACGCTCGCCCTCGATCCCGCCAAGCCGCAGGACGCGAAGGCCACCGTGAAGGTGGACATGAGCCGCGTGAGCACCGGCATCGAGAAGCGCGACGCCGACATGCGCGGCAAGAACTACCTCGACACCGAGGTCGAGGGCAACAAGTGGGTCACCTTCGAGGTCCGGAAGGTGGAGGTCACGGGCCCGCTGCAGCCAGGCAAGGAGGCGCCGGCCAAGGTGCACGGCGTGCTCACGATCAAGCAGAAGCCGACGGACACGGTGGCCGACGCCACCGTGATGTACATCAAGCTCTCGCCGGAGCAGGTGGAGCAACAGAAGCGCTTCGGCTTCACGAGCGACAACGTCAAGGTGAAGGCCAAGCTGAACTCGACCTTCACCGCCCACGGCATCCAGGTGCCGCAGCTCCTGTTCCTCAAGGTCGCCAACGACATCCAGATGCTCGCCGACCTGGTGTTCGTGCGCCAGTAACGGGCTCGCGGGGCTGGGGCCCCGCCGTTCGAGGCGAGCCTCTGAGTGATCGGGGAGGGCGGACGCCCGCCCTCCCCGGGCATCGCCGGCGGGCATGTTAGAATCCGGCCGCTCGCCGATGGCCGGATCCGAAGCGACTCCCCGCCGCGCCGACCCCGCCGCGCTCGTCGAGCGCATGCTGGGCGGTGATCGTCTCGCCCTCGCCCGCCTCATCACCCATCTCGAGAATCGCAGCGCGGCCGTGCCCGCCATCATGCAGGCGATCCACGCGCGCGGGCGCGACGCCTACGTGGTGGGCGTGACGGGCCCGCCGGGCGCCGGCAAGTCCACCGTCGTGGACCGGCTCACCGCGTTGCTCCGCGCGGAGGACGAGACGGTCGGCATCGTGGCCGTCGATCCGTCGAGCCCGTTCTCGGGCGGCGCCGTGCTCGGCGACCGGATCCGGATGCAGGCGCACGCCCTCGATCCCGGCGTGTTCATCCGCAGCATGGCCACGCGCGGCTCGCTCGGCGGCCTGGCGCGCGCGACGGGCGAGGTGGCCAAGCTCCTGGGCGCGGCCGGGTACCGCTGGGTGCTCGTCGAGACCGTCGGGGTCGGGCAGACAGAGCTCGACATCATGAAGATCGCCGACACCACGGTCGTCGTGCTGGTGCCGGAGTCCGGCGACGCCATCCAGACGATGAAGGCGGGACTCATGGAGGTGGCCGACGTGTTCGTCGTGAACAAGGCCGATCGCGCGGGCGCGCCTGCGCTCATGGCCGAGCTGAAGTTCGCCGCCCACCTGCACGCCTCCAGCACCGCGTCGCGCCGCGACGTGGAGTGGGAGACGCCCGTGCTCTCGCTGCAGGCCCAGCACGGCGTCGGTGTTCCGGAGCTGCTCACCGACGTTCGCCGCCACCGCGCGGCGCTGGAGGCGAGCGGCGCCTTCGCCGCCCGCCGGCGCGAGCGCGTGCGGGCAGAGCTGGAGGCGCTGCTCGTCGATGCGTTCCGCGGGCGCGTCGACCGGGCCCTGCACGCGGGGCGGGTGAAGGCGGTGTTCGACGAGGTCGTCGCGGGCGCGCGCGACCCGTACTCCGCCGCGGCCGCCATCCTGCCCGTGATATCGTTGGAGCCCTCATGACGCCCGCCGGCGTCCCGATCCGGGACACGTTCTGGAACGTTCCGCCGCTCGCGCAGAACGCCCTCTACCTCGGTGGCCTGATCGCGGTGGCGATCTTCGTGTACGGCTTCTATCAGCACGTCCGCCTCTGGCGCGCGGGGCGGCCCGAGCACCGCTTCGACGACATTCCCCAGCGCGTGAAGCTCGTGGCCAAGCACGCGCTCGGCCAGGCGCGCACGCTCTCTCAGGCGTACCCCGGCATCATGCACGCCATCATGTTCTGGGGCTTCCTCGCGCTGTTCATGGGCACCGTGCTCGCCACCATCGACTACGACATCACGCTGCCGTTCTGGGGTTACAAGCTTCTCGAGGGCCGTTTCTACCTCTTCTACGAGACCGTGCTGGACCTCTTCGGCCTCTTCTTCGTGATCGGGCTCGGTATGGCGGTGTGGCGACGCTTCGTGCTCCGCCCGCCCCGCGTCGACCCGACCGCGCGCTTCGCGGGTGTCCTCGCGCTGCTCTTCGTCATCAACGTGTCGGGCTTCGTGCTGGAGGCGTGCCGCCTCGCCGTGACCCACGTGTGGTGGGCCCCGTGGTCGCCCGTGGGCTGGGCGCTCGGGCAGGGGATGCTCGCCGCCGGCCTCGGCGAGAGCGCGCTGCGCGGCACGCACCTCGCCGTGTGGCTCGGGCACGCCGCGCTGTCGCTCTTCTTCGTGGCCATCATCCCGTACTCCTACTTCGTCCACCTCGTCACCACGCCGCTCAACATCTTCTTCTCCAAGCTCACCCCGCGGGGTGCGATTCCGAAGATCGAGAACATCGAGGAGGCGGAGTCGCTCGGGATCAGCAAGCTGGAAGAGTTCTCGTGGAAGCGGCGGCTCGACTTCGCGGCCTGCGTGGAGTGCGGCCGCTGCCAGGCGGCGTGCCCCGCCTACGCGGCGGGCACCGCGCTCTCACCCAAGCAGATCATCGTCAAGCTCAAGCGCCACATGCACGGCCAGGCGCCGGGGCCGATCCACGGTGAGCTGATCAAGCCCGAGGAGCTGTGGGCGTGCACGACGTGCATGGCGTGCGTCGAGGAGTGCCCGGCCTTCATCGACATCGTCGACACGATCATCGACCTGCGGCGGTACCTGACGCTCTCGGAGGGCGCGCTGCCCTCGACCGCGCCACAGTCGCTGCAGAACATGCAGCGCGCCGGCAACCCGTGGGGCCTGCCCGCGGGCGAGCGCCTCGCGTGGGCGCAGGGCCTCGACGTGCCGGTCATGGCGCCCGGCAAGGAGGTCGAGTACCTCTATTGGGTCGGCTGCTCGGCGTCGTACGACAAGCGCAACCAGGCCATCGCGCGCTCGGTGGTGGCCATCCTCAAGAAGGCGGGCGTCTCGTTCGGCGTGATGCGGGAGGAGCGCTGTCACGGCGAGGTCGCGCGGCGGCTCGGTGAGGAGTACCTCTACCAGACGGTGACGACCGAGAACGTCGAGCACATCAACCAGTACAAGTTCAAGAAGGTCATCACGCACTGCCCGCACTGCTTCAACACGCTCAAGAACGAGTTCCCGCAGTTCGGGGGGACGTACGAGGTGCTGCACCACTCGCAGGTCATCGACGACCTCGTGCAGAGCGGTCGCATCAAGCCGATCAAGCCGGTGACGGGCACCGTCGTCTTCCACGACTCGTGCTACCTCGGCCGCTATAACGGCATCATGGGGGCGCCGCGCCGCGCCGCGGCCGCCGTGCCCGGGCTCTCCGTGATCGACCCGCCGAACGCGCGCGAGCGCGGGCTCTGCTGCGGCGGCGGCGGCGGCCACATGTGGATGGAGGTCAAGTCGGCCAAGCGCGTGAACATCATCCGCACGGAGGAGCTGCTCGCCACCGGCGCTCGAACCGTGGCCACCGCGTGCCCGTTCTGTCTGGCCATGCTGGACCTCGGTCGCAAGGTGGTGGGGGCGGAGGAGCGGTTGGCCGTGAAGGACGTGAGCGAGCTGGTCGCGGAAAGCCTCGAGTGAAATCGCTGTTGCGCGCGCTGCCGGACCTCGTCCGGCTCATCACGCGGCTCGCCACCGATCCGGTGCTGCCGCGCCCGGCGAAGATCGCGCTGGCCGCGGCCGCGCTGTATCTGCTATCGCCGATCGACCTCATCCCGGATTTCGTGCCCTTCGTCGGCTATCTCGACGACGCGCTGCTGGCGGCGGTCGTCCTCGACGGGCTCCTCAACTGGGTGGATCGCGCGCTCGTGCTCCGCTACTGGCCGGGCTCGCCCGAATCGCTCGACAAGGTCGCGCGCGCCGCGCGCCTGCTGGCGATCTGGGTGCCGCGCCGACTCAAGGCGCGCATCTTCGCGCCGCGCTGATCCCGTCGACGAGCTGCGCCCGTTCGGATGTTCGACCCGCGGAGGTACGTTCTCGGCGAGAGCCCGATCAGCGGGCGCTAGCGCGTATCGTACGCCACCTCGGTGACGCTCCAGCCTCCGTCGGGATTCGCCGCCGCCTGAGCCTGCTCGAAACTCTCGTGGGGGAGCGGCACGCCGAGGTGCCGCGTGTAGAGGCGAGCGGTCACGTCACGCACGGTCTGGCCGTACTGGGCTTCCGTGTCGGGCTCGACGACGACGCGCAGATTCCAGCACCAGATGGATGCCAGGGTCTCGAGGGGATCCTCCCGCTTCTCGAGTGACGCCAGCAGATCCTTGGCCATGGCCGCGACCCAGCCATCGAGCTGGGAGCGACCGAGCGGGCCGACGCTCTTGAGCTCCTCGGGCGTGAATCCCGGACGCGGCGCCTTTCCCGCAAGAATGCTGTGAACCCGAGAGGCCTTCTCGGCGAGGACGACGACGCCCAGAGGCACGGGCCGCTGAGGCGTCCGGAGATCCAGCTGGTACTCGACGCGTCCCCATCGCAGTTTCGTCATCGACATGTTCGCGAGCCGTCCTTTCGTTGCAAACGTTGAGCGTCGTCGCAGCTCACCGGCGGTGACCTTTCGATGGCTACGCAAGGTCCACGCCACACACGGTGACCGCCGAATGCCGCGGAAATTCGAGGCGGTCGCGCCCGACGGCGTCGGCCTGCTGACGTCGAGGTGCCGCTCTGACATTCCCCGCGAGCGCGGCGGGCGCTGGTAGGATTCGGAGGCGGAGATGACCATGTGGCGCGAGCACGCGGGCGGGCGCGGCTGCGGTCATTCAGATCGGTGACGCGCCGAGAGTTCATCAGCGTTCTCGCGGCGGCAGTCGCCGCCGGCTTTGCGCTCCACGCGAAGCGCGCGGGAGCCGCCGCCGACGCGTTGTACGATCCGCCCAGGTTCGGCAACGTCAGCCTGCTGCACTTCACCGACTGTCACGCGCAGCTCCGTCCCGTCTACTTCCGCGAGCCGAGCGTGAACGTCGGCGTCGGCGCCGCGGCGAACCGGCCGCCGCACCTGGTCGGCGACCGCTTGCTGCGCTACTTCGGGATCGCGCCGGGCACGCGCGAGGCTCACGCGCTCACCCATCTCGACTTCGAGAGGGCGGCGGCGGTCTACGGCCGCGTCGGCGGTTTCGCGCACCTGGCGACCCTGGTGCAACGCCTGCGGGCGAGCCGTCCCGGCGCGCTGCTGCTGGACGCGGGTGACACGTGGCAGGGCTCGGCGACGGCCCTGTGGACGCGCGGCCAGGACATGGTGGACGCGGCGCGCGTGCTGGGCGTGGACGTGATGACCGGGCACTGGGAGTTCACGTACGGCGCCGAGCGCGTGCGCGAGATCGTCGAGGGCGACCTCAAGGGCCGGCTCGACTTCGTCGCCCACAACGTCAGGACGCTGGACTTCGGCGACCCGGTGTTTCCGCCGTACGCGCTGCGCGAGGTGAACGGCGTCGCCGTCGCGGTGATCGGCCAGGCGTTTCCGTACACGCCGATCGCGAACCCGCGTGATCTCGTGCCGCAGTGGACGTTCGGGATCCAGGAGGCGAGTCTCCAGCAGACCATCGACGAGGCGCGCGGGCGCGGCGCGCGCGCGGTGGTGCTGCTCTCGCACAACGGCACCGACGTGGACCGCAAGCTCGCCTCCCGCGTGCGCGGCCTCGACGCGGTCCTCGGTGGCCACACCCACGATGGCCTGCCGCGCCCGATCGTCGTGACGAACGGCGCCCGGCGCACGCTCGTCACCAATGCGGGCTCGAACGGCAAGTTCCTCGCGGTCCTCGACCTCGATGTGCGCGGCGGCGGCGTCGCGGGGTACCGCTACCGGCTGCTGCCGGTGTTCGCGAATCTTCTCGCGCCCGACCCCGGGATGGACGCGCTGATCACGCGGCTGCGCGCGCCGTGGGACGCGCGACTGGCGGAGCCGCTCGCGGTCACCGAGGGCCTGCTCTACCGGCGCGGCAACTTCAACGGCACCTGGGACCAGGTGCTCCTGGACGCCCTCATGACGGTGAAGGGGGCTCAGATCGCGCTGTCACCGGGGTTTCGCTGGGGCTCGACGCTGCTGCCCGGGCAGACGATCACCATGGAAGACGTGATGAGCCAGACGGCGCTCACGTATCCGCAGACGACGCTGACCGACATGACGGGCGGGGCGCTGAAGACGATCCTCGAGGACGTCTGTGACAATCTCTTCAACCCTGACCCGTATTACCAGCAGGGCGGCGACATGGTGCGGGTGGGCGGTCTGTCGTACGCGTGCGATCCGACCGCGCGCGCCGGTCGTCGTATCACGGACCTGCGCCTCGGCGGCGCGCCGATCCAGGCGAGCCGCACGTACCGCGTGGCCGGCTGGGCGCCCGTGTCCCGAGAGGCGCGCGCGGCCGGCGGCGAGCCGATCTGGGACGTCGTCGCGCGGTACCTCCGCGACCGCAAGACGGTGCCGCCGCTCCGTCCGAACGTGCCCGTGCTCCATGGCGTCGGGGGAAACGCCGGGCTCGCCTCCTGACCGTTCACGGGCACCACGCTTGCACGTCATCGAGTCGTGGACGTGCGCCTGCTCGCCCTGATCGTGCTCGGGCTGCTGGCATCGGGCTGCGCGGCGCTCGCGCTGCCCGCGGTCGGAATGAGCATCATGGGCGACGCCGCGGGGAGCGCGGTGAAGACCGGCGTCGAGCACACGATCGGCGGCGCCACCTATCGCACCTTCAGCGCGCCGCTGGCCGACGTGCGCGCCGCCGTGCGGCAGTCGTTCCGCGATCTCGAGATCCAGATCACCGAGGACGAGCTGCTGATCGGCGGGGCGCGGAGATCGTGGGCGAGGCGCTGCACCGCGAGATCACCGTGCAGCTCGAGCCGGTGACGCCCGCGCTGACGCGACTCGAGATGGCCGTGCGCCAGGGGCTGCTCGGGCGGGACCGGGCGACCTCGGCCGAGCTGATCGAGCAGACGGCGCGCGCGCTCCAGGAGGTCAGGCCGGCCGCCGCCGCTTCTCCACGAGCTCCTTGACGAGCGCGGCGAGCGCCGCCGGCTCCAGGGGCTTGGTCACGTAGGCGTCGTAGCCGGCGCTGAGCGCGCGCTCACGATCCTCCCGCCGCGCGTGGGCGGTCAGCGCGATCGTCACCATACCGCGCGCCAGTCCGCGGCCGTGCAGTGCGCGCAGCAGCGCGAAGCCGTCGCGCGCGGGCATCGCGAGGTCACTCACGACGACCTCGGGCGCCCGCTCGTCCGCCCGGCGCAGCGCCTCGTCGGTCGAGCCGGCTCCGGACACCTCGGCGCCGGCGCGCTGGAGGATGACCGTCACCAGCTCGCGCGTATCGGGGTCGTCGTCCACCACGAGCACGCGCACGCCCGCCAGCAGATCATCCGCCGCCGGCGCCGTCGCCATCCGCGCGCCACCCCTGGGCGCGTCGGAGAGCGGGCCGCTGATCGGCAGCATCACGGTGAACGTCGAGCCGCGCCCGGGACCGTCGCTCGTCGCCTGCACCGTGCCGCCGTGGCGCTCGACGATGTGGCGCACGATCGAGAGCCCGAGGCCGAGACCGCCGTGCTGGCGTGTGATGGTGCTGTCCGCCTGGCGGAATCGGTCGAAGATGTGCGGCGCGACCTCGGGCTGGAGCCCGTCGCCGGTGTCGGCGACGCTGAGGCGGATGGCGTCGCCCGCGCGCGCGACCGCGACCTCGACCCGCCCGCCCGCGGGCGTGAACTTCACGGCGTTCGACAGGAGGTTGGCGACGACCTGCTGCAGCCGGTTGGCGTCGGCCTCGATCCGCGGCAGGTTCGGCTCCACGCGGCGGGTGACGACGATCGATTTCGCGACGGCGGCGGCGGCGGCGCCTTCGACGACCGCGTCCACGATCGGGCCGAGCGCGACCGGGCGGAGATCGAGGCTCAGCTTGCCCGCGATGATCCGCGAGACGTCGAGCAGGTCTTCCACCAGCTGCGCCTGCAGGCGCGTGTTGCGCTCGACGGTGTCCAGCGCCCGCTCCGTCGCCTCCGGCGCCAGCGTGCCCGTGCGCAGCATCCGCACCCAGCCCAGCACCGGGGTGAGCGGCGTCCGCAGCTCGTGGGACAGGACGGCGAGGAACTCGTCTTTGGCCCGGCTCGCATCCTGCGCCTCGCGATAGAGGCGCGCGTTGTCGGCGGCGAGCGCCGCGCGCTGGGCGAGGTCCTCGGCGAGCGCGAGGTCGGCCAGGGTGTAGCGGCGCTCGCCGTTCGCGAGGGCGAACGAGACGACGCCCAGCGTCCGGCCGCGCGCCCGCAACGGCACGAGCATCAGCGAGTCGGGCTGTGCGCCGCTCCCGGCGCCGAAGTGCTCCGCGTCGCGGACGCGGGTGGCCAGCCACTCGTCGCTCACGTCGCGGACCAGGGTCGGCTCGCCGCGCTCGATCACGCTCTCGAGCGAGCTCGTGCCGCCCGCGACCGGCGCGAGGGGACGCGGGCTCGCCAGGCGCTCCTCGATGAGCGGATCGGTGTGGGCGGCGGCCAGCCGCCGCAGCCGGCCCTGCGTCTCGAGGACGTCGACGAGCACATAGTCCGCGAGGTACGGAATGGCGACGCGGGCGACGCTGCGCAGGGTGGCCTCGTAGTCGAGCGAGGCGGCGAGCACGCGGCTCGCCTCGGCCAGGAACGACGCGCGGCGTCCGATCTCCTCGGCGTGGGCGCGCGCCACCTCGGCGCGGCCGCGCTCCGCGCGGTCATCCTCGAGCCGGCGGCGGTCGGTCACGTCGCGGACGACGGCGGTGACGAGCGGGCCGCCGTCCGTGACGAGCGGGCTGAGGCTGACCTCGGCGAGGAAGCGGCTGCCGTCGCGGCGCAGGCCGTAGACGTCGCGCTGCGCGTCGCGCGCGACGCGGACGTCGTCCGGCAGCACCAGCGTCGACGGCCGGCCGAGGAGCTCGCGGCGCGGGTAGCCGAACAGCCGCTCGGCGCGCTCGTTCACGAGGCGGATCGTGCCGCTCGCGTCGATGAGGATGATCGCGTCGGGCGCCGCGTCGAGCAGCGCACTGGCCGCGCCGAGGGCGAGGGCCTTCGGGACGAGCGGCGGCAACAGCAAGGCCACCGCGACCGCGGCGAGCGCGGTCGTGAGCTTGAGCACGGTCGCCAGCCAGGCGCTGGGCTGCCAGAGCGTCCAGACGGCGGCCAGATGGGTGGCGCCGTCGGCGATGACGAAGACGGCGAACGCAACGAAGACACGGCCGTAGGGCCGGACGGTCGGCCGGCGTGCGAAGTGGATGAGGGCGAACGCGATCGCCGCGCACGCAACTCCGATCGAGAGATCCGTCGCGAGGTCCAGGACCACCAGCTGCCGCATAGCTACCTACCTCGGAGATGGAAAAAGTATACGATGGGAGCCCTATGATCGAGGTGAACGGCCGCCGTTACGCGCTCCCGCGTGCTCCGGTCGTCGTGGTGTGCGTGGACGGCTGCGAGCCCGACTATCTCGACCGCGCGGTGGAGGGCGGCGCGATGCCCTGGCTCGGATCGGCGCGCGCCGGCGGCACCTCGCTTGTCGGCGACTGCGTGATGCCCTCGTTCACGAACCCCAACAACCTCTCGATCGTGACCGGCGCGCCACCGTCGGTGCACGGCATCTCGGGCAACTACTTCTGGGATCCGCAGGCGGGCGTCGAGGTCATGATGAACGACCCGAAATATCTGCGCGCCGAGACCATCCTGGCGCGGCTGGCGGGCGCCGGCGCCGCGGTGGCGGTGGTGACGGCCAAGGACAAGCTGCGGCGGCTGCTCGGTCACGGGATGACCCGGGGCATCTGCTTCTCGTCGGAGAAGGCGAACGAGACGACGGAGGCTGAGCATGGCATCGCCGACGCCCTCGCCTTCGTCGGGCGGCCGCTGCCGTCGGTCTACAGCGCCGACCTCAGCGAGTTCGTCTTCGCGGCGGGCGTGCGGTTGATGCAGACACGCCGGCCCGACGTCATGTACCTGTCGACCACCGACTACGTCCAGCACAAGCACGCGCCCGGCACGCCGGCCGCCGGCGCCTTCTACCGGATGATGGACGGCTACCTGGAGCGGCTCGACGCACTCGGCGCCACCATCGCGCTCACCGCCGATCACGGGATGAACGCCAAGACCGACGCCGCCGGACGCCCTCAGGTCGTGTACCTTCAAGATTCTCTCGACGCGTGGCTCGGCGCCGGCCGCGCCCGCGTGATCCTGCCGATCACCGATCCCTACGTCGTTCACCACGGCGCGCTCGGCTCGTTCGCCACGGTGTACCTGCCGGCGGAGGCGTCGGTGGAGGACGCCATCGAGCGCCTCGAGCGCCTGCCGGGGATGGAGGCGGTGCTCGACCGCAAGGAGGCCTGCCGGCGGTTCGAGCTGCCCGAGGACCGGATCGGCGACGTGGTCGTGGTCAGCGAGCGTCACACCGTCGTCGGCACCTCGGCGGCACGCCACGACCTCTCGGGCCTCGACGCGCCGCTGCGCTCGCACGGCGGGCTCTCCGAGCAGCGCGTGCCGGTCGTGCTGAATCGCCGCACGCGGCTCGACCCCGGCGCGCGTGTCCGCAACTTCGACGCCTTCGACCTCGCGCTGAACCGGGTGGCGTGAGGGCGCGCGCCCGGGCGGTGTGAGCGGGGAGCACCGCGCGCGCGTCGCGATCGTCGGCGGCGGCATCCTGGGCTGCGCGGCGGCCTACCACCTCGCGAGGGCCGGCGTGAGCGACGTCCTCGTGCTCGAGCGCGACGAGCTCAACGCGGCCACCACCAGCCAGGCCGCGGGACTCATCGGCCAGTTGCGGACCTCCGCGGTGAAGTCCGCCATCGTCGGCCAGACGCTGGCCGACATCGCTGCCCTGGAGGCCGAGGGCCTCGTCAGCGGCTTCAAGCGTACCGGGTCGCTGCGGCTGGCGCTGAGGCCCGAGCGCGAAGCCGAGATCCGCGAGCAGGTGACCGCGGCGCGACGCTTCGGCGTCGACGCCACGCTGGTCGGCGCCGCCGACGTCGCGCGCCTGGCGCCCGGCCTCGAGGCGCCGAAAGAGCATCCCGCGGCGTGGATGCCGAACGATGGCTACGCCGAGCCCTACACGCTGGCCACCGCCTACGCGAGCGCCGCGCGCCGCCTTGGCGCGACGTTCGCCACCGGCTGCGACGTGCTCGACATCCGCGTCGCCGACGGCCGCGCGCGCGGCGTGACGACGCGCCAGGCCGGGATGGTGGCCGACGTGGAGGCCGAGGCCGTGGTGATCGCGGCGGGCGCCTGGACGAGCGTGATCGCGGCGCGCGCGCGGACGGCGGTGCCCGCGTTCGCCGTGCGGCACCAGGCGTGGGTGACGGCGCCGATGGACTGGCTCGCGCCGACGTTCCCCGTCGTGCGCGTGCCCGATCGGCTGGCCTACCTGCGTCCCGAGGTCGGCGGGCTGATGCTCGGCTTTTTCGAGACGACGCCGCTCGGCGTCGACGTGGGCGCGCGCGCCGGGTTCAGCGTGGCGGCCACGCCACGCGACCGCGACGTGCTGACGGCGCACGCGCCGGGACTGATGGAGATCGTGCCGGGGCTCGCGGAGGCGCCGGTCGTCGGCGGCACGGCCGGCGTGCCGACGTACACGCCCGACGGTCACTTCGTCGTCGGGGCGCTGCCCGGCGTCGCTGGACTCTTCGTGGCGACGGGCTGCTGCGCCCACGGCATCGCGGGCTCGGGCGGCGTCGGCCGCGCGGTGGCCGAGGCGGTCACCGGCGCGGCAGCGACGCTCGACCCGACGCCGATGGCGCCGGGGCGGTTCGGCGCGCGCGCTTGGGACGCCGGGTGGGTTCGTGTAGCCTGCGAGGGGACGTACGCTCACTACTATGATCTCGTGAGGCGCTGAATGGGCGATCGTGAGTGGATTCTCCTGAACCCCGGCCCCGCCAACACCACGGCCACCGTGCGAGCGGCGCTGGTGATGCCGGACCTCTGCCATCGCGAGCCGGAGTACTTCGACATGATGCGCCGCTGCCGCGCCGAGGTCACGCGGCTGGCCGGTTGCGGCACCGACTGGACTACCGTGCTCTTCACCGGCTCGGGCACCGCCGCCGTCGAGGCCACGATCTGCTCCGCGGTGCCCGCCGACCGCGCGCTGCTCGTCGTCGACAACGGCGTGTACGGCGACCGCATGCTGAAGATCGCGCGCGCCCACGGCATCCCCGCCCACACGGTGAGATCGGACATTTTCACGCCGGTGCGGCCGGACGAGGTGGAGGCGGCGCTCGCGGCCCACCCGGACGTCAGCCACGTCGCGCTGGTCCACCACGAGACCACGACGGGCCTGCTCAACCCGGTTGCCGAGGTTGCGCGCGTCGCGCAGCGCCGCGGACGCCGCGTGATCGTGGACGCGACGTCGAGCCTCTTCGGCGAGCCGCTCGACGTCTGCCAGGAGCCGCTCGACTTCGTCACCGCCAGCGCCAACAAGTGCCTGCAGGGGGTGCCGGGCGTGTCGTTCGTGCTGGCGCGCCGCTCGGCGCTCGAGGCGCTGCGCGGGCGGGCGCCGCGGTCCGTCTATCTCGACCTGCACTCGCATTTTGCGACGCAGGAGCACGACAACACGCCGTTCACGCCGGCCGTGCAGGTGCTACACGCGATGGAGCAGGCGCTGGCCGAGCTGGCCCAGGAGGGGCTCTCGCGGCGGGTCGCGCGCTACGCGGAGAACGCCCGCGTGCTGCGCGAGGGGCTCGGCCGGCTGGGCCTCGAGATCCTCGTCGCCCCCGAGCGACGCTCGAACATCCTCACGACGTTCCGTCTGCCGTCCGGCCTCGCCTACGACGCCTTGCACGACGCCCTCAAGCGCCGCGGTTACGTCATCTACGCGGGACAGGGCGATCTGCGCACCTACGCCTTCCGCGTCGCCAATATGGGCACGCTCACCCCGCGCGACATGGCGGGCGTGGTGCAGGCGTTCGCCGCCGCCTTCGCCGAGCTGGACGTTCCCGCGCGTGCGTGACTTGTGAACGTGGGGGGCCCCGACATGGCCCCCCACACCGATGACCGGCGGCGCGCTGGCGCTCGTGCTCGCGGCGGCGGTGCTGCATGCCGGCTGGAACGCCCTCGCCAAGCGCGGCACCGATCCCCTGGCGTTCCTCGCGCTCTGCTCGTGCGTCGCCGCGCCGGTCCTGGTACCGCTGGCCGCGCCCATGCTCTGGCGCGACGGGCTGCCCGCGCGTGCGGTGCCGTTCGTGCTCGGCACGATCGCGCTGCACGTCCTGTACTTCTACGCCCTCGGCCGCGCGTACTCGAGCGGCGCGTACTCCGTCGTCTATCCGATCGCGCGCGGCCTGGGGGTGGCGCTCGTCCCCGTGGGCGCCTACGTGCTGCTGGACGAGCGGCTGTCGCCGATCGGCATCGCGGGCATCGCGTTCGTGGTCGCCGGCGTCCTCACGCTGCACCAGGTCGGTCACCGCCACGCGATCGCGACCGGCGCCACCCTCGGCGCGGCCACCCTCTGGGCCGTGATCACCGGGCTCAGCATCGCGTCCTACTCGCTGCTCGACAAGGCGGGCGTGGCGCGCCTGCACCCGGTCCCCTACATGCTGCTCATGGAGGCGGGCTGCGGCCTCGTGCTCTTCCCGGCGGCGCTGCTGACGCGGCCGGAAGCGGTGCGGCGCGAGTGGTCGAAGAACTGGCGCACGATCCTCGCGGTGGGCGTCATGAGCGCGGCCGGCTACACGCTCGTGCTTCTCGCGTTTCGGCTCTCGAAGGCGGGCTACGTCGTCGCCGCGCGCGAGCTGTCGATCGTGCTGTCGGCGCTGATCGGCACGGTGTGGATGGACGAGGGACGCGTGGGCCCGCGGCTGGCGGCGGCGACGATCGTGCTGGCCGGCGTCGCCTGCGTCGCGCTGGCGCGCTAGCCCGTCCTCATCGCGTCACGGGCGGCGGGCCGCCAGGATGTCCGCGATGCGCCGGGCGAGCGGCGCCGTCTCGAGGGCTTCGAGCGTGAGCGGCAGGGCGATCGACCAGTTCGGCCGCTCGCGCGAGGTGCCCGGGACGTTGGGCCGCTCGTGGACGGCGAGCGCGTCGTCGAGGGTGGCCGTGACGAGCAGCGACGGGGCTTCGGCCAGCCGCGCGTGAGTCGCCTCGATCACGTCGGCGACGGCGGCGTCGGGCGCGAGGCCGACCAGGGCCCCGAGTCGCGCGCGCGTCGCGTCGAGCGCGGCGTCGTCGCCGACGAGCCCGAGCTTGCGTTGCTCGGCGAGGTCGTCGCCCGTCCAGAGGCCACCGACCGTCGGCAGGTCGTGCGTCGTCACGGCGGCCATCGCCAGCGGCGGATAGCGCGCGGGCGGACGGTCCTCGAACCAGACCACGCGGTACGAGAGGATGCCGTGCGCGGCGAGCTGCTCGCGCACGCCGTCCTCGACGGTGCCGAGGTCCTCGCCGACGACCGTCGCGCCCGTGCGCTGACTCTCCAGCGCGACGATCGCCAGGAGATCGTCGGCGGGATAGCGCACGTAGCCGCCTTCGGCCGGCGGCAGCCCGTGGGGGACCCAGAAGAGGCGGAAGAGCCCCATGACGTGATCGATGCGCAGGCCGCCGCCATGGCGCAGCGACGCGCGAATCGTCTCGATGAACGGTCCGTAGCCGAGCGCGCGCAGCCGGTGCGGGACGAACGGCGGCAGGCCCCAGTCCTGGCCGCGCGGCACGAACGGATCGGGCGGGGCGCCGACCGAGGCGCCGGTCGCCAGGGCGTCCTGCCAGGCCCACGCGTCGGCGCCGTCGGGGTCCACGCCGATCGGCAGGTCCTGCATGATCCCGATCTCGGCGGCGGCGGCCGCGAGCTGCCGCTCGAGGAGCCACTGCAGCCACTGGTGGAAGCGCACGCGCGCCGCGTGCACCTCCGCGAAGCGCGTCACCTCCGGCGAGCCGGGGCGGTGGTGCTCGGCCGGCCACGCGTGCCAGCCGCCGCCGTGGTGCTCGGCGAGCGCGCAGAAGATCGCGAACTCCCGGAGACTTGCGCCGCGCTCCCGCACCCAGCGCTCGAAGTCGGCGTCGGCCACGTTCGTCTTCGCCCAGAGCCGCTCGAGCGCCTCCATCTTGAGGTCGAAGACGCGCGTGCGGTCGATCACGCGCTCGGCGTCGAGCGCGCGGCCGAGCGCCGCCAGCCGCTGGAGGTCGGGGCCGAGCGCGGCAGCGCCGGGCGCCTCCTCGACGCGCAAGTAGAGCGGGTTCAGGAACCGGCGGCTCGACGGGTAATACGGGCTCGACTGCTGCGCGCGCAACGGCAGCGGCGCCGAGAGCGGGTTGATCAGGATCGTGCTCGCGCCCAGGCCGGCGGCCCAGCGGCCGAGCCGGCGCAGGTCCGCCAGGTCGCCGATGCCCCAGGATTGCGACGAGCGCGTCGCGTAGAGCTGCGCCGCCCAGCCCCAGCCGCGACGCGTGGGTACCGGACAGCGGCCGGGGCTCACGATCAGCCGGATCGGCGGCCCATCGTCGCCCGGCTGGAGCTCGTGGTAGCCGGACGGGACGTCGACGGGAAGCGTGCCGTCGAAGTCGAGAGCCGCGCCGTCTTCGAGGACGAGCCGCGCGGGCGCCGCGATGTCGACCCGCTCGCCGGCGCGCCCGACGATGACCGGCGCGGGCGGCGGCGCGTCGCCCTCGGCGCCCATCGCGCGGCGCAGCGCCTCACGGGTCGCCGTTGAGAGGACGCGCCACTCCCCGAGCGCATCGTGGTAGCCGTCGGCGATGCCCCAGGCGTCTGTCATATGAACGTGGGGGGCCCCGAAATGGCCCCCCACACCCCCCAACGCTCGTCGCGTCCCGGGGGACCCGGGACGCGCCTCGACACCCCCCAACGCTCGTCGCGTCTCGGGGGACCCGGGACGCGCCTCGACACCCCCCAACGCTCGTCGCGTCGCGGGGGACCTGTGACGCGACTCGATTTCGCTCGGACGTTCGTCATCGCGCCCAGCATACGCGGCTGGCCACTAGGCGCGCTTCTTCGCGCGAGGCGGGCGGCGGCGTCCTGACCGATCGAGGATCGCGCTGAGGTCGGCGCCGGGCGACTCGCCCAGCGCCGCCCACAGATCGCCGACGCGCCGCACGCGCTCGGGTAGCGTCGTCAGCGTGAAGTCGCGGTGATCGACGCCCGCGTGGACCTCGCGCCAGGTGAGCGGCGTCGAGGCGCCCGCGAAGTCCGAGGCGCGCGCGCTGTACGCCGTCGCCAGCGTCTTGCCCCGGAAGTTCTGCATGTAGTCGACGTAGACGCGCCGGCCGCGCGCGTCCACCGCGCGCTCGACCGTCGCCGCGCGCGGGTGCCGCTCGGCCACGAGGGTGGCCACGATTTCGCAGAAGATCCGTCCCGTCTCGTACGAGGTGCGGGGAGGCAGCGGGATGTAGACGTGCATCCCGCTCGCGCCGGACGTCTTCGGCACGGACGGCGTGCCGACGCGCGCGAGCTCGTCGTGGATCCAGCGCGCGACGTCCACCACGGTTGCGAACGGCACGCCCGGCATCGGATCGAGGTCGAGCACGACGTGATCGGCGTCGTCGAGCGAGCCGACGCGCGAGAACCACGGGTCCTGCGAGATCGCGGCGATCTGCGCCATGTAGAGGAGGGTCATCAGGGAGCCGCCGATCAGCCGGCTGGGCACCTCGGTGTCCACCGGCAGGGTGTCCACCCGGACACCCGGTGGAGTATCGGCCGGAGCGCGCTGCTGATAGAACGCCTTGCCGCGCACGCCGTCGGGGAAGCGCCGCATCACGACGGGGCGATCGGCGACGGCAGGCAGGATGCGCGGGGCCGCCCAGGCGTAGTAGCGCAGCAGCGCGCCCTTCGTGATGCCCAGCCCGGGCCAGAACACCTTGTCGAGATGGCCGACCGCGAGCGCGCCGCCGCCGGACAGGTCCACCACGGCTTCGCCGCCGCGCGTCTCCACCTCCGCCAGCGTGGCGATCAGCCGCCCCGTCGCGCCGCTCGCGTTCGGCCACGGCTCGACCTCGCGCCGCTTCCGCGTGCTCTGGGCTGTCGTTTCCCGTCGCACGTTTGCTGGATGGATATCGTCGCGGAGCCCGAGATACTTCGGATGTCGCAGCATCCCGTCGGCCGTCCACTCCGTGAACCCGACTTCCACCACGATCTCCGGCCGCGTCCAGTGCGGGCGCTCGTTGGCGACCGGGCGCGTGGCGAACGGGCACGTCGTCGTCTCCAGCGGACGCAAGAGCGCGGCCACGCGCGCCAGCTCACGCTCGTTGAAGCCCGTGCCGGTGTGGCCGATGTGCACGAGCGCGCCGCCTTCCCAGACGCCGAGCAGCAACGCGCCGAAGTGCGCGCGGCTGCCGCGGCCCTCCGTCCAGCCGCCGACCACGCACTCCTGCCGGCGCACGACCTTGATCTTGCGCCACGCGCCGCTACGCCGCCCCGACTGGTAGGGCGAGTCCAGCTCCTTGGCGACCAGACCCTCCCAGCCCCGCGCGAGCACGTCGCGGTAGAGCGTGCGCCCATCCCCGGGCCTGAAGTCGGAGAGGCGCAGCCGCGTCGTGCCCGTGTTGCCGAAGATGCGCTCGAGCCGCGCCCGCCGCGCCGTGAGCGGCAGCGCCGTCAGATCCGTGTGGCCGTCGCGCAGGACGTCGAAGGCCACGAAGGCGACGGGCTCGGTGCCCTCGCGGCCGCCGATGTCACGCTCCGACGTGAGGTGGATCCGTCCCTGCAGCCGCTGGAAGCCGGCGGGCTCGCCATGCTGGTCCAGCGCGACGATCTCACCGTCGAGCAGCACGTCGGCCTTGAGCTTGCGTGCAAAGACGGCGAGCGCGCGCGCGATCTCGGGGAACTGGCTGGTCTTGTCGTTGCCGAGCCGCGACCAGAGCCGCACGGCACCAGGGCCGCCACCGGCCCGCACCATGGCGAGCGCTCGAATGCCGTCGTACTTCGGCTCGTAGGCGAACCGCGGGTCGGCCAGCGGGGCCTCGTCCAGCGAGGCCAGCATCGGGCGGGGGAGAGACTGTGGCATCGGCGTTGCCGTCAGTGTAAGCATGCCCGACGGGTGAGGCCCGGCGACATCATCGTCACCTTCCAGGGCGAGCCGATCCAGAGCCCTCACGACCTCACGCGGCGCGTGGCGGGCACGCCGCCCGGCTCGAAGGTCACCCTGCGCGTCGCCCGCAGCGGCGGCCAGACGTCGGTCGACACGACGCTCGGCCGCCTCAAGGACGCGCCCCCGTCGCCGGCCGGCGCCGAGCGCTGAACGCGGTTCGCCCGGATTCGCGCGGTCGTCTGCTACGATCGGGGCCAGAGCATTCATCCCCAGGAGGGATCCCCATGACGAGGCTCATTGCCGTGTTCGTGGCGCTGCTGTTCGCGCTCGGCGCCGTCTCGGTGCCGATGGCGGACGCCGCCGGCACCACCACCAAGCCCCCGGCCAAGAGCGACACGCCGGAGGCCAAGGGCGGCGCCGGCAAGCCGATGAAGAAGCAGCTCGACATCAACAGCGCCTCCAAGGAGGACCTGGAGCAGCTGCCGGGCATCGGCGACGCGCTGTCGAAGAAGATCATCGAGAACCGGCCCTACAAGCGGAAGGACGAGCTGGTCTCCAAGAAGATCCTGCCGCGGGCGACGTACGAGAAGATCAAGGAGCAGATCATCGCCAAGCAGGACACGGCCAAGTCCGGGGACATGGCGAAGAAGTCCGGCGACACGATGAAGAAGGAACCCGCGCCCGCCGCCGCCAAGAAGTAGCGACCGACCGGGGCGGAGCGCGCGCTCCGCCCCGTCGCTCAGCCGCGCTCCAGCGGCATCAGGCCGTTGAGCGCCAGCCTCTCTATCACGTGTTTCACAGGTGACGCCCACCGGTGTCCTGGGAGCAGCCGTGCGAATCCGACCACCGGGGGTGCGCGATGGAAGCGAAGCACGATATCATCCAGGCGACCGAGCAGGAATACGCGAAGCTGCGAGCCGCCGTCCACGGACTCGGCGAGGCCCAGATGCGCGAGGTGTGGCTGGGGACGTGGGCGGTGCGCGAGATCATCGCCCACATCGCCGGCTGGCACCGGGAGATGCTGCCGGCGCTCGAGCGCGTGGCGCGGGGCGAGCCGCCCTACGCCCAGGGGACCTACGACGACTTCGACCGCTGGAACGCACGCTTCGTCGAGGCCAGGAAGGACGTCGCGACCGACGACCTCCTGCGCGAGGTCGAGCTGTCGCACCGCGAGCTGCTGCGCGCGGTGGGGCGGCTCTCCGACGAGACGCTCGCGGCGGACCAGGCCGCGCGGAGCCTCGTCGACGGCGTCGGCGCCGGCCATTATCGCGAGCACGTTGCCCAGATCCTCGAGTGGCGAGGGCGCGCGGCGCGCTGAGGGCGTGACGCGCTGAGACCCGTTCCGCTGCGCGCCGTCACGACGCTCTTCCTCGAGCGCCAGCACCTGGCGCGGCCGCGGACGCGCCCGCTCACCGCGGCGCGCCTGTGTCGGTTCGTCGAGGACGTCGGTGGCGTGCAGCTGGACTCGATCAACGTGCTGGATCGGGCGCACTACCTGACGCTGTGGAGCCGCTTCGGGCCCTACGAGCGCGCCCGGCTCGATCGGCTCGTGTACCGCCGGCGGCTGCTGTTCGAGTACTGGGCCCACGCGGCCTGCCTGGTGCCGACCTCGATGCTGCCGTGGTGGCGACGTGCGATGCTCGACTATCGGGTGCGGCACACCGGCTGGTCCGACTGGCTGCGGCGCAACGCGCGGACGCTGCGGCAGGTCCGCGACGCCATCGCACGCAACGGGCCGATGGCCAACGCCGACTTCGAGGGGCGTCGCGCGGGCGGCGGCGCCGGCTGGTGGAACTGGAAGCCCGTGCAGCACGCGCTGCACTACCTCTGGATGAGTGGCGCCCTCGCCATCCACTCGCGGCGCCACTTCCACAAGCGCTTCGACCTGCTGGAGCGCGCCATGCCCGCCGCGGCGGCGGCCGACGCCGTCACCTCCGACGAGTTTCGGCGCTGGCACGTCGAGCGCGCGCTGCACGCGATGGGCGCGGCAACCCTCACCGACGTCGCCGGCTATCTCACGTTTCCGCGCTTCGGGCCGGGCGGGCGGCGGCCGGCGCTGGCCGCCATGCGGGCCAGCGGCCAGGTCACCGAGATCGAGGTGGAGGGCTCGCGCGTCCCCTGGCTGGCGCTCGCCCGCGACCTGCCGGCGCTCGCGCGCGCGGCGCGCCGCCCGGCGCCGTCACAGGGCACGACGCTGCTCTCACCGTTCGACTCGCTCCTCTGGTATCGCGACCGCGTGGCGCGCTTGTTCGGCTTCGACTACCGGATCCAGGTCTACACGCCGGGCCCGAAGCGGTTGCACGGCTACTACACGCTGCCGATCCTGCACGACGGGCACCTGATCGGGCGCGTGGACGCCAAGGCGCACCGCGCCGAGGGGCGGCTGGAAGCGCGCGGCGTCCACTTCGAGCCGTGGTTCGCCGCGGGAAGGACGCCGCCCACTGAGCGCGCTGCCGTCGATCGTGAGGCCGCGCTGGCCGGCCTCGCCGACGCCCTGGGCTCGCTCGCGACTTTCGTCGGAGCCAGCGAGGTGACGATCGATCGCGTCACGCCGGGCCGGCTCCGGCCGCCGCTCGCTCGGGCGCTGCGTGGGACGTAGCTACTCGCCCACGAGCACGAAGTCGGTGGCGAGCGCGCGCTGGCCGTCGCCGGGATAGACCTGCGTGACGAGCGTGCGATGGCCGGGCGCGCTGATCTTCACGTGCAGGTGCGGCGGGCGCCCGGGATAGCGCCCGGGCGACACCGTTTCGTACCGAAAGGCGCCGTCGGCGCCCGTCTTCTGCGTCGCACGCAGCTCGTCGTGGTACTCGCCGCGCCCGTCGGCCGACCACCACTCGAGCTGCGCGCCCCGGAGCGGCGCACAGCCCTTCGCCGAGCGGACGGTGCCGCTGACGACGAGACCCTGGCCGGTGGCGGTGCGCTCCGGCGCGTCGGGCTTGTAGAAGGGGCCGAGCATGTCCGGCTTCGACGGCGCGCACGACGTCGGCTGCGCCGCCGCCGCGGCGGGCAGCGCGAGGACCAGCACGAGGGCGAGCACGACGCGCGCCATGCACGCATGGTAGCATCGCGCGCTGATCGCGGAGGCGACGCATGGCGGTCTGGCGCTCGGTGGATCCGGGATGGGGCGTGGCGATCGACGAGGTCTGGCTGGAGCCCCGGCGCGCCTGATGCAGGGCGTCTGGCGCGTGTTCGCGACGTACGTCGCGGCCGTCGCGGGCATCTTCGCGGCGTCGGGTATGGCCATTGTCACGCTCAGGTCGATGTTCCCCGACACGCCCGACCAGGCGTTGCTGCAGTCGCTGCCCGCGCTCATCGCCGGCAGCCTCGCCTCGTCGTTCGCGCTGATCTTCACGCTGCTCGCCATCGTGCAGCCGGCGACGCCCGCCGCGCTGCGATTGCTGCCGGGGTGGGAGAGCGGCCGCGCCCTCGCCGTCATGGCGCTCGGCATGCTTGCGCTCGGACAGACGCTCGACTCGCTGACGTGGCTGGTGGGCTTCGGCGAGCGCGGCTCGATGGTCATCGTGCGGCGGGTGCTCGAGGGGGCGGTGGGCCCCGACCTCTTCGGTGCCGTGCTCGTCTTCGGCGTGATCGCGGGCACCGCAGAGGAGCTGTTCTTCCGTGGCTACATGCAGACACGGCTCACCGAGGCCTGGGGACCGGCGCGCGCCATCGTCGTGAGCGCCGCCTGCTTCGGCGTCCTGCACCTCGACATCTCCGGCGTGCACATGGCGCTCGCGTTCGCGATGGGCCTCTACCTCGGCTTCGTCGTCGAGCGCACGGGCAGCGTGCTGCCGGCGATCGTCTGTCACGTCGTCAACAACGTCGTCTACACGCTCCAGACGGCGTTCGGCGGAACCCTGCAGGACCGGCGCACCAACGCCGTCGTCGCCGCCGCCTGCGCGCTGTTGTTCGTGCTCTGCCTGGCGTGGCTGCGCCGCGCCTCGCCGCCCGGCGCGCCGACGGCCGTCTGACCTTGCCCCCGCGCGGCCGGCGGCGGTACCCTACGGCTGCGTTTTCCGCCGGCGCGGCGGCGAGGGGGATCACAGCATGAGGCGGAGCCGAGCATGTCCGAGCTGACGCGGCGCTACGTCGTGATGACGCTGGCCACGGCGGCGCCCTTCGACCCCGGGGATCGCGACGGCGTCTTCGTCCTCAAGCCGTGGAAGGATCCGGCCGCGCTGCGCGCGCTCGCCGCGTATCGCGACAACTGTTACCCCGAGCTGGCGCGTGACCTCGACGCGTGGATCCGCGAGATCCAGGCGGGGCCCGCGGTGCGCGGCGACGTCGGCCGCCGCAACGAATCCCACCTGCGCGTCGCCCACCCGAAGGCGAAGCGGGGCGCGAACCGGACACCGAAGTCGGGCCGCCCGGAGCCCCGCGCGTCGCGAACAGGCCACCCACGTCCCAAGCCGGGCTCGCGGCACTCGCGACGACAAAAGCGCCGGAGGCGTCCGCGGCAGTGACCGACGAGCCGATCGCGCGCCTCGGGGCGCTGTTCGCCTCCGCGCGGCGCCCCGTGGTCTTCACGGGCGCGGGCGTCAGCACCGAGTCCGGCATCCCCGACTTTCGCAGCCCCGGCGGCGTGTGGGACCGCTACGATCCCGGCGCGCTGACCTGGCAGCGCTTCATCGGCAGCGCGGAAGGGCGGCGGCGCTACTGGGAGATCGGCCGCCAGGTCTATCCGGTGATCCGCGACGCCAAGCCGAACGCCGCGCACGTCGCGATCGCCACGCTGTGGACGCTCGGCCGCCTCGACTGCTGCATCACGCAGAACGTCGACAACCTCCACCAGCGCGCGGGTCTGCCGGACGACGCCGTGATCGAGGTCCACGGCAACGCCACGCGCGCCCGGTGTCTGGCGTGCGGCGCCGCCTTCAGCCGCGACGAGGTCCACGCCTGGCTCGACGACGGCGTGCCCGTGCCCGAGTGCCCGGCCTGCGGCGGTGTCGTGAAGCCGCACACGATCCTGTTCGGCGAGGCGATGCCGCGCGCGGCCTGGAGCGAAGCCGAGGCGAGGGCGCGCGCGGCCGACCTTTTCGTCGTCGTCGGCTCCTCGCTCGTCGTCTATCCCGCGGCCTACCTGCCGGCGCACGCGAAGGCTGCGGGGGCGACGCTCGTGATCGTCAACATGACGTCGACGTCGTTCGACCACACGGCCGACGTCGTCGTCCGGGCGCGCGCGGGCGAGGCGCTTCCGGCGCTGCTCGATCACCTCACACCAGCGAGAACGCCATGAGCGACGATCTGGTCAAGGAAGCGATCGCCGCGCGCGACGAGCCGCGGCCGTACCGGGCGCCGAGCGAGGCGAAGCGGCTGAGCCTGACCGAGGCGTACGGCGTCCAGGACCGCCTGCGCGCGGCGCTGCTCGAGCGCGGCGAGCGGGTGGCGGGCTGGAAGGCCGCCTTCACGAACAAGGCGATGCAGGAGGCGTGGCAGGTGAGCGAGCCGGTGAGCGCGTTCCTGCTGGCGAGCGGCGTGCTGTCGAGCCCCGCCGAGATCCCGGCCGCGCGCTTCGTGAAGCCCGGCGTCGAGGCGGAGATCGCGTTCGTGATGAAGCACGATCTCGCGGGGCCCGGCGTCACCGCGCCGCGCGCGCTCCTCGCGGTGGAGGGCGCGCTGCCGGCGCTGGAGCTCGTTGATTTCCGGTACAGCGGCAAGCCCGTGGGCACGGACCTCCTCGCTGACGGCGTCTACGCCAAGGGCATCGTGCTCGGCGGCGCGCTGACGCCGGCGGTGGGCCTCGACCTGGCGCTCGAGGGGGTCGTGTACGAGCAGAACGGGACGGTGGTGGCGACGAACACCGCCTGGGAGGTCATGGGCGGCCCGCTCAACTCGCTCGCGTGGATCGCCAACCATCTCGGCTCGCGCGGCCTCGGCCTGCGCGCCGGCGACGTCGTCATGACCGGCTCGGTGTCGAAAATTCTGACGGCCAGGGCCGGCGACACCGTGCGCGCGAGCTACACGCGGCTCGGCTCCGTGAGTGTGCGCTTCGCGTGAGCCGTCTCAAGGGCCAGGCGGTCGTCGTCACCGGGGGCGGAGGGGGCATCGGTCGCGCAATCGCGCGCGCGTTCGCCGGCGAGGGCGCGAGCGTGATCGTGGGCGATCTCGGCGACAGCGCCGAGGCGGCCGCGGCGGCCATCCGCGCGGAGGGCGGCCGCGCCGTCGCCGCGCGCGCCGACGTCACGCGCGCGGAAGACATGAGGGCGCTGGCGGCGCTCGCCGAGCGCGAGCACGGGCGGCTGGACGTGCTGGTGACGTGCGCGGGGCTCGGGCTCAGCGGCCTGCTCGCCACGCAGGACGAGGCCGACTGGCTGAGCGTGATCGAGGTCAACCTCAACGGCACCTACCGCGCGATCCGTGCGGCGCTGCCGACGATGATGGCGCAGGGCAGCGGACGCATCGTCACGATCGCGTCGGTGCTCGGCAAGATGGGCGGCTTCGGTTACGTGAGCGCGTACGTCGCCTCCAAGCACGGCGTCATCGGCATCACGCGCGCGCTCGCCGCCGAGCTGGGCTCCCAGGGGTACCCCGGCATCACCGTCAACGCGATCTGCCCCGGTTACACGCGGGCGGGCATGGGCATCGCCGTGCAGTCCACGAAGGCCGGCCCGCGCTCGGGCGAGGAGATCTTCGAGCGCTACTACAAGCGGCAGGTCCCCCAGCGGCGAATGATGGAGCCGGAGGAGATCGCCCAGGTCGCCGTCTTCCTGGCGCTGCCGGAGTCGGCCGGGATCACCGGCCAGGCGCTGAACGTGGACGGCGGCTTCGTGATGTCCTAGTGACCACCGTCGAGCTGGTCGCGCTCACGCGCGGACGTCTCGCCGGCCGCGAGCGCCGGATGGTCGTGGGCGGGCCGCTCGTGAAGGCGGCGGTGCTGGTGCCCATCGTGGAGCGCGGCGGCCCCGCCCTCGTCTTCACCAAGCGCACGGACCACGTCGGCTCGCACCGCGGCCAGATCAGCTTCCCCGGGGGACGCGTGGATCCGACCGACGCCGGCTTTCTCGAGGCGGCGCTGCGCGAGACGGAAGAGGAGATCGGCCTGCCGGGCACGACCGTCGAGCCGCTCGGCGCCCTCGACGACACCGAGACGGTGGCCACGCAGTTCATCATCACCCCCTGGGTCGGCCTCGTGCGCGAGCCCGTGGCCTGGAAGCCCGACGGCCACGAGATCGAGCGCGTGATCGAGGTGCCCTTCGCGCGACTCGCCGATCCGGCGGCGCTGCGCGTGGAGCACCGGGAGCGGGCGGGCGCGCGGCACGAGATGTACTTCTGGGACCTCGAGGGTGGCGACGTGATCTGGGGGGCGACGGCGCGCATCCTCAAGCACTACCTCGACGTGCTCGCGGGAGGCTGAGCGAGCCGCGGTGGAAGGGGCGGTCGCCGGACTCTGCGTCACCTGCGTCCACGCGCGGCGCGTGGAGTCCGCGAGGGGCTCGGTGTTCTGGTTGTGCGCGCGGAGCGCCGAGGATCCGCGCTTTCCCCGGTATCCGCGGCTGCCGGTCCTGCGCTGTCCGGGCTTCGAGCCCCTGCCCGAGCCCGAGCGCGGCTAGCCCTTCACGCCGCCCGCGCCCCAGCCCTGCACGAGGTAGCGCTGCACGCCCGCGAAGAAGAGCACGGCCGGCACCGTGATCATCACCCCGGCGGCCATGATCATGCCCCAGTCCACGATGGTGGCGTTGAAGAGGTCGTTGACGCCGACGGGCAGCGTCTTGAGCTCCTCCGACGTGATCAGCACGAGCGCGAAGAGGAAGTCGTTGTAGGCGAGGATGAACGTGAAGATCGCCGCCGCGATCAGCCCCGGCAGGGCGAGCGGCAGCACGACGTGCCAGACGGCGCGCCCCCGGCCGGCGCCGTCCACCAGGGCGGCCTCCTCGAGCTCGAGCGGGATCGACTCGAAGAACGCGCGCAGGAGCCAGAGGCAGAACGGCAGGCAGAAGGTCGTGTACGAGAGGACGAGGGCCAGGCGCGTGTTCACGATGCCGAGCTCCTTCACGAGGATGTAGAAGGGGATGATGATCATCACCGGCGCGAACATGTACGTGGTGAGGATCAGGCCCGCCACCTTCTCGCGTCCCGCGAACGCAAAGCGCGTCAGGCCGTAGGCGCCGGGCGCGGAGACGCCGAGCGTGAGCGCCACCGTGGCCAGCGACACGAGGGCGCTGTTGCGGAAGAAGGTCAGGAAGCGGGTGTCGCTGAAGAGCCGGCCGAAGTTCTCGAGCGTCGGGTGCGCGGGCACCAGGCGCGGCGGCGTGGCGAAGATCTCGGCCGACGGCTTGAGCGAGGTCGAGAGCATCCAGAACAGCGGGAAGGCGCCGATCACCAGCAGCGCCAGCCCGCCGAGATACAGGAGGCCGGCCCGCCGCGCGCGGGGGTACCTCACGAGATCGCCTCCTCCCGCTCGAAGACGCGGAAGTAGACGGCGGTGGCGACGATCAGCATCACGAACATGATGACGGCCAGCGCCGCCCCCATGCCGGCCTGGAGGTACGTGAAGCTGCGCGCGTAGGCGTAGACGGGCAGCGTGCGGATGTAGCGGCTGACCCCGCCGTCGCCCGCCATGAGCCACACCGTGTCGAACTTGGTGAACATCCAGATCGAGCGCAGCAGCACGATGACGAACAGCACGCTGCGCGTCTGGGGCAGTGTCACGTGGCGGAATCGCCGCCAGGCGCCGGCGCCGTCGACGGTCGCCGCCTCGTAGAGCTCGGGCGGGATCGTCTGCAGCCGCGCGAGGTACGTCACCACGACGAACGGGAAGAACTGCCAGACGCTCGTGATCACGAGCGAGGCCATGATCCAATCCTTGCCGAGCCAGGCCACCGGCGTCCGCGTGAGGCCGAAGGCCACGAGCAGGTGATTGACGAGGCCGTACGAATCGTTGAGCAGCCACTTCCAGAGCATGACGGCGACGATGGTCGGGATCACGTAGGGGAAGAGGACGACGCCGCGCAGCAGGTTGCGGCCGCGGAACCCCTCGTTGAGCAGCAGCGCGGTCGGGATGCCGACGGCGATCTGCAGCACGAGGGTGGCCCCGGCATAGACGAGGCCGTGGCCGAAGCTGTTCCAGAACTCCTCGTCGTGGGCGAAGTAGACGTAGTGGCCCAGGCCGACGAAGCGCTGCACGGGCAGGAACGCGTGCTTGTCGAAGAGGCTCAGCCAGGCGTTGTAGACGACCGGGAAGACGACGAGACCGCCCAGCAGCACGAGGGAGGGGGCGAGGAGGAGCCACCCGGCGAGCGCGCTCTTCCTCACTCGCCCCGGTCCCCGGCGGCGCTTACGACCAGCGCTTGTGGCCGAGCTGCGTCAGCAGCTCCTCGGCGCGTCTCTGCGCGCGGTCGGCCTCGGCCTTCGGAGGCTTGCCGCTGACCATGACCTCGACCACCATGTCGGCCACGATGCTCGAGCCGTCCAGCTCGGCGAGGAAGGGCAGCCGGTTGTCCTCCGGGCGGCTGAAGCCGATCGGCAGGAAGCGGTTCGTGCGGAGCCCGTTCACCATCACGTCGTGCCATGACCTCCACTTCTTGATGCGCGGGTGGGACAGGTACTCGGGGTCGTTGATCATCGACTTGAAAATCGGCGTCAGGTGGATCGGCACCGAGTGGCAGTACGCCATGTAGTGCTCTTTCTTGTAGAACAGGCGCAAGAACTCGAAGGCCTCGCTGGGATACTTCGACTGCGTGAAGACGGCCCAGTTCTCGCCGTCGAGCGCGGAGATGCCCTTCTGTCCCGACGGGCCGTGCGGGCGCAGCATCGGCTGGAAGTGTTCGGGGTCCCGCATGCTCTCCGGCGCGTACCGCTCGATGTAGCCGATCGTCCGCGCGCCGGAGAGGTGCGCCATGGCGATCTTGTCGGTGGCCAACGCCGCCAGCGTGTCGAGATACCTCTGCCCCGACCAGCCGGCCGGCATGAACTTGTTCAGCTTCTGGACGTAGTCGAGCGCCTCCAGCATCGCCTTGCCGTTGAGCTGCGGCCGCCACGTCCGGGCATCCACCCACGCGCCGCCGTTGCCGGCGAGCCACTCCGCCGGATGCACGAAGCCCATGTAGAGCTTTTCGCCGGGCATCTGCAGGGCGTAGCGCCCGCCCTCGGTGAGGGCGGCCGCGAGCTTGAGCATGTCGTCGTACGTCTCGGGCGGCTTCAGGCCCTTCTTCTCGCGCAGGTCGCGCCGCTCCGCGAAGTACGTGGCGCCCATCGCGTGCGTGACGCCGTAGTACTTGCCGTCGAAGTACTGCAGCTTCAGCGTCGCCTCGTGGATGTCGCTCTCGCCCAGCGCGCGGATCAGCTCGTCCATCGGCCGCAGGAGATTCTTCACGTAGAGCGATGCCGTCATGAACGGGTTGAGGTGCGTGAGGTCGGGCGGGCTGCCGGCGGCCAGCGACGCGAGCAGCTTCGTGTTGAGGTCGCCCCAGCCGAGCGCCTGCTGCTTGACCTTGAAGCCGGGGAACTTCCGCTCGAACTCGGCGATGGACGTGTCCTGAATCGTCTTGACCGTCTGCGGCTCGACCTCCGTGTGCCAGACGTTCAGCTCGCGCACCTGCTGGCCGAGCGCGGCGGGCGCGCGCGCGAGCAGCGTGGCGCCGGCGGCGGCGACACCCGTGGTCGTGAGGAAGCGGCGGCGGGAAACGACGGATGTGGGGAGCGTGGATCGCGTCATGGGTTCCGCTCCTTTGGTTGGCGCGGAGTCTAGGACCGGCCCCGGCGAGTGTCAAACGGCGGCGGTCACGGCGCCCACAGATAGAGGAAGCGCGGTCCGGCGCCGGCCAGGGTGGCGAAGCGCTCCAGCGTCGCGTCGAGGCCGCGCGCCTCGGTCCGCGTCTGGGCGTAGTAGGTCGCCTGGTACTCGCGCGGTCGCTTGTAGACGATGACCTTGGCGTCCTCCACGCCGATTGCGCGGCGCGCGGCGGCCAGCGCGTCGGGCATGTAGCCGATGGCGTCCACCAGGCCCTTCTCGAGCGCCTGCGGCGCCGTGTAGATCCGCCCGTCGGCCAGGCCGCGCGCGGCGGATTCGGGCAGGCGCCGGCGCTCGACGACCTTGGCCACGAACTGCCGCTGCAGCTCGTCGATGACCGACTGGAAGATCGCGCGCTCGTCGGGCGTGAGGGCCCGGAAGGGGCTGCCCATGTCCTTGTGCTCGGCCGACTTGATCGTGTTGGCGGCGACGCCGATCTTCTGCAGGAGCCCCTCGACGTTGGCGGTGACCATGATGGTGCCGATCGAGCCCGTCACCGTGGTCGGGTGCGCGACGATCCGGTCGGCGGCCAGCGCGATGTAGTAGCCGCCCGAGGCGGCCACGTCCATGAGCGCGGCCACGATCGGGACCTTCGTCTCTTCGCGGAACAGCAGCAGCTCGCGATAGATGATGTCGGAGGCGGTGACGGTGCCCCCCGGCGTGTTGATGCGCAGCACGAGGCCGCGCACGTTCCGGTCCTTCGCGGCCTTCTTCAGCTCCTCGCGGATGCGCACGAGCATCGGCACGCGTACCGTCGAGGGGCCCAGCCCGAGGCCGCCGGACGGCGCCTCGTCGGTGATGAAGCCCGAGACGTCCATCAGGAGGATTTTCGCCTCGCCGCGGCCCTCGACGACCTGCTCCTCGAGCGGCCGCACGCGCGGCGTGAGGTCCACCGACAGCACGGAGCAGCCGGCGAGCGTCACGAGGGCCAGAAGGAGCGAAGTCGCGCGGAGCATCGCGGCAAGTATACTAGCGCCCCATGGGCGTCTCCATCGACGATGTCCACGCGGCCGCGCGGCGCCTGCGCAACCGCATCCACCGCACGCCCGTGGTGTCCTGTCAGTCGATGGACGACGCCACGGGCTTCGCCGTGTTCCTCAAGTGCGAGAACCTCCAGCGCGCGGGCGCGTTCAAGATCCGCGGCGCCCTCAACAAGCTGCTGTCGCTCACCGCCGACGAGCGACGGCGCGGCGTCGTCGCCTTCTCGTCGGGCAACCACGCGCAGGGCGTCGCGCTCGCCGCGCAGATGACGGGGACGACATCGATCATCTGCATGCCGTCGGACGCGCCGAAGCTCAAGCTCGAGGCCACGCGCCGCTACGGCGCCGAGGTCGTCTTTTACGACCGCCAGCGCGACGACCGCGAGGCGGTGGCGCGCGCGCTGGCCGAGAAGACCGACCGCGTGCTGGTGCCGCCGTACGACGACTACGCGATCATGGCCGGCCAGGGGACGGCCGCGCTCGAGCTCTTCCAGGACGTGCCGTCGCTCGACGCGCTGCTGGCGCCCGTGGGCGGCGGCGGGCTCATGGCGGGCTGCTCCATCGTCGCGCGCACGCTCTTCCCCGGCATCCAGATCCTCGGCGTCGAGACCGACACCGCCAACGACACGCACCTCTCGCTGCGCAAGGGCGAGCGCGTGACCATTCCGCCGCCCCCGACGATCGCCGACGGCATCCGCATCACCACGCCGGGCGCCCTGACGTTTCCCGTGCTCAAGGCGAACGTGAACGACGTCGTGCTGGTGAGCGACGACGAGGTGCGCGAGGCCGTCCGCTTCCTGGCGCTGCGCGCGCACGTGGTGACGGAGCCGACGGGGGCGGTGGCGGCGGCGGCCGTGCTCTCCCGACGCCTGCCGCTGCCGGCGGGCGCGCGTGTGGGCGTGGTGCTCTCCGGCGGCAACGTGGATCCCGACGTCCTCGGCGACATCCTCCGCGGCTGAGGGCCGCGTCCAGCAACGCCCGCGTCTACCGACGATGGAAGCCGGGGACGACGTCCTCGGCGAGCTGACGTAGCTGGTCGAGCATCCGCTCGGGGGGGCACATCGGCCGCGCGATGAACTTCGAGCCACCGCCGGCCGCGTACTCCTCGAGGCGCTCGCGCAGCAGCGCGGGCGGACCGAAGGCCGTGCACTGCTCGAGCGTCGCGTCGTCCACGCGGTTGCGCGGGATGAACGGTCCGGCCATCGCGCGCGCGGCGGCGCGGTCGGGGGCGAAGCAGAAGTTCACGAGGGTGCCGAAATGGTCGGCCGGCACCTCGCGCCCGGCTTCGGCCGCGAACCGCTGCGTCCGGGCGACGCCGGCGGCGAAGCGGTCGGGCGGGATGAAGGAGGGGATCCAGCCGTCCCCCAGTCGCCCCGCGCGGCGCATGGCCGCCTCGCTGTTGCCGCCGATCCAGGCGGGCATCGGCTGCTGGACGGGCTTGGGCAGCACCGTGATCTTGTCGAGCCGCCAGAACTCGCCCTCGAACGTCACCTCGTCCTCGCTCCAGCAGCGGCGCATGATGGCCAGGGCCTCGTCGGTGCGCCGCCCGCGCTCCTTGAACGGCACGCCGGCGGCATGGAACTCGCGCTCCTGCTCGACGCCGATGCCGAAGGCCGGCAGCATGCGGCCGCCCGAGAGGTAGTCGATCATCGCGATCTCGCGCGCCGCCGTGACCGGGTTGCGGAACGGCGTGATGAAGACGCTCGGGCCGAACTTCAGCCGCCGCGTGCGCGCGGCCACGGCGGCCAGCGTGGTCATCGGCTCGGGGACCGGCAGCGGGGAGGACAGGCGCTCGGAGAACCAGAGCGAGTCGATCTCGGTCGTCTCGCACAGGTCGACGAGCTGCCAGAGGAACCCGGCGCCGTCCGGACCCGGCGGCCACGGCCCCGGCATGACGCCGACGCGATACTTGATCTGCATTGCGCGCACTCTACCATCTTTGTAGAATGAACCGCGGTTCAGTCAGAGCCATGCGCGATCCCGACAAGCCCCAACAGATCATCGACGCGGCCGTGCGCGTGTTCGCGCGCAACGGCTTCTACAACTCGCGCGTGTCGGACATCGCGCGCGAGGCGGGGATCGCCAGCGGCACCATCTACCTCTACTTCAAGACGAAGGACGAGATCCTCGTCACCCTCTTCCGCGAGAAGATGGCGGGCTTCGTCGGCGTCCTGCGCAAGGAGATCGCGGGCGAGCCCGATCCGCCGGCCAAGCTCCGCCGGCTCGTGCGCCTGCACTTCGAGACGCTGGAGGCCCACCCCGACATGGCCGAGGTCGTCCAGGTCGAGCTGCGCCAGGGCCAGAAGTTCTTCCGCGGCGCCTCCGCCCACGAGATCTCGGCGTACTTCGACCTCATCGGCTCCGTGCTCCAGGAGGGCGTGGAGGCCGGCGTGTTCCGGCGCGACCTGCCCGTGAAGGTCGCCACCAAGATGCTGTTCGGCGCCATGGACCAGGTGACGACCTCCTGGGTACTCGGCAAGCGCGGCTACCGGCTCGCGGACGCCGCCGAGCCCGTGGCCAACATCTTCCTCAAAGGAGTCACCCGCGATGGGATTTGAGACGCTCGTTCTGGAGCGCGAGGAGTCGTACGCGATCATCACGCTCAACCGCCCACCCGCCAACGCCATCAGCGAGGCGCTCATCCGCGAGCTGAACGACGCGCTGAACGCGGTGCGCGACGACGACAGCGTGCGCTCCGTCATCATCACGGGCGCGGGCGACAAGATCTTCTGCGGCGGCGCCGACCTCGGCTCGGCGTTCTCCGGCGGCGACGTCGAGGCCTTCATCCGCTTCGGCAACAGCGTGATGCGCAAGATCGAGCGCTTCCCCAAGCCGATCATCGCCGCCATCAACGGCCACGCGATGGGCGGCGGCATGGAGATCTCCATGGCCTGCCACTTCCGCCTCATGAAGGAGACGGCGCGGATGGGCCAGACGGAGTCCAACCTCGGCATCATCCCGGGCTACGGTGGCAGCCAGCGGCTGCCGCGGCTCATCGGCCGCACGAAGGCGCTCGAGTTCCTCATCCTCGGTACGCAGATCCCCGCCGCGGAGTGCCTGCAGCTGCGCCTCGTCAACCGGCTCTGCAAGGAGGGCGAAACGCTGAGCGACGCAAAGGTGCTCGCGCGACAGCTCGGTAAGCGCGCGCCGCTGGCCACGGCGGCCATCATCAAGGCGGTGGACGAGGGCCTCGAGGTTCCGATGGCGAAGTCGATCGACGTCGAGCTCGAGGCGTTCATGCCGACGCTGCGCAGCGAGGACGCCGCCGAGGGCATCCAGGCGTTCTTCGGCAAGCGCGAGCCGCAGTTCAAGGGGAAGTAGTGGATCTCGGCATCCGCGGCAAGGTTGCCCTCGTTACCGGCGGCGCGCGGAGCCTCGGCAAGGCCGACTGCCTGGCTCTGGCCGCCGAGGGCTGCAAGGTGGCCGTGCTCGACCTCGATCCCGAGGGCGCCGACCTCGTGGCCAAGCAGATCCTCGCCGACGGCGGCGCCGCGCGCGGCTACGGCTGCGACATCCGCGACACGGGCCAGGTGACGGAGGCGGTGGCGGCGATGGAGCGCGATCTCGGGCCCGTCGACATCTGCGTCAACAACGCGGGCCTCATCTACACGGTCGGCCAGCTCAAGGACATGCGCGACGAGGACTGGGAGCTGAACCTCGCCGTGAACGTGACCGGCACCTTCAAGGTGACGCGCGCGGTGTTTCCCGGGATGCGCGAGCGGCGCTGGGGTCGCATCGTGTGCATGGCCTCGATCGCGGGGCTCATGGGCGGCTTCGGCCAGACCGCCTACTCGACGTCGAAGATCGGCGTGATCGGCTTCGCGAAGTCGGTGGCGCTCGAGGGCGCGCGCCACAACGTGACCTGCAACGCCATCGCGCCGGGCATCATCGCGCCCAACGCGTCGCTGTCGCCGCTCTACGAGCGGATGGTCAAGCGTGTGGCGATGCAGAAGGAAGGCGAGCCGGAGGACGTGGCCGCCGCCGTAACATTCCTGTGCTCCGATCGCGCGCGCTACATCACCGGCGCCGTCTTGCCGGTGACGGGCGGGATGGACTTATTCACGTTCTAATTCACCGGGCGCGCAATTCGCCCGACCGTCGGGCCCCGGAGCCCTGCGAAGGGGCCCCGACGCGAAATAAGAAAGGCCGCTTCATCGCAGAGCAAGGCCGCTTCACCGCAGAGCGAGGCCGTTTCACCGCAGAACAGGACCGCTTCATCGCAGAGCACGACCGCTTCACCGCACCGTGAGGTGCGATAGGAGGACAGCATGCCGACAGTCCAGGAGACCTTCGCGGCGATGGGCGGGCGCTTCCGGCCCGACAAGGCGTCGGGCACCAGCGCCACCATCCAGTACGACGTGAGCGGCGAGGGCGGCGGCACGTGGAACGCTGTCGTCAAGGACGGCGCCTGCATGGTGAGCCCGGGCCCCGCGACCAATCCGAATCTGACGCTGTCGATCGCGGCCCAGGACTGGCTCGACATGCTGTCGGGCAAGCAGTCGGGGCAGATGCTGTTCATGTCCGGCAAGCTGAAGGTCAAGGGAGACATGGGCCTGGCGATGAAGCTGGGCTCGATGTTCTCGATGTGAGCGCGGTCATCGCGGAGGTCGATCGCCGGACCGTCGCCGCGATCGGTGGCGTCCGCTATGACGCATTGATCGCGGGGCTCTGCCTGCTGTTCCAGGGCGGCGCCTATCTCGACGTGTGGGCGCACGTCCACCGGCCGGAGCTCGAGACGTTCTTCACCCCGTGGCACGCCGTGCTCTACTCCGGGTTCTTCGCCGTGGCCGTCGCCACCGCGGCGCCGTTGCTGCTGCGCCGCCCGCGTCGGGCATGGCTCGACGCACTGCCTCCCGGCTACGACCTGAGCCTGATCGGTGTCCTCGTCTTCTTCCTCGGCGGCGTGCTCGACATGCTCTGGCACATCGCCTTCGGCGTCGAGGCCGACGTCGAGGCGCTGATCTCGCCGAGCCACCTCGTGCTCGCCGTCGGCTCCACGCTGATGCTCACGGGGCCGCTGCGGGCGGCGTGGCGGCGTCCGACGACCGACGTCGCGCCCTGGCCGGCGATGCTTTCCCTCGCGTTCCTGCTCTCGTCGTTGACGTTCTGGACCCAGTACGCGAACCATTTCGGCCGGCCGTGGCCCGCCGCCGGCAACCGGCCGACGGCGCCGGTGTTCGCGGTGGTCGCGCCCGATCCGATCTTCCGGGGCGCGGAGATCCAGAACCTCTACGTTGCGCACGCGCTCGGCGT
Organism: Candidatus Rokuibacteriota bacterium; assembly: GCA_003220225.1. GTDB lineage: Bacteria > Methylomirabilota > Methylomirabilia > Rokubacteriales > CSP1-6 > AR12. The sequence continues at coordinate 151,099 of QHRU01000040.1, forward strand.
CGCCTCGATCCTGCTCCAGGCCGGCTTCATCGCCGGCATCGTGCTGCTGGCGCTCCGCCGCTGGGGACCGCGTCTGCCGTTCGGCGCGTTCGCGCTGGTCCTGGGTCTCAACGCGCTGATGCTCGGTGCCGCGCGCGACCAGCTGCTGCTCGTTCCGGGCGCCGTCGTGGCAGGCCTGGCCGCGGACGCCCTCGTGCGCGCGCTGTCGCCCTCGCCGGCGCGGCCGGCCGCGCTGCGCGCGGTGGCCTTCGGCGTGCCGGCGATCTACTTCGCGCTGTTCTTCACGGGCATCGCGCTCACTCGCGGCATCTGGTGGTCGATGCCGCTCTGGACGGGAACCATCGTGCTGGCCGGAGCCGTGGGCTGGCTCGCGTCGTGGCTCGTGGTGCCGCCGCCGGTGCCCGTGGCAGCCCTGGACTGACGCACTGCGAAAAACCCATGCCGCTAGGCGTCATCCGGTGTCATACTAAAGTCACAGCTACCTCGACGGAGGCGATCGGATGGCCCTTGAGCGCTTCGCAGACGTGGTCGAGCGGTTCACGCACGGCTACGGCAACGGGCACCTGATGAAGCCCGGGGCCGAGACCGTGAAGCAGTGGCAGGAGGAGCTGGAGCGGGCCGTCCGGCGCGCGGAGAACCTCCAGCGGATGATCACGAATCCGCAGGAGCCCAGGGTCGGCCAGACCCCGCGGCAGGAAATCTACAGGAAGAACAAGTCCCGCCTCTACCGGTACCAGTCGAAGCGCACGCACAGGACGCCGCTGCTCTTCGTGCCGAACCTCGGCATCAGCCGCCCCTACATCTTCGATCTGATGCCCGGCGGCTCCTTCGTCGAGCACATGACGCGCGAGGGCTTCGACTTCTACATGCTCGACTGGGGCGTGTTCGGCCCCGAGGACAACGACCTGTCCGTCGACGACTGCGTGATCGAGATCCTGCCGCGCATGACGCGCAAGGTGCTGGAATCCTCGGGGGCGGAGTCGCTCTCGGTGCTCGGCTACTGTATGGGCGCGCCGCTCTCGGCGTCGTTCCTCGCCGCCCATCCCGAGACGCCCGTCAAGAACTTCGTCGACATGGCCGGCCCCATCGACTTCTCGAAGGTCGGTCTGTTCGGCCTCTGGCTCGACAAGAGGTACTTCAACGTCGATCGCTTCGTCGACACGATCGGCGCGGTGCCGGCCGACATGGTGAAGGCGGGGTTCAAGCTGCTGAAGCCGACCATGGACCTCTCCACCAATCTCAACCTCTGGTGGAACCTGTGGAACGACAAGTACGTGGAGGGCTTCAACGCGCTGAACCGTTGGGCCAATGAGTACGTCGCGTTCCCCGGCGAGTTCTTCCGCCAGTGGGTCGGCGACTTCTACCAGCAGAACAAGCTCTTCAGGGGTGAGGCCGTCTTCGGCGGGCGGCCCGTGCGGCTGTCCACCATCTCGTGCCCCGTGCTCGTCGTGGGCGCGAAGGAAGACTACATCGCGCCGCCCGAGTGCGTTCGCGCGCTCATCGACGCCGTGTCGAGCCGCGACAAGGACTACGTCGAGCTGCCCGGCGGGCACATCTCGCTGATCGCGGGGCGGGGCGCGTCGCTGCACTGCTGGCCCAAGGTGTCGGGCTGGCTGGCGCCGCGCTCGTAGGAGGGACGATGGCTGACGCCTCGACGCTGAATCCGATGTTCGAGCTGTGGCGCAAGCAGTTCGAGGAGTCCGCCGCCGCGTGGACGCGCATGGTGGGGCAGGCGCCGCCGCCGCCCAGCGATCCGACGGCGTTCTGGCGACCGATCCTGAACCAGGGGCTCGAGCAGTGGGCGCGCCTGTTCGCGCAGACGCCGATGACGCCCGACCTCGCCACGCAGTGGAAGCAGTTCATGGACCAGTGGATCGAGGCATGGTCGAAGGCGCTCGGGCAGGCGATGAACACCGAGGCCTACGCGCAGATGATGGGCAAGTACCTCGACCAGTGGCTGGTGGCGAACGCGCCGATGAAGAAGGCGGCCGAGCAGCAGATCGATCAGGCCTTGCAGGTGCTCAACCTCGCGTCGCGGACCCAGCTCACCGCGGTCGCCAAGCAGATCGTCGAGCTGGAGGAGCGGCTGGAGCGCATGGAAGACACGCTGGGGGCGATCCTCCAGCGTCTCGACCACAAGGAGCCGAGATGATCGGCAAGACGATCACGGATCTCACGCCGGGCGACCACGCCGAGCTCACGCGGGTCGTCGAGGACGGCGACATCGCGGCCTTCGTCGACGCCGTCGGCGACTACAACCCCGTGCACAGCGACCCCGCGTACGCCGCGACCACGCCGTTCAAGGCGCCCATCGCGCCCGGTATCTTCACCGCCGGCCTCATCTCCGCCGTCATCGGCACGCAGCTGCCGGGGCCCGGCGCCATCTATCTCTCGCAGTCGCTCAAGTTCGTGAAGCCGGTGAAGAGCGGCGATCGCATCACCGCCCGCGTCGAGGTCATCGAGGTCATCCGCGACCGCAACCGCATTCGCCTGCAGACCGTCTGCGTGAACCAGAACGGTGAGGAAGTGCTCTCGGGCGAAGCGTGGGTGATGCCGTCCGAGACGCGCGTGGTGTACGAGCCGAAGTCGCGCACGGCCGCCGCCGGCCTCGCGAGCCTCGCCCTGCAGCCGTGGTCGTGGGCCGCCCAGGCCGCCTCGTTCTGGGGCGCGTGGTCGCTCGCCGTGCTGTCTCAGTCGAGGCCTCGCCGGGTCTGAACTCGGCCGCGCGGTAGAGTAAATCCCGTGAGGGCCGTCGCGCTCGCCGCCGTCGCCGTCGTGCTCACCGGGTGCGCCACCGCGCAGTCGCGAGGCGAGCGGGCGCTCCTCCGCGGCGACTTCCCCGCCGCCATCGCCGAGTTCCAGACCGCGCTCGCCGAGCATCCCGAGCGTGTCGGAGCTCTGCAGGGGCTCGCGATCGCGCAGTACAAGACCGGCGCGCTCGCGGACGCCGCCGCCAAGCTCGACCAGGTGCTGGACCAGGCGCCGCAGAACGGCACCGCGTTGCTCTACGGCGGCCTCGTCGCGCTGCAGCAGAAGCAGGACGAGCTCGCCGCCGAGCGGCTGGCGCGTTTCCGAGCGCTGGAGCCGGACCCTCGCTTCGGCGCCCAGGTGGACCGCGCGCTGGCGCTCGTGCAGACGCAGCCGGTGAGCGACGAGGTGCGCACCTTCGTGGCGACCAGCCTCGAGGACGCGGCGCGCGCGACGCTCGAACTGCGCGCCGCGCGTTCCGAGGCCGCGCGCGCCTGGGCGTTCTACTCGTATCCGGTGCGCTGCTATCCGACGCGCCGCGGCGGCCTGATCTGCCTATAGAGGTGGGGGGCCCCGAAATGGCCCCCCACACCCCCCAGCGCTCGGCACGCCCCGGCGAAGCCAGGGCGCGCCTCGATTGCCCGCGAGCAGCCCCGAAATGGCCCCCCACACCCCCCAGCGCTCGGAGCGCCCCGGGGAACGCGTGGCGCTCCTCGATCCAGCGCTCCTCGACTTGGCGCGGCTACATCAGCAGGCCGCCGTTGATCGAGAGCTCGGCGCCGGTGATGTAGTCGCCGTCGGCCGAGCAGATGTAGACGACGGAGCGCGCGACCTCCTCGGCCCGGCCGAAGCGCTTGAGCGGAATCTGGTCGAGGAGCTTCTGGCGCACCTTCTCGGGGATGCCTTCGACCATCTCGGTCTCGATGAAGCCCGGCGCCACGGCGTTGACCGTCACGCCCTTGCCGGCGAGCTCCTTGGCCAGCGATTTGGTGAACGCGGCCACGCCCGCCTTGGACGCGGCGTAGTTGGCCTGTCCGAAGTTCCCGATCTGGCCAATGACGGAAGTGATGTTCACCACGCGGCCGTAGTTCTGCTTGAGCATCGGATCGATGAAGACCTTCGTGCAGTTGAAGACGCCGTCGAGGTTGATGGCGAGCACCTTGCGCCACGAGGCGTGGTCCATCTTCACGAAGCTCTTGTCGGAGTTGATGCCCGCGTTGTTGACGAGGATGTCGAGGTGGCCGAACTCGCGCAGCACCTCCTGCGCCATGCGGAACGTGTCGGGATAGTCGCCGACGTCGGCCTGGGCGAGGATGGCGCGCCGTCCCATCTTCTTGATGTTCTCGACCACGTCGCGGGCCGGCCCCTCGCTCGACACGTAGTTGACGGCGACGTCGGCGCCCTCCTCGCCGAGTGCCAGCGCAATCGCGCGTCCGATGCCCCGAGACCCTCCGGTGACGAGCGCGGTACGACCCTTGAGCCTCATTGCTGAGCACCCTCCTCGGAGCGAAAATGCGGACCGTCAGTCTAGCACCGTCCCCGCACCGTCGCTTCTTGTGAGCATTGACGCGTGGTGTTAAACTCGCGCGCACATGGCGTACGTGATCAAGCGGTACTCCAATCGCAAGCTCTACGACACGCAGGAAAGCCGCTACGTGACCCTCGAGGAGATCGAGGAGATGATCCGCGCGGGGCGGGAGGTCACCGTCGTGGACGCGGCCAGCGGCGAGGACCTCACCTCGGTGACACTCACGCAGATCATCCTCGAGAACGAGCGCAACCACCGCGCGAATCTGCCCTCGGCCTTCCTGCACCAGCTCATCAAGCACGGCGAGGCGTGGCAGGAGTTCGTACAGCGCACGATGCGCTCGAGCCTCGAGGGCTTCGTGTCGAGTCAGCGCGACATGGAGCGTGTGTTCCGCGAGTGGTCGTCGCGCTCGGGGTGGGGACCGGTGACGGGCGCGTCGCCGGCCGCGGCCGAGCCCACCAAGCGCGACGGCGGAACGGAGGCGGAGGCCGACAAGCTGCGCGAGGAAGTCTCGGCCCTGCGCGACCGGCTCCGCTCGCTCGAGGAGCGGCTCCAGAAGCGCAAGGCCGACGCGAAGTAGTCCCGCCGCTTACGCGGCGTAGACCTCCTTCATCTTCGTCACCACGCTCGAGAACGTGTCCTGGATGCCCTTGCCGGTCTGCTCGGCCGTCGAGGACAGCCGCTCGGCCGACTTGGTCACCGCCTGCGCGTTGCCCTCGAGGAGGCGAAACGCCTTCTGCGCGTTGTCGACGCTCTCGCTGAGCGCCCGCTGGTACCAGGCCATGGGATCCTTGGGCGCGTCCTGCCAGGCCGCCTGCCAGCGCAGGGTCTGGGCCTGGGCGTCGCTGAGCGCCTGCACCATGCTCTGGGCGATTTCGCCGTAGAGCCGCACGCTCTCCTTGGCCGTGACCGCCGACAGCTCCGCCAGCTCGCGGAGGACGCGCTGGTTGGCGTCGGCCCACACGCCGAGCGTTTCGACGGCCTTACCGCAGCTCTGGGTGAACGCTTCCTGGGCCTTCTCGGTACCTTCCATGTTGACTGCTCCTTTCGCTTCCGACCGCCGTTGCCGTCCCTGGGCTCGGTTGCCGTTGGTCGTGAGACCTGGTTTGGCCACGCTCGTTGTTCCTCGACCTGAGCGTAACGCGACGCGTTAGGGCGGTCAAGCTGGACTATCTACTTGACACAGGGCCGGTAAATCGGGATAATCACGGCATGGTTCACAGGTCGGCCTCATCCACGAACTCATTGGCCCGACGCTCCGCGTCACTCAAACGACGCTTCGCGTGGTCTACCACCTCGGTGTGGAAGAGGTGGGTGACAGCCTCGTCGGTCGTCATGTCATGGGGGTGCTTCGATGCAGGATATGAACCTGCCCCAATTGGTCGCGGACTTTCAGTCCGAGGAGAAGTGCCGCGCGTACCTTGAGGCTTTGCGCTGGCGGGACGGGGTTTCTTGCCCCCGCTGCGCTTCGCGGAAGATTTCGCGGGTTTTGAAGCGCGGCCAGTTCGACTGCGACTCATGCCGCTACCAGTTCAGCGTGACGGCCGGGACGATCTTCCATGACTCCCATCTCCCGCTCTGGAAGTGGCTCCTGGCCACTTACATGATGGTCGGGGCCAAGAAAGGCGTGAGCGCCAACCAGCTCAAGCGGACGCTCGTCGTCTCGTACAAGACGGCGTGGTACCTCTGCCACCGTGTCCGCGCCGCGATGAAGGACGCAAACCCCAAGCCGCTGACCGGCATCGTGGAAGTGGACGAGACCTACGTGGGCGGCAAGGCCCGCAACACCCACGGCGGCCGGCTCGCGGGCGGCGCCAAGCGCATCCCCGACAAGACCGTGGTGATCGGCGCCATCCAGCGCGGCGGCAATATCCGCCTCAAGGTGATCCCCCACGCGCGCCAGCGGTGGATGACCGAGTTCATCAAAGAGGCGACCGACCCGAGCGCCGAGGTCTACACGGACGACCATCGCGCCTACAAGGATCTCCCGCTGCGCCGGGCGCACAAGAGCGTGAACCACTCGGCCGGGGAGGACGTGCGCGCCGACGTGCATACCAACACCGTTGAGGGCGTCTGGTCGCTCTTCAGGCGGTCCGTCGTTGGCTCGTACCATCAACTCTCCGTCAAGCATATGCCCGCGTACCTCGATGAAATCGCATTCCGGTTCAATAACCGGGAGAACCCGTTTCTGTTCCGGGATACTGTTATGAATCTCCTCAAGGCCAAGGCGCTGCCATTCAAAGCGCTCGTGGCGAGCACGTCTGAATGATCTCTTCCGTTGAATTGCTCAGATTGAGAAGTTCCCGAACTAGGCCATCGAGCGTCGCGATCTGGATACTGGGCGCATCAAGGCCAACGGCAAAGTTGTAATTGCTCACTGTGGCGCAGGGAAGCCGTTTCATCACAAGGCCTGTCGTGGTTCGATGCCAGTCTCCGACTCGGCGGTCATACTCGATGCGCTTCCGATCTGACCATTGGCCGGTCCATGCGGTTTTCTGGATCGACTCCTTAAGTTCCTGGGTGCGGCTAATGCTCCCAGCAAATTCGGCTCGTACGCCGGTCGCCCGCACCGCAAATAGACGCTCTCGTTCTCGCGCTGTGCGCTCATTCAGTGCCGCAGTCTGCGCCTCCACGCTGCGCTGATTATTGTCCCTGACGATATGCGCGACCGTCAGTTCAGAGACAATCCCAGCCCCCAGGATGAGCACCCCCGACACAATCTTGACCACAACGCTCTCGGCGCGGAGTCCGCCCCATATGCTCGGGAGTGCTGCAAGGACCCACGGCAGAAAGAGCAGCGTTCCGATCTTGACCAAGTTGTCCATGACGCCCCTCACCAAGCGAAATGCTTGACTCAGGGCGGCATCTCGCAAGGTAGCCAGACGACGGGCGGAATTGCCCATCGAGTCAAGTCGACCTTGTATCAAAGGTAATCATCCGCGGGTCAAGCGATTTTTCGCGTCGCGTCATGCCCGGAGTGATACTGTCGGGCAACCCTCCGTAAATGAAGGGATAACGCCATGAGCGAAACCCTCGGAACGATGTTCTGGGACCGGGTGGAGAAGAGCGGCGGTGGACCGGCGCAAATGTTCAAGCGTCACAGTGCGTGGACCACGCTGACGTGGCGCGAGGTGGGCGAGATCGTGCGCGAGGTCGCGCTGGGGCTGATCGCGCTCGGCCGCCAGCCGGGCGACGCCGTCGCCCTGCTCTCGACGAGCCGTGCCGAGTGGGTCCAGGCGGACTTCGCGATCTTCAGCGCGGGCTGTATCACCGTGCCCGTGTATCCGACGTATCCCCCGGACCTCATCGCCTACGTCGTGAATGACTCCGGCGCGCGGACGATCATCGTGGAGGACCCGGGCCAGCTCGCCAAGGTGCTCGAGGTCCGCGACAAGACGCCGGGGCTCGAGCACATCATCGTGATGACGGGCTACGAGGCCACACAGCCGCCCAAGATGGTGCTGACGTGGGAGATGCTGCGCCGCGTCGGCCGCGACAACGCCGCCAGGCACGCCGGCACGCTGGCGGCGCGCCTGGCCGGGACCAAGCCCGACGATCTCGCGTCGATCGTCTACACCTCCGGCACCACGGGGCCGCCCAAGGGCGTGATGCAGACGCACGGCAACCACATCGCCGCGCAGAAGAACTCCGAGTCGGCGGCGCCGTGCGAGGAGGGGTGGGTTCACCTGCTGTTCTTGCCGCTCGCGCACTCCTTCGCGCGGCTCGAGTCGTTCCTCGGCGTGTACCGCGGGCTCTGCACGGCGTTCGCGGAGAACCTCGACAAGGTCGGCGACAACCTCAAGGAGGTGCGGCCGCACTTCATCTGCAGCGTGCCGCGCGTGTTCGAGAAGGTCTACGCGAAGATCCTCGCCGGCGTCGAGGCGGGATCGCCGACGAAGAAGAAGATCTTCAACTGGGCGATCGGCGTGGGCCGCGAGGTGAGCCGCCACCAGCAGCGCGGCCAGCCGCTGCCCGCCGCGCTCCGGCTCAAGCGCGCGATCGCGCACAAGCTCGTCTTCAGCAAGCTGCACGCGGCGCTCGGGGGCCGGCTGCAGTGGGCGATCTCCGGCGGCGCGCCGCTCTCGCGCGACATCGCGGAGTTCTTCCACGCGGCGGGCATCCTCATCCTGGAGGGCTACGGGCTGACCGAGACCTGTCCGGCCGGCACCTTCAACCGGCCGACGCGCTTCAAGTTCGGCTCGGTCGGCCAGCCGCTCGACAACGTGGAGATCAAGATCGCCGCCGACGGCGAGATCCTCATCCGCGGCGCCAACGTCGCCAAGGGCTATCTCAAGCAGCCGGAGGCGACGGCCGAGGTCTTCGAGCCCTCGGGCTGGTTCCACAGCGGCGACATCGGGCGACTCGACGAGGACGGCTTCCTCTTCATCACCGACAGAAAGAAGGACCTCATCGTCACCGCCGGCGGCATGAACATCGCGCCGCAGAACATCGAGAATCTCCTGAAGGCCGATCCGTTCATCAGCCAGGTCATGGTGTACGGCGACCGCAAGCCGTACCCGGTGGCGCTGATCACGGTCAATCCGGACGAGCTGTCGAAGTTCGCGCGCGACCACGGCATCCTCACCACGGACCCGGCTGTGGTCGTCAAGCATCCCAAGGTCGTCGAGCGCATCGGGCGCACCGTCGAGGAGAAGAACTCGCAGCTGCAGTCGTACGCGAAGATCAAGAAGTTCACGGTCCTGCCCGTGGACTTCAGCCAGGAGGGGGGCGAGCTGACGCCCACGCTGAAGGTGAAGCGCAAGATCGTGTCCAACAAGTACATGAGCACGATCGAGGAGCTGTACCGCTGACGGTCCTCGCCGGAAAGGTCGCCGTCGTCACCGGGGCCAGCCGCGGCCTCGGCCGCGCGATGGCGCGAGCGCTGGCGGAAGCGGGCGCCCGCGTCGCGCTGGCGGGGCGCAGCAAGCCGGATCTCGAGATGACGGCGCGGCAGATCGAGGGCGGAGGCGGGCAGGCGCTCGTGGTGCCCACCGACGTCACGCGATACGCGGAGGTCGAGGCGCTCATGGAGTGCGCGGTGCGCGAGCTGGGCGGCCTCGACGTCGTCGTCAACAACGCGGGCATCGCCGGCGTCACGCCGTTCGCGGAGGCCACGCCCGAGGACTGGCGCGCGATCCTGGACGTCAACCTCACCGGCGTCTTCAACGGCTGCCGCGCGGCGGCGCCGCACCTCATCGCGCGGGGCGCCGGCAAGGTCGTCAACCTGGCCTCGGTGCTCGGCGCGGTCGGCCTGCCCGGCTACACGCTCTATGCCGCGACCAAGGGCGGGGTGATGGCCCTCACGCGCACGCTCGGCGTGGAGTGGGCGCGCCACAACGTGCAGGTGAACGCGATCGCGCCGGGCTGGTTCGTCACCGACATGAACGAGCGCGCGTTCGGCGACCCGAGGATCAACGAGCGCCTCACGCGCGACATCCCGATGCGGCGGACCGGACGGCTCGAGGAGATCGGACCACTCGTCGTCTTTCTCGCGTCCTCGGGGTCGGACTTCATGACCGGCCAGACCGTGTTCCTCGACGGGGGCCACTCGGCCGCCTGACATGCGTGGCCTCTGGGGCCTGGTGGCGGCGGTCGTGGTGGTGCTCCTCGGCGCGGGCATCCTGATCGGCTTCGCGAGCCGCCCGCCCGCGCGCGTGTGGACCTTCCAGTACAAGGTCGTCGGTACCGAGGACTGGCGCGAGTGGCGCCTCTATCCGAACTTCACCGACTGCGAGCAGGCGCGCCGCTTCATGAAGAACCTCGAGGACGGTCAGCGGCGGCGCCTCGTCGAGACGCACCACTGCAGCGAGCGCGAGAACCCCGCGCTGCATCAGTCGCCGGGCCCACCGAGCCGGCGCCGGTGAGCGGCGGCGCGGCGCAGCCGCGCGCCAGCGTCGTGATGGTCGTGCACGACGGGGCGGCGACGACGCGCACCTGCCTCGAGAGCCTGCGCGCGACCGACGAGCCGTTCGCGCTCGTCGTTGTCGACAACGGCTCCACCGACGACACGCCGCGCCTGTTCCGCGACCTCGCCTCTCCGTGGCCGCTGCGCTACGCGCGCAACGAGTCCAACGCCTCGGTGCTGGCTGCCTACAACCAGGCCTGGCGGCTGGCCGCCACCGAGTTCGTCTGTCTCCTGCACAACGACACCACCATGCTCGAGCCGGCGTGGCTGGCGCGCCTGCTGGCGCCGCTCGCCACGCCGGACGTCGGGCTCTCGGGACTGTACGGGGTCAAGCGGGTCCGCCGCGACGGCCGCTACGCCGGCCGCACGATCGTCCACAGTCTCGCCGAGGGCCCGACCGTGCGCGCGCCGTGGGAGGAGGTCGCGGTCGTCGATGGCGTCTGCCTCTGCCTGCGCCGCGCGACGCTCGAGGCGGTGGGCGGGATCGACGAGGGCTACGGGTTCTTCCACGGCTACGACCGCGACCTGTCGTTCGCCGTGCGTGAGACCGGCCGGCGCTGCGTCGTCGTCCACGCGCCGTTCCGCCACGCCGGCGGCGGCACGCGCACGCGAGAGTTCGCCGCGCGTCCGGAGCTGGAGCACCGCGATCTCGCCGACCGCCGCGCGGCCACCGAGCGGTTCGCCCGCAAGTTCGCCCACCGCCTGCCGAGCGACGTGCGGCCCGTCACGGCGCGCGTGGCCGACTGGCTGGGGCGCCGCGCGTCCCCCCAGGGGGTGAGGCGATGGCTCGTCCTGGCGCTGGCGCTCGCCCTCGGCGGCTGCGCCGGCATCGATAGCTCGGCGCCGGCGCCCGGCCCGGGCCCGGCGCCCGGCCGACGCGGCGAGGGGCACCGCGGGATGCGCGAGGCGCGCGCGGCATCGTCCGTCGCGCGCGACACGGACCCGGTGGCCACGTGGGAGACGGTGCAGACGCGCGTGCGCCGCGGCGAGGCCGCGGCCGTCCTCGCCGACACGCAGCGCCTCGCCGCCGCCGCCACGACGGCCGGCGACGCGGGCAGCGCCCTGATCGCGCACACCGCGGCCGCGTATGCGGCGCTCCGGCTCAGCCGGCTCGACACGGTCCTGCGCGAGGCCGAGGCGGCGGTCGCGGCCGGGGACAAGGCGCGCGACTGGCCGTTCACCGGGACCTTCGTGGCGCGTGCGCGGCGATTCGCCGGCCTCGCGCTCGCCCAGATCGGGCGCCCCGGCGATGCGGAGCGAGAGCTTCTGGCCGCGCTGGCGGTGGCGCAGGTGGCCTCGCTCGGCCAGCCACACATCGGGACGGTGAGCAGCATCAACGGCTCGCTTGCCTTGCTCGCTGCCCGCCGCGGCGACCATGACGCCGCCGTGCGCTACGCAGAGGACGCGGTGAGGATGACGGAGAGCGGGATGCGGGACGGCGCCTCGGCGAGGCATCCGCAACGCCGCATGCGCTTGCAGCGCCAGCTCGCCTCCGCGCAGGTCGACCTCGCCACGATCTACTTCGGGGCCGGGCGGGTGGACGACGCCGGACGAGCCGCCGCCGCCGCCTTCGCCAACGCGCGGGCGGTCAGCGCGCCCGATTTCCAGGTCAAGGCGCGCGCGCTGCTCGCTCACGTCGCCGCGCGGAGGCACGATCCGCGCACCGTCGCTCTGTACGAGGAGGCGATCGCCGGCGCGCGGCGGACCAACCAGGTGTGGCTCCTCACCTCCCCGCATGCGGGGCTCGCGCAGTTCCAGGCGACGCAGGGGCACACCCCCCCAGGCGCTCGACAGCGCGCGGCAGGCGATCGAGCTGACGGAGTCGGTCCGGGGGCAGCTGCAGGAGGCGGAGATGCGCTCCTCGTTCTTCGAGGGCAAGCAGGAGCTCTACCAGATCCGTCTCGCGCTGTCGTTGAACCAGCTCGCGGAGGGCTTCGCGTTCGCCGAGCGCAGCCGCGCGCGCGCCTTCCTCGACCTGCTCGGCACGCATACCGCGCTCTCCAAGGGCCGGACCGAGGCGCTCGCGGCGGAGGAGCTGCGTCTGCGCGCCCGGTTGGCCGCGGCGCGGGCGGGGGCGGAGCCCGACGATGAGGGGGAGCGCGGTGGGGACGCGGGCGTGGCGGCGGCCGAGCGCGACTACGCGGAATTTCTAAAAACGGTGCGCGCGGCGAGCGGCGAGCAGGCCTCGTTGATGAGCGTGGAGCCGGTCACGCTGGCCGAGGTCCAGGCGCTGCTCGACGAGGGGACGACGCTGCTCGAGTACCTCGTCACGCGAGGCGAGGTCGTGGTGTGGGTGGTGGACCGCACGCACGCCGAGGTCGTGCGCGTGCGGGTGCGCCGCGACGCGCTCGTGACCGAGGTGCGCGACTTCCGCCGCGCGATCGCCGACCGGGCCCCGGCGGCGGAGGTCGAGCGCCGCGCGGCGGCACTGCATCAGCGCCTCGTCGCGCCGCTGCGCGCGCACGTGCGCGGCGAACGCGTGGTGATCGTTCCTCATGACGTTCTGCACTATCTGCCGTTCGCCGCGCTGCGCAGCCCGGAGGGCCGCTGGCTCGTGGAGGACTGGCGCCTGTCCACCGTGCCGAGCGCCAGCGTACTGAAGTACCTGCCCAGCAAGGGCACGGCCGCGAGCGGGCCGGCGGTGGCGCTCGGCAACCCGGAGCTCGGGCCGGAGCTCGCGCTGCGCTTCGCCGAGCGTGAGGTGCGGGCGGTGGCGGACGCGTTGCCCGGCGCGCGCGTCTACGTGCGCGGGCAGGCACCCGAGCACGAGGCGAAGGCGCTCGGCCCGACCGCCAGCGTGGGTCGTGCTCTCGGCGTGCGAGACGGGCCTGGGCCAGCTCTCGCGTGGCGACGAGCTGGTCGGGCTGCAGCGCGCGTTCCTCGACGCAGGCACTCCCGCCGTCGTCACGACGCTCTGGAAGGTGGACGATCGCGCCTCCTTCGTCCTGATGCGCCGGTTCTACGACGCGCTCGCCTCGAACGGGCCGGCGGAGGCATTGCGCCGGGCGCAGCGCGCGAGCCTCGCCGAGGAGCCGCACCCGTTCTACTGGGCCGCGTTCGGGCTCGCGGGAGACCCGCGCTGAGCATTCGAGCCGCCCGTTAATTCCCGCGCCGTAAGCTCCCGGGAAATCTACCCATAGTTCGTCGGCGGCGCTTATCGATCTACGGCGTGCGGCCCGGCGCCGCGTAATCGTCGCCAAGCCCCCGGTCGGTGAGATACATTGCAGCGCGATGAAGGCCGCCATCCTGCACGGACCGCGCGAGCTGCGCGTCGAGGCGGCCCGGGTTCCCGAGCCGGGCGCGGATCAGGCGCTCGTCCGCGTGGCGGTGGCCGGGCTGTGCGGCACCGACTACAGCATCTTTTCCGGCGACCGTCCGGTGACCTATCCCCGCGTGATGGGCCACGAGTTCGTCGGCCGTGTCGAGGCGGTCGGCCCGGGCGTCACGACGCCACGGGTGGGTGATCGCGTCGCCATCGAGCCGAACTACTCGTGCGGCGCCTGCCCCCTCTGCCGCGAGGGCAACCGCAACCTCTGTCTGTCCCGCACCGCCGTCGGCATCGACGTCGATGGCTGCTTCGCCGAGCTGGTCCGCGTACCCGCGCGCTGCTGCTGGGCGGCCCCGGCCGGCGTCGCCGACGAAGACCTCATGGTGACCGAGCCGCTCGCCGTGGTCGTCCGCGCGGTGGCGCGCGGGCAGGTGCGCGCCGGCGAGACGGCCGCGGTGGTCGGCGCGGGGACGCTCGGGCTGCTGGCGCTCCAGGTGCTGCGCGCCCGCGGCGCGCGCGTGCTCGCGGTCTCCCGCAGCGCGCGGCGCTTTACGCTGGCCCGGGAGCTGGGCGCCGAGGCCACGCATGCCGTGGCCGACGGACCGCTGGAGGAGGTCGCGCGCGGCTTCTCACGCCGCGAGGGCGTCGACTGCGTGGTCGAGACGGCCGGCACGCCGGAGGCCGTGGCCCACGCGCTGGCGCTCGTGCGTCCGGGCGGTCGCGTCGTGCTGACCGGCCTGCCCCACGATCCGACGTCCGTCCGGTTCTTCTCCGTCGTCCGCCGCGAAGTGACGATCGTGGGCTCGATGATCTACCAGGACGAGTTCGCCGAGGCCATGCGGCTGGTCGCCGCGGGCCACGTTCGCACGGGGCCGCTCATCACGCATCGCTTCGCGCTGGACGAGATCGAGCGCGCGTTCGCCGTGCACCGCGAGCCGGCGTCCATCAAGGTGGCGGTGATCCTCTAGGGAGCGACGATGCCCTACGCCATCATCAACAACATCCGGATGCACTTCGAGGTCAGTGGCAAGGGCGATCCCGTGCTGCTGATCAACGACCTGTCGGCGCCCGCGGCCAGCTGGGCGCTCCAGGCCAAGGCGCTCGCGCCGCGCTTCATGGTGGTGACCTTCGACAACCGCGGGGTGGGCGAGACCGATCTGCCCGGCGAGCCCATGTACTCCATCGGCCAGCTCGCCGACGACGCGGCGGCGATCCTCAAGCACCTGAAGATCTCGCGCGCCCACGTGGTCGGCGCCTCCATGGGCGGCGCCATCGGCATGGAGCTGGCGCTGCGCCAGCCGCGGCTCGTACGCTCGCTCACGCTGGCGTGCACGTGGGTGGAGGGTGACGCGCGCTTCCTGCACACGCTCGAGTCGTGGATCTCGCTCGCCTATCGTGTGCCGATCGAGGAGCGCTATCGCCACGTGCTCTATCCATGGTTGTTCACGCCCGACTTCTTCGCGAAGAAGGAGAACGTCGAGCAGGCCTTCCAGCGCTCGATGGCCTACCCGCACCAGACGAAGGCCGAGGCCATCGAGCGGCAGGGCAAGGGGATCATGGCGTGGAACGGCACGCGGCTGAACAAGCTCGGCGGCATCCGCGCGCCCACGCTCGTGCTGGTCGGCAAGGACGACATCATCACGCCGCCCGCTTTCTCGCGCCAGGTCGCCAGCGCCATCCGGCGCGCGCGGCTCGTGATCATGCCCGGCGGCCACGGCTTTTTCCTCGAGCACGCCGACCAGTTCAACCGCGTCCTGGTGCGCTTTCTGAAGTCGGTGCGGTCGAAGTAGCGGCGGCTAACGCGCGGCGCGGTACGTGATGCGGTAGATCGCGCCGGCGTGGTCGTCGGAGACCAGCAGCGCGCCGTCCGGCATGACGAGCACGTCGACCGGACGGCCCGCCACGTGGCCGTTGTCGGCCAGCCAGCCGGTGGCGAACGGCTCGTAGCCCACCACGCGGTCGCCCTCCAGCCGCACCGTCGTCACCCGGTAGCCGATCGGTGTGCTGCGGTTCCACGAGCCGTGCTCGGCGATGAAGATCCGGCCGCCATACTCCGGCGGGAACATCGCGCCCGTGTAGAAGCGCATGCCGAGCGCGGCGACGTGGGGCCCCAGCTCCGCGGCCGGGGGCGTGAAGTCGGCGCAGGACTTGTCGCGTCCGAACTGGGGATCGGCGAGCGCGCGGCCATGGCAGTGCGGAAAGCCGAAGTGCAGCCCGGGCTTCGGCGCGTGGTTCAGCTCGTCGGGCGGCCGGTCGTCGCCCATCCAGTCGCGGCCGTTGTCGGTGAACCATAGATCGTGGGAGCCGGGCCGCCAGTCGAAGCCGACGCTGTTGCGCACGCCGCGCGCGAAGACCTCGATCGCACTGCCGTCCGGCTTCATGCGCGTGATCGTCTCGTGCAGCGGCCCCGGCGGCATGCAGACGTTGCACGGCGCGCCCACCGGCACGTAGAGCCAGCCGTCGGGACCGAACGCGATGAACTTCCAGCCGTGGTGGCGGTCACGGGGGTAGCGGTCGGTGACCACGACCGGCGCGGGAGGGCGGTCGAGCCGCGGCTCGATCTCGTCGAACCGCAAGATCCTGGAGATCTCCGCGACGTAGAGCGCGCCGTTGCGGACGGCGACGCCGTTGGGGCTGTTGAGCCCGCGCGCCAGGGTCCGCGCTTTGGCCGCGTGCGTCGATCTGCCGGCGCCCGGAATCGCGTAGACGACGCCCTTGTCGCGCGTGCCGACGAAGAGCGTGCCCGCGGGGGAGAGGGTCATCGCCCGCGCCCCGGGAACGTCATCGGCGAAGACCTCGAGCGCGAAGCCCGGGGGCAGGGTGATCAGGTCGACTGACAGGCGACCGGCGCTCGAGGCCGCGAAGGCCAGGCCGACGCCTGCGAGTGTCAGCAGCGCGACGCGCCGGGCGAGCACAAGAGTATTATGGACATGAATAACAAGGACGGGTTGTCCGTCCGACGGGCAATGGAGGGTTGACAATGAAGAAGTGGTGGTTGGCTACCCCCCTCGTGGTCGCCCTGCTTCTGCTCACTGCGGTCCCAAGTTACGCTTGGCGCGGCCACCATTGGCACGGCGGTCCCCGCGTTTTTGTCGGCTTCGGCGTCGGCCCGTTCTGGGGCTATCCCTACTGGTACTACCCGCCGCCTCCGTACTACGTATACGCGCCGCCCCCGACGGTAGTCGTCCAGCAGCCGCCGGTCTACGTCGAGCAGCAGGCGACAGTCGCGCCGGCGCCTCCCGCGGGCTCGGCTCCCGCGTCGCAGCAGTTCTGGTATTACTGCCAGCCCTCCGGCGCCTACTACCCGAACGTGTCGACCTGCACGGAGCCCTGGGTCAAGGTCCCCGCGAGGACGCAATGAAGTCGCTCCTCCTCGCTGCGCCGCTGGCGGTGCTGCTCGGCGCTTGCGCGACCATTCCAACGGGCCCCAGCGTGATGGTCCTGCCCGGCACCGGGAAGCCCTTCGAGCAGTTCCAGGCTGACGACGCCGCCTGCCGCCAGTGGGCGCTCCAGTCGGCCGGCATCACCACCAAAAAGGCGGCGACCGACAGCTTGGTGACCGGCGCCGCCGTCGGGACCGCGATCGGCGCGGCCGCTGGCGCGGCCCTCGGCGCAGCCGCCGGCAATCCGGCGATCGGCGCCGCCGCCGGCGCGGGCGTGGGACTGCTCGGCGGCAGCGCGGTCGGCGGGGGGTACGCCGACACCAACGTGCACTCGGTGCAGCGCCGCTACGACGTCGGCTACATGCAGTGCATGTACGCCAAGGGCAACCAGATCCCGGTGTCGCGCGGCTCCGTGCCGTACTCGTCCAACCGCGTGAGCACGCCACCGCCCCCGCCGCCGATGCTGACACCGCCGCCGGGCTCAGCGCCTACCGCGCCTGCGGCGCCTGCCACGCCTGGGCGGCCCTCGACGACCACGCCGCCGAATACTCCGCCGCCGCCTCCCGGCACGCCGCCGCCCCCGCCGCCCGGCGCAAAGTCATAGACCGTAGTCCGACATCGAGGACCGCCACGGGTTCCCCGGGGCGGTCCGAGCGCTGGTCGGATTGGGGGGGCCATTTCGGGGCCCCCCATGTCATGAGACTCGCGGACAAGCATGCGCTCGACTCATATGCGCCCCGCACACCGCGACACCTGCCGCGCAGCAGAGTCGCCTCGAGCTGCGCTGCGACGACGATCGCGCGACCGGAGCAGACGATCGCGATCTGCGCGAGGACAGTCGCTCGTAGTTCGCCGACCAACCCTGGCTGGAGTAGGATACGGTCACCACACCAGGGAGGACGACCCACATGCCGTACGACCTCGTGATCAAGAACGGAACGGTGATCGATGGCTCCGGCCTGCCCGGGTTCCGGGCGGACGTGGGCGTGCGGCACGGACGCATCGTCTCGATCGGACGCATCCGCGAGCGCGGCCGCGAGACGCTCGACGCCGAAGGCCACGTGGTCGCGCCCGGCTTCGTGGACGGCCACACCCACATGGACGCGCAGGTCTTCTGGGATCCGATGGGGACCTCGTCCTGCTACCACGGGATCACGACGGTCGTGATGGGCAACTGCGGCTTCACGCTGGCGCCGTGCGCGGCCGAGGACAAGCACTTCGTCGTCCGCAATCTTCAAAGAGCCGAGGACATCCCGCCGGAGGCGATGGAGGCGGGGATCGACTGGCGCTGGACGACCTTCCCCGAGTTCCTCGACACGCTCGAGAGCCTGCCCAAGGGCATCAACTACGCGGGCTACATCGGGCACTCGGCGCTGCGCACCTACGTGATGGGCGAGCGCGCCTTCGAGAAGCCCGCCACCGAGGATGACCTGCGCGCGATGGAGCGCGAGCTGCGCGACGCGCTGCGCGCCGGCGCCATGGGCTTCACCACCTCGCGCTCGCCGAGCCACGAGACGCCCGACCACCGCCCGGTGGCCAGCCGCGTGGCCGACTGGGCGGAAGTGCGGCGGCTCGTCAACACGATGGGCGAGCTGAACGCGGGCATCTTCGAGATCGCGGGTGAGAACGTCGATCGCGAGGCCGGCAATCCGGGCCTGCCCGACTATCACCGCCGGCTCAAGGCGCTGGCCGTCGAGAGCGGCCGCCCGATCACGTTCGGCGTCTTCGGCCGCCGCGGCGTGCCCGGCGTCTGGCGCAAGTACATGGCGCTGCTCGACGAGACGGCCGCCGAGGGCGGGCGCATGTTCGCCCAGGCGCACAGCCGCTCGCTCTCCGCGCTGCTGTCGTTCAAGACCCAGATGCCGTTCGACCGGCTGCCGCTCTGGAAGGAGCTTCGCAAGCTGCCGCTGGCCGAGAAGATCGCGAAGCTGCGCGATCCGGAGTTCAAGAAGAAGCTCGTCGAGGCCACGAACGAGACGCCCGACAAGAAGGCGCTCGGCACCGAGGCGCGGCCGCAGCCGTACGAGTGGCTCTTCGTGTTCGACACCGTCGAGGGCCCGCACCGCTCGGTGGCCGAGGTCGCGGCCGAGCGCGGCGTCCATCCCGCCCAGGCCATGATCGACCTGGCGCTGGAGAAGGATCTCGACCTCTTCTTCCTGATGCCGGTGGCCAACGAGGACCAGGACGACGCGCTCGAGATCATGAAGCACCCGCGCGCGTGCGTGACGTTCTCGGACTCCGGCGCGCACGTCACGCAGCTGATGGACTCCTCGCTGCAGACGCACCTGCTCGCCCACTGGGTGCGCAAGAAGCAGGCGTTCACGCTGCCGCAGGCCGTGCGCATGCTCACGCTCGTGCCCGCCACGCTCTGGGGCTTCGCGGACCGCGGCCTCGTCCGCGAGGGTATGGCCGCCGACTTCGTCGTCTTCGACCCCGAGAGCATCGGGGCCGAGATGCCGGAGCTGGTGGCGGACCTCCCGGCCGGCGCCAAGCGGCTCGTCCAGCGCTGCCGGGGCGTCGCGGCCACGGTGGTCAACGGCGAGACGATCCTGCGTGACGGCAAGCCGACCGGCGCGCGGCCCGGGCAGCTCCTCCGCGGTCCGCTCGCCCGCCGGGGCTGAGCCGTGCTCGCGGTCTGGGTGAAGGTTCGCGTCCAGCCGGCGGAGCGCGCGCGGTTTCTTGCCGCCATCGAGCAGGACGCGCTCGGCTCCGAGCGCGACGAGCCCGGCTGCTGCCGTTTCAACGTGCTGCAGGACGACGCCGACCCGAACACGTACTACTTCTATGAGGTCTACAAGGACGAAGCGGCGCTGGAGGCGCACCGGGCGGCGCCGCACTACGCGAAGTGGCGCGCGGCGGCCGACACGCTGGACGGCCCGTCGCAGCCGACGCGGTGCAAGACCGTGTTCCCGAGCGATCCGAAGTACTGGCTGGGATCCAAGAAGTAGCCCCGTGACGTGGCTGTCGCCCGCCGCGCTGCTGATCCTCCTGGCGGCAGCCACGGGAGGCGGCCAGCCGGCGCGGCCCGCCGAGCCGTTCCCCGCGCGCAGCACGGCCGGCCAGCTCCTCGTCGCCACCGAAGATCTCCGCGACCCGCGCTTCGCGCGCACCGTTGTCTACATGCTCCGCCACGACGCCGCCGGCGCGCTCGGTCTCATCGTGAATCGTCCCGTCGGCGCGTTGCCGCTCGCGCGCGTGCTGGAATCGCTCGGGCGCGAGCCCGGCGGCGCGAGCGGTGACATCCGCGTCTACTACGGGGGCCCGGTCGAGCCGGGGCGCGGCTTCGTGCTGCACACGCCCGAGTGGACGGGCGGCGACAGCCGGGTCGTGCACGGGGGGGTAGCGGTCACCAGCGATCCCGCGATCTTCGAGGCCATCGCTCGGGGCACCGGGCCGCGCCGCGCGATGTTCGCGGCCGGCTACGCGGGCTGGGCGCCGGGCCAGCTCGAGGGCGAGATCCAGGGCGGCTCCTGGTTCGTGGTCACCGCCGACGAGGCGCTGATCTTCGACGACGACGCGGCGAGCAAGTGGGAGCGCGCGACGGAGCGGCGGACGATCGCTCTCTGAGGTGAAGTGGCGGGGCGCGGGATAGGTCAGGTAGAATCCGGGCACGCTGAACCCAGTCCCGTGAGCCCGAACGCCTGGAGGTCGCCATGGCCCTCAACGGACAGACCGAGGCCCGCAAGCTCCGCTCCCGCCTGAGCCACCCCGTCGTCGACGCCGACGGTCACTGGCTGGAGTACCTGCCGGTGATGCGCGAGCAGTTCAAGAAGATCGCCGGCGACGCGGCGGTCGAGGGGCTGGCGCTGGCCAGCTCGCGCATCCCCAACGCGCTCAAGCTGTCGCTGGCCGAGCGGCGCCGCAAGCGCGTGGGCATGGAGGGGTTCTGGTCCTCGCCGAGCGAGAACGTGCTGGACCGGGCGACCGCGATGTTCCCCCGCCTCTTCTACGAGCGCCTCGACGACCTCGGCATCGACTTCTCGGTCGTCTACCCGACGGCCGGGCTCTCGTTCCACCGGCTGCAAGACACGAAGATGCGCCGCGCCATCTGCCGCGCGTACAACGTGTTCACGGCCGAGCAGTTCAAGCCGTACGCCGACCGCATCATCCCGGCCGCGATCATCCCGATGTACACGCCGGAGGAGGCGATCGAGGAGCTGGAGTTCGCGGCCACGCAGCTCGGCTTCAAGGTCATCATGGTCGGCGGTCTCATGCGCCGGCCGGTGCCCGCGGTCGCCGAGGAGCAGCCCGAGGCTGCGAAGTTCGCCGAGTGGTTCGACGTCATCGGGATCGACAGCGACTACGACTACGATCTCGTGTGGCAGAAGTGCCGCGAGCTGAAGCTCGCGCCGTCGTTCCACAACGGCGCCCGCTCGATATTACTCAGGAACTCGCCCTCGAACTTCTGCTTCAACCACATCGGCCACTTCGCTTCCGCCGGCCACGCCGTCTGCAAGGGGCTCTTCTTCGGCGGCGTCACGCGGCGCTTCCCCGACCTGAACTTCGCGTTCCTCGAGGGCGGCGTGGGCTGGGCGTGCATGCTCTACGCGGACCTCGTCGGCCACTGGGAGAAGCGCAACGGTGAGGCGATCAAGTCCACCCATCCCTCCAAGCTCGACCGCGCGCGGCTGCTCGAGTTCGCGCGCAAGTACGGGCGCGAGGAGGTCGCGGAGGCGGTTGGCCGCGGCGACGGGTTGGACGAGACGCACGCCATGACCGGCGGCGTCGAGGACGTCGACGACTACTTCCGCTGCAAGATCGAGGCGAAGCAGGATCTGAAATCGCTCTTCGTGCCGCGCTTCTACTTCGGCTGCGAGGCCGACGACCCGGTCAACGCGTGGGCCTTCAACAAGAAGGCCAACCCGATGGGCGCGCGGCTCAACGCGATCTTCTCTTCGGACATCGGCCACTTCGACGTGCCCGACATGGCCGAGGTGGTGCCGGAGGCGTACGAGCTGGTCGAGCACGGCCTCATCGACGACCACGACTTCAAGGACTTCATGTTCACCAACGCCGTGCGCTTCTGGGGCGAGGTGAACCCGGACTTCTTCCGCGGCACGGTGGTCGACAAGCAGGCCAGCGAGGTGCTGCGCAATGGCGCTTGATCCCCAGGCCGCGAACGTCATCGACCTGATCATCAAATCGGGGCGCCCGGCGTATCACACGCTGTCGCCCAAGGAGGCGCGCCGGCTCTTTCTCGAGACCCGGCCGGCCTCGACGCCGCCGGCGCCGCAGCTCGGCGCCGTGCGCGACGTCAGCGCGGAGGGCCCGCTCGGGGCCATTCCGCTGCGCGTGTACCGGCCGGCCGGCGTGCCGGACTCGACGCGGCTGCCCGTGCACGTCTTCTTCCACGGCGGGGGCTGGGTCATCGGCGACATCGAGACCCACGACGTGGTCTGCCGCCAGCTGACGGCCGAGGCGGGTGTCAGCGTCATCTCGGTCGACTACCGGCTGGCGCCGGAGCACAAGTTCCCCGCCGCGGTGAACGACGCGTGGGCGGCCACGCGCTGGATCGTCGCCCACGCTGCCGAGCTGGGCGTGGACGGCGGACGTCTCTCGGTCGGCGGCGACAGCGCCGGGGGCAACCTCGCCGCTGTCGTGGCGCTGCTGGCGAGGGACGCGGGCGCGCCGAAGATCTCGCTGCAGGTGCTGGTCTACCCGGTGACTGATCTTGGTGCGGAGACGAAGTCGTACGCCGATCTCGCGGACGGCTACATGCTCACGCGAGACAGCATGCGCTGGTTCCGCGCGCAGTACCTCACCAAGGAAGAAGAGGCGCTCGACTGGCGCGTCTCGCCGATCCGCGCGACGTCGCTGGCCGGTGTCGCGCCGGCGCTGGTGATCACCGCGGGCTTCGATCCGCTGCGCGACGAGGGCGAGGCCTACGCGCGGAAGCTGCGCGAGGCCGGCGTGAGCGTGGACGCCATCTGCTTCGGCGGGATGATCCACGGCTTCGTGCCGATGGGCCGGCTCATCGACACGGCGTTCCGCGGCGTCACCTTGATCGCGGGGTCGCTGCGCCAGGCGCTGCGCTAGGCGCTCGGTGCGGCGCGGACCATGCCACGCCCAAGGGTCGGCGTGAGAACTGAAGGACGAGCCTGGTGCGGACTCCGAGCTTGGCCAGCATGTCGATCAGAGTCTCGCTGTTGAAGAGGTCGATCCGGCCACGCATCAGATCGCTGACTCGCGGCTGACTGACACCCAACAGTTCGGCGGCCTCGCCTTGCTTGAGCTTGCGCGCCGCCATCGCCTTCTGGAGATTCAGCAGTAGGTCGGCACGAACCCTGAGAGACTCGGCCTCGTCGGTCGAGAAGCCGAGATCTCGAAACACGTTACCGGTCGAACGGGTCATCTTGACCTTTGCCACGGAGCACCTATCCCTTCCGCCTCGCACGTTGGGCGAGCAAGGCGCTCAGACGATGCTTGGCGCGATCCACATCGGCCTGCGATCTGGCGGGCATCATCGGCGAAGCTGCTGATCGTTTCGCGAGAATCACCAAGCCAGATGACTGGCTTGTCGACCATAACCTGGTATACAAGAACTTAGATGCCCGGTCAAGCTGCGAAGCGCTCCGCGACGCGCGACGACTATTCGTAGTACGCGGGCGCGTAGCGCAGGCCGTCGCTCTGCGGCTTGTCGTGGTTGATCCACAGCTGGGCGCGGCGCTCGTCCAGCACGCCCTGGATCCGCTGCAGCGAGGCCAGCGTCTGCTCGCGGTTGACGTTCATCGCGGGAACGCGCTTGTGGTCCCAGTTGTCACGGAAGTGCACGGCGTCGCCCGAGAGCACGACGTAACCGGTCTTCGGCAGGCGGACGAGCAGCGACTGGTGCCCCGGCGTGTGGCCCGGCGTCGACAGGATGGTCACGCTGCCGTCGCCGAACACGTCGTGGTCGCCCGCGAGCCTGGTGATCGTTGCCGACGGCCCGAACGCCGGCTTGTTGGGCCCGGCCATCGCCCAGTCGTACTCCGCGCCCTGGATCAGCACGGTGGAGGACGCGAACAGCGCGACGTTGCCGACGTGATCGCCGTGCGTGTGTGACACGGCCAGGTACGTGACGTCCGCCGGCTTGACGCCGAGCTCGGTCAGCTGGCCCGCGAGCGTCCTGGCGCGCCGGTAGGTGATCGCGCCGTTGGCCACGACCATCCCGTCGGGCATCGCCGCCACCGCGTCCGGCACGCCGGTGTCCCACAGCAGCAGGCCCCGGTCATGGCGGATCAGGTAGCAGTTGTCCGAGAACTCGATCGGCTTGCCCTCGTTGACGCCGGGCGACCAGCGCGCCTGGTCCTTGCCGATGTTGCGCCCGCAGTCGAGCACGTAGAGGCGCTGCACCCCGGCGCTCGCCACGCCGGCGAGCAGGCACACCAGTCCCAGCACCATCACGAGAACGCGGCGGGTCATTGGGCTCCTCCTGGCCGGGACGGGATCAGGGCTCGCGCCGCGCGTTGGCGCGATGCTCGGGCGGCACTTTCGACGCGCGATCGGTCCAGGTCGTCACGCCGTTGGCGTCAGTCCATGCGTAGATCGGACGCGCCTTCTCGATCGCGCCGGATGGCGTGCCGGGCGCAGGTGGCGGCGCCGTCGGCGGGTTCGGGATCCACACCCAGCGATAGGGGGTGCTCACGCCGTCGCCCTGCAGGACGTAGCGGCCGGTCGGGAAGACGACCTCGCGCTGGATCGGCTGCACGTCCTGCTGCACCGGGGGCGCGTACGCGGGCGCGGGCGGCGGCGCCGCGTACGCGGGCGGCGGACCGTAATAGCTCGGCGGCGGCGGGGAGTAGTACACGGGCGGCGGCGCGTAATACACCACGGGCGAGGAGTACACGACCGGCGGCGCCGAGTAAAAGCCGAACGGGACGAACGGCGCGACGACGATCAGACGCGAGCCGACCGGACGGTGGTGGAAGCGATGATGGCCGTGGCCGCGCTGCTGCGCGCCCGCGGTCGCCGGCGGGAGGCCCAGGAAGACCAGGGCCGCACCGACCGCCGCCGCCCGGACCGCCGCCGTCATGCTGCCATCCTACTCCTGTCCAGCCGCGCCCGGCGGCACGGGGCGCGCGCCCGCGCCGCCCTGCCCAAGCATCCGCCGGCGAAGAGGCGGAGCCGCTCAGGCGCTCAGCATAGCCTTCGCGAGCATCCGCGCGCCCTCGTAGCACTTGTCCGGCTGCTCATAGCTGAAGGCCAGGCGGATGTAGTCCTCGCCGCCACCGTTGGCGTAGAAGACGGGGCCTGGCGTGTACTGGATGCGCGCCTCGACCGCGCGCTCGGCCAGCCGCTTCTTGTCGGTGCCGCTCGGCAGCTTGATCCACAGGAAGAAGCCGCCCTCGGGCCGGCTGATCGTGGCGTCGGTGTCCCTGAGCACCTCGTCGAGGCCTTTCAGCATGGCGTCGCGCTTGGCGCGGTAGACGCCGATCAGGCGCTGAACGTGCGCCGCCATGTTGTCCTTCATGTAGTACGTGGCCACCCGCGACATGAACGGGTTGGTGCCGCCGCCGAACAGGAACGATTGCAGGACCGGGACCATGTCTTTGGGCGCGCAGAGCCAGCCCAGCCGCACGCCCGCGCCCAGGATCTTGGAGAGCGTGCCGGCGCGGATCACCCGGCCGCCGCGATCCAGCGCGTAGAGCGGCGGCAGCGTCTCGCCTTCGAAGCGCAGCTCGCCGTAAGCGTCGTCTTCCAGGATGAGCGTGTCGTACTCGTGGGCCAGCGCGATGAGCTCCTGGCGGCGGCGCAGCGACTGGCTGGGCCCCGCCGGGTTCTGGAAGTTCACGATCGTGTAGATGAGCTTGCATCTGCGACCCTCGCGCCGCAACGTCTGGAGTCGCTCCCGTACTGCGTCGGTGACGATCCCCTCGTCATCCACCGGCACGTCGAGGATGCGCGGCCCGTGGCGCCGGATCGTGTTGAGGGAGCCCGAGAAGGTGGGTGCCTCGATGATGATCGCGTCGCCCGGGTCCACGAACGCGCTGAAGGCCAGCGACAGCGCCTGGCCCGAGCCGTTGGCGACCACGATGTTTTCCGGCCTCGTCTTCATCATCTCGAAGAGCTGATACTTGTGGCAGATCAGCTCCCGCAGCCCGATGTAGCCCTGGGGGTCGCCGTACGTCATCGCCTGGGCGCCCTCGGCCGCCATCATCTTCGCGGTGGCCTCGATCATTCCCTCGTAAGGGAACGAGACCGGATCCGGATAGCCGCCGCCGAACTCGAACAGCGGGCTCATGGACTGGCGCGGCGTGGTGAGCGGCACCGCGTAGCGGGCACGGGTGGAGAGCAGCGCGTCGAAGGGGGGTGTCGTCATAGGAGATAGCATACCTCGGGACGCGGGGCGTCCCGCGCCGTTCATGGCACCAGGATGATGTCGCCGGGCATCAGATAGAAGTTCAGGTGTTCACCCCCGGGCGTGATGACTTTGCTGTAGTCGAAGGGGATGCGCTTCATCACGTTGCCGTCGGGCCGGAGAATCACGACGCCCTTCCGCTTGGCGAACTCGTTGAAGCCCCCGGCGATGGCCAGGACGTCGAGGACCGTCGTCCGGCTCTTCAGCTCGTAGCGTGCCGGTTTCACGACCTCGCCGATCACCGAGACCTTGAAGCTCCGCACCTCGGTGACAATGACCGACACCTCGGGTGAGGGCATGAACTCTGACAGCTTCTTCGTCAACGCGTCCCGAAGCTCCATGGGCGTCAGGCCGGCCGCCTGCACGTCTTGCACGAGCGGCAGCGAGATCATGCCATCGGGCCGCACCGGGACCGTCTTCGTGATCGCCTCGTTCTTCCACACGGAGATGAGGAGGGTGTCCTCAGGACCGATGCGGTAGACGTCGGGGGCGCGGGTATTGTCCGGGGCCTGCGCCACGCCCTCGCCGGTGGCAACGACGAGCACGAAGGCGAGCGCGGCCGCCCCGCCGAGCGCGCGCGTGACGATCACAGTCTGCCCCCCCCTGGGGAGACGCGGTCCAGCTTGTGGAGCCGAATCGGTGGCATGATCGGATTATCCACACGCGTCAACGCTGTCGCGGTGAAATACGTTACTACGGAGCGGAAGGTCATAGAATACCGGGCCATGCGGATCCGCGAGGTGCAGGCCGACCATTACTTCATCCCGCTGCCGACCGTTCTGTCCGACAGCACCCACGGGACCATCAGAGGCTTCGAGCTGCTCACGGTCCGCCTGCACGACGCGGAGGGCGCGGTGGGCGTCGGCTATACCTATACGGTCGGGACGGGCGGCGCGGCCGTGCACGCCCTCGTCGCACGCGACCTGGCCCCGCTGCTGGACCGGAGAAATGATCGCCGCCCCAGCAGTACCAGAGGGGACCATAGGTGGCATAAACATAGCCACCCGGTCGCAGAACGCGCACCGTTTCCGCCAGGACAGCATCAAGATCGCGGCAGTGCTCGAACACGGCGTCGCTTGCGGCCGCATCGAAGGCGCCATTTGTGAAGGGTAGGGCAGTGAGCGAGGTCTGGACGAATCTCGGCCCGTGCGCACCCACTTGATTCCAGGCCGCGAGGAACGGGTAGAGTTCGACGCCGACAGGGCGCGCGCCACACTCAAGCCAAGAGAGGGTGTCCCAGCCGCTCCCGGTGCCCTGGATCAGCAGGCGAGCGCCGCGCAGCTCGATGTAACGTGCTAGCCAGCCCCGCCGGGTGGCGAGCGGGAAACCGCGTTCCGGAAGGACCAGGGTGAGCGCAGGCAGCGTCAGCATCGTCGCCGACAGATGCCGTCGCGCCAGGCGATCAAGGAGCGGCCGAAGGACAACATAGGCGGCGCGCTTGTAGGCCGGCGACTCCATCTTGCGCGCATGCGCCATGGGATCGTCGGTCAGCGCCGACAAATCAGTCACGTAGCGTCGAGCCTAGCATGGAGGCTGCACGACCCCGCTGTCGATTAGAATAGCGAGAATACCGGGCGATGCGGATCCAGCGCGTGCAGGCCGACCATTACTTCATCCCGCTGCCGACCGTTCTGTCCGACAGCACCCACGGGACCATCAGAGGCTTCGAGCTGCTCACGGTCCGCCTGCACGACGCGGAGGGCGCGGTGGGCGTCGGCTATACCTATACGGTCGGGACGGGCGGCGCGGCCGTGCACGCCCTCGTCGCACGCGACCTGGCCCCGCTGCTGGCCGGCCGCGAGGCCGAGCGCATCGAGGAGATCTGGCAGGCCATGTGGTGGGCGCTCCACTACGGTGGCCGCGGCGGCGCGCAGATGCTCGCGATGTCGGCCGTCGACATCGCCCTGTGGGATCTCCGCGCGCGGCGCCAGGGCGTGCCCCTCTGGCGCGTGCTGGGCGGCTTCGATCCGCGCGTGCCGTGCTACGCGGGCGGGATCGACCTCGATCTCTCCGTGGACGCGCTCTTGCGCCAGACCGAGGAAAATCTCAAGGCCGGCTTCCGCGCCATCAAAATGAAAGTCGGCCGCCCCTCGCTGCGGCAGGACGTCGAGCGGGTGCGAGCGATGCGGGCGCACCTGGGCGCCGAGTTCCCGCTGATGGTGGACGCCAACATGCGCTGGAGCGTCGACGAGGCGATCCGCGCCGCGCGGGCGCTGCGCGAGTTCGACCCCGTGTGGCTCGAAGAGCCGACGAGCCCCGACGACGTGCCGGGCCACGTGCGCATCGTGCGCGACGGAGGCGTGCCGATCGCCGCCGGCGAGAATCTCCACACCCTCCACGAGTTCCGGCACCTCATCGCCGCGGGCGGCGTGACGTTCCCCGAGCCCGACGTCACGAACTGCGGCGGCGTCACCACGTTCATGAAAGTCTGCCACCTGGCCGAGGCCTTCAGTCTTCCGGTCACGTCGCACGGCGCGCACGACGTCACCGTGCACCTGCTGGCGGCGGCGCCGAATCGCTCCTACCTCGAGGCGCACGGCTTCGGGCTCGATCGGTTCATCGCCGAGCCGCTGCGCCTGGAGGCGGGCGCGGCGCTGGCGCCCGATCGCCCCGGTCACGGCATCGAGTTCGACTGGAAGGCTCTCGACGCTCTCCGGGCGCGCTAGGTGTAGCATCCCGCCATGGAAAAACCACGCCTGAGTCGCCGACGGTTCCTCCTCGGCAGCGGCGCCGTCCTCGGCGTCGCGGCCGGCCCCCGCGCCGCCCGTGCCCAGGCCCGTCGGGGCCACATCATCGCGGGCCTGTCCGAGCGGATGCTGACGCTGGACCCCGCGAACCACTACTCGATCTCGAGCACATCCGTCCTGCGCCACGTGTACGACCCGCTGCTGGACGTCACCAACGACGACAAGTTCGTGCCGGCGCTGGCCGAGTCGTGGAAGCCCGTGAACAACACGACGTGGCGCTTCACGCTCCGCAAGGGGGTCCGCTTCCACGACGGCACGCCGTTCACCGCGGACAGCGTGCTGTTCACGCTCAAGCGCGTGCGCGACAACACCAAGCTGATCAAGTCGTTCGTCTACCAGGATCTCGAGGACGTCCGGAAGGACGACGACTACACGGTCACGGTGACGACGAAGCGGCCGTTCGGCTCGCTGCCCGCGCACCTCACGATGCTGGGCATGCTGCCGCCCGGCGCGGCCGGCAACGAGGACGCGTTCTTCGGCAAACCCGTGGGCACCGGTCCGTTCCGCTTCGTCTCCTGGACGCACGGCGATCACGTCGACCTCGAGGCGAACGCGAAGTACTGGAAGCCCGCGCTCCCGAAGGTCGAGAAGCTGACCGTCCGCTTCATTCCCGAGCTCTCCACCCGCGCCGCCGCCCTGCGCGCCGCCGAGATCCACGTCATCGACCGCGTCTGGCCGGACATGGTGTCGACGCTCCGGGCGACGCCGGGCATCAAGGTGCTCGACACGCCGGCGGTCGAGGCCCAGCGCTGGCATTTCCAGCTCGCGCGCGAGGCGGGGAAGGACCCGCGCATCCGCAAGGCGGTCTCGCTCGCCATCGACCGGAACACCATCATCAAGGAGCTGCTGCTCGGCTACGCGCGCCCGGTGGTGAGCCCGATTCCTCCGGGGCTCATCGGCCACACCAACCTCGGCCAGAAGCCGTACGACCCGGACAAGGCGCGCGCGATCCTCAAGCAGGCGGGCTACCAGACCCTCACGCTCGACTTCGTCCTCATGAAGGATCTCTATCCCAAGCAGCTCGAGATCGCGCAGGCGGTGGCGGCGATGCTCTCCGAGGTGGGGATCAAGGTGAGCATCCGCAATCTCGAGATCGCCACCGCGCGCGAGCAGCGCACCGCGGGCAACTACGACCTCTTCTTCTCGGGCTGGGCGCACATGCCGCACGACCCCGACTGGTACTTCGGCCAGTGGTTCACCAGGGCGGGCGCGGAGAAGCTCACGCGCTTTTCCGATCCGCGCGTCGAGCAGCTCATCGCCGAGGGGCGCGTGCCCGATCCGAAGGTGCGCCAGCAGAAGTACGAGGAGATCGAGAAGATCCTCTGGGAGGAGGAGCCGGAGATCTGGCCGTACTACAGCGTCGCGATCTACGCGATCAGCGACAAGCTGCGCAACTTCGAGGCGCGGCGCGACTATTACGTGCTCCTCCACGAGGTCGGTATCGCCTAGCGCCGCGCACCGTGATGCGCTCCTATCTGGTGACGCGGATCTGGCAGTCGGCGGTCACGCTCGTCGGCGTCTCGATCCTGGTCTTCGTCATCCTGCGCGTCGTCCCGGGCGACCCCGCCAAGATGCTCCTGCCCGAGGGCGCGCCGCAGTCGGCCGTCGACGAGCTCAACCGCCACCTCGGCCTGCGCGAGCCGCTCTGGGTGCAGTACGGAATCTTTCTGCGTAGCGTGGTGCGCGGCGATTTCGGCCAGTCCTTCCAGTACCGGTCGCCGGCGCTCCGCGTGGTCGTCGAGCGCGTGCCGGCCACGATCCAGCTCGCCCTGACCGCCATGGCGCTGACGGTGCTCGTCGGCGTCTCGATCGGCATCGTGGCCGCCGTCCGGCAGGGAAGCGCCTACGACTATGCCGGCACCGTGCTCGCGGTGCTCGGCCAGTCGCTGCCGAACTTCTGGCTGGGGATCATGCTGATGCTGCTCTTCGGCGTCACCCTGCGCTGGCTGCCGACCTCCGGGTTCCACGGCTGGCAGTCCCTCGTGCTGCCCAGCGTGACGTTGGCCGCGTTTCCCACGGCGCTCGTGGCGCGGCTCACGCGCTCGAGCCTGCTCGAGATCCTGGGCCAGGAATACATCCGCACCGGGCGCGCCAAGGGCCTGGGCGAGCCGCGCGTCGTCCTGCGCCACGCGCTCAAGAACGCCACGATCCCGCTGCTGACGGTGCTCGGGCTGCAGATCGGCACGCTGCTCGGCGGCGCGGTGATCACCGAGTCGATCTTCGCGTGGCCGGGCATGGGCAAGCTCGTGGTGGACGCGATCTTCTTCCGCGACTTTCCGGTGGTGCAGACGATCCTGATCCTGTCGGCGACGATCTTCGTCGTCATCAACCTGCTCGTCGACCTGCTCTACACGGTCATCGACCCCCGGATCCGCTACGGATGAGCCGCCTGCTCCGGCAGCCGATGATCGTCGCCGGCGGTGTGCTTCTCGTCGCGGTGATCGTGGCCAGCGCCGCGGCACCGTGGCTGGTCGCCGCCGATCCGATCAAGCCGGTCTTCGGCCAACGACTGCAGCCGCCGCGGGGGCTGGGCGGCGCCGCCGGTCATCCGCTCGGCACCGACAACCTCGGGCGCGACATCCTCGCGCGGCTTCTCTACGGCGGCCGCATCTCGCTGGTGCTCGCCGCCAGCGCGGTGGCGCTGGCGGCCGGCGCCGGCGTCGTCATCGGACTCGCGGCCGGCCTGGTCGGCGGCCGGCTCGATGCGCTCGTCATGCGGCTGGCCGACGTGCAGCTCGCGTTTCCCGTGATCATGCTCGCGATCGCCATCGTGGCGGTGGTGGGGACGAGCCCGGCGGCGCTCGTCTCGGTCCTGGCGCTGTCCGGCTGGGTGCTGTACGCGCGCACGGTGCGGGCGGCCGTACTGACGATCCGCCGGCTCGATTACGTGGAGGCGGCGCGCACGCTGGGCGCCGGCGATCTACGCGTGGTCGCCGTGCACATCCTGCCCAACACGCTGGCGCCGATCCTCGTGCTGGGCTCGAGCCAGTTCGCGACGATGGTTCTGCTGGAGTCCGGGCTGTCGTTCCTCGGCCTCGGCCTGCAGCCGCCCCAGCCGTCGTGGGGCCTGATGCTGGCCGAGGGCCGCGACTACCTGTCGAACGCGTGGTGGCTCGCGACCGTGCCCGGGATCGCGATCTCGCTCGTCGTGCTCGGCGCCAACCTGCTCGGCGACGGCCTGCGCGATCTGCTCGACCCGCGGCTGCGGCAGTGAGGCCGCCGTATGTCGTCGTCGTGGGGCTCATGCTCCTGGCGCTGACCGGGTGCGGCGCGCTGACCCGATCCGGCCCCTCGGTCAGTGTGCAGGAGGAGTGTGTGCGATCCGGCGGGGTCTGGCGCGCGACGTTCTGCAGCAGGGAGATGGGCGGCGGGGGCTCAGGCGGAATGTGAAGGGACGCGGGGTGGAGCCCGCAATCCCGATGCCGTCGAGGCGGCGCGAATCAGACGCCGCGGCGGCGCAGCAGCAGCAGCGACTCGCGCGCCATCGCGTGGAAGAACCGGCCGCCGCCCGTGAGCACGGCCAGCAGGCTGCCGAAGAGCAGCGCGACCTCCACGCTGAGGCGTCCCTGGGGCGACCAGTAGACGTCGGCGAGGTGCAGCCAGAGCGCGAACTCGTCGAGCGTGAGCGCGGCGGCGGCGCCGTAGAGCACGGCGGTGACGCGCGAGGCCGCCCGCGAGCCGTCGCCCGCCCCGATGCCGACCTGCCCGAGCCACGCGAGCCCGACGCCGAGCAGCACGAGAATTCCCCAGACGAGATGGTGGACGTGGACGCTGCCCACGCGGACGTTGCGGAACGGCCCGATGCCGGCCGCGATGGCGTACGCCATGCTGCGGGCAAGGAGAAAGGTGGTGAAGAACGCCACCGAGGCCAGGAAGAGCCGTTCGTGACGCGCCTCGGGAAAGTGGCGGCGATAGAGCGCGAGCGCCGCGATGGGCGCGCGCAGCCAGAAGTGGCCCAGGACGACGACGAAGGCGGCGGCGGCGATCGTCACCGCCAGCAGCGTCGTCCAGAACCAGCCCGGCGTCATCCGGTCCGACGCGCGCTCACACGCGCTCGAACGTGCCTCGCGGCTGGCCCTCCATGTTGCGCCCTTCGAGGCGGATGAGCCGCGTGGGGCCGTCGCGCCGCGGCGAGTGGATGTCGCCCTCGTTGTAGAGCTTCGCCATCCCCGGCTTCAGCGGATACGCGCGCACGTGGCGCACCTTGCCCGGCTTGCCGTCCCTCGCGGGCTCGACCAGCTGCCAGTCGCTCATCACCGTCTCGCCCTCGGCCTGGCCGTAGATCGCCCAGTACTTGCCGTGATCGTGCGGCTGGCTCTCTTTCGCCCCGTGGTTGACGTGGGCCAGGATGCAGAAGCCGAGCTGCGGGTCCTCGTAGATGATCTTGCGCTCCGGCACGTCGTCGCCCAGGTGCTTGGCGACGAAGGCCTTGTCCGTCAACACCTCGCGGAGCAGCGCGCAGACCTTTTCACGGCCCTGCGGATTGGGCTCGGCGGCGAGGATGCGATGGGCGGCGGCGGCGAAGTCCTCGAGCGTGTGCGTCACGGGCGGCCTCCTTCGTGGTGGACGGCTGTCGGCTCCGCGAGCGCCGTGAGCCGGTCGACGTCGAACTCCTTGTAAAGGTCGAGACAGAACAACTCGGGCGCCACCCGGAATTGTACCCGCTCGTCGAGCAGATGGCGCAGGCTCGGCATCGCCTCGCGGCTGACGACCCTGTCGATCGCGCGCGACTCGAGCGCCGCCGCGGCGAGGGCCACCATCTGGGTGCGGACGCCGGTCGTCTCCACGCGCACACGGCGCTGCCCGGCGACGCCGGTGGCCCAGCGGGCCACACCGAGGAGGTGGCTGGCCTGGATCCCCAGCGGCCGCGCGCCCAGCGTGTTGACGAGCATCTGGTAGTTGGCGCCGGTGCGCTGCGGCCGCGCCGTCGCGTCCACGCCGAGGTCGGCGCCGGGCGAGACCGGTTGCTCCGGCACCATCTCGCCGAAGAAGACCAGGTCGAGCGCGAGCACGTGCTCGCCGCGGGCAAGGCTCCGGACGACGACGTCGTCGGCGGCGCGCCGGCCCCCGTCGTGCAGGACGATCGTGAGCGGCGCGTCCGCCCGCGCGCCGGTGGGGGTCAGCCACACCGCGGTCGCGCCGAGCCCGTCGTCGAGCTCGAAGCGATAGGAGAGCGTCGTCAGCTCCTCGCGTCGCTCGCTCCACAGCCGCCACGAGCGCGCCACGCTCGACGGGCGGTAGCGCAGCACGCCGGCGAGCTTCGCGCGCTCGACGGCACGGGGACCCAGCGCCGGTCGCTGAAGCCGCGCCGCGAGGGTCTTCGCGACGCCGAGGATCGTGAGGTTGTTGGCCGGCACGCCGACCGTGAGCGCGGCGGCGCTCTTCACGTCGTCCTCTGTCGCGGGGTCGTCGGCGGGCTTCGGGAGGCCGAAGTGCTCCGCGAAGAAGCGATAAGCCGTGCGGCGGTTGTCACGCTCGTAGTTGTGGGTGCCGGGCTCGACGTTCTCGTGCCAGGCGAGGTTCTGCGGCCGGCCGAGGAGCGCGAAGAACGGCTTGACCGCGTCGTGGATGGCCGGCTTCACGAGCGCGGCGCGGAAGCAGCACTCATCGTTGGTGTTGTGGATCAGCAGCGTGGGCCGCGGGGCGCGCAGCGCGACGAGGTGCGGGTAGTCGATGGTGCGGGCCAGATCCGTAGCGTTCTCTTCGATCTCGTCCGTCTCGGACGGATGCGTGAGCGTCGTGTCCAGCGAGCCGATGCCCGCGACCTCCACCACCACGGCCACGCGCTCGTCCAGGGCGCCCAGCACCACGCTCTGCCACCCGCCTCCGGAGAGTCCCGTCACCCCCAGCCGCGATGCATCCACGCGGGGCCGCTGCGCCAGGACGTCCAGCGCGCGCTGCATCGCCAGGTAGAAGAAGCCGATGCCGTTGGCGCCGACCAGGTCGAGGTGCGCCGCGAGGTCGTGGGCGTTGTCGGGGTGGGCGAGCTCGCCGAAGCCTGGCCACTCCGGGGTCAGCGCCACCATTCCCAGCTTGGCGAACGCCACGCACCGGTGCTGCGCGTGGGCGACCGCCTTGCCATTCGCCTCGTGCCCGACGAGGTTGAGCACCCCGGGCATCGGCTTCGCCACCTGTGCGGGCTCGCAGAGGATTGCCGGCGCGCGGTAGCCGGGCACGACCTCATAGCGCAGCTTGCGGACACGGTAGGCCGACGTGAAGTCGACGACGCCGAGGTCCTCGATGCGGGGGGGCGCGTTGACCCACTCCCGCGGCCACCCGTGAAGGACAACGTCCTCCAGGAGCCTCCGCCGAAGGCGGCGGGCCTCGGCGCCCCAGTCGGCGCTGGTCCAGGGCACCGGCGGCGTCGGGGTCCGCCGCGCCAGGTACTGGGTGATCTGGTGGGTCGTGATCGCCGGCGGCTGGAGCTCGGTCTCCAGGGCCCCGGCGATGCGCTCGGAGGCCGCCCAGGCGGGCAGGGGCAGCAGGGCGAGAGAGGCGAGCGTCAGCAACCGGCGCATATGTGGCTGCGTAGCATAGCCAAAGCCAGTGGCTCTGACCAGCCCCCTGGCGTTTGGTTCTACCTTTACGGAGTGGCGATGATTTCGTGGGCGTCGTGCGGGTCGATCTCTATGCGATAGCCCCATTCCGACAGTTGCGCGGTGCATGCGACCTTGAGTTGCTCGCTGTGGACGGACAAGAGCAGGACGGGACGCCGTGTCGGCAGGACGCTTCGGCCGCCAGCGAGGACTCGTAATTCTGCTCCCTCGACGTCGCACTTGATCACGGTGGGCGTGGGATATCCCAGGGAGCCGACCATCTCGTCGAGCGTCGTTGCGCGCACAGGCACGCCCGTATCGCCGACGTACGCTGTCGCCGAACCGGCGGCGACCAGGTGCACGGATCCAGCGCAATCGAGGACGACACCCTCGAAGATTTCGACGTCCGAGCAATGGTTCAGGCCGAGGTGCCGGCGCAGATATGCGACGTTACGCGGCAGTGGCTCAACGGCCACGACACGTGCCCCAAGCTTCGCCGCCAGAAGCGTGTAGAAGCCGACATTGGCGCCGAGGTCGTAGAAGACGCCACCCGGCCTGGTGAAGCGCCGGACTGCCGCCTGCTTGCTCGGCTCATAGATGCCGAGCCAACAGCCGTGGGTATGGGCCCCGACGATCCAGCGGCTCCCTCTCAGCGGGCCGGACATGACCGGTACAGCGACCCCTCGGGGTATCAGCGCCAGGGGCGACCGGACGAGCCGTCCGGGCACGGATTTGCTAGCCAATCGGGCAAGTCGGCGTAGCACGCGGTCCATTCTAGGGGAGCGTGGGTCAACGTCGAGCCCTGATCACCGGCATCACGGGACAGGACGGGTCGTACCTCGCCGAGTTCCTTTTCGAGAGACGGCTACCGCGTCATCGGTATGGTGCGCCCCTCCTCGACCGAGTCGTTCGAGCGGATCGCCCACCTCCGCGAGCGGATCGACATCCGCGAAGGCGACCTGCTCGACCAGCTCTCACTCGATGCGGTTTATAGCGGCGGAATGATCAGCTACCGCTTCGCCCATGACGTTTCCGTGGGAACGGCGAGTATTACCTTTCGCCCTTGGTACGGCTGGGACCGCGGCACTGGTAGTGTCTCTGGCAACGCGGCGGCGACGAACGGCGGCAACACCACTTTCGGCGATGGCACCACGGTCCCACAACTTACGGCGGCGTTTGGTGGGCAACTTCGCGCACTCGGTAAGGCGGCGGCGCGGGCGGCGGTGGCGGCAGCACCGTTGTGGCAGGCGGCACCGGCGCCCGGTTCTCGCCGTTCGATACAAGTTCAGGCGGCACGATCGGATCAACTTCTAGCGGTGGCGGTGGTGCCGCGAGCAACCAGAATGGCGGCGCGGGCGCGGCCGGTATCAAGGGCGTCATCATCGTGGAGTACACGCAGTAGCCCGACGATGACGAACCATCCGCACAGCCGTCCAGGTCACGAAAGGCGCCAGCCAGTAGAACAGGCCGCCGAATCCGAGCAGCGGGCGATCATGACAGAGGATCGGCCACTCGGGACAGGGGCCGCCGTGCGACGGCGGGTGAATGATCCCGACGGGCAGCGTGTACCACGCGAGCGCGAGCCAGGCACCGACGAGCGGGCGCAGAGCCCGATCAAGATTCAGCGACCAGGCGATCAGGCCGACCGACAACGTGATCCAAGCTGCCGGGATGATGTGCCACGTAACGCCGCCGTAGAACGACATCCATCCGCAGGGCCAGCCATTGCCGAAGTGACAGCGGAACTTCACCATGCCGAGGAACGGAAAGGCGCCAAGGCTGGCGATGAGCCACGCGGCACGTCGGATCACGCCGCTGAGCCTAGCACGGAGGCCCGCATCTTCCGGGGCCGCACAAGTGGCCAACTACACCCTCCACCGCCGACCTCCAGCGTGAGGTGTCGGCGCTAGTAAACGAGGTTAGCGGCAGCGGCTCAGAAGACGTCACCCGGCCTGGCGAACCGCCGGACGGGGGCTTGTGTGCCGGGTTCATACGTGCCGAGCGAGCAGCCGTGGGTGTGTGAGCCGACGATCGGCTACTCCGAAGAGGACGCGAGATGACCGGCAGAGCGACGCCTTGGGGTATCAGGGCGAGAGGCCAACGAAGGATACGTCACGCCAGGGCGCCGCTGTCGAGGCCCTCAAGTAGATCAGCGCCGAGCCCTGATCACCGGCATCACCGGACGGACGGGTCGTACCTCGCCGAGTTCCTCCCCGAGAAGGGATACCACGTCGTCGGCATGGTGCGCCGCGCCTCGACCGAGTCGTTCGAGCGCATCGAAGGCGACCTGCTCGACCAGCTCTCACTCGATGGTCGCTATGAGCTCAATCGCCGCAAGCCATCTCTAGTTGCTCGTCGTGCACCGAGAAGAGAAGAGGCGAATGATGTCTCGCTCGGTGCCGGCGGTTTATGGCGGCGGCGGAATGATCAGCTGCCGCTGGAGCCCATGACGTTTCCGTGGGAACGGCGAGTATTACCTTGGCCCCTTGGTACGGCTGGGACCCCAGGCGGCGGGGGCGGGTCAGGCGGTGCAGCGACCAACCAGAACGACGGCGCCGGGGCCGCCGGCATCAAGGGGCGATTATCGTTGAGTACGTGCAGTGAAGGGCGGCGACGCTGGTTTGCGAAGCACCACGAAGTTGGCCTTGATCAACAGATCATCGAGGCTGACCCCATGACGGCCGGCAAGCATATGCGCTCGCTCCGGCCACCGACGGCCGAAGGCGATGGCCAAGCCGGAGACTTCAAGTATCAGATCCACGAGTTCAAATCCCGCCCTGGCGAACGCGGCGAGGTACTGTGCTGTCGTCAGGCGGCTGAACAGGCCGAGCTCGATATAACGAGCGCCGCCTTGCGCGTCGGCGCCGACGTTGGTGTGGGTTTCAACGTAGGCGCGATACGCGTCGTGATCCTCCGCGAGATGGAAGTAGCCACGCTCCAAGTGTGGGCCATCACCGCCCGAGAGGTGATCGCCACCAAAGCAGTACCAGAGTGGCCCGTAGGTCGCATAGACGGCGCCGCCCGCGCGCAGCACGCGCCACGTCTCGCGAAGAACGGCATCCAGATCGCGACAGTGCTCGAACACCGCATCACTGGCGGCCACATCAATCGTCCGATCCCCCAGGGGCAGGGCGGTGAGATCACCAGCCACGAAGCGTGGTCCAACCGCCGCGATACGGTGCCACGCGGCCTGAAATGCATAGGCATCGATCCCGACGATAACTTGCGGCGAGAAGGGGAGCCAGCTCAGCGTGTCCCACCCAGTACCCGTGCCCTGCACGAGGAGCGTCCGACCGGCGACCGGCGCGTAACGGTTCAACCACGCCCGGCGCGTCTCAAGCGGGAAGCCTCGCTCCGGCAACACACGGGACAGGCGTGGCAGCCCTCGAGCGGCGATGCTCAAGTGCGGGCGTGTCTTCCGGTCGAGCAGCGGTCGCAGGAACCAGTAGGCCAGGCGCTTGTAGCGCGCGCTGCGATGCGTGCGGTGACTCTGGAATGGGTCGGCGGTCTGCGCGGACAGGTCCAGCACGCGGCCGACTCTACCACGT
>QHRU01000001.1 GCA_003220225.1 Candidatus Rokuibacteriota bacterium
GAGGACGACGCCGATCGGCTCCTGCAGCGCCGTCTGGTAGTAGTGGAGCGAGCGGCCCCACCACGCGGGCGTCATCTTCATGGCGCGCACCTCGGGCTCGGAGAGACCCGCGGCCCTGCAGAACCGGAAGATGAGCTCGCCGTGATCGTGGGGGACGTGGCCCTCGCGCGGGATCGCCTTCAGCCCCTCCTCTTCCGCCAGATTCTCGACGATCATCTTGCGCACGTCCTCCTGCGAGAACGTGCGGGTGAAGAGGATGCCGAAGCTCGCGAGCGCGCGCTGCACGAACTGCCAGTGCATCGCCATGTAGATGCCGAGCACGCGCAACGGCAGCTTGCCCTCGCCGAGGGCGCCGAAGAAGGGATGACGCTTGGTGTGCCAGCGCTCGCGGATCGCGAGGATATCGTCGACGACCATGGGCGCCTCCCTGAATGCTTACAGCGCGAAGCCGTAGAGCCTGGCGACGTTGCCGCGCGTGATCTTGAACCGGTCGTCCGGGCTCGCGTCCTTGAAGTCTCGCCCGACCACGTCCTGTGAGTGCGGCCACGAGGAGGCCTGGTGGGGATAGTCGGAGGACCACATCATCCGATCCACCCCGACGAAGTGGCGGTTGGCGACGCCGACGTAGTCGTCGATGTAGGTGCAGTGCATCTGGCGCCGGAAGTACTCGCTGGGCTTCAACTGGATCTTGAACCCTGCGGCGTAGCGCCCCCGCTCGAAGGTGCGGTCCATACGCTGCAGGTAATATGGCAGCCAGCCGCAGTTGTTTTCCGCCGAGACGACCTGGAGCTCCGGGAAGCGGTCGAGCACCCCGGAGAAGATGAGCACGCTGAACGAGCGCTCGACCTCGTGCGAGAGGACCGTGGCCCGCATGTAGCGATCACCGAAATCCCACTGGCTCTCCCGTCCCATCCCGGTGATGGAGTGGAGGCTGACGGGCATCCGCATTTCCTCGGCGGCCGCCCAGAACGGATCGTAGACGGCCGAGCTGTACGGCTGCTCCGCGGGCGGCGAGCACCAGATCATCGCGCCTTTGAGGCCCAGCTTCACGCAACGCTCGAGCTCCTGGGCGCCGGCCTTCGGGTCGTACAGGCAGATCATCGCCAGCCCTGCCATCCGCCCGGGCGCGTAGCTGCAATACGCCGCCAGCCAATCGTTGTAGACACGGAAGCAGTCCTGCTGCAGCCCGGCGTCCTTCAGCCAGAAAATCCGAAAGCCGAGGGTCGTGTAGAGCACGTCCGCCTCGACCCCATCGAGCTCGTTGTCTTTCAAGCGCTCGGCCGGATCCCAGCCGCCGGGCCGCGCGTCGGCGTACGTGCCCCGGGTGAGGAACTGGGCCAGCTCCTCCGGGCTCTTGCCCGCCCCCAGACCGATCCCGATCGGATGGAGCGGATGGCCTTCATAGTAGAAGTAAGCGCCCTTCGGGTCGGCGGGGTTCGCCGCGAGACGGGGCGCGCGGTCACGATACTTCTTGTCGACGCGCTCGACCCACAGGTCGGTCGGCTCGCTCACGTGAGAATCGGCGGAGATCAGCTTGTAGCCCGTCATCCCGCACCTCCCTCGGCCCCGTGGCTGCCGCACAAGGTACCGCGAAAACTCGGTCCTTGAAACGCCGCGAACGGGTCGTCTAGGATGCCGGCACACCCGCCCATCCTGGAGGAACAGCGATGAAGACGATGCCCTGCGTCCTGCTGCTCACCCTCGTGGTCACCCTGGGGTCGACCGTCGTGTGCGCAGCCGCCGGGCCTCAGTTCAACGTCGGTGCCGTCAACAACACGGGAGGCCTGGTCGTCTTCGTCGCCGTGGACAAGGGCATCTTCGCCAAGCACGGCATCGACGGCAAGGTGGTCGTCCGCAACACGGGGCCCGAGCTGAGCAAGGCCCTCGACGCGGGGGAGATCGACTTCGGCGCCGCGAACGTGAGCAACATCCCCGTCGCGCTCGAGCGCGGCCTGAACGTGCGGGCCATCGTCGGCTACGTGGGTGGGTCCTTCGCAAAGGCCACCGACGACAACATGCTGGGCATCATTGCCCATCCGGACTCGGGGATCACGTCGATCGCCGACCTCAAGGGGAAGAAAGTCGGGACCACGTTCGGCTCGATGAACGACATGTACCTCGTGGAGGTCTCGAGAAAGAACGGCCTGTCGGAGTCGGCCATCAACCGGATCAACTCCACGCCCGCCGCCATGACTGCCCTCTTCGACACCGGCAACGTCGACGCGATGGCGGTCTGGGAACCGTATCTGACCCGGATGCTCGAGAAAGTGAAGGGCGCCAGGCTCCTGGTTCGTGGCGGCGACCTCGTCTGCTTCTGCGCCGCCATGCACGCCAAGCCGGAGACGGTCTACCGGGACCGCGACGCGACCCAGCGGCTCGTGAACGCGATGGCCGAGGCGGCGCGCTTCGTCCGCGACCCGAAGAACCTGGATGAGGTGGGCGCGATCGGCGCCCGCTACATCCCGGGCATGGACGCGGAGCTCATCAAGCGCACGCACAAGTACTGGGTCTACGACATGCGGCTCGGGAAGAACAGCGCGAAGGCGTTCAACGACGCGGTCCAGGTGCTCATCGCGCAGAAGAAGATGAAGCAGCCGTTCGATCCTGCGAAGTACTACGACACGTCCTTCATCGAGCGGGCGATGAAAGAGCATCCCGAGTGGTTCAACGACCTCCCGGGCGAGCGTTAAACCACTGCAGCCGAAACTCGTCGTCCGAGACCTGACGCATCACTACCCCGACGAGTACACGGGCGAGGACGTTCACGCGCTCGAGCGCCTGAGCCTCGACGTGTACGACGGGGAGTTCGCCGCTGTCGTCGGCCCGAGCGGCTGCGGCAAGACCACGCTCCTCAACATCCTCGCGGGGCTGCTTCCCTACCGGCACGGCACGGTCCAGGTGGACGGGGTGCCGGTCAAGGGACCCGGATCCGATCGCGGCGTCGTGTTCCAGGAGCATGCGATCCTGCCCTGGCGCACGGTGGCGCGCAACATCGGGCACGGCCTCGAGCTCCAGGGCGTGCCGCGGCAGGAGCGCCGCCGGAGGGTTCGAGAATTCGTCGAGCTGGTCGGGCTCGCGGGCTTCGAGGAGCGCTACCCCCACGAGCTGTCGGGCGGCATGAAACAACGCGTCGCACTCGCGCGCACGCTCTGCGCGAACCCGGTCATCATGCTGATGGACGAGCCGTTCGCCGCAGTGGACGCGCAGACGCGGATCACGCTCCAGGAAGAGCTGAATCGCATCGCGATCGCCACCCGGAAGACCATCCTCCTGGTCACCCACAACGTGGACGAGGCCGCGTTTCTCGGAGACCGTTGCTTCGTCTTCACGAGGCGTCCCGGTCGCCTCAAGGCCACCGTCACGATCCACATTCCCCGAGATCGCCGCATCTGGAAGGAGGTCGTGGCCGACCCGGCGTTCACGGCGCGGCGGGACGAGATCCTGGAACTCGTGCGCGCCGAGGTGCGCGTTGAGTAGCCTCTCGGTCGCGCGGCCGGACCTCCTCCGCTCCGCGCGCGCGCGGCGCTTCTGGAGGCACGGTGGGCTCGAGCTCGCGCTCGTGACCCTCCTCGCCCTGGCGCTCTGGACCGCCATCTCGGCCAGCATCGCTCGGCCGGATCGCTATCTGCCCTCTCCCGTGTCCGTGCTGGACTCTTCGCGCGACCTGCTCTGGAAGGGCATCCTGCCGAACTACCTCGGACAGACACTCTGGCGCCTCGTCACGGGAAGCCTCATCGGCATCGCGCTCGGCATCCCCTTCGGGATCCTCGTCGGCCTGAACCGGACGGTGTCGGAGATGTGCTATCCGATCCTCAACTTCTTCCAGTCGATCTCGGGCATCGCCCTCCTCCCGATCGTGATGATCTGGTGGGGGACGACCGAGAAGACCGTCTTTGTCGTCGTCCTCTACACGTGCTTCTTCCCGATCGCGTTCAGCGTGCTGACCGGGGTGCGGAGCACGCCGCGCATCTACGTGAACGCGCTCCGCACGCTGGGCGCCTCCCGCCTCCGGATCGTGCGGGACGTCCTGCTGCCCGGCGCGATGCCGTCGATCGCCACCGGCGCGAGGCTCAGCATCGGATACGCGTGGCGCGCGGTCATCGCCGGCGAGATGCTGGCCGGCCGGCGCGGGATCGGCTGGATGATCTTCTCGGCGCAACAGGTGGATCGCACGGCGCAGGTGGTCCTCGGCATGGCGCTGATCGGCGTCCTCTGGATCCTGCTCGACCGCTACGTGCTGCGGCCGATCGAGTCAGACACCATCCAGCGCTGGGGGCTCGTCCAGCGATGACGCGATTCGGGCGCGGGCGGCTCAGACGAATCCTGCTCGGCGCGATCCCGTTCCTCGTGCTGGGCACGCTCTGGCAGATGAACGCCGTCTACCGCTGGCTGGCGCCGATCCACATGCCGCCGCCGGCGGCGGTGTGGAGCGCGATCTTCACCTTGCAGGAGGGCTGTCCAGGCCTGCTCGACGCGCTCCGACAGGGCTCCGGCTGCCTGCTCACCAACCACATTCTCTCGAGCATGGGCCGCGTGGCCCTGAGTCTCCTCGTCGGTCTCCCGCTCGGCATCGCGTTCGGCGTGCTCGCCGGAATCCACCGCCGTCTCGGGAACGCGCTCGAGCCGGTCGGCGTCTTCGCCAACGCGATCTCGGGCATCGCCTGGGTCCCGCTCGCGATCGTCTGGTTCGGGGTCGGCTGGCGCACGACCCTCTTCATCCTGCTGAACACCGTCTTCTGGCTCGTCTTCTTCAACACGCTGCTGGGTGTGCGCGGGGTGCCTCGGGTCTACGAGCACGGCGTGCTCGCCCTGGGCGCGACGCGGTGGAAGGTGATCACACAGGTCTACGTCCCCGGGGCTCTGCCGAGCATCGTGACCGGCATCCGCATGAGCATGGGCTTCGGCTGGCGAGCCCTCATCGCGGCGGAGATGATCGGCGGGGATCGCGGCCTCGGGTTCATGCTCTTTGTTTCGGCGCAGGAGTACAAGACCGAGGAGGTCTTCCTCGGCGTCCTTGTGATCGCCGTCATCTGGATGCTCACGGACCGCGCCTGCCTGGTTCCGCTCGAGCGCTGGACGATCGAGCGCTGGGGTCTCGTCTGGAGGCCCTCGTAGATGCCCGCGGCGAAGACGCTCGAGCGCTGGCGCCGTCATCCGACAGTCCGATTTCTCGCGCTGGCGCTCGCGGTGCTCGCCGTCTATCACGGCTACCTGTATCTCGCCGGTCCATCGCGGATGACCGACCGCCTGCGCGCGCGCCTCACGGAAGGACCGTCGACCGTCGATGTCCTCGTCACCGCGAA
This sequence comes from Candidatus Rokuibacteriota bacterium, assembly GCA_003220225.1. Taxonomy (GTDB): domain Bacteria; phylum Methylomirabilota; class Methylomirabilia; order Rokubacteriales; family CSP1-6; genus AR12. The sequence goes on from QHRU01000001.1 coordinate 5,304, forward strand.
GTTCCCGCCCGAGGAGTTTCACATCCGGCTCCTCCAGCAGGTGGGCATCATGCGCGGCGTGCAGGACAGCACGGCGAAGCTCTACGGGGTGACGCCCGCGAACGTGCGGTACGTCTCCCGCCACTACTGGGTCCGGCGGATCGATCTCGCTCCGAACTGATCGTGGCTGAATTCATAGGCGCGCCTCGGCCGGCGGGGCCCCAGCCCCGCGACGGCCTGCAGCGCGCACGACCGACGGTGAGGTGACGCATGGCCGAGCACGCCGGAACGGTTCGCCGCCGCGAGGACCCGCGGCTCATCACGGGGAGAGGCGAGTTCGTCGACGACCTGCGCATTCTCGGCTGCCTCCACGCGGCGATGGTGCGCTCGCCCCACGCGCATGCGCGCATCCGCGCGATCGACGTGTCGGCGGCTCGCCGCGCGCCGGGTGTCGTCGGCGTCTTCACCGCCGCCGACCTCGGTGGGGCCGGCGAGCCGATGCCGATCTACGCGCCGCATCCGGCCCTCCCGGTGCCGTGCCGCATCCGGCCGCTCGCCACCGATCGCGCGCGCTTCGTCGGCGAGGCGGTCGTCGCGGTCATCGCCGACAGCGTCTATCGCGCGCACGACGCCCTCGACCTGGTCCGCGTCGACTACGAGCCGCTGCCCGCCGTCGTCGACGTCGAAGCCGCGCTGGCGCCCGGCGCGCCGCGCCTCCACGACGAGCTCGCCACGAACGTCGCCGCCGAGTGGCGACAGCGGGTCGGCGACGTGGAGGCAGCGTTCCCGACCGCGGACGTCCGCGTGCGCACGCGCATCCGACTCGCCCGTGGCGGCGCGCATCCGCTCGAGCCGCGCGGCCTCGTCGTCCGCTGGGACGACGACCGGCTCACGGTGTGGGGCGCGGTCCAGATGGTGCACCGTCATCGCGATGTCATCGCGGGACAGCTCGGCGTCCCCGCGGAGCACGTCCGCGTCATCGCGCCGCCCGACGTCGGCGGCGGGTTCGGCACCAAGGGGATGTACTACCCCGAGTACATCGTCGTCGCGGCCCTGGCCCGGTCACTCGGCCGGCCGATCAAGTGGATCGAGACGCGACGCGAGCACACGCTGGTCGCGTGCGTGGAGCGCGACCAGATCCACGACGTCGAGATCGCGGCGACCCGCGACGGGAAGATCGTCGCTCTGCGCGACGACTTTCTGCACGACATGGGCGCCTACACGATCTCCGGGCTGAACCTGCCGCAGAACGCGATGATCCACTCGGTCGGGCCCTATGTGATCCCACACCTCGACCTCCGCTTCCGCGGCGTGGTGACGACCACGACGCCGGTGGGCGCGTATCGCGGCGCCGGGCGACCGTACGGCACCGCCGTGATCGAGCGCGCGATGGACGCGCTGGCGCGCGAGCTCGCGATGGATCCCATCCAGGTGCGTCGCCGCAATCTCATCCCTGCCGACCGCCACCCGTATGCGACCGGATTGACGACCGCCGGGCGCGGTCCTGTCGACTACGACAGCGGCGACTACGCTCGCTGCATGGACCTGGCGCTCGAGACGCTCGGCCTTGCCGCCGTGCGCCGCGAGCAGGCGCGACTTCGCGCCGAGGGACGCTATCTCGGCGTCGGCGTCGTGAACTACGTCGAGGCGACCGCGACGGTACCGCTCGAGAGCGCGATCGTGCGCGTCCGTCCCGACGGCGGTGTCACGGTCGTGAGCGGCGCCGCGCCTCAGGGGCAGGGGCACGTGACGCTGTTCTCTCACCTGATCGGTGACGTGCTCGGCGTGGATCCGGAGACCATCGACGTGCTGACCGGCGACAGCGCGCTCGTCGCCACGGGCGGCGGCACGTACGGCAGTCGCACGGCCGCGATCGGCGGCAGCGCGGCGCTCCTGGCCGGCCGCGTGGTGCGGGACAAGGCCATCCGGATCGCCGCCCATCTCCTCGAGGCGGCGCCGGTGGACGTCGTCTGCGCGGGCGGCAAGTTCTCGGTGCGCGGGCTCCCCAGCCGCGCGCTCGGCTGGGCCGACGTGGCCGCCGCCGCGCACGCCGGGCAGGTGCCCGGCGAGACGGCGGGGCTCGAACACCTCGAGGTCTTCAACGTCGCGCAGTCGAGCTTCGCCAACGGCACGCACGCGGTCGTGCTGGAGGTGGATCCCGAGACGGGCGCCGTGAGCCTGCTGCGCTGGGTCGTGGCGCACGACTGCGGCCGCGTGCTGCAGCCCATGATCGTCGACGGGCAGATCCACGGCGGGGTCGTCCAGGGCATCGCCGATGCGCTGAACGTTCAACTCGCGTACGACGAGACCGGCCAGCGGCTCACCGCGACGCTGATGGACTACGCGCTCGCCACGGCCGCCGACGCGCCGCGCTCGTTCGAGCTTCGCCACCTCGAGTCGCCGACGCCGCTCAATCCGCTGGGCGCCAAGGGCGCGGGCGAAGGGGGCATCATGCCGGTCCATCCCCTGATCGCGCAGGCGATCGAGGACGCGCTGGCGCCGTTCGGTGCTCGCGTCGAGCGCGTCCCCGTCACGCGAGCCGAGATCGCCGCGATGGCTCGTCACGGGCGCGCGGGGCCCGCTTGATTTGAGTGTTCTCACCGATCTCGATCATCCGGCGAGGCCGTAGTATCGGGCGCAGTTGTCCCAGAGAATCGCTCGCTTCGCGACCTCGGGCAGTGGCAGCTCGAGGAATCGCTCCACGGCGCCCGGGTACTTGCAGTCCGGGTGTGGAAAATCGGTCGAGAACACGACGTTTCCCGTTCCGACCAGGTCGAGCAGCGCCTTGACGGGCTCCTCGTCGCACTCGACCGACACGAAGCACTGCCGCTTGAAGTACGCGCTCGGCTCCATCGACAGGTCGCGCGCGAAGACGTCACCGAGCCACTCGTAGTGCTCGTCCATCCGCCACAGGAGGAACGGCACCCAGCTCGCGTTGCCCTCCAGGAAGGCGACACGCAGTCGCGGATGCCGCGCCAGAATCCCGCCGCCGCAGAAGCTCACGGCGGCGAGCATCTGCTCGCCCGGATGACAGACGGTGTGGCGCAGCATCACATTGCCGCCGAACCGCTCGCCCACTTGCGGCAGGTGCGCACCGAGGCCTTCGTGAAAGCCCAGCGGAACATCGAGCGCTTCGAGCTCGCTCCAGAGTGGCTCGTAGTACGGATCGTGCCAGTTGCGGCCGTTGACGGGATTGGGGCGAAGGAAGATGCCTTTGAAGCCGAGCTGTCTCACGACTCGGCGTGCCTCCGTGACGGCGTCCTCGATATCGAACGGGGAGATCATTCCGGCGCCGATCAGGCGTTCGGGATTGACTGCGCAGAAGTCATGCAGCCAGTCGTTGTAGGCGCGGGCGACCGCCGCCGCAAACTTCGGCTCCATCCCGTCGATCCCCTGCGCGAACAGCCCACGGGTCGGATAGACGACGCCGACATCGATGCCCTCCACGTCCATCGCGTCGAGCTGCGCCTCGGCGCTCCAGCCGCGCTCGTGGAACGGCCGGAACCGTTCGCGGTTGTGTTGCGTGGATCGCCCGCGCGCACCAGCGGAGTAGTCGACGTTGGCGGGCATCAGCTTGCCGTCGACCTCGATCCGGAGGTCGAGCACCCACTCGGCAAACCCGCGGGGCGCCTGATGCTTGAACGGCGCGTCGATGTAGCGTTCCCACAGATCCGGCGGCTCGATGATGTGGATGTCGCTGTCGAGCACGCGAAATCCGGTGTGCGCCATGATGTGGCTCTCCTCTCGATCCCGGTTCGCCACCTCGAGGCGCCGACGCCGCTCAATCCGCCGGGCGCCAAGGGCGCGGGCGAAGGGGGCATCACGATCGAGGACGCGCTGGCGCCGTTCGGTGCTCGCGCCGAGCGATCGCCGGCACGAAGGCTTACATCAACTCGTTGACGAGAGCTTGCGCGATGTCCGGGGCGACGCCCAGCGGACGGTGCGCCAGCGGGCCACCTTCACCGAGGACCGGTTCCAGCTGATCCAGCGCCGGCAGATCCGGGTACCTCCAGAAGAGGCCGATCGGGATGACCTCGCCCCACAGACAACCCTTCTCCATGGCGTCATGAAAGTCGGTCGGGTCATGACCCATCTCTTCGAGCTTGCGGGTCCGCTGCTTGAAAAATTCATGGGTGTTGTCGTGGTTGTACGTCACGCAGGGACTGAACGTGTCGATCAGGGCAAAGCCTCTGTGCTGCATGCCGCCTTTGATCAGCTCGACCAGCTGCTTCTGCTGGCCGGTGAATCCCCGGGCGACGTACGTCGCCCCGGCCGCAATGGCCAGGGGGATCGGGTTGATGGGGTTTTCGACGCTGCCGAAGGGTGTGCTCTTGGTGTTCATCCCCTTGATGCTGGTGGGCGAGAGCTGACCGGTCGTCAGTCCATAGACCTGGTTGTTCATGACGATATAGGTCAGATCGACGTTGCGGCGCATGGCGTGGACGAAGTGATTGCCGCCGATGCCGTAGCCGTCGCCGTCGCCGCCCGTCACGACGATCTTCAAGTGGTGATTGGCCAGCTGGGCGCCGGTGGCCACGGCCACCGCGCGGCCATGCAGGGTGTGCATGCCGTACGTGTTGAGATAGCCGGGCAGGTTCGACGAGCAGCCGATCCCGCTGACGGTCAGCACCTCATGGGGCTGCAGCCCCAGCTCGGCGATCGCTTGCTTCAGGGCCGCGAGCACGCCAAAGTCGCCACACCCCGGGCACCAATCGGGATCGACCTTGCCCTTGAGATCCTTGACCGTCACCTTGACGCGCTCGGCCTGAACCACGGTGGCCATCTCCGTCTCCTTCAAACCTGGATCTCGTGCACGGGCACGTAGAGTTTGGTCGAGCCTGCCAGAATGGCTTTGACGCCGTCCACGATGTGGTGCGGCATGAACGGCTCGCCGTCGTATTTTCGGATGTGACCGTCGGCGGCGATCCCCGTCTCCGATCTCAAGTAGCGCGCGAACTGCCCGCTGTAGTTGTTCTCGACGATGACGACCTTTCGGCACGTGGACAGGATCGAAACGATCGCGTCGGCATGCAGCGGGACGAGCCATCGGACTTGGAGATTACTGGCCACGATGCCAGCGCCGGCCAGCTGTTGCATGGCCTCGCGAATGACGCCCTCGGTCGAGCCCCAGCCCACCAGCGTGACTTGAGCGTCCGTGGCCCCATGGAGCTCGGGCGCCGGGAGGAGCGGAAGGACGCCGTCCATTTTGCGCATCCGCTTCTCGTGGATGGCCTGACGCTTGTGAGGGTCTGTGAATTCGTCGCTGATCAGAACGCCATCCTCGTCGTGCTCGTCGGTGGCCACGACGTGGACGTATCCGGGGGTTCCCGGCAACGCCCGGGGCGAGATGCCACTGTCGGTGACGAGGTAGCGCTTGAAGCCGCCGTTCACGGGCGGCCCGTCACCGTTGAGGCCGATGACGTCGCCGCGGTCGATGGGCACGCTGAAATCCAGCTCGTCAGGATCGATGCTGGACCGGCCTTCGGACAGGAGCAGATCGGACAGGATGATGCCGGGACACTGGAATTTGTCGACCAGGTTGAAGAGCGTGGGGACGAGCGTGAAGCAATCGACGATGTTCGTCGGCGCGACGATGATCCGGGGATAGTCTCCCTGACCGGCGCCCAGCACCTGCCAGAGATCGCCCTGCTCGGTCTTGGTCGGCACGCCCGTGGCCGGTCCCGCCCGCTGGACGTTGATGCAGACGACGGGGATTTCCATCATGGCCGCCGCGCCCAGGGCTTCGCTCATGAGGGCAAAGCCTCCGCCGGACGTCGCGCACATGGCGCGGCAGCCCGTGTGCGCCGCCCCGATCGCCATGTTGATCACCCCGATCTCGTCCTCGACCTGTCGAACCATGATGCCGAGCTGGCGCGCGTGCCGCGCCATCCAGTGCAGCACTCCCGACGACGGGCTCATGGGATAGGCACAGTAAAAGCGCACGCCGGCGGCCGCGCCGCCCATGGCCAGGGCCTGGTTGCCCTCGAAGAACGCCAGCCGTTTGCCGGTGTCGGGCAGCGAGAACGGGAAGGACGTGAAATGCGTCGCGGCATAGTCGTAGCCCGCTCGAGCGACGCCCACGTTCTCGGCCACGGCCGCCGTGCCCTTCCGCTTGAACTGGAGCGTCAGGATCTCCTCGAGGATCTCGAAGTCGACCTTGATCAACCTCAAGATTGCCGCCAGCGCGATGGTGTTCTGGACGAGGTCGCCCTTGATCGTCGGCGCCAGTGTTTTGACGGAAAACGGGCACAGTTGTACGCCCTCGGGAACGACACCAGGCTTGACCGTGTCGCTGTTGAACAGCACCGCAGAGCCTGCTCGCATCAGCTTCAGGTGTCGATTCATCGTGTCTTGATTCAACGGCATGAGAGCGTCGATCTTGTCGCCGTGACTCAGGACCGGCTGCTCACTCGTGCGGAGGGTCAGGAAGATGTGCCCACCGCGAATGATGGACTGGTAGGCGTTGTAGGCGTTCACGTGGAGCCCGCGGCGGACGAAGATCCGGGCCAGAATGTCGCCGGGAGTGGCGATCCCCTGGCCCGCCGCGCCGCCGATACCGATGGCGAGGTCGATTCTGCGCACAGCCGATCTCCTGTCGGAGCGCCTAGGTACTTCTGACGGCGGTCCCGTCGCGCACTCCGTGCGGCGGGAACCGAGCTCTCAGCGCCAAACCCGCGACAGCCGGGCCAATCCTGCGCCGAACACGCGGCGCGGTCAAGCGGAGACGCCCTTGGGCGGATCGATGTTGTAGAGGCGCGCGCAGTTGTCCCAGAGGATCTTGCGGCGGACCTCCTTGTCGAACGGCAGCCCGAAGAACTGCGCCATCGCCTCGGGGAACGCGCCGTCGGAATGCGGATAGTCGGTCGAGACCACGAAGTAGTCTGCGCCGACCTTCTCGACGACGTCGACGGCCGGCTCCTCGTCCACGTCGAGCGCGATGTAGCACTGCCGCTTGAAGTACTCGCTCGGCGGCATCGACAGCTGATGCTCGCAGCCCGGCCCGAACTTCTCCCACTGGTCGTCCAGCCGCCACAGCCACCAGTAGAGCCAGCCGGCGGTGCCTTCGAGAAACGCGCAGCGCAGCCGCGGGTGGCGCTCGAGGATGCCGCCGGTGGTCATGCTCGCGATGGCGCCCATCAGCTCGACCGGATTGCGGATCGCGTGCGCGATCGGGTGGAAGTTGGCGTGGCCGACGTAGCGCCGGCCCGCGTCGTCCTTGAGCGACGTGTTGCCGGTCGGATGGAACCCGATCGGCACGCCGAGCTCCTCCAGAGCACTCCACAACGGATCGCAGGCCTCGTCGTGCAGATGCTGGCCGTTGACCGGGTTCGGGGTGCCGATGATGGCGACGGCGCCCAGCTCTCGGACACACCGGTGCGCTTCTTCGATCGCCGCCGGGATGCTGTGCATGGCCACCTGGGCGGCAAACTTCAGCCGCGTCGGGTGGCTCTGGCAATAGTCGTGCGCCCAGTTGTTGTAGGCGCGCGCGAGCGCCGCCGCGTAGTCCGGCGCGAGGTCGTCGTGGCACAGGATCTGCCGCCCGCGCGTGCCGTACATGACCGCGACGTCGACGCCCTCGATGTCCATCGCGGTCAGCGTCGACTTCGCGTCGAAGCCGGACTCACGCGCGATCTGGAAGTGGGGATGCCGCGCGCGGCTCCGGCGCCGCAGCTCTCGGCTGGACGCGGTGGCGGCGGCCGCCTTGCCGTGGGCGGGGATCGCCAGTCCCGCCACCTCCATGCCCATGATCGAATCGGCGTTGCCCTTGTCCTCGGAGCTCGCTTCGAGCTTCCGCTGCTGCCCGGCGAAGAATCGTGGCAGGTTCCCTCGATGAGGTCCGTCGAGGTAGCGAGCCCAGAGGTCGTCGGGCTCCATCATGTGAAGGTCGCTGTCGAGGATCAGAAAGCCGTCGCGTGCCATGTCACACCTCCAGCGCTATCCCTTCAGTTGACGTGCGATGAACGCCTTGACCATCTCGCGGGCGCGGTCCGTTTGCGGTCCCGGCTTCGCGACCCATTCGTGCTCGCTCCCCTCGAAGACGGTCAGCTCGCACACGCCGCCGGCGGCCCTGTAGGTCGCGGCGAACTTCTCCTGGACGGCCGGCAACACGTTGTCGTCGAGCGCGCCCTGCATGATCAGCATCGGCACCAGCGTGACCGGCTCGCGACGCTCGAGAATTTCTTGTGGGTTGCCTTCGTGGATCGTGTCCCACGGACTGAAGTAGATCCGATTGTTCTCGATCATCCCCTCGCGCTTCAGCCGCTCGGCCTGCTGGAAGCGCGCGTACGTGTCGCTGATCGGCGAGCGGGTGGCGACGTAGGCCAGCGTCGCGTCGAGGTGCGGGGCCGCGGGCAAGGCAATCGTGGTGTACCGCGCATCGCGTGGCCGCATCGCCAGCAGCTGGGCGACGTGGCCGCCGCTGGAGCTGCCGTACACGCCGATCTTCGCCGGGTCTCCGTTCCATTCGGCGGCTTTCGACTTGACCCAGCGCACGCCGTAGTTCGCGTCCTGCACGGACGCCGGGTACGGCGCCTCCTCCGAGAGCCTCAGATCGACCGCCACCACCAGGACGCCGCTGGCCGCGATGGCGCGGTCCATCGGTTCCTCGGCGAGACGGTCCTTGCGGCGCCAGGCGCCGCCGTGCAGATCGAGCACCGTCGGAAACGGCCCGGCGCCCTCCGGCTGATAGATGCGGGCCATCAGCTGTCGCCCGGCCGGCGTGCGCCGGAACTCCACCTCGCTGACCTTGAGCTCGAACTTGGCCGCGGGATCGTAGGATCTCTTCATTCCAGATCTCCCCTGCGCCTCGCCCGCCCTGGCGAGCGCCGGCCGCGCGCCCGTGACGGCTGCGGCGAATGCAGTCATCTGCCTCAGAAAGTCACGGCGGTCAGTGCCACGCTCGTCCACGGTGATCTCCTCAGGCCGCGGCGGGGCGCTTCCAGCCGAGCCAGTCGACGATGGCGCCACCCATCACCCGCTCGAGGTCGCGGCCCCGGAGCCACGGCAGCTCCTCGGTGAACATCGTGACGCACTGCCGATACGAGCACGGCATGCGGGTGATGTCGGTGCCCCAGAACGAGCGCTCGGGCCCGAACGCCTCGAAGATCTGGCGCAGGTAGCCGTGGATGTTCTTGTACGGATAGGGCTGGCTCGAATAGCTTGGCGCGCCCGACATCTTGATCGCGACGTTGGGGTACCTGGCGAGCGCCAGCGTGTCTGGCAGGTCGGCGAAGGCCGCGTCGTCGGTGATCCCGGTGCCGCCGCCGTGGCGCCCGAGGTGATCGATGTGCAGCTTCAGGCGCGGATGCCGCTCGGCGATCTTCGTCAACGCCGCCATGTTCCCGCCGGCCAGGAGCCCGACCGGGAGTCCCGCCTTCTCGCACGCCGCCCAGAACCAGTCGACCGAGCCATCGGTCCACCACGCCTTCTGATGCGGCTGGTTGAAGGTGAACCGGAATCCGAGCATGCCCGGCCGCTGGCGCCAGCGGGCGACGATCTTCTCGCGATCCGGGCTCTGGAGATCGAAGTGCCCGAGGATGCAGAACTTGTCGGGGTACCGCCGCGCTGCCTCGACGGCCTGAGCGTTGACCGCCTCGCCGAGCGTGCTGGGCGGATGGAGCACCGCGCCGTCGACCCCGGCCGACGCCATCTCGGCCAGCGCATCATCGACCGAGTAGGTCGGAATCTGGCGGTGGTGGGCGCTCATCCGGGCGTTCTGCCAGAGGTGGATCTGGGAATCGACGATCAGCATGGCGGTCCTCCAGTGAGTGGTCGCATGAGCGTCGCGAGCACTCGCGGTGCGTCGGCTGATTGTAGTCCATGGGCCGGATGCGATGCGGTCCTGACGGCGGCGCGCGGCCCTGTAACCCTGGCCGCGACGTTTGACACCGGCGCCGCGCGCGTGGTACCCGGATCAGCCACAGCCATTGGGAGGCGAATGATGGCGACGACCAGGACGCGCATGCGCCCGAAGCCGCAGCGCACGAAACCGACGGCGACCGGGCTCTTCACCTTTCCGCCGACACGAGCCAATTTCGCCGCGCTCACGCCGGTGACGTTCCTGACCCGCGCCGCGGCCGTTCATCCCGATCGCGTGGCGGCCATCCACGGTGAGCACCGGATCACCTACCGTCAGCTCGAGGACCGCGCGCGGCGGCTGGCCTCGGGGTTGGCGCGGCACGGGATCCGGCCCGGGCAGACGGTCTCGGCCATGCTGCCGAACGTTCCCGCCATGCTCGATGCCCACTTCGGCGTGCCGATGCTCGGGGCCGTGCTGAACACGATCAACACGCGGCTGGACGCGCGGACCGTCGCCTACATCCTGGAGCACGGCGAATCCAAGGCGTTGATCACCGACCGCGAGTACGCGGCCGTCGTGGGCCCCGCGCTGAAGCAACTCGGACGGCGGCTCCTCGTGATCGACGTGGACGATCCACTCTACGAGGGCGCGGGCGAGCGGCTCGGCGAGGTCGAGTACGAGGCGTTCCTGTCCGAGGGTTCACCGGACTTCGCGGACAAGCCGCCCGCCGACGAGCGTCAGGCGATCGCCCTGAACTACACCTCGGGAACGACGGGCAACCCCAAGGGCGTCGTCTACAGCTATCGCGGCGCCTATCTGGAGACGGTCGGCAACATCATGGCCTGGCCGCTGCCCGCCCACCCCGTCTATCTCTGGACGCTGCCGATGTTCCACTGCAACGGCTGGCACTATCCCTGGTCGGTGACGGCGATGGCCGGAACCCACGTCTGCCTGCGCAAGGTGGACCCGGCGCTCGTGTTCCGTCTGATCGCCGAGCACGGCGTCACCCACATGTGCGGGGCGCCGACGGTGCTGGCGATGCTGATCAACGCGCCCGCCGAGCAGCGCGTCGCGTTCGACCACGTGGTCGAGATCGAGACCGGAGGCTCTTCCCCGCCGGCCAAGGTCATCAAGGCGATGACGGATCTCGGCTTCCACGTTACCCACCTCTACGGCCTCACCGAGGTCCACGGCCCGTCCACGACCTGCGTGTGGCAGCGGGCGTGGGACCCGCTCGATCCCGCCGAGCAGGCGGCGAAGGTCGCCCGGCAGGGCGTGCGATATCCCACGCTCGCCGGCCAGATGGTGGCCGATCCCAAGGCCCTCGAGCCGGTGCCCGCTGACGGGCGCACGATCGGCGAGGTCATGCTGCGTGGCAACACCGTGATGCTCGGCTACCTGAAGGACGCGAAGGCGACCGCCGCCGCCTTCCGTGGTGGCTGGTTCCACAGCGGCGACCTCGCCGTGCAGCATCCCGACGGCTACATCGAGATCAAGGATCGGCTGAAGGACATCATCATCTCCGGCGGCGAGAACATCTCCAGCATCGAGGTCGAGATCGCGCTGACGCGGCACCCGGCCGTGCTGATGGCGGCCGTGGTGGCGCGCCCCGACGAGAAATGGGGAGAGACGCCGTGCGCGTTCGTCCAGCTCAAGGACGACGCGAAGGCAACGGAGGACGAGCTGATCGCGTTCTGCCGCGGGCAGCTGCCGCGGTTCGCGGTCCCCAAGACGGTGCTGTTCGGGCCGCTGCCCACGACCGCCACCGGGAAGATCCAGAAGTACACTCTGCGCGAGCGGGCGAGGGCGTTGTAGGCGATCTCCTCTCCCCGGTCGGCGCCCGGCGTGCCGGTCGGGGTCCTATCCAGAACGCGGCCGGTGAATCCCTGCGCTTCCAGGATCGCCTGCAGCTCGGCGACGGTCTTGCCGTGCCGCAAGGTGGACGAGACGACGACGTCGGCCTGGCCACGCGCCACGATCTCGTTCAGCACCTGAATGCACGCTGGGTCCAGATC
>QHRU01000002.1 GCA_003220225.1 Candidatus Rokuibacteriota bacterium
TCGCAACGTCCGTGAGCAGCTCCTTGCGCCGGTCGCCGAAGCCCGGGGCCTTCACCGCGCACACCTTCAGCGTGCCACGCAGCTTGTTGACCACCAGCGTCGCCAGCGCCTCGCCCTCGACGTCCTCGGCGATGATGAGGAGCGGCTTGCCCGCCTGCGCCACCTTCTCGAGGACCGGCAGCAGGTCCTTCATGGTGGCGATCTTCTTTTCGTGCACCAGGACGTAGGCGTCCTCGAGCACGGCCTCCATCTTCTCCGGATCAGTGATGAAGTAGGGCGACAGGTAGCCACGGTCGAACTGCATCCCGTCCACCGTCTCGAGCGTGGTCTCGAGGCCCTTCGCCTCCTCCACCGTGATCACGCCGTCCTTGCCCACCTTCTCCATCGCGTCCGCGATGATCCTGCCGATCTCTGGATCGTTGTTCGCTGAGATCGTCCCGACCTGCGCGATCTCCTTCCGGCCCTTGCTGGGCGCGGAGATCCGCTTCAGCTCCTCCACCACCAATTCGACCGCCTTGTCGATGCCGCGTTTCAGCGACATCGGGTTGGCGCCCGCGGTGACCGACTTCAGCCCCTCGCGGAAGATCGCCTGCGCCAGCACCGTCGCGGTGGTCGTGCCGTCCCCGGCAATATCGGAGGTCTTGGTCGCCACTTCCTTCACCATCTGGGCGCCCATGTTCTCGATCGCGTCTTCGAGCTCGATCTCCTTCGCGACGGTGACCCCGTCCTTGGTGATCGTCGGGTTCCCGAACTTCTTGTCGATGACGACGTTGCGACCCTTCGGACCGAGGGTGACCTTCACCGCCTCGGCCAGCTGGTCCACGCCCCGCTTGAGGCGTGAGCGGGCCTCTGTATTGAATTCGAGGTACTTAGCAGCCATCTCTTCCTCCCCCGCTCAGCTGAGCTTGGCGATGACGTCGGATTCCTTGATCAGGATGATCTTTTCCTCCTCCAGCTCGACCTGCGAGCCGGTGTACTTCCCATACACGACCCGGTCGCCGACCTTCAGCTCCATCGGGACCCTCTGGCCCTTTTCCATCCGGCCGGGCCCGACCGCGATGACCTCACCCTGGATCGGCTTCTCCTTGGCCGTGTCCGGGATGTAGAGACCACCTTTCATCTCCTCGGTCTCTTCCATCGGCCGGATCGCCACCCGATCGGCGAGCGGGAAGACCTTCAGCTTCGTTTTCGTCGCAGTAGTCATGACGTGCGGCCTCCACCTGAAGTAAGAGGGCGACCTAGGCCGCCCCCCTCGTCGCCGCCCCCCTCGTCCGAACCGATCGGTCGGGCTTGGTTGCGAGCGGCGATCTTGCCTTAGTTCTGAGCCGCGATCTTGTGTAAGGTCGAGTTGGCAACGTTCTGAGCGGCGATCTTGTGGAAGGTCGAGTTGGCAACCTCGTAGGCCTGAACTTGAGGCGTTCCCTCAACCACTGCCGCCAGGCTCTTGAGCACGTCGGGATAGGTGTCGCGACTATAGGCGTCCGCGTTCTCTTTCCGATCCCACAAACTGATGGCGATGGCGTCCTTGCCGTTTGGATTGAGGAACGTGAGCTCGTCCGCGAAGCCGGTCTGTTTCCGAAGGCGCGGCAGGATGTCCTGCTCGATCGTCCGCGTAAACTCAGCGCCGGCATTGCCCTTGAGGTGCATCGACACCTCTTGTGCGTACATATCCCCTCCGTCGGTGATGTTGCTTAACAAACTACAGTTCACTAAATTGCAACGTATGGCGTAGTACTATACTTGTCAAGTGAAGCAACGATTACTGGCAGATCGGCAACCTGGAGTTAACCTCTGCCTGTCAAGTAACAGATCCGGCAAAGGGGAGACCCCGTGAATGTGTCGTTGGTGATCAGGCGCCGGCTGGAGGAATTCGGGCTAGAGCAGCAGGATCTCGCCCAAGCGGCCCAAGTGACCGAGTCCTACATCTCCCAGTTGCTCACGGGGAGGCGAGCGCCCCCCGCACCGAACCGCACCGACATCTATGACAAGATGGACAAGTTCTTGAAGCTGCCGACCGGGGAGCTCGCGCGGTTGGCGGACCACGAGCGCAAGGAGCAATTGAAGCGAGAGCTGGGGGACGAGCCCGCGCCGTTGTTTCGGGAAGTCCGCGCGTTGATCCTCCGTAAATGCGAACCAGACACAGAACGACACGTGCGCGCGGTGTTCGAGCAGCAGCCCTTCGGCGAACTCGAACGCCTGGTCACCCAGAAGCTGCTGGACGTGGTCAAGGGACTGGCCCAACAAGAATTGGAGAACGAATCGTGGCTCCGGGCGCTAGCGGAACTCGGCGGTCGAAGCTATGAGGCGATGCGCGTTCTCGTGCTCGAGTTCCTCGATACGGACATCTTCCACGTGTCCATTGAAGACTGCGTCTCGTTCTTGGACCCGCTGATTGAATCCTGGGACATCGACCTCGCGACGTTTGCGCTGGAAATCGTCTTAAACGACCGACTGGTCGCTGGGAACGTGAAGAAGTTTGAGTTTATCGAACTGGAATCCGAACAGCACTTCGTCGAAGAGCCCGGGCTCAAGGAATTCCTTCAGGATTCGTCTCTCAGCGGTACGGCGACCGCGAAGGAAGTCGAGTTTCTCAAGCGGCTGAAGTTCCAGGGCCAGCGGCCGACGCCCCTCTACTATTACCGCGAGTTGCAGAACCTCAGAGACCCGCTCCATTTTCGCACCTCGTAGACCGGAACAAAGGAGGAGGGACATGACCATCGAGCCCAATGACTTTCAGAGTCGACTGAGCGTCCTCCTGGGACTGCAGGGCGCGGTTCTTACGGACGAGGAGCTGTCCCACACGGCGGAGCGTTACCCCCGGTGTCGGGGGAAGGAGCACTGGGACGTGCGCGAGTACGTCCGGCGCACCGGGGTTGGCGCGCGCGAATACCGGGTGGTGCGGGGCAGCAGCATCGAAGATGTGTACCGCAGCGCCGAGCGGGTCCGCGCGGCCGCCGTAGGGACGGCGCTGAACGAGCTCGAGTCCCAGGAAAGGTCGGGGGAGGCTCCTACGACTCTCCCTTCACCTGGCGCCGGATTTCGTTCTTGATGGACTCTGGCAGGGATTCCGCGTCGCGACCCTCCGGCACGTAGACGTACACACCCTCCGGGTTCAGCACGGAGCGATGATAGTGGTCCTTCGAGGCAGGGTACGTCACGGGCTCCGCGGGCTGCTTTTCGGGCATCGTCCCGGGCCAGGAGATGAGCTTGTGACCGAGCATGTGCCGGGGCAGCTCCTGCGCAGGGCTGCCGTCCGTTGGGACGATCCAGCCCCGCTGCTGCCCCCACGGCCGCTTCCTTCGGGTCATCACAGGCTCAATCACACCGTCCACAGGAGCACGTTCGGCGCGTACCGGCGAAACAGCCGGGGCGCCGTGGCAGCTTGCTTGGTCACGAGGACGACCGCGTCGTCCGCTTCCCGCACTGCCACGAGGGCGAGGCGTACCTGGCCGTCCGTCTGCGCCTGGAAGGTGAAGCTGTCATGCGACGGACGGGTCGCATACGGTTTCGCCCACACGGGCGGCTTGGCGCCCGAGAACGCGATGACCTGCAAGGGCTGGGCGAGTGTGACGTCAGAGAGGACCTGCCGCTCGTACCAGGTGCTCGTACCTGAGCTCGGCGCCTTGGTGTGCCGTTGGCCGGTCTTCGGGTACGTCGTGTGCCTGCCCGCGGGACCGCAGGCGACAATCACCACGTTGGCGGTGCTGCTTACCGACGCGACCTGGTACGGCGTTCCGTGCCAGACTCCCACCACGTCAATGTCTCTCGGCATCCGAGAAAGGTAGCAGCGCGGCCGGCCCGGGGCTTCTGCCCCCCGCGGCGTTCTTCGTGCCCCGGAACCGGGAATGCATCCCGATTGTAAGGTAGCGAGCGCCCCGCCGCCGGTCACTCGGCCGTGGTGTGGCGCCGCCCCTCGGTCCCGCGGCGCCGATCGGCGAGCACACGCCGCTCGCCCCTCCGCCACTCCGCGGGCGCGGGTACGCTCACGCGGCGGCGGTCCACCCCGCTGCGCCGCACGGGCGAGCACCGGCGTTCGCCGACCCGGCCGATGGGGAAGAACAGGATTGAGTCGTTACCGACCATGGTGCGCCTCGGTGCTGACGGACCGCCGGGGGTGATATACCTGACTGTCGCGCGCTCAGCCAGGCGAGCGCCGCCCCGTGCCTCGTCCACGGTCGCGACGTCGCGCCTCCGCAGGCGCCGGAGCTCGGCGTGCTGTACCCGAATCGCTGCCATCACGCGGTCGATCACCGCCTGAGCGGTCTCCCGCGTACGCGGCATCGCGAGCAAGTCCGTATAGTCCACGGGCGAGCCGAAGGACACGGCGATGCGCTTGAAGATCCGCGGGAGGTAGCGGCCGATGGGGAGCACCGCTCGCATCCCGTCGATCGCGACGGGAATCACCCGCGGCCGAGTCGCAAGAATCAGCAGCCCCGCTCCCGGTCGTCCCGGGCCCACGGCGCCGTCCCGCGACCGGGTGCCCTCCGGAAAGAGCGTCATCACGCCGCGGGGAAGTACTTGAATCATGCGGTGGAGGGCGTGCAGGTCGCGGCGCCCTTCCCGGACCCAAATGCATTTCCAGTTGTCGGCCAGCCAGGCCAGCAGCGGGTTCTTATAGAAGTTCTCCGCCGCCGCCGGATTCCAGGGAATCAACTGGGGCTTGAGCCACGACGTGGGATAGAACGCCGCCAGGCCCACCAAGAAGCTATCGAGCATCGATTGGTGATTCGAGAGGAGGAGTGTGTTCGGCTCCTCGCCGACGTTCCGGCGGCCGATGACCACGGTTCGGTTGAACACGAAGAAGACGAGCCAGAGCAGGGTCACGGTGACATTCGTCACCACATACGACGTGACCGGCCACAGGAGGTGGAACAGCTTCCCTCGGCATGGCGCGTGCTGCGCCAGCCTACGTCGGCGAGTCCCCGAGTCGGTATCGGTGTTCGACGGCCGCTTGTCCGATGAGGAGTCAGCAGGCATTCCCATCGCTGAATTATACCCCGCCTAGCCGTCTGCTAAGGGGCGGTCCCGTGGAGTGAGTTGAGCAGCGTTCAGGGGTCTTCCTTCCATCAAACGAACCGCCTGATGCACGTACAGGGGGTCAGAGCTTCATAGGGGAAACTCCACAACAGTGCTTGCGTGCAGTAGCCCAGCCACGGCGGAACGCATGCCAGCCGCCGTGCTTCATGTGCGTCAATTTGGCCAGCGGGGGTTATTTCCTTGACATTCTAGGGAACCGGCCTATCATGTCCTAGACACTCCAGGACATACCATGGCCACCCCGGTCGACCTCCTCCAGGGCACGCTCGACGTCCTCGTTCTCAAGGCGATCTCGTGGGGCCCGCGGCACGGCCACGGCGTCGCCCGCGTCATCCGCGACTCGACGTCCGGCACGCTCGAGGTCACCGACGGCTCCCTGTACGTCGCCCTGCACCGCCTCGAGGAGCGCGGGCTGGTGGACAGCGAGTGGGGGCTCTCCGACAAGGGGAAGCGCGCCCGCTTCTACCGGCTCACCACCGCCGGCCGGCAGCGGCTGAAGACCGAGACGGCGGCGTGGCAGCGCTACGCGCAGACCGTCACCCGCCTCCTCACCGCCACCACGCAGCCGGCCTGACGGTGCATGTCCCTACGTGGCGCAGGTACCGGCGCTTCTGGCCGAGCGACATCGACGCCGACCTCGACGAGGAGTTCCGCTTCCACGTGGACGCGGAAGTGGAGTACCTCACCGCGCGCGGATGGACCCCCGCGGCCGCGCGCGAGGAAGCGTTGCGCCGCTTCGGTGACGTGGAGCAGTACCGCCGCGACTGCCGCTCCGCGGACGAACGCCGCGCGGGACGCGAGCATCGCAAGGAGAATCTCAGCGTGCTGAAACAGGACCTGCGCTTTGCCCTGCGCTCGCTGCGCCGGCAGCCGGCGTTCACCGCCATCACGGTGATCACCCTGGCGCTCGGCATCGGCGCCAACACCGCGATCTTCAGCGTCATCAACAGCGTGATGCTCACGCCCCTGCCCTACCACGAGCCGCACCAGCTGGTGATGCTGTGGGAGACGAGGCCGGGCAGCGACCGCCCGCTCGTCTCGTACCGCAACTTCGAGGACTGGCGGCAGCGGCAGCGCGGGTTCGAGGACATCGGGGTCTACTACCCGTGGGCGTCGTTCACCATGACGGGCCGGGGGGACGCGGAGCGCGTGGACGGGGCGCTGGTGAGCGGCAACTATCTCCAGCTCCTGGGCGTGCGGCCGGCGCTGGGCCGGCTCGTGACGCCGGCGGATGACTCGCCGTGGTCGGCGCGCGTCGCGCTGCTGGACAACGGCTTTTTCCAGTCGCGTTTCGGCGGCGACCGCTCGGTGCTCGGAAGCACGCTGCTGCTCGACGGCCAAGCGTACACGGTGGTGGGCGTGCTCGCGCCGGACGTGCGCGTGTCGTATCGCGCGGGCGACCAGAACCCGGACGTGGTCCTCCCGGTGGGGCTGTTCGCGACGGACGCCCCCTACAACCGCCGGGGGCAGCCGGGGCTCTTCGCCGTGGGACGTCTCAAGCCGGGCGTCACGATGCAGCAGGCGCTGTCGGATCTCCAGCGCGTGAGCGCGGAGCTGCGCGCGGAATATCCCGGGGAGAACGCGGGCCTCGGCGCGTCGGGCGCGCCGATGATGCACATGGTGGTGAAGTTCATCAAGCCGGCGCTCCAGATCCTGATGGCCGCCGTGGCGCTGGTGCTGCTGATCGCGTGCGCCAACGTGTCGAGCCTCGTGCTGTCGCGCTCCGTGGCGCGGCAGCGGGAGTTCGCGCTGCGCACGGCGCTCGGCGCGGCGCGCGGACGCATCGTGCGGCAGGTGCTGACGGAGAGCATGGTGCTGGCGCTCGTGGGGGGCGCGCTGGGCATGGGGATCGCCGTGGCGGGCGTGCGGCTCCTGGTAGCACTTCAAAGGGGCGCGCCGCGGATCGCGGACAGCCATGTGAACACGCCGGTGCTGCTGTTCGCGCTGGGCGTGTCGCTGCTCACCGGACTGCTCTTCGGTCTCGCGCCGGCGCTGCAATCGGGAAGCGCGCAGCTGGGGTCCGCGTTGAAGGAAGGCGGCCGCGGTACGAGCGGCGGCGCGTCGCTTCAGCGGACCCGGGCCGCGCTGACCGTAGCCGAGGTGGCGCTCGCCGTCGTGCTGCTGGCGGGGTCGGGTCTGCTGGTGCGGAGCTTCGCCAGGCTCACGGCCGTGGACCCCGGCTTCCAACCGTCGCACGTGATCGCCGCCATGGTGCGTCTCCCGGCGGCAAAGTATCCGAGCGTCGAGCAGGCGCGCGTCACGCTGGACCAGCTGCTCGCAAAGGTGCGCGCGATTCCGGGCGTGCAGAGCGCAACGCTCGGGTCGGACCTGCCGATCTGCTGCCAAGGGCAGTCGACCATCTCGTTCGCGTCGCGTCCCGAGGCGGATCAGGGCAAGCTGGCGGTGCTCAACGTCGCCGTGGTAGACCCGGAGTACTTCGAGACGCTGCAGATCCCGTTCGTGGGCGGGCGTCACATCGAGACCGGTGACCGCGCGGGCGCGCCGCTGGTGGCGCTGGTGAGCGAGCGCGTGGCGCAGAAGTTCTTCGCGGGCGCGAGTCCCATCGGCGAGCGGCTGCGGCTGGGGGGCCAGGTGAACGACACGAGGAGCTGGCGCACGATCGTGGGGGTGGTGCGCGACACGCGCACCGACGGACTGGCCGAGGCTCCGCGCGGCACGCTGTATCTGCCGCGGGCGCAGGAGGAGATGCGGGACGGCTGGGTGATCGTGCGCAATGCGCAGCCGGCGGAGCAGAC
>QHRU01000003.1 GCA_003220225.1 Candidatus Rokuibacteriota bacterium
CCGTTGCCGGGAATGCCGGACTGGTAGGCGTTGATCATCACGGGATTGGCGAGGATCACAGCCATCAGCTTTTCGTTCCGACTGATGGAGACCGTCTGCCAGCCTTCGTATCCTCTGAACTCAGAGAACGCGAGCCCATTCGGCACTCGCACGGTGTACTTGGCCTGGGCAGTGTCCTGCGCGGAAATGGCCCTGCCGCCCAAGACGGCGAGCACTGAGACAGCGAGCGAGACCACAACGATCACAACCGCCGGGACCCTTTTGCTCTTCATCGCCACTTTCCTCGTTGTCTACTGGTTGCCAGCTACCGCAAGGATTTGAACGCCGCGCGCAGCTCCGCTGCGAAGAGCTCGGGCTGCTCCCAGGCCGCGAAGTGCCCGCCCTTGTCGACCTCGTGGAAGTAGATCAGGTTGCGGTACGCGCGCCGGCACACGGCGAGTGAGATCGCCCTCGGCGATGGCCGACGCGGTACGGCTGATCTCGTGCACCTCGGAGAGGAGCGCGCGGCGGATCATCCACCCGATAACAGTCCCCAGCACCAGAGCAATACCGATGGCGCCGCTGATGCCATGCTAGAAGCTAGCGACCAGGGACTCGAAGCCAACGCTCTCGCCCCCAACCAGCAGGTGGTATCCGCCGCGAAGCCTCACGTGCGAGACGACGACCCTCGTCGTCTCGCCACCTCCCACGCTGATCAAGAGTCCATCCGTCCCAGGCGCATCGGGAATCTCGGCAGCCACAGCGGCAAGCTTCCGGCAAGCCGCCGCTTCGACGGGTCGGGGAACACCATGACGACGTCACCGCGTACGAGTGGCAGCTGGGGGTCCATCGCGGCCGCGAGCCCGTCTGCTCCATCCCGCTCGAAGACATCGACGAATCGCTGGACAACTTCACCGGGAACATAGGCCCTCAAGGGCGAGAGGTTCACGCGCCAAGCATACCAGAGCGGAATCGCGAACAAGGCGAGCACGAGCACGGTGAGTAGGAAGTATGCGAGGGCCAGCCGCGCGGGCGAGAAACGCAGGAGCCTGTTCATGGTCGTTACAGTGCGAGGAGTGTGGCACGCAGGGCTGGAACGGTCAAATGTTACGAGACTATTACGGTCGGGCGCCGCCTTCGTTTTTCGATTGCTGCAATGCCGCTACAGGCAGGTCTCTGATGTACACGAGCGTGGCGAGGCTTGGCATCGACAGCGCAGCACGAGCCAGGCGCAAGCTGCTGGCATCCGTGTTCCGCCGCTTCACCGAAGGCTTCGATAGCCGGGTAAGCTGCCGCCCAGACTTCACGCCGCCAACGAGAGCCAAAGAGGCCCAAAGCCACTCACGTGAGAAGCTACAATGCGGGGGCTATGAACTGGCTGGTGAAGGAAGAACCGACCCACTACGGATTCGGCGCGCTCGTGAAGGACAAGAAAGCGGTCTGGAGCGGCGTCCGGAACGCGCTGGCGCAGAAGCATCTTCACGCCATCAAGAAGGGCGACCGCATCTTCTACTATCACACCGGTGATGAGAAGGCGGTGGTCGGGATCGTGAAGGCGCTGTCCGACGCTTATCCGGATCCGGAGGACGCGAGCGGAAAGTACGTCGCGGTGGATGTCGCACCGGTCAAGCGGCTTCCGAGGCCGGTCACGCTCGCCGAAATCAAGGCAGACGCAGCCTTCAAGGACTTTCCGCTGGTCCGCATCGCGCGGTTGTCGGTGATGCCGGTCACCGATGCGGAATGGGCGCGGATCGAAAGCATGGCAGGTAAGGCCGGCTAGCGGACCGCCGGCCACCATCGCGGCGGGTCAGACGAGCAGGACGATCTGGCCGCTGGTGCGTCGTGCCTCGAGATCGCGATGGGCGTCGGCCGCGGCGGCGAGGGGATAGCGGCGGACCTCGGGTTTGAGGATGCCGTCACGCAGCGCGGCGAACACGTGGCCCGCCATCTGGTGCAGGTATTCCAGGGTGTAGTGAAAGAGCCCCGGCATGAGGTTCTCAATTTGGGCGCGTTTTGGGCGGAAACGTGCGAAGACGGAGGAGAAACGGGACCATGCTGAACAAGAAACGCGCGAATGGGACCATTGTGGCCCAGACTTCCTGCCTGAGTGGGTCGTGATGCGCGTTGTGCTGAGCCTGGGTACCGGTACGCTGTTGCTCGTAGCCATGCTGAAACCGCCGGCCATTCCTCAGGCGGGGCCGTTGGGCCAGCCCAAGTCGCCTAAGCAGGTCGGCGCTCCCGCCGACGCGACGCGTGCCGCGATACCGTTCGACAATCCGCAGACGCCCGAGAAGATCGCTCTCGGCCAGAAATTGTTCTTCGACGGCCGCTTGTCGGCGGACGGGACCGTGGCGTGCAGCACCTGCCACAATCCCGCGCGCGCGTTTACCGACGGCAGGCCCACCTCCGTCGGGATCAACGGCCGTATCGGCCAACGCAACGCCCCGACCATTCTGAACGCCCTCTACAACAAGACGCAATTCTGGGACGGCCGGGTGAAGACGCTCGAGGAGCAGGCGGCGCTGCCGATCGTCAACCCCGTCGAGATGGGCCAGCCGAGCCTCGACGCTGCGGTGGCCCGGATCGCCGCCATCCCGGAATACCAGGACGCCTTCCGAAAGGTCTTCGGCGCTCCACCCAACGCCCGCGATCTGCTGCGTGCCATCGCATCCTACGAGGGAACGCAGCTGTCGTTTGATGCACCGTTCGATCACTTCATCGCCGGCGATCAGAATGCCATCGATGACGCCGCCAAGCGCGGCTGGGAGCTCTTCAACACCCGTGCCCGCTGCAACAAGTGCCATGCGTTGAGCGAGCAGAAGCGGGATGCCACCTACTTCACCGACAACGACTTCCACAACATCGGCATCGGCATCATCCGCCACAACGTCGTAGCGCTGGCCCGTCAGGCCGAGCAGGCGATCAAGTCAGGCGATACGTCGCAGATCGACCGTGCCGCCCTCCAAACGGACATGTCGGCGCTCGGCCGCTTTCTCATCACCAGGAGCGCGCGCGATATTGCGGCCTTCAAGACGCCGGGTCTCAGAAATGTGCTGGTGACGGGGCCCTACTTCCACGACGGCTCGCAGGAGACGCTGTGGGATGTGATGGACCACTACAACAAGGGCGACGGCTTACAGAATCCCTATCTGGACGAGGACATCCAGCCCCTCGCGCTCACCGAGGGCGACATCGACGACGTCGTGGCGTTTCTCGCGTCGCTCACGAGCGCGGACTACAAGGCGCAGGGGATCAAGGAGCTGGCGCGCCAGCGCGAGCTCTCCCGGACGAATCGACCCCAGCGCGACACGGCAAGAGCCTTCGGCCCGAAGCCGCAGCAGCCCAAGCCGCAACGGCCTTGATGCTGACAGGCTGGGGCCTGATGACCTTTGGGGCGAATCTGGCCGATTTGTTTCGCCGCGCTGCCATCTACGTCGACAAGATTCTCAAAGGCGCCAAACCAGCTGACCTCCCCGTGGAGCAGCCGACGAAGTTCGACTGGTCATCGACCTCACGACCGCGAAGGCGCTCGGCCTGACGATCCCTCAGTCATTGTTGGTTCGGGCGGATCAGGTCATTGGAGAAGCGTGGCGGATCAGCAACTCGACCCGACTCATACCAAGGTATCGATCAATACCTCCGTCCAACACACTCGTTCTTCAGTTATGGTTTAATCGCAACTGTCATACCGTCCGAAGGTAACCTAGCAACGAACAGTTCGTCAGAAGGGAGTTTCCAATTGACTCAACTCGCTCACGCAACAGAATCCCACATCACCCCAAGAGAGAAAGTGCTCTACACCGCGAAAGCTCACAACACGGGTGCCAAACGAGGACCCTCCATGAGGAAATTAGGCCGCTCAACAACGATCCGTTGCATAGTTCTTGGGGTGCTGGTCCTTGCTGCAACCTCCTGCTCGCAGAAGCACTCATCCGTTGCCGAACAGATTGCCAAGACCTATGGCCTTGATTCGTTCGGGCAAATTGATGCGATCCGCTACACCTTCAACCTACAGTTCCCCGGATTGAATGTCTCCCGTTCGTGGGTTTGGGAGCCCAAGACCGGGCAAGTCTCCTATGAAGGAAAGGATAAGGACGGCAAGCCCGTAAAGGCTACATACGTTCGCTCTCAACTTAGCAGCCAGTCCGACGCCGTCAAGAACGACATCGATCCGGGTTTCATCAACGATAACTATTGGCTTCTGTTCCCCTTCCATGCTTACTGGGACACCAGCGCCAATGTACAAGACAAGGGCAAGCAAGAATTGCCGCTGGGCAACGGCTCGGCCGAGCTGGTCTCGGTGAAGTATCCCTCGGATGTCGGTTACGCCCCCGGCGACACCTGGGACCTCTACGTCGGCAAAGACAACCGCATCGAGCAATTCGTCTACCACCGCGGCGGGCCCAAGAAGCCGAGCGTCGTCATCGCAACGTGGGAGGGCTATAAGAAAGCCGGCCCTCTTCTTATCTCGACAGACCACCGCGGTACGGCGGACGGAGGGCCCCTCCGGCTTTTCTTTTCGGATGTGGCTGTCAAGCTGACGGGCTCGGATACCTGGATGAACGCGCAATAGAAAAGGGCGGCTTGTTCGGACAATTGATGTCGTTCTTACGAATCAGCCTCCCCGGAACCACAACAAGCGTGACTGGCGTCCTCGATTGCCGGGTCGCGGCGCAGGACGAAGCTATCTCCATGTCCACCGGGTACTGTAAAATGCGCACACTCCGATGAAGGCGACATTGATCTGGACATTGGGCGAAAGATGTTCGCATCTGGCCCGCTCCCCGAGTTGACCGCCGCTGCTGGAAGCAACGGTTGAAAAAGGCCGCGCGCGGTGGGTCTTCCGGTGCGGCGCTGTTCCGGTTTCCCCGGCAGACAATCGGCCCGTGGGCTCGCGGCTTTGGCTCTGGTCGGAGAGCGTGCACGGGCTACGATGGTCTGGGCGCTGCACGCGTATATCCTCCTGGGCCTGCGCCGCGCGACGCGGCCAAGCATGCATGGACCCCGGCGGCTGGCCACTGGCTGAGCGCAGGCGCAACATCGTTATGGAAATCGGAACCGTGATGTGCCGTCGAGACTGGTCCGCTTGCGGCGCGTGGCAACTGGCTCTTGACCGGGCGTGGGACGCCGCATAGCCGGACGTGGAGGAGGTGGCCATGCTCGAGGGGAAAACGCGCATCCCGCCGGTCGACGTCGAGACGCTCCCGGACGACCTGCGCGAAACGCTCGAGGAACAGCGCAAGCTCCGGGGCGCGCCGCTCTATCCCTACCTTTTCTACGCGCGCAACGCGGCATACTTCCGCGCCGCGAAGGCGATGTGGGCCGCTCTCCAACAAGAGACGAAGCGCGTGCCCGTCACACTCCGGGCGCTGCTCAATCGGCGCGTGGCCTCGTGGAACGGCTGCGAGTTCTGACAGGACGTCAATGCTGCCGTGGGCAGCAGGAACGGCATCTCGACGGAGAAGATCGAGGCGCTCAACGACTATGCGAAGAGCCCGCTCTTCAGCGAGGCGGAGAAGGTGGCGCTCGAATACGCCGACGCGATCACTGAGACGCACCGCGACGTCGACGACGAGCTATTCGCGCGCGTGCAACGGCACTACGACGACGACACCATCGCCGAGCTGACGATGATCATCGCGTGGGAGAACGCGTCCTCGCGCTTCAACCGGGCGTTCCGCATCCCATCGCAAGGGTTCTGGAAACCATGACCGATCAGCTGATGCTCTGGCGGGACGGAGCTTGAGCCCACGACTCTGATCGTCCAGTGTTGCCCCGCAACTCCGTCAAAGCGGAACGGCCACTGCTCGACCGCCGCGGCGAAGGCTTCGTGCAGCGCCTCCTCTGCGAGTTCGAAGCCGCCGAGCAGACGGATGAGCGTGGCGAGGACGCAGCGCGATTCAGCTCGGTAGACCGCGTCGATCACGAGAGTGGTTCAACTCCTGGACCGGCCGGATCTCGATCACCGCGACGCGCGCCGGCGGGAACCTCGCGGCGACCGCGCAGGCCTCGTCCATGTCCTTGGCCTCGATGAGGAAGAATCCACCCAGCTGCTCCTTTGTCTCGGCAAAGGGGCCGGCGGTGGTGGAGACCTTGCCGGCGCGGACGCGGATGGTCCGGGCCGTCCGGACCCGCTGCAGAGCGTCCGAGACGATGTAGTGGCCGCTCCGTCGGATCTCCTCGGCGTACTCGATCGCGGAGTCGACAAGAGGCTGCATCTCCTTCTCGGGCATCGCGTCCAGCACGTTCTCGTCGTGGTAGATCATGAACATGAACTTCATCGCATTCTCCTCACGGGCGAAGCTCCTTGCACCCGGATCGTGGTTGCTCTCTCGACTGGCTGTAGCGCGTTGGGCGACGACGAAGTGGCCGGCCTTCCGGAGGCGTCATCGTAGGCCAGGCTTTCCTCGACGCAGGCGTCCGCCTCCTTTCTGGACATCGCGTTCATGTCGTTCTCGACAAGATACACCAGGCCGATGGACTTCAAAACCCTCCCGCTGCGGGCGAATGGCTGCGGACACCAGCTTGTCGTTCAGAGGGGGCCGAAATCGACAGCCGCGATGGCTACGCGCGGAAGTCGGCGAGGCGTGCGCGCTCGAGCGCAGCGATGCGCCGATAAGGATCGGAGCCCAGCTCGGCCGTGAGGGCGTCCAGGGACTCGAGCGCGTTCTCGATCGCGGTGCGGTCGGGGGTGGGCTCCGAAGCCAGGAGGCGAACCCACGCCAGCGCAACATCGAAGGCGCCAAGCCGCCAGCCTCGTCCCCGATCGACGAGCTCACGCGCCTCAGAGAGGAGCGCGCGGGCTCCCGAGCGGTCACCGGCGGCCAGGTTCGCGTCCGCGAGCGTCGCGAGGATGCGCGGCTCGTACCACAGCGCAGTGCGCCGATTACGAGCGAGCGCGAGCGCCCGCTCGAGCACACTCGTGGCCGCGGTGAGGTCGCCGTCCGCGAGCTCCGCAGCGCCGAGAAACGCCGCGGCCTCCACCCGAGAGAACACGCTTCCGCGCTCTTCCGCGAGCTCGACGGCACGGCGGCCGTGGGCGAGCGCGCCGGGCAGATCACCCCGCAGGCGCCGCACCTCGCACAGGATTGCGTGCGTTCCGTAGAGGGCCTGGAGCGCGCGCTCGCTCTCCTCGGCGAGGAGTGCCTCCAGGGCGGCCTCAGCCTCGGCCGTGCGCCCGAGGTGTGCGCTCGCCAGCGCCCACCAGACGCGGCACAAGCCAGGTGCGGTGGAACGCCCGACCGCCTCCCGCAGTCCGGCAACCTGCGCGACCTCGGTCAGAGCACGCTCGGCGGTCGCACGGGCGGGAGCGAGGCGGCCGACCGCAAGCTGTGCGTGGGCCAGCACTGAGCGCATCTCGAACTCGAACACTGCGTCGGATCCTTCGGCGAACTCCGTAGCGCGCTCCGCGCAGGCGAGGTACTGCCCCACGTCGCCCGCGAGCCCGCACAGGCGTCCGTAGGACGTGAGCAGGAACGCGTGGCCTGCCTTGTCTTGAAGTCGCTCGGCGACCGCGCGCGCCTCGTCGAAGAGGCCCCGTGCCTCACGCTCCTCGATTCCGGCGATGCGGCCGATTTCGAGCAGCGCGATGCGCGAGGTGAGCTCGAGCATCAGGGTCTCGCGGGACTCCGGAACGGCGGCGAGGAGCGTGGTGACCCGACGGCAGTGTCTCACCCCATCCGCC
>QHRU01000004.1 GCA_003220225.1 Candidatus Rokuibacteriota bacterium
AGGTCGCGATACTCGGGCGGCAGCGTGTCGCCCTCGTCGAAGCGCTGCGCGGGGGCGGTCGCGCGCGTGAAGCGCGGCAGGGGATCGCCCGCGGCGTAGACGCGCCGCCAGAACGGCCAGCCGTCACCGGGTAGGCGCGCCGGCGTGGTCACGGTGCCACCGTTGCCGTCGGCGGCGCGCGCGCCGCGCGCGGTAGCGGTCGCGCGCTGATGGCCGCAGGCGCAGCCGAGCATGCCCGCCGCGTAGAGATCGGCCTGCCCCGCGACGAGCGCCTCCGCCATGCCGGGCAGCAGGCGGTCGCCGATGTTCCCGACGTTGGCGCCGCACGCCGTGCAGCGCAGGCGGTAGTAGGTGCCGTACGCCGTGGGCTGATCCACGGTGATGCCGGCCGCCGCATACGCCCGCCTGACGTCGTCCACGGGGCATACCTTAGCCCGATGCTCCCCCCGCGTCTACAAACGTGGAAAAGTCGTCCACAGGCCGCGGCGGGGCGCCGGCCGCATGCGCGCGAAAGATTGTCGACCCGTGGCTGGCACCGAGTTTGTAAGACTTCCCGCCGCATGAAAACCATGATGCGGCTCGCCGTCGCTTCGCTCGTCCTCCTTCCTCTCGTCGGCTGCGCCTCCCGGACCGGTCCGGCCGCCCAGGCTTCCGGCGACACGTTCACCGGAGAGGTCTGGACCTGGGATGAGCGCGAGAACACCGTGACGCTCCGCCGCGGCGCGGAGACGTTCCGGGTGAAGACGACACCGGAGCAGATCAGAGGTCTGCAGCTGCACCAGATCGCGACGATTCGTGGCCAGATCGCGCCGCCGGCCGAGATCCCACGCACGATCACGCCGGCGGTCGCCATGACGCCGGTGCCGCGCGGCCCTGTGAATCAGCAGACGGTGACGGGGACGGTGACCGCCGTCGATCCGTCCGGCCGGCTCTCGATAAACTCCGAGCGCGGCCCGCTGCACGTCTGGGCCGCCTCCGGCGCGAACGAGCGCTTCGCCGCCGGTGACCGCGTCCAGGTGATGATCTCCGTGCAGGCGGTCGACATGGTGCCCGCCACGCGCGCGGGCGCGTCGTCGTCGACTGATCCCTCGGCGTCGATGTCGAGCCAGCCCGGCGACTCGGCCGTGGTGACCGGCCGCGTGATGGGCGTGGCGCGCGGCATGATCGTGGTGGAGTCGCCGTCCGGCCCGATCCAGGTCTGGATCGGCGAGTCGCCGCGCTATACGCTGTCGCAGACGGTCCAGGTGCACACGAACGTCTCGAAGGCCCAGTAGTCGCGAAGCCCGCCGCGCGTCGCGCCGCGGATCCGGGCGCGGCGCGCGGTATACTGGCCGTCGCGACCCCGTCGTCTAGCCTGGCCCAGGACGCGACCCTTTCAAGGTCGAGATCGCGGGTTCGAATCCCGCCGGGGTCACCAGATAACTTCGTGATTTTTTGGGGATCGTTCTCGGTTTCGAACCCGCGAAGTCCGTCGGGACGCTCGCGGAAGCGATGCTGCTCAGCGCCTGAAGCTTTCCAGGAGCACCTGCAATGCTTGCGCGATGCGGTCCACGACCTCGGGCTCGGGCATCGGGATCTTGAGATAGCTCTGGCCCGAGCGCTCGTCACGGATGCGCTCGAACAGTCGTGACGGCGTCGCTCCGGCCGCCGCCTGACCCGTTCCAGCCGCGGACGCGAACTGGCTGAGCAGTTCGAGACCAGTCCGGAGCAGATTGCTCAGAGGGTCAGCGGCCGGGCGGAGCGAGGCAGAGGCCACCGCCACTTCGCGGTCGTCATCGACGCTGTCCTCGACGACTGGTGGTTCGGTCGCGGCTGGCTCGGCAGCCTCCTCCACGATCGGCGTCGGAATACCGGCCGTGACGTTCTCGACACTCTCCATAAAGCGCTTGAGCCGGCTGCCGCCGAGAAACACCTCGCGGTCGCCGCCATCGAGGACACCGGCGAAGAGCGAGCGCTTGAATCCCAGGACTGACAGCATCCCCTCCTCGATCGTGCCCTTGGCCACGAAGTTCACCACCTGCACGGGCCGTGTCTGGCCGAGGCGATGAACACGGCCGATCCGCTGCTCCAGGACGGCTGGATTCCAGGGCAGGTCGATGTTCACCACGACCGTCGCGTGCTGGAGGTTGAGACCGACGCCGCCGGCGTCGGTCGAGAGGAACGCGCGGCAGCGCGGGTCTTCACGAAACCGGTCGATCAGGTCCTTGCGCTTGGCGCTCTCGACGCCGCCGTGAAAGAGTACGTGGCTCCACTTCCGTCGCTCGAGTCGGCGCACGAGGACCTCGTGCATCCTGAGCCACTGGCTGAAGACGACCGCCTTGGTATCCGGGCGCTCGAAGATCTCGTCCAGCAGCGTCGCCAGCTCGTCGGCCTTCGCGCCGTGGTCGGTCCGCTGGTCGAGCAGATACGTGCTGTCGCACGCCATCCGCATGTTCTGGAGCGCGACCAGGAGCCGCCGCTGGTCCGCCTCGGAAAGGAACCGGAAGCGTCGCCACTTCGCCACGAGCCTTCCCACGATCTCGCGGTTCTCCTCGTGGTGCTCCATCTGCTGGGGTGTCATCGGGACGAAGAACCGCTTTTCCAGGCGCTCGGGAAGCTGGTGGAGGACGTCCTCCTTCCGCCGGCGGATGAGCACCGGCGCCAGCGTCTTGCCGATGCGGTCGAGGTTGCGATAGCCCACGACCTTGCCGAATTCATCGAGGATCTGGTGCTCGTGCAGGAAGCGGAACGTGGGTCCGAGCCGGTGCTGGTCGACAAACTGCACGATGGAGACGAGCTCCTCCAGCCGGTTCTCGAGAGGGGTGCCGGTGAGCACGAGAGCGTAGGGCGAGGCGATCTTCTTCACGCTGCGGGCGGTGCGCGTGTTCCAATTCTTGATGCGCTGCGCCTCGTCGAGGATCACGAGGTCCGGCGACCAGGCCGCGATCAGGTCGAGGTCCCGGTGCACCGTGTCGTAGTTCGTGACCTTGTAGAAGCTCGCCGCCCGGAATCCCTCTTCACGGCTCCCTCGGAAGCCGCCGATGACGCGCACCCGCCGGTCGACGACGCGGGCGATCTCGCGCTCCCACTGATGCTTGAGAGAGGTCGGACATACGACGAGCACGCGCTCGACGCCGAAGTGGTGGGCCATGATCTCGGCCACCGCGATGGCCTCGATGGTTTTCCCCAGCCCCATGTCGTCGCCGATGAGGCAGCGACCCGCGCGGGTGGCGAAGAGCGCAGCCTCGCGCTGGTAGTCGTAGAGGGGCACCCGGAGGAGATTCTTGAAGGCGGCGCTCCGGATGCCGCGCGGAAGGGCTTCGGCGAGCACTTTCTCCCGGCGCTCGGCGTCGCGCACCTGAGCGACGAAGCCAAGCGCGTCATCGTAGCAGCGCAGGTCGGGATCGAGGCGCGCCGCCGCCGACAGGAACGTCTCGAACTGCGCGAACGCCTCCGCCCGCAGCGTCCCGCCGCCGTCGAAGTACTGCGCCGCCAGACGGGTTAGCGCGGCCGACGCGCCGGCGCGTGGCCGGAATCGCACCTGACGCTGGGCGCCGTAATGCAGATAGACCTCGCTGAACGGCGGCTCGAAGGCTCGCGCCAACGCCTTGCGGTTCTCAGAGTTCCGCCCGAGACGGGCGAGCGCGAACTCGATGTGCTTGCACGTCCCCAGCGTGTTCGTGGCGAAGTCCGGGCAAGAGCAGAAGTTGTTCCCGGGCTCGCTGCCGCGGATCGCGACCCGATAGACGTTCCGGCTCTCGGGGTTGGTGACCTCGAACTCGGAGAAGATCGGATGACCGCCGCTGTTCTTCAGGAGGAACCGCTGCTCGCGGCCGAACTGGCGGCGCAACGTCGTCTGCCACGCCTCCAGCGACATCCCCTCTGGCCGATGGAGACGCGACAGCTTCTTGGGCACGACGGCTAGTCTCGTGCCCGCGGTGGGCGGTCGCCGTTGTCGGATCCGATTACGGGGCTCGGTTCTCTCCATGCTGGAGGTGCGCTGCCGAAGCCGTGCGGCAGCCCACGCATCCTAGCGGCAAACGACCTCGCTCGGCAACGCGAGGGGGATCACGCCGCGGGTGCAGGGCCCCGCGTTCTTGCGGACTCGCGGAGCCCCGGATCTCCTCTCTCGAACCTCAGTCCTGCGGGTTGGCTCCGCGCCCCGGAATCACCACCACGAACCCCAGAGCCCGCGCCGCCTGAGCTTGAACGGCATCGTGGGTCATCAGGCGGGCGACGTCGAGTTCGGTCATGGCAGCCAGGTGGAGCCGGTCGAGTGTGCGGCAATGAGTCCGGCCGGCGCCGACATGTTGCCGCAAGGCCGTCTCGAACACGCTGCCTGGGAGCGGGCGAAATCGAAATGGATCGGTGGCCCGGAACTCTGCGAGCTTGGCACGAAAGCGTTCCCGTCGGGCCTTCCCGTATCGGCCCGCGAGCCAGGCCGCGGTGACCTGGACGTGGGTCTCCAGTTCCGCCAGCGAGGAGACGATGACGAGGTCCTCGCTCGCCACGTGGTCACGCACCGCGTCGCTCTCCGGCTCTTGCCAGAGGAGCTTGAGCAGCGCGCTACTGTCGATGTAGACCACGCGAAGCGCCGACCTCGCGGGCCTGGCGGTCGGCGATGAGGAACTCCTCCACCCACCGGACGGTTCGCCGCCCACTCACCTTGGCCTGCCACCGGGCATGCCGTCGGGGATCGAAGCGCTTGCGGGCCGCCTCGACCTCTCGGACGCGCACGAGCTTGGCGACCGGCTTCCCATCGCGTGTGACGGTGATCTCCTTCTCGCGCTCCAGCATCGCCTCGGCTCTCGGCCAGCGCTGGCGCAGGTCCCGCACGGTGATGGTCTTCATGGCGCAAGATTAACATGTTTCACGACTCTGGGGCCCACGGGTCAGATCGGCGCGACGTCATTGGAGACGAGGAGCGTGACGAGGATCCCGGCCGGGCTGCCGCGGGGGCACCTGCCAAGGACGCGCAACGCCTTGACCCTAAGCAACACGGAAGATTCCGAGCACGTGGCGGTGTGCACCGACGGTTGCGAAACCCGCCGGGGTCACCACCGAAACTGGACTGGTAGTTCCCGCCAGGAGCCGTCCGAACGACCCCCGCCCGGAGAACTCGTAGACACGAGCCTCTGGGCGGGGCTTGAACACGTCCGGCCGACGATGAGGTTCCGGAGGATCTCCCGCGCCTCGGGGACCTCTCGCCGCAGCATCGCCCGCCAGTCGGCCAAGCGGTGGCGGATCTCGCGCTCCAGGCGCGGGATCTCGTGACGGCCGATCCGCGCGGTCGCGTCCAGCTCGACCAACGCTCGCTCACAACGCTCGCGCTGCGCCTGGCGTTCCTTGACTGCCGCCAGGAGGGCCGGCAGGTCGCCGCCGCTCGCGACCGCGGCCGTGAGTCGGCTGAGCTCGCCGTCCAGGCGGCGCATCTCCCTGAGGACCTCGTCGCGGCGTCGTTCGGCCGGGTCGCTGCCCGGGCGCAGCTCGTCGATCGCGAACTCGATCGCTCGCTCGACGACCTCACGCCGGAGCAGATCGCGCTCGAGTGAAGCGAGCACAGCGTGGTCCGTCGCCTCCATCGGTGCTTCGAGACCGTTCACGCACACCGTTCGGCCGCGCTGGTGGTGAGAGCCGCAGAGGTAGCCGAACTTCCTCGTCGAGCCGGTGTTCTACCCGCGCGGTCTGGCTCGGCGGAATTCCCCCGGCGAGATGCCGTCAATGCTTTTAAACGTACGTGAGAAGTTAGACACGTCCGCGTAACCCGTGCGCGTTGCGATGGTGTCGAGCGTGTCAGTCGTTTCCATCAGGAGGCGGCGCGCAATGCTGACGCGGAGACGAGTCACGTAGCTCCTGATGGAAAGACCGGTGCTGTCACGGAAGATATGGGCGAGCCGACCCTCTGACAGATGTGCGGCCTCCGCTATCTCGCGGACGGTGAGCGGATCGTCATAGTGCGCGACCATGAATTCGACCGCGGCACTGACTGCCGTGTGCCGTTCGGTAGCGTGGTTGATGGCGCGAAACCGCACCAATTCTGCCAGGGCCCCGTCGAAGGAATTCGACTCGACCATCGTATCGTTGTGACGCATGACAATGACCGGAGTCTTTGGGAACCGCTCCTGAAGGCGACCCACAGCGTCAGCGATCCGGGTCGACGAGCATTCGACCACGATCGCCGTGGGTAGAAACTGGCATCGCAGCGCTTTGGCGATGTTCGCGGCGAGCACCCGAGTCTGCAGCTCGAGTGCTAGCTGTAGCGGAGCGAGAGATGCGACGCTGTCGCTAACGAGCAGCACCCCTCCTTCTCCGCGGCCTTCGCGTGCCGCGCGATGCACAAGCGTGACGAGCACCTCGTCCTCCCACGGCTTCGTGACGTAGTCCCAGGCGCCCTGCTTCATCGCAGCCACGACGGTCGGGACGTCCGCGACGGCAGTGAGGACGATGACGGGCGTTCGTGCATGTTCGCGGCGCATGTGCGTCAGTGTTTCGTGGCCATTCATGCGAGGCATGAAGAGGTCGAGGAGAACAACGTCAACCGACCGCGAGCGCAGCGTCTCGATGGCCTCAATGCCGTCCGCTGCGAGTACGAGCTCACAATGCTCGTCAAGGACGATGCCCAAGCGGTCACGAACGACGGGGTCGTCGTCGACAGCAAGAACGGTCGGCGGCGCGGCCGAAACGAGTCTCACGGGCCGCGACAGTATGCGGCGCCCCCTATCGATCCTGCAACCCAAAAGTGAGGCCCGGCCATGGAACCTCAGCAGCCTGAGCCATGAAGGCAGCAGACTGGGCCATCAAATAGCAGACGGAGCCATGAAAACAGCAGACTGAGCCATTGACCATCGGCCCGGAACGGCCCATTGTCCGGCCACGGTGGGCGAGACTCGTCGCGTCGCGAACGCCATTTGGAAGCGTTGCCAAACCCGCGTCAGGCGGCGGCTTTCGGTGCTCGTCGTTGTCCTCCTCGGAATCCTCGTCGCGAGCTTCGGTTCGGCCGCCGCCCAGAACAACCCCGTTCCGACACTGAGCTCGATTCTTCCAAACACCGCCGCCGTGGGGAGTGGGGCCTTCACGCTGACGGCCACGGGAACGAACTTCGTCGCCTCGTCGGTCGTGCGCTGGAACGGCAGCAACCGGACCACCACCTTCGTCAATAGCACCAAGCTTCAGGCCCAGATTCTCGCGAGCGACATCGCGGCGACGGGGAGCTCCTCGGTTACCGTGTTCAACCCGACGCCCGGCGGCGGGACCTCCGCGGCGAAGACGTTCAGCATCACGTCGACGAACCCCGCGCCGACCCTCAGCTCGATCTCTCCGACCAGTGTGACAGCCGGCGGCGCGGCCTTTACCCTCACCGCGACCTCGAATAGCAGCAATTTCGCGATCACCTCCGTCGTGCGCTGGAACGGCAGCAGCCGGACGACGACCTTCGTCAGCCACGGTCAGCTGCAAGCCCAGATCACCGCGGCGGATATCGCGACGGCGGGCACCGCGTCGGTGACTGTGTTCACTCCCACGCCCGGCGGCGGCACCTCCGCGGCGAAGACATTCACCATCAACAATCCCGTGCCGACGGCGACCTCGATTTCGCCGAGTACCGCGGCGGTGGGCAGCGGGCCGTTCACGCTTACGGTTACAGGGACAAACTACCTCGCATCGTCAGTGGTCCGCTGGAAGGGCAGTGACCGGACGACCACCTTCGTCAGCACCACCCAGCTCCAGGCCCAGATCCTGGCGAGCGACATCACCGCGACGGGTGCCGCCGCGGTCACCGTCTTCAATCCCACGCCGGGCGGGGGCACATCGAGCTCCGTGACATTCACGATCACGGCCACGAATCCCGTGCCCACCCTCAGCTCGATCGCCCCGAGCAACGCATTGGCAGGCGGTGCCCCATTTACGCTGACGACGACCGGCACGAATTTCGCCATCACGTCCGTCGTGCGCTGGAACGGCACCAGCCGGACGACAACCTATGTCAGCAGCACTCAGCTGCAGGCCCAGATCACCGCGGCCGACATCGCCACAGCGGGAACGGCCTCGGTCACCGTGTTCAGCCCCACGCCGGGCGGGGGTCCCTCGGGCGCCTCCACATTCACGATCAACAATCCCGTGCCGACGCTGAGCTCGATTTCGCCGCCCAGCGCGCTGGCCGGGAGCGCTGCGTTCACGCTGACGGCGACAGGCACGAACTTCAACAGTTCATCGGTGGTGCGCTGGAACGGCGCCAATCGGATGACGACCTTTCTCAGCAGCACCCAGCTCCAGGCGCAGATTCTGGCGAATGACATCGCTACGGCGGGCACTGCGTCGGTGACGGTCTTCAACCCGACGCCAGGGGGAGGGCCCTCGGGCGCGCAGACTTTCACCATCAACAATAATCCAGCGCCGACGCTGACCTCGATTTCGCCGCCCAGCGCGGCGGCGGGCGGTGCCGGATTCACCCTGACAGCCACAGGGACGAACTTCATCGCTTCGTCGGTCGTGCGCTGGAATGGTAGCGACCGATCGACGACGTTCGTCAGCGGCACCCAGCTCCAGGTGCAGATTCTGGCGAGTGACATCGCGACGCCGGGCACCGCGCCGGTCACCGTCTTCAACCCGACGCCAGGTGGGGGCGCCTCGAGCGCGCAGACGTTCACGATCAACAATCCAGTCCCGACGCTGAGCTCGCTCTCACCCAGCAGCGCAGCGGCGGGCGGGGCCGCATTCACGCTGACGGCGACCGGCACAAACTTCATCAGCTCGTCGGTAGTGCGGTGGAACGGCGCCGACCGCACAACGACCTACGTCAGCAGTACGCGGCTCGATGCGCAGATCACGGCGGCGGACATCGCCACGGCCGGCTCGGCCTCGGTTACGGCGGTCACTCCCACACCGGGGGGCGGCACGTCGAGCAGCGTCACGTTCAGCATCAACAGTCCCGCCCCGACGCTGAGCTGGATCTCACCGAGCAGCACGATGGTGGGCGGTGCGGCCTTCACCCTGACGGTGAGCGGGACCAACTTCATCAGCTCGTCGGTGGTGCGCTGGAATGGCAGCGATCGCACCACCACGTTCGTGAGCGGGACGCAGCTGCAGGCCCAGATTGCGGCAGCCGACATCGCCACCCAGGGCACCGTCCCCGTGACCGTGTTCACACCCACTCCCGGCGGCGGGACCTCGAGCGCCGAC
>QHRU01000081.1 GCA_003220225.1 Candidatus Rokuibacteriota bacterium
GGCGGCCCTCGTGTATCAGCGCGCGCGTGCGCGTGGGTGTCGCCATCAGCACGCGATCCGGATCCTCGCTCGCGCGTGGGCCCGCATTCTCTGGCGCTGCTGGCAGGACCGCACCCCATACCACGTCGGCCGACATCGCGCCGCGCAGGCGCTCGCCGCCGCCTGAGCGCGCGATGGTTGACACAGGATGTCTCATGGATGGCCCTCGGGGGCTATGGCGCGGGCTCCGGACGGTTCAGCCAGAGGCCGAGTGCGGCCATGACGACGATGACGGCGGGCGTGTTGAGCTTGAGGAGCCCGACGGCGGCGAACGTCGCGGCCGCGATCGCGATCGCGCGCGCGCTCACGAGGGTGGGGCGCGCCATGCGAAGCGTGGTGACGGCGACCAGCCCCACCACGGCGGCGCTCATGCCGCGCATCAGCGTCGCCACGTCGGGCGTCAGCCCGCGCGCGATGTAGAGCGCCGCGAGCAGGACGAGGACGACGCCGCCGGGGACGATCACCGCCGCGAGACCGCCGAGGGCGCCGGCCACGCCGGCCAGGCGGTGACCGAGCGTGATCGAGAGGTTCGAGAACGTCGCCCCGGGCAGGAGCTGCGCGAGCGTGAAGTCCTGGAGGAACTCGTCGACGCGCATCCAGCGCCGGCGCGTCACGAGCGCCTCGTAGAAGAACGCAGCGCGGCCGCCGCCGACGGAGAGGATGCCGGTCAGCGCGAAGGCGCGCACGACCTGCGCGACGGACACGGGCGCGGTCACGCGCTCACGCGAGAAAGCGAAGGAGCGCCGTCGCCAGCCCGAGGAAGATGGTGACCCCGAGCACGTCCTGAAGCGCCGTCTCGAAGGGGCCCGCCGTCAGCGCGGGGTCGAAGCCGAGGCTCTTGGACACCATCGGGATCGCGGTGCCCGCCGCCCCCGAGAGGTTGACCGAGATGAACATCGAGACGGCTACCACGAGGCCGAAGGACACCGTGCCGTGCCACACCGCGCCGAGGATACCGACCACGACGCCGCACACGGCGCCGATGATCGACGTCGTCTGGATCTGGCGCAGCAGCGGCTCCCACCAGCGCGCGAGCTGCACGTGGCCGGTGGCGAGACCGCGCACGACCATCGTCACCGACTGCAGCCCCGTGTTGCCGGAGATGGCCTGGATGACCGGCATGAAGGAGGCGAGGAGGATCACGCGGCTGAGCGTGGCGTCGTAGTAGTGGATGACGATGCCCGCGCCCAGCTCGATGAGCAGGGTGGTGAGGATCCAGGGTAGGCGCATGAGCGCGATCTCGCGCGGCGAGCGGCGGTCGAGCTCGGAGGCGTCCGAGCCGGCGAGCCGGAAAATGTCCTCCGACGCCTCCTCGCCGAGGACGTCGATCACGTCCTCGACGCTGATGGTGCCAAGCAGCCGGCGCTCCTTGTCGGTCACCGGCACCGCCACGAGATCGTACTTGGCCACGAGCCGCGCCACCTCTTCCTGGTCGGTCTCCGGCGACACGCTCACCACGCTCGGATCGCGGATCGCCCACATCGGAGTCGTCGGCGCCGCGGTGAGCAGGCGCCGCAGCGGCACCACGCCGACGAGGTGGCGGTGGTCGTCGACCACGTACAGCTCGAAGCCGCGTCCCTCGGGCGCTGACTTGCGGATCTGCTCGATGGCCTCGGCCACGGTGGCCGACTCGCCCACCGCCACCGCGTTGGGCGACATGAGCCGGCCCGCCGTGTCCTCGGAGTACTCGAGCAGCTCCTGGACGTCCTCGGACTGCTCCTCCTTCATCATCTCGAGCAGGCTCTCGGCCTGCGCGGGCGGCAGCTCCTCGACGACCTCCGCCGCGTGGTCCGGCGGCATCTCGTCGAGGATGCGCGAGACCTCGAGCTGATCGAGCGCCTGCACGAGCTGCAGCAGCGTCTGGTCGTCGAGCTCGGAGAGGACTTCGCCCGCGCGCTGCGCGGAGAGCAGCCGGAACACGGTCACCTGCGCCTCGAGCGGCAGGTCGCGCAGGAGCGCCGCGACGTCGGCGGGATGCGCGGCCGTGAGCAGATCGACGAGCCGGCGGCGGTCGCCGCGCTCGAGCAGCGCCTGGACGGTCTCCACGCTCCGGGCGGTCTCTTCCATCGCGCCTATCGTTCTCACAGGTGACACCCATCGCACAAGCGGGATCGAGCCTCTGCGGGCGGGGACGGTCAGCGCGTGGCGGAGATCTCGGCGAGCGCGCGGCGTCAGTAACGGCCGTCGGCCGAGTGCGCGTCGTAGAACTCGAGCGCGGCCCGGGCGCGCGCCTCCGCCTCGCCCCGGCCGTATGTGCTCAGCATCCACGCCGCGGTGGCTTCCTCCGGCGCCGACGGCGCCGGCGGCACCGCGGGGGCCGACGCCAGCGCGGGCGCCGTCGCGCGGGGCGGTCGGACGCGGCGCGCTGGCGCGGACCCGACGAACGGTCGTGACGGCAGCTCGATCATCGGGGCGGGCCGGTCGGGCACGCCCGGTGGGGACGTGGCGGGGCGCACGGGCTCATCGACCGGCGCGCTCGCGCTCCACGGCTCGGCGGG
The DNA here is from genome assembly GCA_003220225.1 of Candidatus Rokuibacteriota bacterium. Taxonomy (GTDB): domain Bacteria; phylum Methylomirabilota; class Methylomirabilia; order Rokubacteriales; family CSP1-6; genus AR12. The sequence goes on from QHRU01000081.1 coordinate 2,538, forward strand.
CTCCGACCGCGGCGGCTCGCTCGTCGTGGGCAGCGTCACGGCTGGCGGTGGTCCCTCAGCGCTCGACCGGATCGAGGCAGACGGCGCGGGCGCTCGGCGTGCTCTCGTCGCTCACGGAGAAACTCCTCGAAGCCCTCTGTCACGGCGCACCAGAGGCATGCAATAATCCCACCATCGAAACGAGGAATCCGCCTGTCACGCGTCTCGCTCGCGCGGTCCTCGCCGCGCTGATGGTGGCGGCGCTCGCGGGGCCTGCGGCCGCGCAGGACCTCACGCCCGAGGAGCGGCGCACGATCGAGATCTTCCGCCGCGCGCGGCCGTCGGTCGTCTTCATCACGAGCCTGGCGCTGCGCCGTGGCCTCTTCACGCTCGACGTGCAGCAGATCCCGTCGGGGACGGGCAGCGGCTTCGTCTGGGACCGCGAGGGTCACGTGGTCACGAACTTCCACGTGATCCAGCAGGGCGACGCCTTCTCGGTGACGCTCGCGGACCAGTCGGAGTGGGAGGCGCGCGTGGTCGGCGCCGCACCCGAGAAGGACCTGGCCGTGCTGAAGATCCGCGCGCCGCGCGAGCACCTGACGCCGCTGGCGCCCGGCACTTCGCGCACGCTGCTGGTCGGCCAGCACGTCTACGCGGTCGGTAACCCGTTCGGCCTCGACCATTCCCTCACCACGGGGGTGGTGAGCGCGCTCGGGCGCGAGCTGCGCTCGCCGAGCGGGCGGCGCATCCGCGACGTCATCCAGACCGACGCCGCCATCAATCCCGGAAACTCGGGCGGCCCGCTGCTCGACTCCGGCGGCCGGCTCATCGGCGTCAGCACCGCGATCTTCAGCCCGAGCGGGGCGTCGGCCGGGATCGGCTTCGCGGTTCCGGTCGACACGGTCACGCGGCTCGTGCCGCAGCTCATCGCGCGAGGGCGCGCCATCCAGGCGGGCATCGGCGCCTCCTTCATCCCCGAGCGCTTCAATAAGGCCGTCGGCGTGACGGACGGCGTGGCGCTGGCCGAGGTGCAGCCCGACGGCCCCGCCGCGAAGGCCGGGCTCGCCGGCGCGCAGCTGACGCGCTCGCGCCGCGTGGTCCTGGGCGATCGCATCGTCGCCGTGGATGGCAAGCCGGTACGCTCGGAGGACGACGTCCGGGACCTCTTCGAGGCGGCTGGTGTCGGCGCCACCGTCACGCTCACCGTGGCGCGTCAGAGCGCGCGGCGCGACGTGCGCGTCGCGCTGGCGCAGGACTAGGAGGATGGACATGCAGGGCGTCAAGGATTCGAGCGCACTCTACGAGGTGGAACGCCGCGCGCGGCACGCGGAGCGCCCGGGCTTCCGTATCAACGAGCTGCAGATCTCGCCCAAGCAGCAGGTGCCGTGGCACTTCCACACCAACATCCAGGACACCTTCTACGTGCTCGAGGGCGAGCTGCGGCTCTTCCTGCGCGAGCCGAAGGAGGACGTGCGGCTGCGCCCCGGCGAGACCTACAGCGTGCGCCCCGGCCGGCCGCACCTCGTCACCAACGCCGGGCAGAGCTCGGCCACGTTCCTCGTGCTGCAGGGCATGGGCGAGTACGACTACGTCCCGCTGACGTGACACTCAGCGGAACGCGCGGAAGAACGCGCGCACGTCCTCGGCCAGCGCGGCGGGCTCCTCGAGCGCGGCGAAGTGTCCGCCCGACGCCTGCCACGTGGGGGGCCCCGACATGGCCCCCCACACCCCCCCGACGCTCGGAGCGGCCCGGCGAAGCCGAGCCGCTCCTCGATCGCCCGCTCAGCGGAACGCGCGGAAGAACGCGCGCACGTCCTCGGCCAGCGCGGCGGGCTCCTCGAGCGCGGCGAAGTGTCCGCCCGACTTCATCTCCGTCCAGCGCCGGAGGTCCGTGTATACGCGCGACACCCACGCGCGCGGCGGGTGCAGGATCTCCTTCGGGAAGGCGGCGTAGGCCGCCGGCGCCGTCACGGGTTGCCTGGCCGTGATCGGCCACGGCGAGTGGTTGCGCGCGTAGTAGGGCCAGAAGGACGAGTTGATGGCGCCGGTGACCCAGTAGAGCATCACGTTCGTCAGCAGCGTGTCCTTGTCGAAGCGTCGCTCGACGTCTCCGTCGCAATCGCTCCACGCGCGGAACTTCTCGACGATCCACGCGGCGAGCCCCACCGGCGAGTCGGTCAGCCCGTACGCCAGCGTCTGCGGCTTCGTGCCCTGGATCGCCTGGTAGCCGGTCTCCTCGCGCAGCCAGTGGTCCAGCTCCTCGAGGTACGCGCGCTCGTCCGGCGCCGGTGTCGCAGCGGGCGCGCCGCGGTCGCGCGGCACCGCCAGGAGGTTGACGTGGACGCCGACGAGCTTGTCGGCGTGCGCGGCGCCCAGGTACGACGTCACGAAGGCGCCCCAGTCACCGCCCTGCGCGGCGAAGCGCGCGTAGCCGAGCACGTCGGTCATGAGCGTGGCGAAGAGGTCGGCCATCTGCGGCACGCTGAAGCGCGTCTGGTTCGGCTGGAACGAGAACGTGTAGCCCGGCAGTGAAGGCGCGACGACGGTGAACGCGTCAGCCGGATCGCCGCCGAAGCGCGCCGGATCGGTCAGCATCGGGACCAGCCGCCGGAATTCGACGATCGAGCCCGGCCAGCCGTGCGAGAGCAGCAGCGGCATCGGGCGCGGCCCCACCCCGGGCTCGTGGATGAAGTGCAGGTCGATGCCGCCCAGCGCCACGGTGAACTGCCGGCGCGCGTTGAGCTCCACCTCCTGCGCGCGCCAGTCGTAGCGGTCGCGCCAGTAGCCGACGAGCGACTTCATGTAGGCGAGGTCGGTGCCGTAGCGCCACGGCTCGCCGGGGATCTCGTCGGGCCAGCGCACGCGCGCCAGGCGCGCGCGCAGGTCGTCGAGCACGGCGTCGGGCACGCGGATGGTGAACGGGCGGGGCGTCACGGCCGGAGATTATAGACGTGGGGGGCCCCGAAATGGCCGTTCGATAAACGTGGGGGGCCCCGAGATGGCCCCCCACACCCCCCAGCGCTCGTCGCGCCCCGGCGAAGCCGTGGCGCGCCTCGATGACGCTATCTCGCCGGCGGGCAGCTTCCGAAGTTCGAGCCTGCGGCCGGTGCGTAGGCGCCCTGGCACCACGGGATGATCAAGGCCGCGGGCAGCGCCGCCGGCGCTGGAACGGGACCGAGCACGACTTCCGAGTTCACCTGCCGCGCCAGCGCGAGGTGGTCGCGCAGCATCGGCAGCGACCGCGTCGCCCACGCCTTGAGATCCGGATCCGAGGAGATCTCCGCCGCGCGCTCGAAGAGCGCGATGTCCTCCGTGTGGTCGCGGACGATCTCCGACATGTAGGCGCGATCGAAGTCGGGGCCGCTGAGCCCGCTCAGCCGATCGCGCATCGCCTGCTGCGACGGCTCGAGCGCCGTCGGCACGTCGAGACCCTTGCGGCGGGCGAGCGCCGCCAGCTCCGCGTTGGCGCGGCCGTGGTCGGCCACCATGCGCTCGGCGAAGGACCGCACGGACGGCCGGACCGCGCGCTGCGTTGCGACGCGTCCGAGCTCGACCTCGGCCGTGCCGCCTGTCGCGGCCTTGCTCACGAACTCACGATCCGCCTCGTTCACCAACTGGATTTGAGCCGCCGCCGGACCGGTCAGGGCGACCAGCGCCGCGGCGACGAGGCTGATGATGGTCAGCACCTTCATGACACTCCTCCTCGGGGGGCCACCCCGGCGTCGCTCGCCGCAAGACGAGTGCCACCGAGGTGCGGTACAGTGGCCCGGGCGTATCCGCCCGAAGGGAGAGCACCGTGCGAGAAAACCGCCTCAAGACGATGTGGAAGCGCGGCGAGACAGCGGTCAACGGGTGGCTGTCGATTCCCACGGCCTTCACGGCCGAGGTCATGGCGCACCAGGGCTTCGACTCGCTGACCGTCGACATGCAGCACGGCGTGGTGGATTACCAAACCGCCGTCTCCATGTTCCAGGGTATCTCCACCACGGGCGTGATGCCCTTCGCGCGCGTGCCGTGGAACGACCCGGCGTACCTGATGAAGATCCTCGACGCCGGCGCGTACGGCGTCATCTGTCCGATGATCAACACGCGCGCGCAGGCGGAGGCGCTGGTGGCCGCGTGCAAATACCCGCCCCGCGGCTACCGCTCCTTCGGTCCCGTGCGCGCCTCGATCTACGCCGGCAGCGATTACGTCGAGCGCGCCAACGACGACATCGTGATCATGCCGATGATCGAGACGGCGGAGGCGCTCAAGAACCTCGACGCGATCCTCTCGACACCGGGGGTGGACGCGATCTATGTCGGTCCCTCGGACCTGAGCCTGGCGCTGGGCTGCAAGCCGAGGCTCGACCAGACGGACGCGCCGGTGGTAGAGGCGCAGCAGCAGATCGTCGAGGCCTGCAAGCGCCACGGCGTCATCGCCGGCATCCACAACGCCACCGCCGCGTACTCGCTCAAGATGATCGCCGCCGGCTATCGCTTCGTCACCCTCGCCAGCGACTCGCGCCACCTCGCGCTGAAGGCGGCCGAAGAGGTGGCGGCCGTGCGCAAGACCGTGGGCGGCGGCGTGGTGCCGGCCTATTAGATGGGGGGCCCCGACATGGCCCCTCAAACTCCCCAACGCTCCGAGCGCCCCGGGGAACCCGGGGCGCTCCTCGATGACGCGCTTCGCGCGAGGGCGGTCGCGCATCTCGCGGCGTTCGAGCGGCGCGGGCTGCCGGTCGACGGGCGGCGGCCGGCTGCCGTCGCCGTCGTGCTGCTGAGCGACGATGCGGGCCGCGCGTGCTTTCTCCTCACGCGCCGCGCGGCCGGCCTGCGTAAGCACGCCAGGCAGTGGGCGTTGCCGGGGGGACGGCTCGAGCCCGGCGAGTCGGCGCTCGAGGCCGCGCGGCGCGAGCTCTCGGAGGAAGTCGGCCTCACGCTCGGCGCCGACGCGGTGCTCGGCCTGCTCGACGACTATCCGACGCGCTCGGGCTTCCTCATCACCCCGGTCGTCTTCTGGGGCGGCGCCGACCCCGTGCTGGCGCCGAACCCCGACGAGGTCGCCTCCGTGCACCGCGTCCCGCTCCAGGACCTCGACCATCCCGACGTGCCGCGCCTCGTGACGATTCCCGAGAGCGACCGGCCCGTCATCCAGGTGCCGCTGCTCTCGACGCTGGTGCACGCGCCGACGGCGGCCGTCGTCTACCAGCTGCGCGAGGTCGTGATGCACGGCCGGCCGACGCGCGTCGATCACTTCGAGCAGCCCGTGTGGGCGTGGGGATAGCGATGACATTCACGCTGATCGATCAGGGCCGCGTGGGCACGGTGCCGGCGAGCGTCGAGGGCGGTCGCGTGCGGCTGTCGGCGGACGCGCTGCGCGCCGCGCTGGGCTGGGAGCTGCACGACGCGACGCTCTGCAACGACGCGATGTGCGTGCCGTTGCCTGCCGGCTCGCGGCTCGGCGAGGGCGGCGTCTTCGACCTCGGCGAGGTGGCGGCCACGCTCGACCGGCCGCTCGCCCTCGACGCCGACGAGGGCGCGGCCTACCTGGGCGTCTCCGCCGGGGAGCGCGCGCAGGCGCTCGGAAGCCTGATCGCGCCCGACTTCACGCTGCCCGATCTGGCGGGCCGGCCGCACACGCTCTCGTCCTATCGCGGCAAGAAGATTCTCCTGGTGGCCTGGGCCTCGTGGTGAGGCTGCCGGCTCGACCTGCCCGTGTGGCAGGCGCTCCACGAGGAGCTGCGCGACCGCAACTTCGTCGTCATCGCCGTCGCGCTCGACAAGAGCGCGGAGGACGCGCGCCCCTGGATCGAGAAGGCGGCGCCGACCTATCCCGTTCTGATCGACACCCAGCACGTCCTGCCCGACCTCTACAACATCGTCAACGTGCCCACCGCGCTCTGGATCGACGAGCGCGGGCGCATCGTGCGGCCCAACGACGTCGTCTTCGGCACCGACACGTTCAAGCACATCACCAACCTCGAGTCCGCGAAGCCGCTCGCCGCCGTGCGCGCATGGGTGCGCGGCGAGACGGCCGGCTTCGCGCCGGCCGAGACGCGCGCGCTCCAGACGCTGCCGACGGCGCTGGACCAGCAGGCGCGCGCCGAGTTCGGGCTGGCGGAGTGGCTGGCGCGGCACGGCAAGCGCGACGCGGCCGAGCGTCACTTCGTGAGGGCGGGCGAGCTGGCGCCGCACGACTTCACGATCCGGCGCGGCTCGATGCCGATCCGCGGCATCGATCCCATGGGTCCGCAGTTCCGCGAGATGCTGCAGACGTGGGTCGGCGGCGGCCGCCCGTACTATCGCCCGCTCCCCGACACGCGTGGCTAGGACGGTGCTCGTCGTGTGTCAGGCCAACACCTGCCGCAGCGTGATGGCGCACGCGCTGCTCGAGAAGATGCTGGCGGCGCGCGGTCTCGACGGCAGTATCCGGGTCCGCTCCGGCGGCATCGGGCCCCACGCGCGTGACGGCATGATCCCCTCGCTCGACGCCCGCCTCGTGCTGCGCGAGGACGGCATCCACCTCGCGGAGGACACGATCGTCTCCACCGACCTCAAGGCCCACGGCGACGTCCTCGCCGCCGCCGACCTGATCCTGACCATGACCGAGGAGCAGAAACGCCTCGTACGTGCCCAGGTCGACACCGCGGAGGGCGCGGTCTACACCCTGGGCGAGTTCGCCGGTGACGGCGGCGACATCCGCGATCCGGTGGGCCAGGACGAGGCGCGCTATCGCTCCACGCGCGACGAGATCAAGCGCCGGCTCGAGGCCTCGCTCGAGCGGCTGCTGCGGCTGCTCGCCTGATCGGCCGCCGCGCGTTCGTCGCCGGCCTCGCCGCCGGCCTCGTCGCGCGCCCGACCCCGGCGCCCGCGGTCGTCCCGCGCGTCGGCGTCCTCACCGACGACACGGCGCTGACGGCCATCTTCGTGCAGGGTCTGCGCGACGCGAACTGGGAGATCGGCGAGGACGTGCTCGTGATGCGCCGCGGCGGCGCGGCCGGCGCCGACCGCTGGCGGTCTGCCGCGCGCGAGCTGGTCGGGCTCCGCGTGAGCGTCCTAGTCGCCGGTGACCACGCGGCCGCGCGCGCGGCGCGCGCCACGACGGACGCGATTCCGATCGTCGCCATCGACTTCGAGCGCGACCCGATCGGCAGCGGCTTCGTGAAGAGTCTCTCGCGACCCGGCGGCAACGTCACCGGGTTCTTCTGCGACTTCAGCGAAGGGATGACCCGGCTGGCGACGGCGCTCCAGGACGCGGTGCCGACGGTGCGGCAGGTGGTGGCCCTGACGGACGGCGAGTCCACCGAGATCCAGGCGCGGACGCTGCGCGACGCCGCCGGCGCGCTCGGCCTGGAGGTGAGCACGCTCGACGTCGGCGCTGCGGCGCCCGACGCGCTGATCGACCGCCTCGCTGCCTGGCGCGCGACGTTCGTCGTGCTGGCCTCGCCGCGCCTCGAGAGCGAGGCCACGCGGCTGGCCAAGCGCGCGCTGCGCCGCAGGCTGGCGTCGGCGGGCGCCTTCATCCGCTACGCTCACGCCGGGGGTCTGCTGTCGCGGGGACCGAGCCTCCCCGACGCGTTCCGGCGCGCCGCCGCGACGGTCGATCGCCTGCTGCGCGGCGCCCGCGCCGCCGACATCGCCGTGGAGCGCCCGCCGCGCTTCGAGCTCGTCGTCAATCTCAGGACGGCCGCCGCCCTCGAGCTGCGTCTGTCGCCTGCCTTGATGTCGAGCGCAGACCACATCGTCCGCTGACGCGCGCCTCGGAGCCGTCGGGATGACGAGGGCCGTCACGGCTGCGCCGGGGCGGCCCGAGCGCTTGGGGGGTTTGGGGGGCCATGTCGGGGCCCCCCATCACACTAGGGGCCTGTCGGAGTATCGAGGGGTGCCACGGCTTTGCCGGGGCGCCCCGAGCGTGTGGGGGGTATGGGGGGCCCTTCGGGGCCCCCCATGTCACTGGGTATGCTCGGGCGGTGGTGGCGGTGCGCCGCTGGCTCGACCCGTGGATGCGGAACCGGCTGTTCCGCAAGTACGTCGTGCCGTTCGTCGCCGTGGTCTCGTGGGCGCTGCTGACCAACGGCCTCCTCGAGATCTACTTCACGTACAAGGAGTCGCGCGAGCAGCTCGCGCAGATCCAGCGCGAGAAGGCCAACGCCGCCGCGCTGCGGATCGAGCACTTCGTGCGCGAGATCGAGCGCCAGATGGGCTGGACGACGCAGCCGCAGGTGGTGCCGGTCCCCGCCGCGCTCGAGCAGCGGCAGATCGACTACGTCCGGCTACAGCGCCAGGTGCCCGCCATCACCGAGGTCGCCTTCCTCGACGGGCGCGGGCGCGAGCAGCTGCGCGTCTCCCGGCTGGCCATGGACGAGGTGGCCGGCGGCGCCGACGTCTCCAGCGAGCCGCGCTTCCGCGAGACGCGCGGCGGACGCGTCTGGTACGGGCCCGTGTACTTCCGCAAGGACTCGGAGCCGTACATGACGCTCGCCGTGCCCCACGGCTCCTCCGCCACGTCGCCGGTCACCGCGGCCGAGATCAACCTCAAGTTCATCTGGGACGTCGTCTCGCAGATCCGCGTGGGTCGCCTGGGCCAGGCCTACGTGGTTGATCGGCAGGGGCACCTCATCGCGCATCCCTGACGGGCCGCTGGCGCAAGCTGGGCTTCGACCTGCACTTCGGCATCGGCGTCGCGCAGGGCTACGCGACGCTCGGCGCCATCGGCTTCGAGGGGCGCTGGGACTACGGGGCGATCGGCACCGTGACCAACCTCGCCGCGCGGCTGTGCGGCGAGGCGCGCGGCGGCCAGATCCTCGTCTCGCGCCGGCTCTACACCTCGGTCGAGGACCTGGTGGAGGTCGAGCCGCTCGGCGAGCTGACGCTCCGCGGCTTCGCGCGGCCGGTGACGGCCTTCAACGTGCTTCGCGTGCGGGCGACGGCGTAACGCCCACGCGCCCGGCCACGGGCAGCTTCAGCGCCGGCGCCCGCACGTCCAGCCCGAAGATCAGTCCGAGCACGTTCACCTCCACGCCCTCGTCCACGCCGGCAAGCACGCCGGCCAGCCCGAGCAGCGAGAGCTGCACGCCGCGGTGGCTCGGCGTGAGCCCGGCCGGCGCGCCGTGGGGCAGGTAATCCTTGCCGATCGCCGTCGGCGGCAGGTGCAGACGCAGCTCGGGCACGGCGTGGCCGATCCACGCGATGAACGTGTTGCTGTTGGGCCCCGGCCACGTGCGGTACGTCTCCCGGTACGGATACGCGGCGACCGCGGCCTCGACCTTCGCGACCAGCGCGTCGACGCCGTCGCCGCGTGCGTCCACGAGCAGCTCCGGGCGCGCGCCGAACCAGTGGTCGTCGGGCCCCGCGCGGTCGATCCGGATCGCCGGCGCGCCGGCGTCCACGCCCCAGCCGATGACCTCGTAGCGCCGGTACGTCTCGGCGCCGCTCGGCTTCACCACGATCCACGGGTGCACGGCGAACACACCGCGCCAGCCGAGCGCGCGCGCTGCGTAGACCTGGATCACCGGCTCGCGCGCCGTCGCGGGATCCGGCGCCTGGCCCGACGGGCCGCGCCGCATCTCCGACCACCGCTCCGCGGGACGCCTATCCCCAGGGGGGGCATGAACGACCGCGGCGCACCCCGTGAGCGTCACGACCAGCGCCAGCGCCGCCGCCCGCCGCGCGGCCACGCTCGTCCTGCCGACGGCAGGGTTCAGCGCGCCGCCTCCGCGGCGCCGAGCTCGAGCTCGGCGAGCACGCCGTAGTGGTCGGAGGGCCAGAGCGTCGAGCCGTCGGGGCGCCGCGCCGGCGTGTCGAGGACGACACGGCTCGTGCGCACGCGCGGGGTGGGGGCCCCGTTCGGCACGACGAAGATGAAGTCCACGCGGCGCGTGACCGTGGACGTCGGCGCGCCCGGCCGCTGCCACACGGTGGCGCCGGGCTCGGCGGGCCGGACGGCGCGGAACGCGTCGACGAAGCCGTGCTCGCGGCCGAGCGCGGCCATCCAGTCGGTGGTGTCGGCGGCGTTGAAGTCGCCCATCACGAGGGCGGGCAGGGGACCGCGCCGCGCGCCCACCACCTCCACGATGCGCCGCACCTGGCAGGCGTCGTGGCCCGTGTGGGTCGAGAAGACGTCCAGCGGCCCGCGCGGCGTCCGCACGGTCGCGCGGAGCAGCACGCGCGGATCGTAGAAGCGCCGGCAGCGCGGCAGGTCCACCACGCTCCTCTCGACGATCGGAAAGCGGCTGAGGATGGCCGGGCCCTCCTCGAAGTTCATGCCCCGCACGATCAGCCCGTCGATCCAGGCGAGACCGGAGACGCGCCGGGTGGCAGAGGCGTGCGTGAAGTGCAGGCCGAGCGCCGTGGCGAGCCGCGCGGCGACGTTGCCGCGCCCGTGCGTGATCGACGCCTCCTGGAGACCGACGACGTGGGGCGCGAGCGCCCCGAGCTCGCGCGTGACCATGGCCAGGCGCTCCTCGAGGTGCTCGCCGTCGCCGCGCCAGCCGGAGGATGGCCCGCCGTGCAGGAGGTTGAAGGTGACGACGCGGAGCGTGGGGACCGGCTCGTCCCCGGCGGCGGCGCCGCCGGGGAGCACGGCCAGCAACAGGACGGCGGCTATGAGAGCGGGTAACGGAACGGCGCCCACCCGATCCCCTGGATGGGTGTCGGCTTGTAGGCCTTGGCCGTCTTCGCGGCCGCTTTCGGGGCGGCCTTCGCCGGAGCCTTCGCCTTCGCCGGCTTCTTCGTGCGTGCTGGTTTTTTCATGGCGCGCAATCTACAGTAAGCGTCACATGCCGGTCAAACGAGCGCGCTTCTCCAAGCGTGTCGCGAAGCTTTTCGGCGCCGAGCGCGTGTGTCGCGTGGCCAGTGTCGGCGAGGCGGGTATGCCGCACCTGGTGCCGGTGTGCCACGCGCTGGTCGGCGAGCGGGTGTACTTCGGCTCCGGCAACGACGCGCGCAAGGTGCTCAACCTCCGGCAGAACCCGCGCGTCGCCGTCACCGTCGACCTCTACGCCGAGGACTGGTCGCAGATCAAGGGCGTGATGCTGCAGGGCACGGCGAAGCTCGTGCGGCGCGGTCCCGCCTTCGCACGCGCCCGCAAGCGCCTCTACGCGAAGTACCCGCAGTATCCGCGCGAGGCCGCGCTGTCCGTCGCCGACTCCGTGATCGTGGAGGTCACGCCCACGCACGTCTTCACCTGGGGCCTGGACTGAGCGTCCCACCCCGGGAGGTTCGCCGCTGGCAACCGCCGCCTCCGTCGCGGCGGCCGGTCCGTCGGCGCCTTCGGTGGTACGAGCGGCCGTTCGTGTGGTGGCGGCGGCACGCGTGGATCCCCGTCTGGATCGCCGTCTTCCTCACGCCGGTCGCGCTGCTCGCGCTGCGCCTCATCGACGACACGAGCTTCGCCCTCCTCCTGCAGCCGGTGCTGATCGTGCTGGTCGTGCTCTTCCTGGCCATGGTCGCGGTGGCCGTGCGCACGAGCGCGCGGCGCTCGCTCGGCCGCGCGCTCGCCGCCGGCGGCGGCGCCGTGCTCGCGGCGGGGCTGCTCGCGCTGCCGACGATCCACGTCATCGGCCAGCGCTCGTGTCCGGAGTGGATGGGCGTGGACCGCGGCATCCAGGTGTCCGGGCAGATGTTCGACGCGTGGCGGAAAGGCGAGCTGCCGCCGCCAGAGGTCTGGGCGGGCACGGCCGTCGCCGAGGCGTGGAAGGCGCGCGTGGGGAAGCTGCGCCTGATCGACTACAAGCTGATGGACTCCGGCTGCTGGGAGCGGCTGTCGCCGGTCACGACCGGGAAGACGTGGCACGAGTTCCGCGTGACCGTCCAGCAGGGCGACCGCGATCGATTCTCGAAGATGGTGACCGTGTACACGCGCGCCACGCGCCACGGCTGGGCCGTCGCCGAGGTCGAGGGTCCCGAGCCTTAGTAAATGGGGGGCCCCGAAATGGCCTGGCTAAGCTAACGGCCGCGCGCGAGCCGGCGCAGTGGTGCCCCGGCGAGCCGCGTGAGGATCCACTCCTTCCTGAGGCCGGCGCCCAGCCGCCGGTAGAAGCGGATCGACGGCGTGTTCCAGTCGAGCACCGCCCACTCCATGCGCCCGCAGCCACGGCGCACGGCGACCCGCGCGAGGGCCCGCAGCAGCGCACGGCCGGCGCCGGCGCCGCGCGCCTCGGGCAGCACGAAGAGATCTTCCAGGTAGAGGGTCGGCTGGCCCAGGAACGTCGAGTAGGTGAAGAAGTAGAGGGCCAGGCCGATGGCGCGGCCGTCGCGCCGGCAGATCAGCGTGTCGAAGTACGGGCGCCGGCCGAACCCGTGGCGGCGGATGGCGGCGGGGGCGATGCGGCATTGGCGCTCGAGCCGCTCGTAGCGCGCGAGGCCGCGGATCAGCTCGCAGATGACGGCTGCGTCGCGCGCGGTGCCGCGGCGGACGCTCAGGGCTCGCTTCGGCGGGACACGGGCGCGGCGCCGGCGCCGGGCGCGGGCCACCTCAGGTTCCGGCCAGCTGCAGCAGGAGCTCTGTGTACGCGCGCGCGCCCGCGCGGACGTTTTCGAGTGAGATGCGCTCGTCGTTGCCGTGCACGCGGCGCCATTCCTCGTCGCCGAGGATGAACGGGCTCCAGCCGTAGGCGGCGAGCCCCATGCGCCGGAACACCCAGCTGTCGGTGAAGGCGACGAGGATCTCGGGCGCGACCACCACGCCCGGCGCGCGACGCGCCAGCGTGTCGACCAGCGCCTTGTACATCTCGGTGTCGGGCGGGGAGAGGTTCGGCGCCTTCGGCTCGCGCACGAACTCGACGCGCACGTGGTCGTCGTCCACCACGCGCGTCACCCAGTCCCGGATCTCCCCCGGGTCGTCGCCGGCCAGCACGCGGCAGTCGATGTCCGCCACCGCCTCCGGGGGAATGACGTTGAGCTTCTCGCTGGCGCGCAGCATGTTGACCGCGAACGTGGTACGGACCATGGCCGCTCGCTGGCGGTGAGCGAAGAACCGGGCGCGAAAGGCGGGATCACGCAGCGAGACCGCGAGGTCGTCGAAGCCGCGGCTCTCCTCCGGCGGCAGCACGCGCGCGAGCGCCCGGAAATATTCCTGCACCTCCGGCAGCACGCGCGGCGGACGCTCGGCGGCGAGCAGCCGGGCGAGCGCGCGGATGAGGCGGTGCGGCGCGGTGTCGGGCCACGGCATCGAGCCGTGGCCCGGGGTGCCGACGGCGGTCAGGCTCAGCGGCAGCCCCGTCTTCTCCGAGATGATGATGGAGGCGAACGGCGCGCGCTTGTGCGGATCGATCTCGATGCCGCCCAGCTCCGACAGCGCGTACTCCGCCCCGGCCAGCCAGTCGGGATGCGTGGCGGCGATGAACTGGGCGCCGAACGCGCTGCCCGCCTCCTCGTCCGCGGTGGCGAGGAAGACGAGGTCGCGCGTGAGCCGCGCGCCGGCGCGCTTGAGCGCGAGCACGGCCGCGAGCTGCAGGATGCCGGTGGACTTCATGTCGATGGCGCCGCGGCCATAGAGGAAGCCGTCCTTGATCTCGCCGCCGAACGGAGCCACCGTCCAGAAGCGCCGGTCGGCGTAGACGACGTCGATGTGATGGTGCAGCACGATGGCGCCGAGCGAGCCGTCGCCGCGCACGCGCGCGACGAGGTTGGCGCGGCCCGGCGCCGACTCCACCGTGCGGCTCTCGATGCCGGCGCGCTGAAGCACGTCGGCCAGGAACCGCGCGCCGGCGATCTCGTTGCCGGGCGGGTTGGTGGTGTCGATCTGGAGGTAGGCGCGGAGCAGGTCCACGGCCTCCGCCCCGACCGCCGTCCAGTCGATCATGGCGCGGGGCATGGTATTACCCGGCGCGCGGGGACGCGCGGCGCGGGGACGGCTCGCCGATGTGCACGTGCGCGCCCGTGGCTTCGCCCGCGACGGCGCCGCGGAAGGCGAGGAACGACACGCCGCGCGCGCGCAGCCAGGTCATGAGCGCCTGGCCCTCCGGGCTGTCGGGATGGACGGCCACGTCGAGCGCGTTGCGGTGGTCGAAGCCGAGGCGGTCGTGCGCCGGCGTCTGCCCGAGCGCGCTGACCGGCAGCGCGCGATGGAAGCGCTCGGCGAAGAAGCGCTCGACGCGCGTGACCTGGGCGAGCGACCAGTCCTGTAGGCCGTGGAAGCGCAGCAACGTCGGCGTCACCGTGAGCGCGCCCGGCTTGCTCGGCGGCAGCGACGCCAGCACGGCGGCCGCCGCCGCCTCCGCCACCATCCTCTCGGCCTGCGCGATCTCGGCGTGGGTCGAGGCGAGCGCCGCCTCGGCCGCCGACAGCGCCTGCGCGGCGACGTCCGCTTCGCGGCGGGCGATCAGGCCGTCTTCCACCAGCTGCCGGCGCGTGGCCAGTCTCTCGCGCGCGTGGGCCACCGCGTCCTCGCGGAAGGGCAGGAGGTCGGCGAGGCTCGCGCGGTACTCGCGCGCGGCGCTCACCAGCTCGGACGGGACCGGCGAGGACGCGCCCGTCACGGGCGCCCCCGTCAGCGCCAGCAACACCAGCGCGCACGCGATCGGCCGTCGGCTCATCGCGCTCATCTTACCGCGCGTGTCACTTGACCTCGACGGCGGCACCCCGCAGAGTTACGGAATGACGCGGCTCCTCCTGCCCGACGACGTCGTCTTCACCTGCCAGCAGTCGGGCGCGTGCTGTCGCAACGAGTGGCTCATCGGGGTCGAGGAATCGGCGCGCGCGCGGCTCGAGGCGGTGGACTGGACGCGGCTCGATCCTCCGCTGCCGCCCGGCCCGAAGTTCCGGCCGCTGCCGTTCGTGCTGGCCGGCGGCGAGCGCACGACGTTCGCGCGACGGCCCGACGGCGCCTGCGTGTTCCTGGAGCCGGACGAGCGCTGCGGCATCCACACGCGCCTGGGCGCTCGCGCCAAGCCGCAGGTGTGCCGCGAGTTCCCGTACTCGTTCGTCGAGACGCCCGACGGCGTGGCGGTGGGGCTGTCCTTCGCGTGCACGGCCGTGCGCGCCCACCAGGGCCGCACGCTGCCCGAGCAGGAGGCCGAGGTGCGCGAGGTGCTCGCGGGCAGCACCCGCGTCCGCCGGCTGCCCGATCCGCTGGTCCTCTACTCGTCCGTGGACATCACGTGGGCGCAGTACCGCCCCATCGAGTCCGCCGTGCTCGCGCTGCTCGCCCACGACGAGTGCACGCTGCCGACAGCGCTCCTGGCCGGCAGCGTGCTGATCAGCCTGTGCGTGGGGCTCTCGCAGGTGGAGGCGAAGGCGCGGCGGGAGGACCGCGCGCCGACCGAGACGCTGGTGGGCGGCCTCGCCCAGCTCGAGGCCGATCGCTATCGCAAGGTGATCGCGGTCGCCGCGCAGGCACGCTACCCGCGGCAGCCGCGTCTGACGCCGCTGGCGCCGCTCTACACGTGGCTCGAGTTCTCGCGCCGGCGCCCGACGCGGCTCGGCCTCGTGCTGGCGCTCTACCGCAACTTCTTCCGCTTCCGCCGCGGGCGCGGCCGGCTGCCGGACTGGATCACCGGCGGCCCCCCGTTCGACATCGCGGAGGTGCAGGCGATCGCCTTCGACGCCGCCGCCCCCGAGATCGACCCGTTCCTGCGCGAGTACTGGCGCCACGTCGTCTTCCGCAAGACGCTCACGCCGCTGCACGGCGTCTTCCGCGGCTACCAGACCATGCTCGCCCTCTACGCCTTCACGAAGTGGGCGGCCAAGCTGACGGCGCTGCGGCGCGGCCGTCGCACGGTGACCGGGGGGGACGTGCGGGATGCCGTGCGGCTGATCGAGCAGCGCTTCGTGCTCCACGCCCGCTTCGCCGAGGTGTTCACGCTGAGCCCGGTGCTCACCGTGATGGCCGACCGCCTCTTCCAGGACCCTGCCTTCGTGCGGGGGGCCGTCCTGGAGCCCGAGCGCCCCTAACAGGTCGATTTCGCACGCGAAGGTCGACTTCGCATGCGCCGTAAATAGGGGAAATACCTTGACCCGGCGCGCGCGGACGCCTTAGGCTCGTTACGTCCCGTGTTTCGCGCCCGGGCGTGCCCGGTGGACCTCAACAGGAGCCAACCATGGCCAGGCTCGACGCCTTTTTCAAGCTGATGTTCGACTCGGGCGCCTCCGACCTGCACATCACGTCGGGCCAGCCGCCGATCCTGCGCGTGCATGGCGAGCTCGAGCGCGTGAAGTACGACCCCCTGGACGACGAGACGCTGCGCGCGATGCTCTACGAGATCGCGCCCGAGCAGAAGATCAAGACGTTCGAGGAGACGGGCGACATCGACTTCGGCTACGAGATCCCGGGCGTGGCGCGCTTTCGCGCCAACTACTTCATGCAGAAGTACGGCTGCGGCGCCGTGTTCCGCCAGATCCCGACCAAGGTCCTGACCGCCGACGACCTCGGGCTGCCGCCGATCCTCAAGAAGTGCGCGATGCTCCCCAAGGGTCTCGTGCTCGCCACCGGCCCCACCGGCTCCGGCAAGTCCACGACGCTGGCCGCGATCGTCGACCACGCGAACAAGCACCGGAAGGACCACATCGTCACCATCGAGGATCCGATCGAGTTCGTGCACACCAGCCAGGGCTGCCTGGTGAATCACCGCGAGGTGGGTTCGCACACGAAGTCGTTCGCCGCCGCGCTGCGCGGCGCCCTCCGTGAGGATCCGGACATCATTCTCGTCGGCGAAATGCGCGACCTGGAAACGATCCGCCTCGCGCTGGAGGCGGCGAACACCGGTCACCTCGTGCTCGGCACCCTGCACACCACGAACGCCGCCAAGACGATCGACCGCATCATCGAGGTGTTCCCGGCCGAGGAGCAGGCGCAGGTGCGCAACGGACTTTCGACCGGCCTCAAGCTCGTGGTGGCGCAGAATCTCTTCAAGCGCGTGGACAGGAAGGGCCGCTGCGCGGCGCTGGAGATCCTGGTGTGCACGCCCGCCGTGGGCAACCTGATCCGCGAGGGCAAGACCGTCCAGATCCCGTCGGCCATCCAGACGGGCAAGCAGCTCGGCATGCAGACGCTCGACGACGCGATCATGGCGGTCCTCACAAAGGGCTGGATCAGCGGCGAGGAGGCCTACGACAAGTGCAATGACAAGTCGAAGTTCAAGGCGATGCTGAAGACACCGCCCGACGAGCTGAACCAGTAAGGAGCGGCCATGCGGAAATCCGAGATCGACGACCTGCTGGGCGTGATGCTGGAGTCGTACGACAACGTGTCGGACCTCAACATCACGTGTGAGCGTCCGCTGCAGGTGGAGGCCGCCGGCGAGCTGGTGCCGGTCCCCGTCGAGCCCGCGATCGAGAACCTGACGCCGTTCCAGACCGAGATCTTCGCGCTGAACCTGATCAACAACGACCGGCGTCTCACCGAGCACCTGCTGCGCCAGGGCTCGTGCGACTCGTCGTACTTCCTGCCCGGCAAGGCGCGCTTCCGCGTCAACATCTTCTCCCAGCGCGGCAGCTTCTCGGTCGTCCTCCGGAAGCTGGAGACGAAGATTCCGACCATCGAGGAGCTGAAGCTCCCCGAGGCCTTCAAGAGGATGCCGGGCGAGAAGAACGGGCTCATCCTCGTCACGGGCGCCACCGGATCCGGCAAGACGACGTCGCTGGCCGCCCTCCTCAACGAGATCAACAGCACCAAGTCCGTGCACGTGGTGACGCTGGAGGATCCCGTCGAGTACGTGCACCCCAACCGCAAGGCGACGTTCAACCAGCGCGAGCTGGGGCTGGACTACGACTCGTTCGCGAGCGGCCTGCGCGCGGCCCTGCGCCAGGCGCCGAAGATCATCCTCGTCGGCGAGATGCGCGACCGCGAGACGGCGGAGCTGGCGCTCAAGGCCTCGGAGACGGGCCACCTCGTGCTCTCCACGCTGCACACCGTCAACGCCGGCCAGGCCATCGCCCGCATCGTCGGCATGTTCGACCAGGAGGAGGAGAAGCAGATCCGCCAGCGCCTCGCGGAGACGATTCGCTGGATCGTCGGCCAGCGGCTGGTGCCGAAGGTCGGCGGGGGACGCTGGGCCGTGCACGACATCCTGGCCAACACCATCCGCTCCAACGAGCTGATCGTGAACGGCGAGCAGGAAGGCAAGACCTTCTACGACATCCAGGACGTCGGCGATCCCTATCTGATGATGACGTTCGACCAGGCCCTGCTGCGTTCCTACGAGCAGGGCATCATCACGGAGGAGACGGCCGTCGCCTACTCGACGCGCAAGAGCATCGTGCAGCGCGGCATCGACCAGATCAAGCAGAAGCGCGGTCAGAAGACCAGCGACGTCGAGGGCCTGCGCCTCGACATCGACTACAACCGCAAGCTCGGGAAGCGATAGGACGATGGCCGACGAGACCCAGGCTCAATTCGGGGCGCAGCGCCTCGCCCTCGTGTGCGAGAACGCGCCCGAGCGGCAGGTGGTCATCAGGGCCGCCGTCGAGCAGCTCGGCTACGCGATGCTCCCCGCCACCACGGCCGAGGAAGCGACCGAGCGGCTGCGCCGCCAGCCCTACGACATCGTGATCGTGGACGAGCGGTTCGAGTCGAGCGGCGTCCTCGACAACGCCGTCCTGAAGATGCTCAACACGATGCCCATCAGCGTGCGGCGGCACGTGTTCGTCGTCCTCCTCGGCCGCGAGTTCAAGACGTTCGACAACATGATCGCCTTCGCGCGCTCGGTGAACGTCGTCGTCAACCTCAACGACCTGCCGCACCTGCCCGCGATCGTCCGGAAGGGACTCGAGGACAACAACGAGTTCTATCGGGTCTTCAGGGAGATGCTGACGGAAGTCGGCAAGCGCTGAGCGTTTCGACCCCGCGGCATGACGGCGTTTGCGTGCTGTGTGAACGCCCGTCGTCAGCCTGCACGACCTGCCACACCCGCTGAACGACCGGCCACACCGGCTCGCCATCCGCGGCAAGGCCTCGACGGCAGCGACCTCGAGCCGCAGCTCGCGCGCACTCTGACGTTCACCCGCTGCGCGGCGGTCGCCGAGCGCCTGCTCGGGCGCCCCGTCGAGCATCGCTTCGATCACGCCATCTACAAGCCCGCCTTCAACGGCGCGGCCACGTCCTGGCACCAGGACGAGGCGTACGCGCTCGAGCGGAAGATCCTTCAGCGCGCATTTCTGGGTGCCCCTCCAGGACGTCACGCGCGACATGGGGTGCATGGAGTTCATCCCCGGCGGCCCCCGGGGTGCGCTCGGGCGTCATCACCGGCGCGATCGCCTGCGCGACGCGCACGCGCTGGAGCTGGTCGGCCTGGACGCGTCCCACGCGGTGCCGTGTCCGATCCACGCGGGCGACGCGACGGTGCACTTTCCGCGCACGGTCCACTATACCGGGCCCAGCCGGACCGGCACGCCGCGTCTGGCGTGGGCGCTCGAGTTCGGTCCCCGGCGCGGGCTCGGCGTTCGCCTGATGGCCAAGGCACGCCTCGTCTGGCGCCGCGCCACCCGCTGAATTCCGGAGGCACGCGTCGTCCGCGACACCGCCGGCCGCTCGCCGCGAGGCCGGGGTCGTGTGAGAGCCGTGTCTTCTGGGTATTGCGTCGGTTCCGGCGGTAACTTCGTGGCTCGCTGACGAGGCGCAGCGCAACGTCGATTTGCGTGCTCGAACACGACCCCGCCCGCGCGCGGCGCGTACCCGGCGGAGTCGCGGCGGTCAGCGCTTCTTGAAGGGTGAGTCTTTGGCGAGCGTGGAGGGCGCGGCCTGCGGCTGCGGGGGCTTCAGCGGTGACGTCGCCTTACGCTTGAGCGCAACTGTCAGCTCGTAGCGCTTGTCGGCGTTCGGATCGGAATTGAAGGCGGCGATCCACACCGCGCGATGCTGCTTGCCGAGCTGCTCGACTTTCGTGCCTCCCGGGCGGTGCCTGCGCGGCGCCTCGGGCTTGCCGTCCATCGGCGCTACCACGACCCACGCGTGGTCGGTGGGGGCGCCGTTCTCCGTGAGGTGGATGTCGAGATCGGTCGGGTCGGAGAGCGCGCCGGCCTGCACGCTGAAGAACCGCGTGGTGAGCGGTCCCGTCGTGACGCTGAACGTGTGCGTCGTGAATCGCTCGGCCGGCGTCGTCAGCGTGCGCGACTGCTCCGGGCGACCGCCCGGCCGCTCGGGCCGCGTCACGATCGTCGTCGACTCTGGCGCCTCCGTGATGGCGCCCTGCAGCCACACGCCGGGCTTCGGCAGCGCGTGGCCGAGAACGTCCTTGAGGAAGTCCGGATAGGTCTTGTAGAGCCGGCCCTCGGCCACGACGTAGAGGTAGAGCTCCTGGCCGAGCGGATAGGTCTCATTCCGCGCGCGCGTCGTGAACTGGGGGTTGAGGCGCGTGAGCGCCTCCCTCACGAACCCGGGCTCCTCCTTCTCGAGGCGCTGCAGCAGGATCGCGTAGCCCTCGGCCAGCCGTCCGTCGTCGAACTCGTCGCTCTTCGCCAGCGGCACCGAGAGCAGGTACGGGAACCGCTCGAGCGTGTCGCGCGCCGCCTCGGCGGGCGCCAGGCGGCGCTGGACGAGCGACTCCCAGCCGCGGCGCGCGCCGACCCACCACTGCGCGGTCTCCTCGGCCAGACGTTCGAGCAGCTCCTCGCGCTCGCGCCGCTGCTCCGGCGTCTCGACCTGCACGCGCTCGCCGCTCAATCGGATCTCGACCACGAGCGGCGAGCCCGGCGGGGCGACACGGCCACCCGCGACGACCGGCGGGCTGCCGCTGGTCACGACCCCGCCCGGCGTGGTGACGACGACGGCGGGCGGCGGCACGAGGGCCGGGCCCCTCGGGCCGACGGATCTGCCGCCGCCCGCCGGCACACCGCCGGTGACAGGAACACCGCCAGCCGCTGGAGCAGCGCCCCCGAAGCGCGGTCCGTCGTCGGCCGCCGAGGCCGCCACGTAGCCCTCAGGCGCCGCCTCAGCCGGCGCGGCCGGCACGTAAGCCGCCGGCGCCGTCTGGTCCGGCGCGGCGGGAGCGTACCCGGCCGCCGGCACGAAATCCGTCGGCTCGGGGGCGTCGATGATCTCGCCCTCGTGACCGAGCTTGCCACGCAGCGCCGCGAGCGCGAGCGGGCGGCCAAAATTCTGGGTGATCGCGTCGTGCAGCGACGAGCACCGCTCGTCGTCGAGCTGGTTCCACCCGTCGGCGAGCGTGATGAGCTCGACGAACGGACGGATGTGCTCGCTCAGCATCGTCGTCTCGCGCTCGACGTCCGCGGGCTCCGCCGCCGACAGCGCGGCGTGCAGCTCGCGGGCTTTGGCCTGACCGTCGGCCAGCGCGGAGGCGTCCTTGTCCTCGCGGTGGATCAGCGTCATGACGCGGTCGAGCACGCCCAGCGCGTTCTCGCGCGCCGCCTCCCACGCCGTGCGGCGCGCGCGCTCGGCCTCCACCCGCTCGAGCGCGCTGACGAGCGCGCCGAGGGCCTTCAGGGTGCGGATCCTGGCGGGATCGGGCGCGCCCGCGAACGCACTGGCTTCCTCGAGGAGAGCCACGCGCAGCTCGTCGAAGTCGGCGGACGTCTCCCGGAGGTCGTCGAGGAGCGCCTGGGCGGGGGCCGCGCTGGCTCTGACCTCGGCGGCGGCTGTGGCGGCGCGCCCCCCGACCTCCGCGAACCGGGTACGCAGGGCCGCGAGTCGCTGCCGCAGGTCATCCAGACGAGCGGGGGTTGGCGTCATGTCGGCGGCCCGTCAAGTATAGCCGACGGCCCGCGTGACAATCGCGTGGCGGTTCGCATAGACTAAGTGCTCTGCGTCGCCGGGAGTCGCGCGCCCATCCCCAACGCGCACGCCCGTCATGCGACGGGACCGCGGTGCCGCCGGGGAGCGGCGTACTCGAGGGACAGGGGAGGCGGCGATGACGGGGCGTGCGATGGCGGTCGGGATCGTGGTGGCGCTCGTGGTGATGGTGGCGGAACGCGAGGCGTGGGCCGGAGCGCCGACGGAGCAGCTGCGGACGCAGATCGATCGCGCGATCAAGGTGCTCGAGGACCCCGAGATGGCGAAGGAGAGTCGCATGGTCGAGCGCCGCACCGCCATCCGCCGCATCGCCAACGAGATCTTCGACTTCACGGAGACCACGCGCCGCTCGCTCGGCACCCACTGGCAGGTTCGCACCCCGCAGGAGCGGGACGAGGTCACGCGGTTGTTCGCCGATCTCCTCGAGCGCTCTTACATCGGCAGGATCGAGACGTACAGCGGCGAGAGGATCCAGTTCCTCGGCGACACCATCGACGGCGACCAGACCACCGTGCGCTCGCGGCTCATCACCAAGCAGGGCATGGAGATCCCGGTGGACTACCGGATGCACCGCGCCTCCGGCGACCGCTGGCTCACCTACGACGTCGCCATCGAGGGCGTGAGCCTGGTGGCGAATTACCGCGCCCAGTTCAACAAGATCATCCAGACCTCCGGCTACACGTCGCTGGTCAAGAAGCTGGCCGCGAAGGAGCAGGAGGGCATGCAGGCGGACCGCGAGCTGACGGTCAAGAAAGCGTCGCAGACCAGGTGAGCGCGGGGCCGGCGCGCGACGTCGCCGCGCGCATCGCGGCGAATCTCGCGACCGTCATGCAGGGGCAGACGCTGGCCATCCGGCGCCTGCTCGCCGCGTTCGCCAGCGGCGGGCACGTGCTGCTGGAGGATTACCCGGGCACCGGCAAGACGACGCTGGCGAAGGCGCTCGCCCGCTCCATCGGCGCGACGTTCAAGCGCATCCAGTTCACACCCGACCTGCTGCCCTCCGACATCCTCGGCGTGTCCATCTACGACCAGCGTGACCAGACGTTTCGATTCTACGAGGGCCCGATCTTCACGAACGTGCTGCTCGCCGACGAGATCAACCGCGCCTCTCCGCGCACCCAGTCGGCGCTGCTGGAGGCGATGGGCGAGGGGCAGGTCACCGTGGACGGCACCTCGTACCGGCTGCACGACCCGTTCTTCGTGATCGCGACGCAGAACCCGGTGGAGTTTCGCGGCACCTATCCGCTGCCGGAGGCGCAGATGGACCGCTTCGCGCTCCAGTTCGGCCTCGGCTACGTCGAGCCCCAGGAGGAGGTGGCCATCCTCACCGCGCAGGAGCGCCACCACCCGCTCGAGGACCTCGGCCCGGTCGCGAGCGTGGACGACGTCGCCAGGCTGCGCGCAGCCGTGCGCGACGTGCGCGTGAGCGACGAGCTACGCCGCTACGTGGTGGACGTCGTGCGCGCGACCCGCACCGCGCCCGGTGTGCAGCTCGGCGCCAGCCCGAGGGCCTCGCTGGCCCTCATGGCGGGCGCGCAGGCGCTGGCGTTGCTCGACGGTCAGGCCTTCGTGGGCCCCGAGCACGTGCAGGAGATCGCCGGCCCCGTCATCGCCCACCGCCTCGCCGTGGATCCGCAGGCGCGCTTCGCCGGCCTCACCGGCGTCGCCGTCGTCGAGGAGATCGTCAAGACGGTGCCCGTCCCGGCCTGACCGCCGTGTGGTTCCGCCGCCTCGCGTACCGGCAGTTCCTGCTCGCCTCCCGCACGCAGTACACGCTCGCGCGCCGTCTCACGCCGGCGGGGAAGCTCGCGGGCGCCGCGCTCGTCGGCGCGATGATCTTCGGCCCCAACACGCGGCTCACCGTCTCCTACCAGTTCTTCACCCTGGCCCTCGCCATGCTCGCGGTGGCCGCCCTCCTGTCCGTCCGCGCGCCGCGCGGGCTCGAAACGCGCCGACGTCTGCCGCGCTTCGGCACCGTGGGCGAGCCGCTGACCTATCACGTCCTCGTACGCAACCCCGGGCCCGAGGCGCGCGCGGGCCTCTCGCTGCTCGAGGACCTGGAGGACCCGCGCCCGGACTTCGCGACGTTCGTCTCGACCCACGAGCCCGACGAGGCGCGCCGCAACTGGTTCGATCGGAAGGTCGCGTACCACCGCTGGGCGTGGCTCATCGAGCAGAATCGCCGGCTCGAGATCGCCGAGCACGCGGTGCCCACGGTGCCCTCGCGCACGACGGTGGAGGTGCGCGTGACGGCCACGCCGCGCCGGCGGGGCCGCGCGCGCTTCCTCGGCGTCAGCGTGGCGCGTCCCGATCCGCTCGGTCTCGTGCGCGCGCTGCGCCAGCACGACTTGCCCGACGCGCTGGTGATCCTGCCCAAACGCTACCCGTTGCCGCCGCTCCAGCTGCCGGGAACGCGCCGCTACCAGCCGGGCGGCATCACGCTCGCGTCGTCGGTCGGCGACTCCGAGGAGTTCCTCTCGCTCCGTGAATACCGCCCCGGCGATCCGCTCAAGCGGATCCACTGGCGGTCGTGGGCGCGCGCGGGCAAGCCGATCGTGCGCGAGTACCAGGACGAGTTCTTCGTGCGGCACGGCCTCGTGCTCGACACCTTCGTGCCGGCGCCGACGCCCGTGTTCGAGGAGGCGGTGTCGGTCTCGGCGTCGTTCGCGGCCACGGTGCACACGCAGGACTCGCTGCTCGACCTCATGTTCGTCGGCCCCGAGGCGTACGTGTTCACGGCCGGGCGTGGTGTCGGCCACGTGGACCGGATGCTGGAGGTGCTGGCCGAGGTCCGGCCGTGTCCCGATCGTGACTTCGCCGCGCTGCACCGGCTCGTGGTCGAGCGGCACAGCCTGCTGAGCGGCCTCGTGTGTGTCCTCGTCGCCTGGGACGACGCGCGCCGCGCGCTCGTGGGCCACCTGCGTGCGCTCGGCGTGCCGAGCCTGGTGCTGGTGGTGAGCGAGGACGCCGGCCTCGACGCCGAGCTGGAGACGGCCGGCGCGCGGCGGCTCGTCCCCGGGCGGATCGCCGAAGGGCTGGCGCGGCTGTGACGCCCCCGGGACTGCTGGGCGCGGCGCTCCTCTTCTGGGGCTGGCAGACCGGCTTTCTCGCGGTGGGCGTCGTCATGGCCGCCCTGGTCGAGGGGCGCCACCTCGTCCGCTCGCGCTGGGATCTCTCGCGCACCGATTTCAACCGCGTGTCGGACCTCAGCGCGGTGTTGCTCGTGCTCATCGCGATCTACCAGTTCGTCGGCACCGACGCGGCGCGCGCCGTGCTGGCCATCCTCGAATGGCTCCCCCTCACCGTGCTCCCGCTGGTGACGTGCCAGCTCTACAGCACCGCCGGCGTCGTCGACCTCTCGATCTTCTTCTGGAGCCTGCGGCGGCGCGCCAACGAGCACCCCGAGGAGCCGGGATGGCCGATCGACCTCACGTACCCGTACGTGGCGCTGGCGCTGCTCTCGGCCAGCGCCGCCAACGTGCGCACCGGCGCCTTCTTCGCCGGCGTGGTCGCGCTCGCGGGGTGGGCCCTCTGGAGCGCGCGGCCACGCCGCTATCCCGCCGCCGTCTGGATCGCGACGCTGGCGGTGGCGGTCGCGCTCGGCTGGGCGGGCCACGTCGGGATCGCGGCGGCGCAGCGCGCGATGGAGCGCGTGGCGCAGTCGTGGCTCCTCAACCTCATCCGGCGCGACACCGATCCGTTCAAGAGCTCGACCGCGCTCGGCGAGATCGGCGAGGTGAAGCTCAGCCCGCGCATCCTGCTGCGCGTGGAGTCAGCGAACGGCACGCGCCCGCCGGCGCTCCTGCGCGAGGCGAGCTACAACGTCTACAACGCGCCGACCTGGTACGCCGTGGACGCTGCGTTCATCTCGGTGTCGCCGGAGGCCGACGGCGCCACGTGGAAGCTCGGCCCCCCCGTCCCCGAGCGCGGCCGGGTGACGGTCGCCGCCTATCTGCGGCGCGGCAAGGGCGTCCTGCCGGCGCCGAGCGGCGCCCGCCAGCTCGACAACCTGCTCGTCGTCGAGCTGGCGAAGAACCCCCTCGGTTCCGTGCGCGTGGACGAGGGCCTCGGCCTCGTGCGCTACGCGGCGCATTTCGGTGACGGCACCGCCGACGGCCCGCCGCGGACGCTCGACCTCGTGGTCCCGCGCAACGAGCAGGCGGCGGTGGAGCGCGCGGCCGCGCAGCTGGGACTCGCCGGCAAGACCCCGGAGCAGGCGGTCATCGCCGTCCGCGCCTGGTTCAGCAGCCACTTCCGGTACGCGCGCTTCCTGGGCGCGCGGCCGCAGGGCGTGTCGCCGCTCGAGGATTTCTTCTTCCGCACGCGCGCCGGCCACTGCGAGTACTTCGCGACGGGGACGGTGCTGCTGCTGCGCGCGGCGGGCATTCCCGCGCGCTACGCGATCGGCTACGCCGTGCACGAGTGGAGCCCGCTCGAGGGCCGCTGGGTCGTGCGCGCCAATGATGCCCACGCGTGGACGCTCGCGTGGGTGGGCGGCGCGTGGCGCGAGATCGACACGACGCCGGGCGAATGGATTTCGGCCGAGCGCGAGACGGCGTCGTTCTGGACGCCGCTCGGCGATCTCTGGTCGTGGGCGACCTATCTCTTCTCGCGCTGGCGCTGGAGCGAACGCGAGGACCGGCTCGCGGGGTCGATCGGATGGCTGCTGGTGCCGCTCATCGCTCTGCTCGCGTGGCGGCTCTATCGGCGCCGGCGCGTCGCGACGGGTGCGGCGCGGGGCGCCGCCGCCACGGCGCCGCCGCCGCGCCCCGGCGACGACTCGGCGTTCTATCTCGTCGAGCGCCGGCTCGCCCAGCTCGCATTCCCGCGCGCGCCGGGGGAATCGCTCGTGCGCTGGCTGGCGCGCGTGGAGTCGGCGCGTCCGCCCGCCGTGACGACGGCGGCGCTGCCGGCGCTCCTGGCGCTGCACTACCGCTATCGCTTCGATCCCGCGGGACTCGGCGCCGCCGAGCTGACCGAGCTCGACACCGGCGCCCGCGAGTGGGTTGCGGCCCACGACATGGGCGGCCCCGACATGGCCCCCCAGGCTCATCAAGCGAGGGGAGCGACGCCCCCCTCGGACTCCCCCGGCCAACGCTCGTAGCGCCCCGGGGAACCCGGGCCGCCCCTCGATTTCCGTGGCCCCTGAGCTCGGCGCGTGCCGAAGCTCGCGCTCCGATTGCTTCCCCCCGACCGAGGCTCGCCCGCCGGGCTGGGGCGGTGTGCTGCGAGTCGGGGAGGCGGCGCGGGGGCGTGAGGCCCGTGTCTTCTGGGTACTGCGTCGGACCCGGCCGATAATCGTGGCTCGCTGACTTCGCGCAGCGCTCTGTCGATTTGCGTGGCCGAACGCCCCCGCGCCGCCTCCCCGGCTCGCTGCGCGCGTCGGTCAGCGCAGCAGGGCGAGCTTCTCCGAGCGCGGCAGCCGCTTGATCGCGGCTTCGCGCCGCGACGCGGTCGCGCGATCCGGCCAGGGTTCGGACCACACCAGCCGCACCGGCCGACGCGTCCGCGTATACTTCGACGCCGACCCGTCGTTGTGCCGGGTGACCCGGCGCTCGAGCGCGGGCGTGATGCCCGTGTACAGCGAGCCGTCGGCGCACTGAAGGAGGTAGCAGAACCAGCGTGCCACCCCGCGATCCTAGCACTCCGCCGCCGCCCGCCCGCGATCTCGAGGCACGACGCGATCGGCGCTTCCGCCGCGCGCCGGGGCTCCGCGTGCGGAGCGCGAAGACCGCGCTGGCCTTCGTGAAGGACGTCGGCTTCTGCTCGACCTTCTACTGTTTTCCGGAGGGCGTGCCGTGCCTGTGGGAGGCGGTCGTCGGCCGCGCGCGCCCGCGCTGGCCGCGGCACTCGCACCACGACGACGGCGTGGGGCTGACCTGGCGTCTCAAGGACGACCTGCCCGCCGCGCGTCACGTCTACTACGGCAAGGTCCTCAAGGCGCGGCCGATGCTGGTCGCGCTCGACGTCTTCCCGGCCTTCTACGCGCTCGCGCGCGGGCGCCAGCGCGCGCGCGACTATCGCGCCGAGTACGAGGCGGGCCGCCTCTCGCACACGGCCCGGCGTCTCATGGACGCGCTCGCCCGCGAGCACCCGCAGTACACGCGCGAGCTGCGCGGCAACGCCTTCATGCTCGAGTCCGGGAAGACGCACGAGTTCGAGCGCGCGATGGCCGAGCTGCAGCAGGGGCTCTGGGTGGTGAAGACCGAGGAGCGCTACGAGCCGACGTTCTCGTACCGCTGGGATCTGCTGGAGGCGTGGCTGCCCGACGCCGTCGCCGAGGGCCGGCGGCTCGCGCGCGCGGCCGCGCTCGATCGGCTCCTCGCGCGCTATCTCGACACGGCGGTGTTCACCACGTCACGGGGCGTGGCTCGGCTCTTCGGCGTGCCGGTCGCGGAGGTCGCGGGTTGTGTCGCGCGGCTGATCCGGCGGGGCGTCGTGGTGGAAACGGCCGTCGAGGGCTGGCCGGGACGCTGGCTGGTGACGGCCGCCGCGATCCGCTAACGCGCCGGGTCCGGCGCGCGGATTCTACGTCTTACAACCCATTGGAGTTTCGTCGGCCGCTGGCATGCCGTTCGCCGGGTCTCGGGCCCTATGAACACGCGGAAGAAGGCCGCCGACGGCCCAGCCGACGCGCTCGAAGCCGCCTGATCGTCAGCCCGCGTCCGATCGTCTACAATCGCGGCGCGAATCCACTCCGGAGGTCCGGCCATGCCGAAGATCGAGAAGTTCTGCGCGAACGGCGTCTTCGATCCCCCGACCTACAGCCAGGGCATCAAGGTGAGCGACGCCCAGAGCGTGCTGTTCCTCGCCGGCCAGGTCGCCTACGACAAGGACGGCTCGGTCGCCCACCGCGGCGACTTCAAGGCGCAGGCGCGCGAGGCGTTCCGCTGTCTGAAGGCGCTGGTGGAGACGGCCGGCGGCCGCATGGACAGCATCGTGAAGATCAACACCTACCTGACGGACATCCGCTACCGCGCGGATCTCGTCCCCGTGCGCGAGGAATTCTTCGGCAAGAAGGGGCCGGCCTCCACGCTCGTGCAGGTGGCCGCGCTGGCGCACCCCGACTGGCTCATCGAGGTCGAGGCGATCGCGGTCGTGTAGCGGTCACGAACGGCGTGAGGTCGAAGCGGCCGCGCCCGGAGGCGGCCGTCACCGGCGCCCACAGGTCGCCGAGCCGCTTCACCCGCGCCGGCACGTTGTCCATGCGGAAGTCGTCGATGGCAAGCGGGCCACGCAGCTCCTCCCACGTCACCGGCGTCGAGACCGGCGCGCGCGGGCGCGGCCGCACCGAGTACACGGAGGCGAGCGTGCGGCCCCACGCGTTCTGGTTGAAGTCGACGTGCACCCGGTCGCGCGGGCGGATCTCCTTGCGATAGACGGCGGTGGTGAGCCCCGGGTGGCGCTTCGCGATGTCGAGGGAGATCGTCTTGGCCACCGTCCAGACGTCCTTCTGCGTCGGCCCGCGCACGATCGGCACGTAGACGTGAATGCCACGGCTGCCGGTGGTCTTCGCGTAGGTCGGCATGCCGAGGCCGCGCAGCGTCTCGTTCACCACGTGGGCCGTCTCGACCACCTGGGGAAAGCCGACCTCCTCGCCGGGATCGAGGTCGAAGTGCAGGTAGTCCGGGCGGTCGACGTCGTCGCAGCGCGCGTACCACTCGTTGAGGTCGATGCAGCCGAGGTTGATCACCCAGAGCAGCGCCGCCGGGTCGTTGATCATGGGAAAGTCGATGACGTTGCCCGACGAGTGCTCGATCGAGCACGTCTCGATCCACGCGGGACGCGGCTTCGGCGCGCGCTTCATGAAGAAGAACTCGCCGGTGGCGCCGTTCGGATAGCGCTTCATCACCATCGCGCGGTCGCGGATGTGCGGCAGGAGCACGGGCGCCATCCCGGCGTAGTAGCGGAGGAGGTCGCCCTTGGTGAGGCCGTCCTGGGGCCAGAAGACCTTCTTCAGATTGGTCAGCTTGACGGCACGGCCGCCGACGTCGATCTCGGCGTCGTTGACGTCGCCCGGGATCTCCACGGGCGAGGTGAGGCGCGCCGGCGCGGCGGCGCGGGTGCGTTGCGCGGGGTGATGGTCGCGCGTCGCGGGGCCGCGCTCCGGAGCGGACGGGCCGCCGCGCGCCGGCTCGGGGCGCCGGGCGGCAGCGCGGCGGGCCATCAGCGCACCCGCTCGAGCCGCGGCGGCCGCGGCCCGTGGCGCACGGCCCCGACGACGGGCACGTAGTCCAGCTCGACGTCGTACCGGACGGATCTCAGAAGGAGGCCGCCCCGGCTCATGTCGCCGCGGCCGACGAACACCTTCGGGAAGGTGAGCCGCTCGCCGAACACCTCGAGCAGCGCGGTGACGTACTTGTCGGAGGCGATGCTGCCGAGCAGCGTGATGCCGTCGTCGGGCTGAAGGGCGGAGGCGACCGCGCGCGCGGAGACGAGCAGCGGCCGGCGATAGCGCGGGTTGTCGGGGTGGATGTCCACGCGCGCCGCCGCCCGCAGGCGCGCCAGGGTCACCGGCTCGTCGGGCAGCCGCAGGCCGGCGTGCGGCGTGATGACGAGCGGCACGCCGAACCTCGTGGCGTAGGTGAGCTTGCCGCGGAAATAGAGGCCGGAGACGAACGACATCACCTCGCCGAGCGGCGCCCCGCCGGGCGTGCGGAGGCGCAGGGCCAGGTCGAAGCTCGCGCGCGGCGAGAAGAGCAGCTGCGCGCGCTCGCCGCCGCAGTTGGCGGGGGAGAGCAGGAAGACGCGTCGGGACATCGGGGTTACGGAGTTGGGGGCGTCGTCAGCCGAAGGATCGGTCGACGCGTTGTCACGTGCATCCGTCGGACATGGTCCTTCGTATGTCGATAGACGGTGCTCTTACCCACCTGAAACAGTTCCATGATATCGGCCTGGCTATAGCCGGCTTTGCGGTAGAGGATCATCGCATCCGCAATCGAGCCGGCGACGACGCCGTACCCCTGACGTTTCCATGCGGTAAGTGCCTTGCGCGCTTGCTCGCGGCGGCGGAAGCCGAGCCACGGGTAAAGCGTCATGATGACGCCGGCGGCGGCCGAGCCCTTGGCCTGGGCGACCCAGGTTGGCTTGCGCGCCTTCCGCTTTGGCGTTGGCGCGGAATAGATCCTGGCGCCCATGATGGTCGCCGCACGCGTCACGACATCCTCATCGGTCATCTTGATACGGACCGTCAGAGACTTCCCGTTGATCGAGACATTTCCCTCCCCCTCAAACAAGCCTGTAAGCCACGCCAAATCTAGAACTGTATGGCGTTGGTCCTCTCTTACTCGCGATATTCGGTCGTGACGCAGGAGAACGCGGTAGACGGTTTCGCGGGCGACTCCGAACCCGCGAGCAAGATGCAGCTTGGTGCGCTCACCAGAGTCCCACGACTCCAGCAGCGCTCGTTCCACCGCCGGCGAAATCCTGACGTAGCGCATCGACAGCCATCCGTTCAGGACTCGCCGCACCTGTTCGCGGCGACGTGTGCCGAATAATGGGAACAGAGTCATCATCCAGGCCGCAGATTGGGGACCGTTGACCTGCGCCCGCCAAATAGGGCGGTGCGCTGGATTGACGTGAGAGCGGTCGTATGGCCCATAGGCGCGTCCGCGAACAAGCGCCGCGAGCCTTTCTATGATGTCCCTGTCGATCATGTTGACAGCGATGCTCGGCGTGCGACCCGCCATCGCAAACGAGCCTTCACCTTCGATGAGCCCTGCGGCCCAGGCGATATCAGTTGTCTTGATCACGGATCGCTACAGTCCGCCGACGCCCCGCATCGCCGACAGATGATTTTGCATTTCCGCTCTTCCATTCTTTCTCCACAACGAGGACACATCCGCGGCGAATCTGTCACAGGCGGCCGGCGCATGGAAGCGGGTGTTTCCATGGCCCCCAGATTACACTCAGTCATGCCCGAGTGGTCCGATCAAGAGTTCCTCCGCACCGTGTTCGACGAGACGCGGGTGGTGCGGACCCCCCTGCGCGGCATCATCGCCGGCTATCACGTGCTGCCCTACGTCCTGCTCGGGCCCCCGGAGTACGACCGGACGTCGAAGACGGTGGAGGTGCGCGGCCGCATCCGCGTGTCGCCGCGGCTCGTGCTGGGCGGGGCCTCGCCGACCTACGGCGAGATGTTCGGCGAGCGCGACCTGATGGACTCGCGGATCGTCGCGCGCGTGTTCAGCTTCCGCTACGCGGGGCGCGTCGCGCTGGAGAGCGAAGACCTGGCGATCCGGCGCCACGAGGCCGACCCGGGGGCGCAGCTCGAGCGGGTGCTGGAGGAGCTGACGCGACGCGAGGTGATCGACACAGCGGTGATCGCGTCGCCGGACGCGCGGTTCTACCCGGTCTCCCTCGACCGCTTCATCCGCGAGATTCTGGATCGCGAGTTCCGAGACGACCCAGGAGCCGGCTGAGGTCGTCGGGGTCCACCGGCTTGACGAGATGGGCGGCGAAGCCGGCGTCCTTCGCGCGCCGGCGGTCTTCCGGCTCGCTGTAGCCGGTCAGCGCGATCATGACGGCCGGCGGCGCCGGCAGCGCCTTCAGCCGGCGCGCGACCTCGTAGCCGTCGAAGCCCGGCAGGCCGATATCCACCAGCGCGACCTCGGGCGCCTTGGTGCGCGCGAGGTCGAGCCCCTCGGCGCCGTCGGCGGCCGCGAGGACCTCGTACCCGTCCAGCTCGAGGAGCGCGCGGAGCGCCTCGCGGGCGTCGGCGTTGTCTTCGATGAGGAGGATCCGGGCCACGGTTCCACCGTATCACGCGCGCCAAGTGACCGGCCACGCCTTGACAGTGCAAACGAGCGGATGGTACTTACTCGTGCGCACCGACCTCGTAGGAGGCTCTCCATGACTTCGAAAGCACCGACCGCGCTCGCGGTCGCGCTCGCGCTTGCCGTCGGCGGCGTCATGCCGGCCACGGCCCAGGGACCGATCCGCATCGGCGCCTCGCTCTCGCTGACGGGAACGTACGCGAAGCTCGGCAAGAACCAGCACGAGGGCTACCAGCTCTGCGAAAAGGAGGTCAACGGCAAGGGTGGGCTGCTCGGCCGCAAGGTGCAGTTCGTCGTCTACGACGACCAGTCGATGCCGGCCACCGCCGTGCGTCTGTACGAGAAGCTCATCACCGAGGACATGGTGGACGCCATCATGGGTCCGTACTCGTCGCCGGTGACCGAGGCCGCCGTCAACGTGACCGAGAAGTACAAGAAGGTCATGGTGGCGCCGCTGGCGGCCACGACGTCGATCTTCAAGAAGGGCCGCAAGTACATCTTCATGGTCATCTCGCCGGCCGAGGTCTACCTCGAGGGTCTCGTCGACATGGCGGCCAAGCGCGGCCTCAAGACGGTGGCCGTGGTCAACGAGGACACGCTCTTCTCGAAGGCCGCGGCCTCCGGCGCGGTGGAGCTGGCCAAGAAGAAGGGTATGCAGGTCGTCTTCACGGAGGCCTACCCGAAGGGCAACACCGACTTCTCGGCGCTCCTGACCAAGATCAAGGCGGCGAACCCCGACGTCATCGCGGCCGCCACCTACTTCGACGACGCGGTGGCGCTGACGCGCCAGATGAAGGAGCTGAACGTCAATCCGAAGATGTACGGCGTGACCGTCGGCGGTGACCTCCCCGAGTTCTACGACACGCTCAAGCAGAACGCCGAGTACATCTACGGTGCCACGCAGTGGGAGCACACGCTGCCGTACGCGGGCAACCAGGAGTGGTTCGAGTCGTACAAGAAGGAGTTCGCGCACGATCCCTCCTATCACTCCGCGGCCGGCTACGCCGGCTGCCTGGTCTACGCCGAGGCCGCGAAGCGCGCCAACAGCCTCGACGCCGACAAGGTTCGCGAGCAGCTGCTGAAGCTGGAGATGCGCACGATCTTCGGCGACTACAAGGTCGATGCGGACGGATTCCAGGTCGCGCACAAGATGGTGACGTTCCAGTGGCAGAAGGAAAAGAAGGTCACCGTCTGGCCCGACGACCTGTCGAAGGGCAAGCCGCTCTTCCCGACCCCGGCCTGGACAGGCCGCTAGTCGCCCGGCACGCCCGGGCATCGTCGTCGTGAACGTCGTCGTCACCCCGGCGATGCTCGGGCAGGTCATCATCTCGGGCATCCTCTCCGGCGCCCTCTACGCCATGGTGGCGCTGGGGCTCGGCCTGATCTTCGGGGTCATGCGCGTGATCAACATCGCGCACGGCCCGCTCCTGATGCTCGGCTCCTACACGACGTACTTCCTCTACGCACACTTCGGGATCAACCCGCTGCTCACGGTGCCGATCGCGATGGCCGTGCTCTTCGTCGTCGGCGTCCTGCTGCAGCGCGGCCTCGTCTTCCGCGTGGTGGACGCCCCCGAGCTGTCGTCGCTGCTGCTGACCTTCGGCATCTCCATCATGCTCGTCAACCTGGCGCAGCTCGCCTTCACCTCGGACCTCAGAGCGGTGGAGTACATCACCGGCTCGTGGCTCGTCGGTGGGCTGGCGTTCTCCAAGCCGCGGATGATCGCGTTCGTGTTCGCGGCCGCGGTCACCGCGCTGTCGTTCCTCGTCTTGAAATTCACGCGGCTCGGCAAGGCCATTCGCGCCACGTCGCAGAGCCGCGAGGTGGCGATGGTCTGCGGCGTCGACGTCGGCCGCATCCACATGCTGACCTTCGGCTTCGCCTCCGCGCTGGCGGCGGCCGGCGGCGCGCTCCTCGCGGTCATCGTGGCCATCCAGCCCGAGATGGGCGGCGTGTGGACGTTCAAGTCGTTTCTCGTGATCGTCCTCGGCGGCGCCGGCAACTACCCGGGCGCGCTGGTCGGCGGCCTGCTGCTCGGGCTCGTCGAGCAGGTGGCCTCGCTGTTCCTCACCACCCAGCTGTCGGAAGTGGTGGCCTACGTGCTCCTCGTGCTGGTGCTCCTGGTGCGGCCCAGCGGGCTCCTCGGCGGGCGACAGACGTGAGGCGCCTCGTGGCCGCCGCGATTCTCAGCGTGCTGGCGGCGCTCGCGGCGTACCCGGTCGTCGGCACCGGCTACGGCGTGCGCTCGGTGCAGCAGATCTTCATGTGGATCGCGCTGGCCGGCTCGTGGAACCTCATCTCCGGTCTCACCGGCTACGTCTCCTTCGGCCACGTCGCCTTCTTCGGTGCCGGCGCCTACGCGGGCGCCATCCTCGTCGCGAGCGCCGGCTGGCCCTGGCCGCTGGCGGCGCTGGCGGGCGGCGCCGCCGCCGTCGTGCTCGCCGTCGTCATCGGCTACCCGTGCCTGCGGCTCAAGGGGCCGTACTTCGCGATCGCGATGCTCGGCCTCAACGAGGTGCTGCGCGCGCTCGTGTCCTACTTCGAGGGGCTGACGGGCGGCGGCAACGGGCTCTCGCTGCCGACGCTCGACGCCAGCGTGCCGATCTACTACGTCATGGGCGTGCTGGCCGTCGTGGTGACCGCGATGTCGTGGCTGATCGTGACCTCGCGCTTCGGGCTGCGGCTGATGACGATTCGCGAGGACGAGGTCGCCGCGGAGGCGATGGGCATCGACACCTTCCACCACAAGCTGGCCGCGCTGCTGCTCTCCGCCGTCGGCCCCGGCGTGGCCGGCGCGCTCATGGCGCGCGACCAGGGTTACATCGAGCCGATCAGCGTGTTCCCGCTGGCCATCACGGTGACGATGATCGTGATGGCGCTCTTCGGCGGCAAGGGCACGGTGTTCGGTCCCGTGCTGGGCGCCGCCGCGCTCTTCGTCGCGCAGGAGATCGTGTGGGCGCGCTATCCCTACGTCCACCCGCTGCTCTTCGGCGCCATCATCGTCGGCGTCGTGCTGCTGATGCCGCGCGGCGTGCTCGGCCTGCTCCAGCAGCGCTACCGGCTGCCGAGGACGATCTGATGCGCGCGGGCACGCTCGGCGGCGCGGTGGTGGTGGCCGCCTTCGGCCTGCTCGTCATGGTCCTCCTCGTGCGCTCGCTGCCCTGGCCCCTCGTCCAGGACGCGCCGGTCATGCACTACATCGCCTGGCGGATCGGCGAGGGTGACGTGCCGTACCGCGACCTCTACGACATCAACCAGCCCGGCGTGTACGTCCTGCACCTGGCGCTGCTGCGCACGCTCGGCGCCGGCGACGGCGCGTGGCGCGCGTTCGATCTCGCCTGGCTGGCCGCGACGGCCGGCGCGGTGGCGCTGCTCGCGGCACGGTGGGGCTCCCTCGCCGCCGCCGGCGCCGCGCTCGCGTTCGCCGCCTACCATCTGGCCGGCGGCGCCTGGCAGGCCGGCCAGCGCGACTTCCTGCTCTGCGTGTTTCTCGTCGCCGGCGCGCTCGGCGTCGCGCGCTGGCTCGAGCGGCGGGGCGGGGCGTGGAGCCTCGCCGGCGCCGGACTGGCGCTCGGCGCCGCCGTCGGGCTGAAGCCCTACGCGGTGCTGTTCGCGGCCGCGCTCGGCCTGGTGGTGCTGGTGACCGCCGCGCGGCGCCGCGACGTCGGCGACGCGCTCCGCTCGATCGGCGCGTACGTCGCCGGCACGGCGGCCGTGCCCGCCGCGCTCGCGACCTGGCTCGCGCTCGCCGGCGGGCTGCGCGCCTGGGCCGACGTCGTCTTCGGCTACGCCATCCCGGTCTACGGCCATCTCGGACGCTCGGCGCCGTGGCTCGGCCACCGCTGGCTCGGCTGGGTGCCGCTGGGCCTGGCGGCCGTCGGCGGCCTCGTCGCCGCGGTGGCGACGCGCCGGGCCGACGCGCGTCACCTCGTGGCGGCCCTCGGGCTCGCCTACGGCGTGACGCACTACGTCGGGCAGGCGAAGGGCTCCGAGTACCATCTCTATCCGCTCGCGACCTTCGTCTGCGTGCTCGCGTTCTCCGCGCTGACGCCCGCGCTCGCCGCGCAGCGCGCGCGGCTCGGCGTGCCGCTCGCGATGACGCTGGCGGCGGCGCTCGTGCTGCTGACGGCCAAGGGGCTGGAGGCGTCCGACGCGCCCTGGATCTGGGACAGGGAGCGTCGCGTGCGCGTCCTCGTCGACGACCTCGGTCGGAGCCTGGCGCCGGGGGACACGGTGCAGGTGCTCGACGTCGCCGACGGCGGGCTGCACGCGCTGCTGCGCCTGCGCGTCCGGCAGCCGACGCGCTTCCTCTACGACGTCTTCTTCTTCCACGAGGCGGATCGCCCCGTCGTGCGCGCCATGCGCGCCGAGTTCGTCGCGGCGCTCGAGGCCAGGCCACCGCGGTTCATCGTGCTCATGCGCGGCTGGCCGTCGGGCGACTACGACCGGATCCGGCACTTCCCGGCGCTGGCCGACCTGCTCGCGCGTCGCTACGACGTCGTGGTGACGCGCGAGGGGCACCGGCTGTACGCCAGGCGGGCGGGGGCGTAGGCGATGCCGCCCGTGCTCTCCGTCGAGCGCGTGCGCAAGAGCTTCGGCGGCGTGGCCGCCGTCAACGACGTCTCGCTCGCGCTCGAGCCCGGGCGCATCTACGGCCTCATCGGCCCCAACGGCTCGGGCAAGACGACGCTCTTCAACTGCATCACCGGGATCGAGCGCCTCGACGCCGGCCGCGTGAGCTTTCGCGGCGAGCGGATCGACGGCCTCAAGCCCTGGCAGATCGCCCGCCGCGGCATCGGCCGCACGTTCCAGATCATCCGCGTCTTTCCCGAGCTGACGGCGCTGGAGAACCTGCTCGTCGTCACGCGGGGCGCGCGCGCGGAGGCGGAGCGCCGCGGGCGCGAGCTGCTCGAGTTCGTGCGGCTCGGCGACCTGGCCGGCGAGTACGCGGGCAACCTCTCCTACGGCCAGCAGAAGCTCGTCGAGTTCGTGCGTATGCTCATGACGGAACCCACGCTGATCCTGCTCGACGAGCCGGCGGCCGGCGTCAACCGCACGCTCCTCAACGACCTGCTGGACGCGGTGAGCCGGCTGCGCGACGCCGGCAAGACCGTGCTGCTCGTCGAGCACGACATGAAGGTGGTCATGGGCCTCTGCGAGACCGTGTTCGTCCTCGATCACGGGGAGAAGATCGCCGAAGGGCCGCCGGGCGCCATCCAGGCCGACGCGCGGGTCATTGAGGCCTACTTCGGTCGCTAGCGCGCTCCTCCTGGCCGGCTTCGGGGCGTTCGCCGCGCTGCTCGCGTGGCGCTCGCTGCCGTGGCCGCTGATCCACGACGTCGCGCTCATGCACTACGCCGCGTGGCGGATCGCCGACGGCGCGGTGCCGTACCGCGACCTCTTCGACATGAACCAGCCCGGAACGTACCTCGTGCACCTCGCCGTGCTCCGCACGCTCGGCGGCAGCGACCTCGCCTGGCGCGTCTTCGACCTCGCGTGGCTGCTGGCCACCGCCTGCGTGATCGCCGCGCTGGCGGCGCCGTGGGGCGCGCTCGCCGCCGGCAGCGGCGCGCTCGTCTTCGCGACGTACCATCTGGCCGGCGGCGCCTGGCAGGCCGGCCAGCGCGATTTTCTTCTCTGCCTCTTCCTCCTCCTGGGTGCCCTCGGCGTCGCGCGCTGGCTCGAGCGCGGGCGGCTCGCGAGCCTGGTCTGGTCGGGGGCCGCCCTCGGCGCCGGGATCACGGTGAAGCCGCACGTCGCGCTCTTCGCCGGCGCGCTCGCCGCCGTCGTCGCCGTCGCCGCCGCACGCGCGTGCGGCGTCCCGACGGCCTCCGGTGTCACCGCCGTGTTCGTCGCCGCGACCGCGGCGGCCCCGCTCGCCGTCCTCGGCTGGCTCGCCGCCGTCGGCGGCCTCGCCGCCTGGTACCAGATCGTGAGCGGTTACCTGGTCCCGCTCTACTCGCGGCTCGGCCGCGCGTCATCGTGGAGCGTGTACCGCTGGCACGCGTGGATCCCGCTCGGGCTCGGTGTCCTCGTCTCGCTCGCGAGCGTGACGAGGCGCCGCGGCGTGAGCGCGCGCCACGTCGTCGCGGCGCTCGGGCTCGCCTACGGCCTCGCGCACTACGTCGTCCAGGGCAAGGGCTGGGAGTATCATCTCTATCCGCTCGCCGCGTTCGCCGCCGTGCTGGTGGCCGCCGAGCTGCCGTCGGCGCTCGCCGCGCGCCGCCGGCTCGTGGCCGGCGCGCTCGCCGCGTCGCTCGTGGCGGCGCTCGTGCTGCTCGGCGCCAAGGGTCTCGAGGCGGCACCGGCCACGTGGTGGTGGGACCGCGAGCGCACCGTGCGCGCGCTCGAGGCCGACCTGCGCGCGCGCCTGGCGCCCGGCGACACCGTGCAGGTGCTCGACACCACCGAGGGCGGCCTCCACGCGCTCTTCCGGCTCGGCGTGCGCGAGCCCACGCGCTTCCTCTACGACTTCCACTTCTTCCACGACGAGAACACGCCGGTGGTGCGCGCGCTGCGCGCGGAGCTCATCCGCGACCTCGACGCGCGCCCGCCACGCGTGGTCGTCGTCTTCGAGCGCGGCTGGCCCGCCGGCGGCTACGAGCGGGTCGAGCGCTTCCCGGCGCTCGCCGCGCGGCTGCGCGAGCGATACGAGCCGGCGCTGACGCGCCCGGGCTACAGGCTCTATGCGAAACGACACGATCCGTAGCATCGTCCGGGCCTACGACGATCCGGTGGTGCGCGCCTACTGCTGGGCGCGCTTCCTGGTGCTGCGGCAGCGCTTTCTCGAGGAGATCGGCCAGTACCTGCCGCCGTCGGGGCCGGTGCTCGACATCGGCTGCGGCTTCGGGCTCTTCTCGCTCTACTACGCGGCGACCGGTCCCGGCCGCGTCGTGCGCGGGCTCGACCTCAGCGCGCGGCGCATCGCGATGGCGCGGCGCGCGGCGCGGCGGCTCGGTCTGGAGAACGTGGCCTACGAGCTGGGCGACGCGCGCGACTTCAAGGGCGACAGCGAGGTGGCCGCCGCCTACATGCTCGACATCGTCCACCACGTGCCGCCGGAGTCCGTCCCGGCGCTCCTCGCGCAGCTGCGGCGCTGCCTGGCGCCCGGCCGCCTGCTGCTCGTGAAGGACGTGGACACGCGGCCGGCGCCCAAGCGCTGGTTCACGTGGGCGCTCGACCGGCTGATGGCGCCGCGCACGCCGGTGCACTACTGGAGCACCGAGGAGCTGACGGGCGCGCTCGAGCGCGCGGGCTTCGGCGTGCGCCGTCACCTCATGGTGGACCTGCTGCCGTACCCGCACGTCCTCTACATCTGCGAGGCGCGGCGGTGACGCAGGCGCCGCTGCTCATCGCCCACGGGCTCACCGCCGGCTACGGCACGATGGACATCCTCCACGACGTCTCGCTCGACGTGTACGCGGGCGAGATCGTCAGCATCATCGGGCCGAACGGCGCGGGCAAGTCCACCGCGTTCAAGACGATCGTCGGCTTCCTGCGTCCCCGCCAGGGCCGCGTGATCTTCAACGGCGCGGAGATCACCGGCCTGCGGCCCGACCTCGTGCTGCGCCGCGGCCTCGCCTACGTGCCGCAGGGCCGCCTCGTCTTCCCGCAGATGACCGTGCTCGAGAACCTCGAGATGGGCGCCTACACCGAGCGCGATGCCGCGCGCGTGGCCGCGGCGGTCGAGCGCGTCTACGCGCTGTTTCCCATCCTGGGCGAGCGCCGCCGCCAGAAGGCGGGGACGATGTCGGGCGGAGAGCAGCAGATGGTGGCCATCGCGCGCGCCCTCATGACGTCGCCGCGTCTCATCCTGCTCGACGAGCCGTCGCTCGGCCTCTCGCCGAGGTTCGTCACGCTGATCTTCGACAAGCTGCTCGAGATGAGGCGCACCGGGTTCACGCTGATGGTGGTCGAGCAGAACGCCACGCGCGCGCTCGGCATCGCCGACCGCGCCTACGTCCTGGAGCTCGGGAAGAACCGCTTCGAAGGCCCCGGCCAGCG
>QHRU01000129.1 GCA_003220225.1 Candidatus Rokuibacteriota bacterium
CGGCACGATCGAGGAGTCGATTGACCGCACAGCTGGGCAGTATCACGTCGTCATCGCGGGGGACGGCGCCTCGATCTCCAACCGGCTGGAGTCCTGGGG
This sequence comes from Candidatus Rokuibacteriota bacterium, assembly GCA_003220225.1. Lineage (GTDB taxonomy): Bacteria > Methylomirabilota > Methylomirabilia > Rokubacteriales > CSP1-6 > AR12. Next base: position 100 of record QHRU01000129.1, read on the forward strand.
GCTGTTGCGCGACGGCCGCTGGGCTCCCGTCCGCAGCCGCTCGTGGTTCAAGGTACGGGGTCGGCTGTCGCGAACTGAGGTCGACTACGACCACGCGCGCCGCGCCATCGCGTATCGAGCACGCGGCGAGACCTTCTTTCTGCGCCGACTGCGAGTGGTCGAGGACGTCGTGGCCATCCCGACGGGGACGCATGTGGACGACGCCGTCAGCGCGACCCTCAACTATGCCGACGGACTGTGGTCGCCGCGCGATGGCGCTCTCCGCACTTTCGTGGTTCGCCGCCGCCAGGCTCCGGACGAGGGGCCTGACGAGGTCGCGACCGGCTACCGTGCCGAGCTGGCGCCGCTCGAGGCGAAGCTCGCCCCAGATCCAGAGAACGGCAAGTCGAGCGCTCTCTTCGATTTGAGCCCATTCTCGTCATGGATGCGGCCCTCCCGCCCTGCCCGCATCGTCTTCGGTATAAATCGCCGGCCTGAGTTGATCACGACCTCGATGATTCTCGGTTCCTCGGTGACGATCCGTCTCGGCGCCGCCTGATGCGCGGCGACTGATGCACGATCTCGTCACCCTCGGCGAGGTGCTCCTTCGCCTCGCCATTCCCTCGCCGGCGCGCTTTGAAACGGCGCGCGCGCTCGATGTGCAGATTGGTGGTGCCGAAGCCAACGTGGCCGCCGCGTGTGCTCGGCTCGGTCTACGGACCGCTTGGATCTCGGCGCTCCCGGACAATCCCTGGGGCGAGCGCGTGCGCCGAGAACTCGTCGGCCACGGGATCGACTGCGCCTACGTGCGGATGCTGCCGGGCACGCGCCTCGGCCTCTACTTCCTCGAGTATGGCGTGGCGCCCCGTCCGGTACATGTCCTTTATGACCGCCGTGACTCCGCGTTCTCCCGTCTTACACCTGAGGCCGTGGACTGGGCGCCCATCCAGCGTGCGCGGCTCGTGCACGTCAGTGGAATCACGCCTGCGCTCGGCGTCCACGCCCGCACGCTCGTCGAGCGGATCTTCGACCAAGTCGCCGTTGTGTCGTTTGACATCAACTACCGCTCGGCTCTTTGGACGCCAGCTGAGGCGCGAGTGTTCGCCGAATCCGTGCTGCCGCGGGCTCGGTACGTCTTCCTTGGCCGCACGGAGGCGCAGACTGTCTTCGGACTGGACGGCGGTGCGGAGGACGTTCTGGACGCGCTTGCGCGACGCGCGCCCAAGGCGACTATCGCCCTACTGCAAGGCGGGGACGGCTCTACGGTGCTCGATGGAGGCCGGGTGTGGCGTCCGACCGTCCGTCACCCCGTTCAAGTGGTGGATCCGATCGGGGCAGGCGACGCCTATGTCGCCGGCTACCTCTGGGCAACGCTTGGTGGACGGGCTCCGCAGGAAGCCGTGAACGTCGCCGCGACGGTTGCTGCGCTGAAGTGCTCGACCTGGGGCGATGTCGCCCTGATCAGCCCACGCGATGTCGAGGACGCCCTTGTAGGCGGGCCAGACGTTCGGCGTTAAAAGCGAGTGGGGGGTGCAACTTCAGCGTTCTGAATGCGCTGGGAACTCAATACTGAACAACGCTCCTTTTCGATCCTTTCGATTGATCCCTCGCATCGTTGCATTGTGAGAATCGGCAATACGCCGAGATAGCCAAAGACCCAAGCCAGAGCTTCCATGTTTTGTGCTCATGAAGGGATGGAAGAGGCGATCTTCGATTTCTACGGCGATGCCTGACCCCTCGTCCAAAATATCTACGACAATGGTATGCACGCCGAGAGAATCTCTGCGCGAAATAGTGATACGGATTTCGCCGCCTGCGATCATTTCCTCTGACGCGTTGATGAGTACATTAAGAAACAACTGCTTTAAGTCATCGAGTCGACCGTTAATAATGGTGCTGTCGGCCTCTATCGATTTCACCACGGTGATGCCGACCTGCTCAAACTTCGCGCTCAGGAGGGACAACACTTCGTCAAGCGGAATCTGTACATCGAGTGGAAGAAGATCGTAGGTCTGCGCGGGGCCGCGGCCTCGGAGGCGATCAATGAGTTTATCGATCCGAGCGATCTCCGTCATCATGACACGACCAAACTGGCTTCGAAACTCCTCATCTTCATATCGCTCGGGAAGCAGCTCAGCAAACGTTCTTATTGCAACTAAAGGATTCTTGATTTCGTGCGCGATGCCGGCCGTAAGGGCACCGCTCTCAGCCACCCTCTCCGTTCGACGGCGTTGCTCTTCAAGCAGTGCGACGCGTTGGTAAAGTTCCGCATTCTTGATGGCAACGGCCACGTTGCCGGCGAGAGTGGAGAGCAGGTCGATGTCCTGAGCATAATAGGCATCGCCTGACAACTTTGGTCCAAGCACAAGAATCGCAAGCAGTTGTGATTCATGAATCACGGGGCACGCGCACTCGGCGCGCATCGTATTTAAGGCGGCGATCGCATCTCTCGTGTCGCGCTCATGTTCGGCCTCGCGGAAGAGGACGCTACCTCTCTTGGAAAGCACCGTTACAACCGGATCCTCTGGGTGGATCACTACCGGCCGTTCATCGCCACTATCTTCATCATCCCGCAGCATGATGTGGAATGTTCCTCGGTCCTCGTCACGAAGATAGGCTATTAGAAACTCTGGCCTGATTGAGCTTCGTATGATGGCAAAGAGAGTTTTTAACAGCTGCTGCGGATCCAATGTACTGGCCAGCGCAAGACTGCTTTGGCGAATTGTGGCGCCGTAGTCATAAGGCTCTCGATAGCAATACCGATCGAAAACCCGGCGAAGTACCCTTGTGAGTGGGCCAAACATCAGTGCGAAGGCAAATGCTACGGTCAATTGAACAGCGAGCGGTAGTTCCGGTATGTACGTCGACGGCTGCGCTATGAGTAAGAGCGTTGCTGCAAAGAGGACTCCTGAAACTATAACGGCGGCGGCATAGGAGATTGTTTGGCCAACAATAAGCCTGACATCCATCAATCTCTGGCGAATGATTGCGTGCGCCGTAACACCGAGGAAGACGAGAGAGAAAATCGGTCCGTAGCGGCCCCACGAGGAGACACCGGAAATCACCGGAATGATCAGGTTGGTCGTAGCGATCCCAACCGCGGGAACAAGGAGTGCGAGCGCCAAGTAACGAAGCTGGAGCCGCTGTCGGCCGGACGCATACTGCAGCTTCGTCCTGAGTAGTAAGAAGGTGGCAAGAATTCCGACGCCTACATAGCCGGCATAGATCCGATGCGCGGGCCCGTAAACTGCGGTGAGTCCATCGGGCTCGTATGTCGAGCTCGCCACTATTAACGGGGAAAGCGAAAGAAGGCTCAGCGCGATCCCAACAGACGCAAAAATCCAGTACCAACGGCTATCCGGTAAAGGGGACGCAGGAAAGACGGAGACAAATGTCAGAAGCGCCAGCACAAGAACCGCAGCTGACGCGAAAGCAACTCGCACGACTAGAAGACTGCTTAATTCTGGCGCGTGGGCCAGACCTATGGCGCTGGTCCACACAGCGAGAGATATTCCAAGTATCGCAAAGGCAAGATTGACCAGCCGGTGCCGCGTGTGCGCGTATACGTACAGCGCGATACCGACTTGAACGGTCGCCAGCACAACACTAAAGACGAGCCGTTCGAGGCCAGCCGGTGTCAATTTATGTGGCGCGAAGCCCCGATCACGAGTGCAGAATGCGATCCTGGTACGTGGCCACCAAGACTATGCGAATGAACCAATGCGTGGTTTACGCGAACACAGCGCGGCCTATTTGGAACATAGTCGAGGTCGCACTTCGGATCAGGCGTCGTAAGGTTAATGGTGGGAGGTACGATGTTCTGGTAGCTCGCCAAAGTCGCGGCAACGACCTGCAGAACTCCACCAGCGGAAAATGGTTGCCCAATCATTGATTTGATCGAACTCACTGTAAGGCTATATGCGTGTTCGCCAAAGGTCTTTCGATGTGCCGCGGCTTCAGCTTCGTCATCGAACTTCGTCGAATTACCATGCGCACAGATGTAGTCTATGTCACGAGGCTGCAGCTGCGATCGTCCCACAGCAGCGATAATCGCTTGTTGAAGCGCGACGGCGTAACGGTCGTGCGGGTCGCGGATGACCGACTCCTCGGCGGAACTTGCATAACCAAGAATCTCACCAAAGACTTCTGCCCCCCTCGATAGCGCATGCTCAAAGTCTTCGAGAACAAGAACCCCCGCAGCCTCGCTTAGAACGAGGCCTGCACGTTGACGATCGTATGGACGTGATGCCTCTGCCGCGGGCCCGCTCCACGTGGATAGAAAGCCACTGGCGGAGAAAAGCCCGAACGTGAATTGTGACAACGGAGCCTCTGCGGCGCCAACGATGGCGGACTCGGCGGCGCCGCTTCTAATCTGATCTGTCCCCCAGGCGATCGCGTCGATACCAGTGCAACAAGCCGATGAAATCGTCATCAGCGGTCCCGCAACCTGTAGTTCCCCCTGGACGTAAGAACTGGCGGAATGAGCCGCAACCTCCAAGCTTGGCCCGGTACCGAGTGACTGCCACCCTAATTCCCGAAACTTCGCGAATGCTGCTTCTCCGATATCCGCATTGCCCTGCACCGAAGATCCGATGCAGACACCAACCGGACCACCATTGCGAGAAAGCTTTGCGTGATCGACGGCCAGCCTGGCTGCCGCCACGGCAAACGCGCTGAATCTTGCGATTGGCGGTCTTCGTCCTTGCCGGATAAAGTCTCGAACGTGAAAGTTATGGACTTCCCCAGCGACCTGAGAAGGTAGGTTTGATGCGTCGAAAGACGTGATGCGACGTATTCCGCTCTTCCCCGCCAACAGTGCCGACCAAAAGTCGTTGGCGCCCATTCCAATGGGCGTGACTGCGCCAATGCCGGTTATGACGACACGGCGAGGAGTTCTCTTGCCGTTGTCTCTCATATAACCCAGTAAGATTACTACTTTTTGTATCGCTTTAGATACATCTACCGGCGGCGATGTCGATTCGCCTGTCCACTACGGCTGGCGCCCTGAAGCCCGGGTTGTGTTTCAGTTGTCTAGAGACCCTACCGACGCCCTCGCCGGCGGGCCGGACGTCCGCCGCTGATGCTATAGTCGGAGCGCATGGCGGGTGGGATCCTGGATGGCCTCAACGACGCACAGCGTGAGGCCGTCACCCACGACACCGGCCCGCTCCTCATCGTGGCCGGCGCCGGTACTGGCAAGACGACCGTCATTACCCGGCGCATTGCCCACCTCATCGCGCAGGGCAAGGCTCGGCCCGAGGAGATCCTCGCCCTCACCTTCACCGACAAGGCCGCCGCCGAGATGGAGGCGCGGGTCGACGAGCTGGTGCCGTACGGTTACGCCGACGTCGAGATCGCCACCTTCCACGCGTTCGGTGACGCGCTGCTCCGCGGCCACTCGCTGGAGATCGGGCTGCAGAACGACTTCAGCGTGCTGAGCCGGGCCGAACAGGTGATCTTCCTGCGCGACCGGCTGTTCGACCTGCCGCTGGCGCGGTACCGGCCGCTCGGCGACCCGACGCGATATCTACAATCGCTCATCACGCTGTTCAGCCGCTGCAAGGACGAAGACATCGCGCCCGCGGAATACCTCGCGTGCGCCGCGCGACTGCGGTCGGCGGCCGACGACGACGAGAAGCTGGACCGCGCGAGCGCTCAGGAGGAGCTGGCGGCGGCGTACGCGAAGTACCACGAGCTGATGGCGCGTCACGACAAGATCGATTTCGGCGACCAGATCGTGCTCGCGCTGCGGCTGCTGCGCGCGCGTCCTCACGTCCTGAACGCGTACCAGCGCCGGTTCAAGTACGTCCTCGTGGACGAGTTCCAGGACACGAACTACGCGCAGTTCGAGCTGGTGAAGCTGCTCGCGGCGCGCCACGGAAACGTCGCGGTCACGGGCGACGACGATCAGGCGATCTACCGCTTCCGCGGCGCGGCGATCTCCAACGTGCTCAGCTTCCTCCGGCACTATCCCGACGCGCGACAGATCGTGGTCACGGAGAACTTCCGCTCGCACCAGGCAATCCTCGACGCGGCGTACACGCTGATCCAGTACAACAACCCCGATCGGCTCGAGGTGAAGAGCGGCATCGTCAAGCGGCTCACGGCCGTGCGCGAGGCGCCGGGGCCGGAGCCCCGTCACTGGCACTACGAGACGGCGAGCCAGGAGGCCGATAGCGTCGCGCAGACGATCCGCGACCGCGTGGAGCAGGGCGACTGGTCGTACAACGACGTCGCCATCCTCGTGCGCTCCAACGACGACGGCGATCCGTTTCTCCGGGCCCTCAATCTCCGTGGCGTGCCGTGGACGTTCTCGGGCAACGCCGGGTTGTACGGACGGCCCGAGGTGCGGCTGCTGCTGGCGTTTCTGCGCGCCGTCGCACACCCCGACGACTCCGTGAGCGCCCACTACCTGGCGTCGTCGGACCTCTACCAGGTGCCGATCGTCGACCTCACGCGCTGCGCGACGCACGCCGACCGCAAGCACCGCTGGCTCTTCGACGTGCTGAAGGACGCCGAGCAGATCCCCGAGCTGGCCGCCGAGCTCTCGGAGGAGGCGCGGGTGGCCATACGCCACCTGGTATCGGACCTCGTTCGCTACATGGAGCTCGGCCGCGAGATGCCGACGGGCGAGCTGCTCTACCAGTTCCTGGTGGATTCCGGCTGGCTCGCGCGGATGTCGAAGGCGGTGACCGCGCGCGACGAGGCCGAGGTGCAGAACATCTCCAAGTTCTTCCGGCGCATCCAGGACGCCTCGAAGGCGCTGAAGTACGACAACGTCCGCGAGTTCGTGAAGCACCTCGAGGCGCTGATCGACGCCGGCGAGGATCCGGCCGTCGCCGAAGCCGACGTCGAGACGCCGGCCGTGCGCGTGCTCACGGTGCACAAGGCCAAGGGCCTGGAATTCCCCGTCGTCTTCCTCGTGCACCTCGTGCAGGGGAAATTCCCCACGCAGAAGCGCCGCGACGCGCTCGAGCTGCCCGCCGAGCTGCTCAAGGATGTCGCGCCGACCGGCGACTTCCACGCGCAGGAGGAGCGGCGGCTCTTCTACGTCGGCATGACGCGCGCGCGGCGCGAGCTGATCCTCACCAGCGCGCGCGACTACGGGGGCGCGCGCGAGCGCAAGGTGAGCCAGTTCGTGCTGGAGGCGCTGGATCTGCCCAGGGACGCGGCGCGGCCGTTCAAGGGTAAGGCCGTGGAGGAGATCGAGCGCTTCGCGCCGCCGGCGGCCCAGGACGAGGCGGCGCTGCCGCCCATCCCCGCCGACGAAGAGATCACGATCAGCCACAAGCAGGT
>QHRU01000082.1 GCA_003220225.1 Candidatus Rokuibacteriota bacterium
TCGTCCGCGATCAGGACGAGTCCCGCACCGCGAGAACGAGCGGCGGTGGTGTCGTCGAGCGTGATCCTTGATGCCCCTTCCGCTGATGGCGGTGTGGAAGGTCTCCTTCAGGACACCCACGTCAGCCTCGGGCTGCGTACTTCTACGTAGATTTGTGGCGCAGGCGCACTCAACGGTCAAGCAAAATCTGCCTTGGGCTGTGCAATCTTTTGCCCACATCGTCGGTGGTGACAGGGCTTGTAGACCAGCACAGGTGGTGAGCGAAGCGTCCTCCCGCGACGAAGAGATCGTGCGCCACGGCGGCATCGAGGGCCCGTCGAAACTACTCGGTCTCGCCATCGCTGAATCCAAGCCGAAATCGGAAAAGTTTTTCCTGTCTTGCGTTGATCGCCTTCCGCCGTATCGTCGGTACATCTACGTATGGAGGCGGATCTGACCAAGCCGATCAACTTCGACACCTGGTGCAGGATCATCGAGCACATGGGAGGTCTCGAACGACGAGAAGACGACACAGCCGCGTGACCGTGCAGCTCGGGTCGCGGCCGGAAAGGAATTGCGATGAGCATCGAACGCGCCTCGGGCGGCAGTAGCCCGATCGATGTTTTCGATCGCGTCCTCGACAAGGGAATCGTCATTGACGCATGGGTACGGCTTTTCCTCGTCGGCATCGACCTGATTACGGTCGAGGCACGCGTCGTTGTCGCCTCGATAACAACCTGCCTGCAGTTCTCCGAAGCCGTCGGCATCTCACCCGTGTTGAGCTCAGCCGCGATTGCGGCGCGACCTTCGACGTTCCCGGCGAGCGCCGAAGTCGCATCGGATGCTGCTGCCACGCGCCACGACAACGGAGGGCCACGAGACTCTACCAACGGTGATCGCCGAACGAGCGCCTAAGTAGTGGTGCCGAAGGGGGGACTCGAACTCCCGGGGCCACCCCAAAATTGACGCGACTTCCGACGAGTCGCAGACGACACCGAGTCACGGCACAACTCGGGAAGTCCGGGGGGCGTGCCATTACGAGGAGTTTCGCGCCAGCCGCATCACGGCACACAGACAGCCGCCGGCCATGATCAGCGCGCCGAGTAAACGGATGCCGTGGTTAGCCGAGCGGTCACCGGTGATCAGTATGAGCTCACCCACGATGATCCCCAGGATGGCACCGATGCTCCAGCGCTGCCGCGCTGCCGGCGTCATCAGGTCCAGGCGGCCTCGATGGTCACCAGGTCGATGCGAACGAGAGAGAGCCGCACCCATGCGTCGCGATGGACGACGCCTCCCTCCGCGAGAATGCACGAGCCGCGATCGGTCCGGAAGGACTCGAGAACCTGATTCGCGCCGGCAATGAAATGATCGAGCGCGCAAAGGAACTGGTGAAGGCCGCGGACGCAGCGATCCATGCCAGCGAACTGCTCGCCATCGAAGCCCGACAGATACGAGCGGAGAGGGCCGGTCTGCGGGGCGCGAATCCTCGACCGACAGGTGCGCGGACTGACGCCTACGGAACGTCGTGAGGTCGCGATCGCAGCGGCTGTGGAGCCTCGGCGCGGTCGCTGGGATCGCGATCGGCCTGTCGATGTTGATCGTGGGCGACAGGTTCGGGCGTCACGGCCTTCGACTGCTCGGCGCGCTGATTACCGCCGGCGGTCTGCTCTGCGCCGTCGTCCGCTTCGCCGGGAAGGATTAGGTTGCGCAATAACCTCGGGCGGCCGAACCCCTCTCAGCACCGGCCGCCCGAGCATCAGCTCACGAGGCGGCGATAAGCGGCCCTCGACCCGTTGGGCGAGAGATGAGCCGCAGACGCGCCGGCCGCGAAAACACGTCTTGCCGGGGCGCCTGTTTCGGGCAACTCAGCGGGGGCACCCGAGTGTTCGAAGTATGTCGCAATCGAGGCGACGACGACGCGGGCATCGACCGTCACGAGTTCTATTCCGACCAGTGACACACGGAGCCAGGCGTCGATTACGATGCCTTTGTCGAGAACTCGGTCAAGTACATCGACGTGGCTTGGACCAACTCGAACTACTTGAGGGGGCATGGCGCGCGCTCCCACGACTAGCGTAGGGCCCGACCGGGTCGTCAGCAAGGCCGGAAACAACTTTCCTAAAACCGGCAACCTTTGCACGGGCGCTCACATCTCGTTCGCCCGTCGCCGCGAGATCGCCGTCATCAACCCACCGCGGCCTCGGGCGCGCGCGGCTCGCGGGAAGCCCGAGAAGAGCGCGGCACGACGCCGACCGGTCATCGGGCGTCGGTCACTCAGCGCGCCGCGGCGATGTCGCGCCGCGCGGTCGCCATACCCGACGCAATGAGGGTCTCCATGCCTCGCGACGAGCCGCTGAAGGCGACGACATAGGCGCCCACGTGACGTGACGCCATCAGTTCCACCACCCTTGCCGCGCTCGGCGCTCACCAGTCTGCACCGCGTGGGCCAGCTCCTTCGCGATGGTCGGGGCGAGTGCGGGATCATCACGGTGAGGTTCAAGCGATTCGCTCCCAGTAGTCGAGGAAGCGATTCGGCTGCGCGCCGCCGCAATGCTCCAAGACCAGATGCAGGAACAGCTCAAGAGATCACGCACGAGGCTGTCGGTTCGGGGGTACTGTCGTCTAAGGAGTGGTGCCGAAGGGGGGACTCGAACCCCCACACCCTTGCGGGCACATGACCCTGAATCATGCGCGTCTGCCAATTCCGCCACTTCGGCCCGGAGAGCGTCGTTCATAATACTCAGCAGGGATGGCCAGTCAAGTCGAGGGCGACGGCGGCGACCGGACGATCGCGACCAACCGCCGGGCGCGGCACGAGTACCACATCCTCGAGACGGTCGAGGCCGGGCTCGTGCTGCGCGGGACGGAGGTCAAGTCGCTGCGCGCGGGCGGCGTGAACTTCAAGGACTCGTACGCGACGATCCGCAGCGGCGAGGGCTGGCTGCTCGGCTGCCACATCACCCCCTACAGCCATGGCACCGACGCCAACCACGAGCCCGAGCGCGACCGCAAGCTGCTGCTGCACCGCAAGGAGCTCGGCAGGCTCGGCGGCAAGATCGCCGAGCGAGGGCTGACGCTGATTCCGCTGCGGCTGTACTTCAAGCAGGGCCGCGCCAAGGTCGAGCTCGGGCTGGGGCGTGGCAAGAAGCTGCACGACAAGCGTGCGACGGTGCGCGAGCGCGACCAGCGCCGCGAGATGGATCAGGCGGCGCGCACGATGACCCGCGCGGGAGGTCCGCGCCGGCGGAGCCACGACGACGAGGAGTAGTCGTGGGGCCGTCCCGCGTCTATACTGACTGGTACGTCGCGCGTAGGCGGCGAATCGCACAAGGGGGGGCGACAGGTTTCGACGGGGATCAACGAGGTCCAGGCTGCGTCTCGAGGTTTCTCACCCCTCGTTAATAAGTGAGAACCTTCTAGCTGCCAACACACAGCTAGCTCTGGCGGCCTAACAACCGCTAGTGTCGGCCAGGCCGAGCCATCAGGGCCTGGGAACCGGCATCATACTCTGGTGGCTGGCTCCAACCTTCGCCTCAGGGGCGGAGCGAGACATATGAGGCTGGCCCCGCGGTCCTCCTGCCGGATGGAGGGCCGAAGGGCGAGAGCGCAGTAAGATAAACCGGCTATCGACGTAGACGCCTGCGGCTGAGGGTTTCCGGACGTGGGTTCGATTCCCACCGCCTCCACCAACATCAGAGGTACCCGCGCGGCAGACGGTACAGAAGGTACATGGACCACGTTCTGCTTCGCGCGCGCTGGTGTGCTCTGTTCGCCCTCGTCCTGACGTCCTGTGCCAGCGCCGAGGTTCGCAACGCGCGGCCCGAGGAGCGCCGACGCATCATCGAGGCCTTCGGACCCCTGCTGTACGCCGCCCATGGTTCCCAGATCGAACGGTGTCGCGTCGATACCGCCGTCATCGACGAGCCAACCTACAACGTCTGGATGATCGGGCTGCCAGACGCGCCGTGTGACCTCGCCCTGCTCGTCACGGCGTCGGCCATCGCGCAGCTCACGCCGCGCGCGCTGCAGACGCTCCTGGCCCACGAGTTCGGTCACGTCTATCGCCAGCACGCGATCGGGCGCGCCCGCGCGCGCGAGATACTGAGCGCGCGCACGGGCAGCGGGCAACGGTCGGTGCTCCGCACCTCGCACGAGCAGTTCACGCCCGAGGAGGAAGTGCAGGCCGATGAAGCCGCGGCTCACCTGCTGACGGTTGCCTGGCGCACCAATGTCGGCTGCCTCGGCACGGCCGATGTCTATGAGGACATCGCGCGCGACCGGACGCTCTGGGGCGCCTGGCTGTCACGCCACCCTTTGCCCGAGCGGCGCGTGGGGGCGCTCGTCAACACGTGCGAGCGGGAGCGGCGGCGACTGCGCTGAAGGTGCGGTCCTAGGCGGCGTCACGACCGGTGCGGTCGCGCCGGTCCTGGTCGCGCACGAGCCAGTAGACGGCCCCGAGCGCGAACACCTGCATCGGCTGCTCCGCGTGCAGAGCTCGGCAGCGTCATAGCAGGGCGCAGGCCTCGTCGAAGTCCAGCCGCGGCAGGCGCGGCAGCACCTTGGTCGGGTCGCCGTGGCCGAGGTTGCAGAGAAAGTTCGACTTCACGCGGCCGTCGGGAAAGAACTCGGCGTTGACCTTCGCGTTGTCGAACCCCGACATGCCGCCGACGTCCAGCCCGACCGCGCGCGCGGCCAGCATGAAGTAGGCGCCCTGCAGGGTGCCGTTGCGGAACGCGGTGATCTCGGCCAGCGCCGGGTTCTTCGCGTAGTTGTCCGCCATGTCCGGCCGGTGGGCGAAGAGCTTCTGCGGCATCCACTCGAAGAAGCGCGTGTCGTAGCCGATGATGGCCGTGACCGGGGCCTGCTTCGTCTTGTCCACGTTGCCGGGGCTCAACGCGGGAAGCAGTCGGGCCTTCGCGGCCGGCGTTCGCAAGAACACGAAGCGCGCCGGGCAGGAATTCGCGCTCGTGGGCCCCATCTTCGCGATGTCGTAGACGCGGCGAAGCGTCTCGTCGCTGACCGGCGTGGGCAGCCAGCCATTCTGCGTGCGCGCCTGAAGGAACAGGAGATCGAGCGCTGCCTGGTCGAGCGTGGGTCGCACGAGCGTCCTCCTGGTCGGGGTCAGGGCCGCCGGGCGTCGCGGATGGCGTTCCAGACGCGCTCGGCCGAGGCCGGCATGTCGAGGTGGCGCACCCCGAGGGGCGCGAGGGCGTCGAGCACGGCGTTCATCACCACGGGCAGCGCGCCGACGGTGCCGGCCTCGCCGGCGCCCTTGGCGCCGAGCGGGTTGAGCTTCGTCGGCACGGGATGGCTCTCGACGACCACGTCGGGCAGCGTGTCGGCGCGCGGCAGCGCGTAGTCCATGAACGAGCCCGTCAGGAGCTGACCCGAGTCGGGGTCGTACACGATCTGCTCCATCAGCGCCTGGCCCACGCCCTGCGCCACGCCGCCGTGGATCTGGCCCTTCAGGGTCAGCGGATTGATCACGGTGCCGACGTCGTCGGCGATGACGTAGGCGACGAGGCTGACCGCGCCCGTCTCGGGATCGATCTCGACCTCACAGACGTGGCAGCCGTTCGGCCACGTGTCGGACGGCGGCGAGAACGTTCCGGTCTCGTAGAGGCCGGGCTCGACGCCCTTGGGCAGCGAGGCGGGCTGGAACGCGGCGCGCGCGACTTCCTTGAGCGCCACCGCGCGGTCGGTGCCCACGACCGAGAACGCGCCATTCTCGAACTTGATGTCGGCCTCGGCGGCCTCGAGCAGCTTCGCGGCGATCCGGCGGCCCTTCGCGACGACCTTGTCGGCAGCCGTCCACAGGGCGGTGCCGCCGATGACCGTCGAGCGCGAGCCCATCGAGCCCATGCCGAACGCGACACGATCGGTGTCGCCGTCGACGTAGCGGACGTCGGCCGGATCGAGGCCGAGCCGCTCGTGGAGAATCTGCTTGAACGTCGTCTCGTGGCCCTGGCCCTGGTTCTTCGTCCCCATGAGCACCGTCACGCTGCCGCTCGGCGAGAAGCGGATCTCGGCGAACTCGGGCTGCGGGCCCGCCGCCCGCTCGATCGCGTTGGCGACGCCGAGCCCGCGCAGCCGGCCGCGCCGGCGCGCCGCCTCGCGGCGGACCGGGAAGCCGGAGACGTCGGCGAGCTTGAGCGCGGCCTCCATCTGCGCCGGGAAATCGCCGCAGTCGTAGGTGACGCCGGTGGCCGTCTTGTACGGCATCGCCGAGGCGGGCACCAGGTTCTTGCGGCGGAGATCGACCGCGTCCATGCTCAGCTCGCGCGCGGCGTCGTCGATGAGGCGCTCGATCACGTACGTCGCCTCCGGGCGCCCGGCACCGCGGTACGGCGCCGTCGAGCTCGTGTTGGTGAGCACCGAGGTCACCTGCACGTGGGCGGCGGCGAACGCGTAGACGCCGACGAGGGTCGCGATGTTGCTGAAGGTCGCCAGCAGATTGCGGTCCGACGACACGTAGGCGCCGACGTTGGCCAGCGTGCGCACGCGCAGCGCGAGGAACCGGCCCTCGGCGTCCAGCGCCAGCTCGGCCTCCGTCACGTTGTCGCGGGCGTGCTCGTCGGCGGGAATGGCCTCGCGCCGCTCGCAGCGCCACTTGACCGGGCGGCCGAGCTTGCGGGCCGCCCACAGCACCAGACGATGCTCCGGATACTGCCAGCCCTTCGTGCCGAAGCCGCCGCCGACGTCGCCGGCGATCACGCGGATCTGGTGCTCGGGGACGCGCAGGATGTTGGTGGCCAGCGCGGTTCGCACGCGATGCGGGTACTGCACGTCGGCGTGGAGCGTGTAGCGCTGCTCGCCCGGGTCCCAGGCGCCGAGAGCGCCGCGCGCCTCCATGTACTGCGCGTGGACACGTGTGATGACGTAGCGCCGGCGGACCACGCGCGTGGCGCGGCCGAAGGCGGCCTCGGTCGCCGCGCGGTCGCCGACCTCGTGGACGTTCGAGACGTTGTCGGGGCACTCCTCCCACACCGCGGGGCCCCCCACCGCGTCCGCCGTCGAGGTCACCGCGGGAAGCGGCTCGTAGTCGATCTCCAACAGCTCGGCTGCGTCCTCGGCCTGGGCGAGGGTGTCGGCCACGACCATCGCGACCGGATCTCCGACGTAGCGCGCGCGCTCACGCGTCAGGCCGTGGTGGGGCGGCGCCCACATCGGCGAGCCGTCGGGCCGCTTGCGCTTGAGGGTCATCTTCATCGTGCCAAGCTCGGCGACGTCGGCGCCGGTGAAGACGGCCAGCACGCCGGGCGCGCGCCGCGCGTGGGCGGCGTCGATGGTCACGATCCGCGCGTGGGCGTGGATCGATCGCACGATCACGGCGTGTGCCTGGCCGGGCAGGTTCACGTCGTCGTGAAAGCGCCCTCCGCCCCGCACGAGGCGGACGTCCTCGAACCGCTTGATCGGCTGGCCGATTCCGAACTGTCCCATGGGCCGGTAGTCACTCATTTTGACGGCGCCGGGTCAAGCCCGGGGGCGATTTCGTTGCTGCCTATACGGAAAAAATTGCACGATCCGTAGAATTACCAATCCGCTTCCCGCGAGGAACCCCCGAAAACTCAAGGCTGATCTCTTGGCAGGGAAACTGCTCTCCCCATCCCGGTGGTGAGAATCCTGCGACCCCTGGTCAGGCCAAAGACGGGGCCTCGCGCCCGGCTCATTTCCCCGTGATGGAAGCCAGGAGCCAGCCGGAGGTCGCTCCGGAGGCCCCCGGGCCGTTTCTCGACGGGGGGGCCGTCTCACTGGGAGAGATCGAACCCCCACGCGGAGAAGGCCTGACACGGCGCCTCGCCGCGACGCTCCGCGGTCTCGCCCGCCTCACGGCCGAAGCGTGCGCCGTCGATCGCTGCTCGATCTTCGTGCCGAAGGGCGACGTCCTCGTTCCGGCCATGTCCCAGCTCGCGACCGGCGCGACACGGGCCGATCTCTGGCAGGCCTTCACGGCGCTCGAGACGAAGGTCGGCCCGGAGGGGCCGGCGATCGTGCTCGAGGTGCTGGCCGCCCGGCGTCCCCGGGTGGTCCTCAACGTCCCGACGGTCCCCCGCGTCCCCGACGAGTGGAAGCGCTTCGGCATCCGCTCCATGCTCCTCGTGCCCCTCGTCCGCGATGACGCGGTCGTCGGCCTGATGGTGCTGGACACGACGGCGCCCTCGATCGGACACGCGCAGCGGCGCCGCGCCGGCCAGCTCGCCCACAGCATCACGCTCGCCATCGATAGCCCGGTCTCGACGCGAGAGATGCGCAGCCGCCTGCGCGCCTCGGAGATGATCCTGACCGTCGGGCGGACGATCGGATCGACGCTCGAGTTGCAGGAGGTCGTCCGCCGGATCACGCGCGAGGCCGCCCACGCCGTGCGCGCGGATTCCGCCGGCATCTACCTGATGACGGAGACGCGCGACCGGATGCTGCCGTACGCGGCCTATCACATGCCCAAGGAGATCCTCGACACGATCCGCAAGCGGCCGATCCTCCTCAAGCATTTCGAGGATCTTCAAACGCACTGGTCGGCCGACGTCCCCAACGACCCGGCGTTCCAGGCGCCGATCTTCCGGCAGTTCCCGGCCAAGTCGCTGATCCTGGCGCCCCTGCGCGCCAAGGAGGGCGTGATCGGGGTGCTCGCGTGCGCCTGGTGGACGCGGCGGCATCGTGTGAGGCGAGAGGAGATCAGCCTGATGGAGAGCCTGGCCGGTCCGGCGGCGGTGGCCATCGAGAACGCCCGACTTTACGCGAAGGCGGCCCAGGCCGCCGTCGCCCAGGAGCGGATGCGGGTGGACAAGATCCTGCATGACACTCTGCGGCACACGGTGTTCTCGATGGCGCTGAGGATCGACATGGCGCTCAACGGGAGCACGAAGGCGTCGGAGCTCCAGGCGGCTCTCCGCGCCCTGAAGCAGGACGCCGGCGTGATGATGGCACAGATGCGCGAGGTCCTGCCGCCGGGTGAAGCCGGCCGGGCCGCGCCGGCGTTCCGGCGTCGGGGTCGCACCCCGCGCCTGACCCGGCACCCCCATTCGGGGGCCTAAAAACCCCCGGACGGGCGTAACGGACCGTAACCGAAGCGTGGTCTACTCGATCCGCGTGGTCGAGTTCTGAGCCGAGGAGAAGCGAGTGGCGCGAAGGATGGAGCGACCGGTTCCTCACGTCGGGAACGGCGTGCGGCACAAGTTCCAAGTGCTGGACCGCATCAACGTGGCGATCGTCGACGATCACGAGATCGTCCGCGCCGGACTGAAACAGGCGCTCGAGCGTGAGGCCGACATCGCGATCGTCGGCGAGGCGCGGACGGGCAATGAAGCCGTGCACGTGGCCGAGACGCTGCGCCCGCACGTCATGCTCCTCGACGTGAAGCTCGAGGACGTCGAGGGCCCGGAGGTGTGCCGGCGCGTGCTCGCCGCCTCGCCGGGTACCGCCGTGGTGATGCTGACGAGCTACTGCCAGGACAACATCATCCTCAAGAGTCTCAACGCGGGCGCCAAGGGCTACCTGATCAAGGACGTCGAGCTCGCCGAGGTCAAGCGGACGATCCGCGCCGTCTATCGCGGTCACTCGGTGCTCGACCCGAAGGTCGCCCCGCGCGTGATCGCCAACGCCACCAACGGCAAGCCCGGCGCGAACCTGTCCGAGCGCGACGTCGCCATCATCCGGTACGTCGCCGGCGGCCTCACCAACAAGGAGATCGGCGGGCTCGTCCATCTGAGCGCGCACACGATCAAGGACCGCCTGGAGAAGATCGCGGCCGTCTTCGACGTGCGCTCGCGCGCCGAGATCGTCGCCGAAGCGTTTCGCGCCGGCCTCATCTAGGTCGCGTCATCGCGAGCGCCCCCCGATCGGGGGTCGGCGCTCCCTCCGCTCTGCCGCCGCGCCGCCTCCACGCGCGGGCGGCTGCGCCCACGAACGGCCGCCAAAAATTCCCCCTCGCGTCTGTAGGCGCCGCTCGCGCGGTGCAGTCTACTTCGTCCCAACGAGGCAGCAGTCCGTCGCGCCCCGGACCGCGAGAAGGGATCGAGCGATGTGCGGGATCGTCGGCCAGGTGGGTGACAAGGACGCCGCGACATGAACCCGACTACCGTCGCCCATCGGCCGTGGCCCGGCCCGGCCTTTCCCTACGTCGTCGGCGAGTCGACCCGAATGCAGGACGTCTACGACGTGATGACCAGGGTGGCGGAAGGCGATGCCAACGTCTGCATCGAGGGCGAGTCGGGCACCGGCAAGGAGTTGATCGCCGAGACGCTGCACGCGGTGGGGCCACGGCGCGACCGCCCCTTCGTCACGCTGGACTGCGCGGCCATCCCCGACGTCGCGATGGACCGGGAACTTTCCAGTCACGTCCGCGCCGGAGTCACGCTCTTCCTGGACGGGATCGGCGAGCTGACGCCACATCTGCAGGCGAGGCTTCTCCACGTGATCCGGACGGAGCCGCAGGTCCGCGTCATCGCCGCGACGAGCCGCGACCTTCGCCAGGCCATCCACGACGGCCGCTTTCTGGGGGACCTCTATTACTGCATCGCGGTCGTTCACGTCGAGCTGCCGGCCCTCCGGGAGCGCACGGAGGACATTCCGCTGCTCGTCGCGCATTTCCTTTGTCGCAAGGCGGCCCGGCACCGGAAGGCGATCCGCGGGCTGACGTCGCGCGCGCTCGAGAGCCTCGTGGCCAACCCGTGGCCCGGGAACGTGCGGCAGCTCGAGAACTGGATCGAGCGGGCGGTCGTGCTCGCGGGGGCGGACCTCGTCGACGTCGAGCATTTTCCCCCCGTGGTCCGGGACACCACGGCGATGCCGTTGCCGCCGCCGCCACGGCGGCTCCGCCTGCGGGAGGTGGAGAAGCTGTACGTCCTCGAAACGCTCGAGCAGACGCGGTGGAACCGGACCGCCGCGGCCCGGCTGCTCGGGATCAGCGTGCGGGGCCTGCAGTACAAGCTGCAGCGTTATCTCGGAGAGAGTACGAGCATCGTCGGCACGCCATGACGCCGGCGACGGCGAAGGAGCGGCTCGCCGCATTCCTCGTCGCGCGCGGCGGGCATAATTTCTGCGACGCATGCGCGGCGCGCGCGATCGGCATCGATCCCTCGACGGCGTATCGTGCCGCCGCGAAGACGACGCAGGCCGTCGGCTTCGTGCGTGAATACGCGCTTTGCTCCGACTGCGGCGCGAGCCGCCTCGTCACGCGCGCGGCCGGCTGAGCGCCGCCGCCCCCGCCGGCTGCCGAGTTTGCTTCGGGGCGGCGGCGGGCGTTGCTAAAATGGCGCCATCATGAGGTGCCTCCGCCTCCTTCCGGGCCTGATCCTCCTGGTGCTGGCGGGCGGCGCGCTGGCGGGCCCGCCCACGGTCATGCACGAGGGCCGCGAGTACGTCGAGCTCTCCCGCGTGGCCGGCGTGCTCAAGACCCGCCTGGAGGCCACCGCCAAGAGCACGCAGGCGCAGCTGCGCCCGGGCGGCCACGTCATCACGGTGACGCGCAACTGGTCGCGCATCCTCGTCGACGGTGTGCCGGTGGTGCTCGACGCCCCGGTGCGGGTGCGCCGGGGCGTGTGGCTCGTCCCCGACACGTTCCTGGCCCAGGTCCAGCCGCGCGTCAAACCGGCGGTGGCGGTACAACCGGTGGCGGCCACCTCGCCGGCCACGGCCACCACCGGCGTGCTGATGGCGCGTGCGGCAGCGGCGGCCGCGCCGATCGCCCTCGAGGAGCTGCGCGTCCGCTCCTATCCGTCGTTCACGCGCATCGTGCTCGAGACGTCCAGCCCGCTCACGGCTCGCGTCGAGACGAGCGGCGGCAAGGAAGCGCGCATCCGCCTGTTCGGCCTGACGGCGGACGCCCGCACCGAAGAGGTCGGCGACGGCTTCATCGAGAAGGCGCGGCTCGAGCGCGCGGGCGGCGACGCCATCTTGAGGGTCGTCTTCGAAGAGAGCGCGGGCGAGATCAAGGCGTCCGCGCTGGTCGACCCGCCGCGGCTCGTCCTCGACTTCCTGCGTCCGGCCGAGACGGCGCCCTCCCGCGATCGCCGCGACGCGGTGACGCCGCTGCGCGTGATCGTGCTCGACGCCGGGCACGGCGGCAACGACCCGGGCGCGACCGGGCCTGGCGGCCTGCAGGAAAAGGACCTCGTGCTCGACGTCACCCGGCGCGTGGCGCGCCTGGTCGAGGACAAGCTCAGCGTGAAGGTTCTGCTCTCGCGCGACGGCGACCACTTCGTCCCCCTGCGCGATCGCACGAGCTTTGCCAACAAGGAGCGCGCCGACCTCTTCGTCTCCATCCACGCCAACGCGCATCACGCGACGGCCTCCACCGGCGTCGAGACGTACTTCCTGTCGTCCGAGGCGACGGACACCACGGCGCGCCAGGTGGCGGCCCTCGAGAACAGCGTGGTGCAGCTCGAGAAGACGCCGGGCCGCGGCGGCCGGCTCGACGCCGTCAAGGCGATCCTCTGGGACCTCGCGCAGTCGGAGTTCCAGCTGGAGTCCTCGCGCCTGGCCGAGGTCGTGCAGGACTCGATGACGCAGGCGCTGCGCCTCCCGAACCGCGGCGTGAAGCAGGCCGGCTTCTACGTGCTCGGCGGCGCCGCCATGCCGGCCATCCTCATCGAGATCGGGTTCGTGACCAATCCCAAAGAGGAGCGCCGCCTCAAGGAGCCGAAGTACCGCGACGAGATCTCGCGTGCGATCTTCGCGGGGCTGACCGAGTACAAGAAGAAGTACGATGCGCGCGCCCGCGAGCTGGCGCCGAGCGCGCGCGCGCCGCGGGAGCCCTGAGGCGATGGCCCGTCCCGACGGCCGCGCTCCCGATCAGCTGCGTCCCATCGTGGTGACGCGCGACTATCTCCTGCATCCCGAGGGCTCGGTCCTGGTGGAGTTCGGCGCGACCAAGGTGATCTGCACGGCGTCGGTCGAGGACAAGGTGCCGCCGTTCCTCAAGGGCCAGGGGCTCGGCTGGGTCACCGCGGAGTACGCGATGCTCCCGCGCTCGACCAACACGCGTACGCCGCGCGAGAACCGCGGACCCAGCGGCCGCTCGCAGGAGATCCAGCGCCTCGTCGGCCGTGCGCTGCGCGCCGTGATCGACCGCGGCAAGATGGGCGAGCGCACGGTGTGGGTGGACTGCGACGTCATCCAGGCCGACGGTGGCACGCGCACGGCCGCCATCACCGGCGGCTTCGTCGCGGTGGCCGACGCGCTGGCCAAGGCCAACGCCGTCGCCGCCGTGCGCGACTGTGTGGCCGCCGTCAGCGTCGGCATCGTCGGCGGTGTGCCCGTGCTCGACCTCAACTATCTGGAGGACTCCGGCGCCGCCGTGGACATGAACGTCGTCATGACGGGCGCCGGCGAATTCGTCGAGGTCCAGGGCACCGCCGAGCAGACGCCGTTCGGCCGCGCGGGTCTCGACGCGCTGCTCGCGCTGGCGGGCACCGGGATCCGCCGCCTCGTCACGCTCCAGCGGCGGGCGCTCGACGCGCGTGGCGAGCGGACCTTCTCCGCCTAGCTCACGTGGGGGGCCCCGAAATGGCCCCCCCCACCCCCCATACGCTCGGGGCGCCCCGGCGAAGCCGTGGCACCCCTCGACACCCTGAATCGCCGCGTCGTGCTCGCGACCCGCAATCCGGGCAAGCTGCGGGAGCTGGCGCGTCTGCTCGGCGACCTGCCCATCGAGCTGCTGAGCCTCGCCGATATTCCGGGCGCGACGCTGCCCGAGGAGACGGCACGCACGTACGCCGACAACGCCCTCCTCAAGGCGCGGGCCGCGCAGCGGCTGACGGGGTGCGCCGCGCTCGGCGACGACTCCGGCCTCGAGGTCGACGCGCTCGGCGGCGCGCCCGGCGTGCACTCCGCGCGCTTCGGCGGTGCCGGGCTCGACGACGCCGGCCGCGTCGCCCTGCTGCTCGAGCGCTTGCGCGCGGTGCCCGCGGCCAAGCGCACGGCGCGCTTCCGCTGCGTCATCGCGCTCGTCGACGAGGGTGGGGGCGAGCACACGGTGGAAGGCGTCGCCGAGGGCGAGATTGCGGCGGCGCCGCGCGGCGCCTCCGGCTTCGGCTACGATCCCGTCTTCTACTATCCGCCGCGCGGCCGGACGTTCGGCGAGCTCACCGAGCGCGAGAAGGAGGGCGTCAGCCACCGCGCGCTCGCCGCCCGCGCGGCCCGGGCGCTGCTGAGCGGGTGACCGTTCCGTGGTACGTTCGTGCCGTTCGATCGGCGAGAACCGTAAAGGAGCCTGCGATGACCGACCGACCCGATCTGGTGATCGACGGCGATGGGCACGTGATCGAGGTCAACGAAACCTACGAGCGGATCGATCCGAAGTACCGCGAGCGGCGTCCTGTCTACACGCAGGCGTCCCGCGGCTACATCGTTCGGCTCGTGGACGGCAAGGTCTGGGGACCCGACACGGAGTGCGGGTTCGTGGGCGTCAACGGCAACCTGGGCCCGCCGAAGGGCAAGGCCATCCACTATCGTCGGATGGGAACCTACAATCCCTGGGCGCGCCTCGCGGACATGGATCGCGACCAGATCGACGTGGCCGTCATCTATCCCACCGACGAGCTGCCGCTCACGGTGACCCACGACGCGGGCTTCGCCGCGGCCCGGGCACGCGCCTACAACGACTGGCTCCACGACTATTGCGAGGTATGCCCGCAGCGGCTCAAGGGCGTCGGCCTGGTGGCGCTCCAGGACGTGCCGGGCGCGATCGAGGAGATGCACCGGGCGGTGAGCCGGCTGAACATGGTCGCCGTCCAGATCGGGTGCACCGTGCGCGAAGATACGCTGCTGAGCGATCCGCGGCTCACGGACTTCTGGGCGGAAGCGGAGCGATTGAACGTGGCTGTGGCCGTGCACGGCCCGGCGCTGCCCTCGCTGTTTCGAGGCTACTTCGACCTCAACCGGCCCGACCACATGCTCGAAGTCTCGCACATGGCGCACACGTTCGCGCAGATGCTCGCGTGCTCCAACATCATCACGAGCGGAGTACTCGAGCGGTTCAGCCGGCTGAAGGTCGCGTTCCTGGAGGCGGGCGCGGGGTGGGTGCCCTACTGGATGCACCGCATGGACGAGTACAACGAGGTCGCGCCGGAGCGGTGGGCGCACATCTCGGCGAAGCCGAGCGAGTACGTCAAGAGCGGCCGCGTGTTCTTTTCCTGCGAGCCCGGCGACGAGTTCATCCCGTTCTTCATCGACCACGTCGGGGAGGACGCGATGCTGTTCGCCTCGGATTATCTGCACTTCGACGCGCTCTTCGTCGGCGAGCCGGGGCACGACGGCCATCCCTATCCGGGAACCGTCGCCACGCTGCTCGGGCGGAAGGACGTGCCCGACTCCGCCAAGCGCAAGATGCTGCTCGACAACAGCCTGCGCTTCTACGACATGGACAAGGCCAAGCTCGGCCGTCGCGGCATGCCGGTGGCGCGTCCGGAGCCCGCGGAAGCGCGCCGGGCCACGGTGCCGGGAACGATCTCCGCGCGGTGAGTCGAGGAGAGGAAGGAGCGCGCCGGCTCACACACTCTCACCCAGCGCCGCGCGACGTACGACGGACACCCCTCGAAGCAGGCTTGCGTTCCCTCGCCCGGCGGCGCCGCTGATAGTGTGCCGCGACCTTCATGCGATTGCCGCAGACCGTCATACTGCACCACCGACGCGCGTGATTTTTCGTCGCGTCGTAGAAGTACAGGATGCAGCGCGGGTTCTGGCACTTGACAATCAGCGCGAGATCACCGTGACAGAGTAAATCGCTTGCAGATTCGGCCACAGGGACCAGGAGATGCTGCGGCTCGCTGGGCTGAAACGATACCTGGCGCTCGAATCCCCGGCGCGTTCGGACGAGCGCGACGTCGACGGTGCGGGAGCGGAGGAGGGCATTGATCTTGTCGAGCGCAACGGTCGATGGCCGCTTGCCATGCACGATCCCCTCGGCCATTTCTCGAAGCAGCCGCCGAAAAGCGCGCGCCTCGGACAGCGCGCCTGCGCCCTTTGATGTCCGGCCCCAGCGACGCAGAACCTGCTTCGCTTGGGCCGGGCCGAGCACGTGAGCCTGCTCCAGCCAGTCGACGAGATCGCCAAAGTCCTGAAGGAGATCCACGCGCCGCCCCTGCTCGATGAGCTCCGTGTTCACGAAATCGAGGCAGCGATGGTTTCCGATCATGGGGAACTGTCCGCGGGACGCCCCGGACGGCAGCCTCGATCTCATGGGCCCTGGTAACTCCCAAAAATACGCTTGACAGGTTATCGGCCAGTCTAGGAGTATCGGCGCGTAACTGGCAAACAGTCTTTTCGACAGTTAGTCGGCGGTGCCCCGACGACCGTCGGGAGGTGTGCCATGAGACTGACAACCGTGATTCGGCTCGCCGCCCTGACCGGTGTGCTCTGGGCCCCTGCGGCAAGCGCGCAAGGGGCGGGCGGAGAAAAACTGGGAGCGGTGGTCTTCCCGGTCTCGTGCAGTCCGGCGGCGGGTCAACAATTCGCGCGCGGCGTCGCGCTGCTGCACTCGTTCTGGTACGAGGAGGCCGTCAAGGCCTTCACGGAAGTGACCGTGACCGATCCGTCGTGCGCGATGGGCTTCTGGGGTGTCGCCATGAGCATGTATTACCCGCTCTGGTATCCGCCCAGCGAGGCCACCCTGAAGGCCGGGTTGGCCGCCCTCGACCACGCGAAGGCCGTCGGCGCGAAGACGCAGCGAGAGCGAGACTACCTCGCCGCGATCGAGACGTTCTATCGCGACTGGGACAAGAGTGATCATCGCAGTCGAACCGTTGCCTACGAAAAGGCGATGGAACGCGCGTACGCCCGCTATCCGGACGATCACGAGGCCGCGATCTTCTATGCGCTCGCCCTGAATGCCACCGCGCCACCCACCGACAAGACCTACGCCAACCAGCTCAAGGCTGGCGCGATTCTCGAAAAGGTACTCACCGAGCAACCGAACCACCCCGGGGTGGCGCACTACATCATCCATAGCTACGATTCGGCGACGTTCGCGAGCCGCGCCCTCCCCGCCGCCCGCGGCTACGCGAAGATCGCGCCGTCGGCGCCTCACGCGCTTCACATGCCGGGCCACATCTTCACGCGTTTGGGGCTGTGGCAAGAGTCCATCGACTCGAACCGAATGTCTGCGGACGCGGGCGTCGCCTACAGCACGAAAACGGGAGCGGATGGCGTCTGGGATCAGACCCTTCATTCGCTCGACTATCTCGTCTACGCCTACCTCCAGACGGGCCGCGACGTCGCGGCGAAACGCGTGGCCGAAGAGGTCGCGACGATTCGCAAGGCGTATCCGGAGAGTCTTCCCGCCGCCTATGCCCTCGCCGCCATTCCGGCGCGCGTCGCTCTGGAGCGGCAGCGCTGGTCGGAGGCCGCCACCCTGACCCTCAGTCCCTCGACGTTCCCGTGGAATCGCTTCGCATGGGGCGAAGGCATCACTGCCTTCGCCCGCGCGCTCGGGATGGCGCGCGGCGGCGACATCAGCGGCGCCGAGAAGGAAGTCCAGAAGCTCGCGTCGCTTCGGGACAGCCTCGTCCAGGCGAAGAACAAGTATTGGGCAGACCAGGTGGAGGTCCAGCATCGTGCAGCCTCCGCGCTCGTCGCCCGGGCGCAGGGCAAGAGCCAGGAGGCGTTGAACCTGCTCCGCTCCGCTGCCGACCTCGAGGGCTCGATGGACAAGCACCCTGTCACTCCGGCGCCCGTGGTCCCCACGCGCGAGCTCCTCGGTGAGCTGCTCCTCGAGCTCAACCAGCCGAAGGAAGCCCTGCGGGAATTCGACGGAACGCTGACGGCCGAGCCGAATCGGTTCCGCAGCCTGTTCGGCGCCGCGCAGGCGGCTGAGCGGTCACGCGATACTGGTAAAGCCCGGGCGCTGTACACCAAGCTCGTATCGCTCTGCGACCAGGCGGACACGCAACGGCCCGAGCTTCAGCAGGCGAAGGCCTTTCTCAGGAAGTAGTGGTTGTGGTCCCCTGGGCTACAGTCTCAGCCTCACGCCGGCGCGCTCCTCCTGGAGCGTCGAGGCCTTGATGCGGTCCTGATCGCCCCAGCCTCGATTCATCGCCTCCAGCAGCTCCATCTGACAGAGGTCGAGCAGCCGGGTGGGTACGCCGTGCTGGGTCGCGAGATCACCGGCCAACCGGAAGTCCTTGTACGCGAGCGCCAGCGCAAACCTCGCGGCGAAATCTCCGCGGAACAGCGTGGCCGGCATGCGCCTGGTGAAGGTCATGTTGTGGCTGACGATGCAGCCCTCGCGGAATGCCGCGACGAGGCGAGGAACGGCGACGCCGGCTTTCGCGCCGAGCGTCAGGCACTCAGCGAGCAGCAGGTCGATGCTCATGGCCAGGGCGTTGTGGACGATCTTGGTGATCGACCCCGCGCCCAGCTCCCCGACCCACACCACGCTCTTGGAGAACGTGTCGAGCACCGGCTTCACTCGCCGCAAGACGGCTTCGTCGCCGCCGACGAACAGCGTGAGCTGCCCCTCGAGCGCGCCCTCGCGTCCGCCGTCGAGCGGCGCGTCGAGCAGGTGCGCGCCGTGCGCGTCCAGGGCGGCGCCGACGTCTCGCACGATGGCCGGGGCGTTGGTCGTGTGGTCGATCACCACCGATCCCCGTTTCACGCCCTCGAGAATGCCCCGGGCCCCGAGCGTGACGGCCTGCATCTCCGGGGGACCGGGAACGCAGGTGCAGATGACGTCGCACTGCGCGGCCACGTCTCGCGGAGAGTCCGCCCAGACCGCGCGCCGTTCGAGCAGAGGCGCCGCCGCCTCTCTCCTGAGGTCATGGACCACGAGCGAGAACCCTGCCTCGAGCACGAAGCCCGCCAACGGCTGACCCATGTTGCCCAGGCCAATGAACCCGACCTGCATCGCTTCCTCCTTCTTCAGTCCGAGCCCGGCTGCTCCGGCAGCAATCCCTCGGGACGCCGGATCATCAGCACGACGAGCACCACGCCGACGAGGATCTGTTGCGCCGCGGCGAGCCGCACGCCCGTCAGGAACGGGATCACGTCCTTGGCGAATCGGCTGCCTTCGAGAAGGCCGAGAAGAACCAGCGAGCCGAGGAGCGCCCCGCGGTTGTTGCCGCTGCCGCCGAGGATGAGGGCGAGCCAGACGAACAAGCTTTCCTGCGGCAGGAACATGTTCGGCTCGACGTACGCGAGATAGTGCGCGAAGAGGATGCCGGCGAGCCCCGCGATGCCCGCGCCGAGCGCGAAGGCCTGGACCTTGAACCGGAACACGGGCTTGCCCGCGACGGCGGCGACGATCTCGTCCTCGCGGATCGCCCGGAGCACGCGGCCGAACGGCGAGCGACGCAGGCGCTCGAGCGCCGCGTAGACGAGCGCGACCACGACCAGCACGAGGGCGAGGTAAAAGAGGTCGTAGTGTCCGGCGAAGCGCGCGTGGAGCGGGCGCGGAATCGCGGTCACGCCGTTCGCGCCGCGCGTGAGCCACGCTTCGTTCAGGAGGAACAGCCGCAAGACCTCGCCGAAGCCGAGGGTGACGATGGCGAGGTAATCCTCTCTGAGTCGCAGCGCGACCATCGCCAAGCCGGCGCCGGCCGCGGTGGCGAGCCCCACCGCCGCCGGCCACGCGAAGACGAGCGGCGCGCCCCCGACGGCCAGCAGGGCGGACGTGTACGCGCCGACGGCGAAGAACGCGACGGCACCGAGGTTCACGAGCCCGGTCAGGCCCCACTGGACGTTCAGGCCGAGCGTCAAGAGCGCCCGGACGCCGACGAGCGTCGCGATGGCGGTGAGGTAGGCGATCATGCGCGCGCGCTCACGAGCGCGCGCCGGCGAGGCCGGTCGGCCTCACCAGCAGCACCGCGAGAATGATCGTGAAGCCGATGGCCGTCTTGTACGTCGGCGGGACCACCAGCATCCCGACCTCTTCCATGATGCCCACGATCAAGGCGCCGGCGAGGGCCCCCGGCGCCGAGCCGATGCCACCGAGAATGGCGGCCGCGAAGACCGAGATGATCAGGCCACCGCCCATCAACGGATCGATGCTCGCGTCGAGGCCGAGGAACACGCCGGCGCCGCCGGCGAGCCCGCCGCCGCCCAGGGTGGCGAGGGCGATCACGCGCTCGGTCGGGACGCCCTTGACCGCCGCCAGCCGCGGATTGTCGGCGGTCGCGCGCATGGCGATGCCGAGTCGGGTCCGGAGGAGGAACGCCTGGGCGAGCGCCATCAAGACCACCGCGACGCCGAGGATGAGGAGCTGGTCGCGGCCGATCCGGAGCCCGGCCACGCTCATGCCGCGCGTCACCGGGACGTCGTAGCTCCGAAAGTCGTTGCCCCAGACGAAGCGCACGACGTTCTCGAGCACGAACGCGACGCCGATCGACGCGATCGCCAGCGAGAACGGACGCCGATCGCGCATCGGCCGGAACGCGATGCGGTCGACCAGGAGCGCCAGGGCGCCGGTCACGACGAGGGCGCCGAGCCAGGCCAGCTCGATGGAGGCGCGCACGCCGTGGTTCAGCACCAGCGCGACGTAGGCGCCCACCGTGAGGTACGTGCTGACGGCGAAGTTCGGAAAGCGCAGGAGCCGCCAGAGGAGCGAGAACGCGACCGCGGGGAGCGCGAGGATGCCGCCCGTCACGACGCCGTTGAAGACGTACTGCGCGATGGGCGGCATCCTCGCGCGGGCCGTCAGGGATTGATGATCATGACGAGCTCGGACTTGCCCTTCCGCACCTGCTGGACGCTGAAGGGGGCCGAGAGAATGTCGCCGATCTGATCGAAGTCGCACGAGCCCGAGGCGCCCTCGTAGTTGATCTTCTTTCCCTCGCCGAGAAGCCTGGCGCCGTCGGCGAAGGAATAGACGACGGTGCCGGGCGGGTTCGAGACCGTTCTGAGATTGTCCTTGATCACCGTTCCCGATGCTTCCCCCTTCGCGGCAGCGAGCGCCAGCGCGACGAGCGTCATCTGGTCCCACGCCTGCGGCGCGTACGGGCTCTGATCCCCGCGGGGCACCGCGGCGGAGAATTCCTTGTAGGCCGGCGAGTCGAACAACGGCGCCCGGTCCATGTTCCAGATGCCCTCCGCCACCTCCGCGCCCACGCCCTCGATGAACTTCGCGTTGATGGCAAAGCTCGGCGCGAGGACCGCCCCCTTGTAGGCGGCCCTGTAGATGTCCTTCGCCATGACGACCGAGTCGGGCGTGTAGCCTTCGAGCATGATCAGGTCGGGATTCGTGGCGAGCACACGCGTGACCTCGCTGCGATACGAAGGCTTCTTGTCCTCGTAGATGAGGCTGTCGGTGATCGTGACGCCGGCGGCCTTCAGCACGCCCGTGAAGGCGTCGCCGAAGGACTGCGCGTACGGCGTCTGGAGCGCCATGTAGGCGACGCGCTTCCACTCTTTCTTGCTCACGGCGAACTTGGCGTACATGCGTCCCTGGAGGTTCGTATTCGGCTGCGTGCGCGCGATGTAGCCCTTGTGATCTCCCTGGGTCACGCTGTCCGCGCCCGACACGCCGATGACGAAGACCCTGGCCTCGACGCAGAGCGGCTTGACCGCCAGCGTCACCGCCGAGGCCCACGTGGAGACGATCGCGACCACCTTGTTGACGTCGATCAGCTTGCGCGCGGCGCGCACGCCCGCCTCGGCGTTCGTCTGGTCGTCCTCGTGGAAGAGCTGGATGGGTCGGGCGTTGATCCCGCCGGCCTTGTTGATCCGCTCGACGACCGCCACCACCGAGCGCTGCATGTCGGGCCCGTACGAGCCGCCTGCGCCGGTGAGCGGACACAGGGTCCCGATGGGGATGGGCTCCTTCGATTGCGCCGAGAGGATTGCCGGCGCGCTCAGCACCAGTCCGGCCGTTCCCGAAGCCTTCAACAGCTCCCGTCGCGTCATCGTCGTCATGCTTGAGTCTCCCAGGTGATGTCAACCGCCCAGATAGAGACGCCGGATCTCGGGGTCGTCGCGCAGCGCTCCGCCCGCCCCTTCCGCGCGGACCCGCCCCATGGCCAGAACATACGCCCGTTGACACAGCGCGAGCGACTCGCGCGCGTTCTGCTCAACGAGCAGGATGCCGAGCCCGCGCGCGTTGATCTCGCGAACGCGGTCGAACACGAGGCGCTGGAGCGCGGGCGCGAGTCCCGCCGACGGCTCGTCGAGGAGGAGCAGACGAGGCTCCACCATCAGGGCCATCGCCATCGCGAGCATCTGTCGCTCGCCGCCGGAGAGCGTTCCGGCCCGGGCGCGCCGGCGCTCGGCGAGGACGGGGAAGAGGTCGACGACGGCGCGGGCCCGCTCGTTCGATGCTCCGGGAGCCGTCCAGGCGCCGATCGTGAGGTTCTCCCAGACGCTGAGCGACGGGAACACGTTCGCCTCCTGGGGCACGTAGCAGAGGCCGCTCGCGACGATGCGCCGGGTGCCGGCGCCCGTGATGTCGGCGCCGCGCAGCGCGATGCGGCCGGAGCGCGGGCGAACGAGCCCGGCCAGCGTCTTCAGCAGCGTCGACTTCCCGGCGCCGTTCGGCCCGATGACGGCGACCAGCTCACCGTCGTCGACGCGAAGCGAGAGACCATGCAGGATGTCGCTGTCGCCATAGCCGGCCGAAAGCTCGTGCACCTCGAGGAGCGCGGTCACCGGGCGGTCCCCAGATAGGCTTCGAGCACGCGCGGATCGCGCCGGACCTCCGCGAACGGGCCCTCGGTGAGCCGGCGCCCCTGCGCCATCACGATCACCGGGTCGCAGAGCTCGGTGACGAGATCCATGTCGTGCTCGATCAGGAGGAACGTGCGCCCGGCCGCTCGGAGCGCGCGGATCGCCTCAACCAGCGATCGCATCAGCGTGGGGTTCACGCCGGCGCCGGGCTCGTCGAGCAGGATGATGCGTGGGTCGCTCATCAGCGCGCGCGCCAGCTCGAGCAGCTTCTTCTGTCCGCCGGAGAGCGTCTCAGCCCGCGCGGCCGCGAGATGCGCCAGCTCCACGGATTCGAGGAGCGCCAGGGCACGCTCGCGCGCGCGGTGCTCCGCGGCGATCACGCGCGTCGGCGTCGCGAACACGCGGGCGAGCCGTTCGCCCGGCTGAGCGTGGGCGTAGACGAGCACGTTTTCCAGCACGGTCATCCGTCCGAGGGGACGCGGGATCTGGAACGTGCGCCCGACGCCGCGCCTGGCGATCGCGTGCGACGAGAGCCCGTCGAGGCGATCGGCGCCGAGCCGGATCTGGCCGCCGTCGGCGGGCACGAGGCCGCTGATCACGTTGAAGAGCGTCGTCTTGCCGGCGCCGTTCGGTCCGATGAGACCCGTGATCGAGCCTTCGCCGACGGAGAGCGTGCAGCCGCCGAGCGCTTCGACGCCGCCGAAGCGCTTGGTGATGCTGGTGACGCTGAGGAGCTCGGCCGTGGCAGGTTCCCCCGTGGCCCGGGATCATATAAGATTTCCGGAGGCTCGGGGTGTGGCGCAGCCTGGTAGCGCACCTGCTTTGGGAGCAGGGGGCCGGAGGTTCAAATCCTCTCACCCCGACCATTCTTCGCCTGCTACCGCATCCGTGCCCTCTGCGGTCGCGCCTTCGCCATCGTCGTGCCGCCCGAGCGTAAGCGGATTCGACTTCAGGCCAGACCGCACCGTCGCATACACGAGCGATTCGACGGGCATCCTGCTGGAGGTCCGCCGCGGCTCATCGGGCACCATGCCCTGACCCGACGTTGACAGGACGGGCACCGCGCCCGTCCCCTACGGACACGAGAGGAACTACTTCTTCTTGGCGGCAGGCTCCCCGGGTCTGACCTCGCCCACGAACTGAAACTTCTCCTTCCCCTTGAGCACGTCGGGAGTGATCGACCACGTTCCTCGACAACTCGCGCCCACGATCTTGCCCGCGGTCGGAGGGGAGACGATCGCGGTGAACGCGCTCCCGATCGCACCGAGGATGCAGAAGGCCGCCTTGAACGGAGCGTACACAACCGTCCCCAGCACGCTCCCCGCGCCGTAGGCAACCTGCTCCGGCGTGCTCTCGTTCGGGTCGGACCCTGCGGCGGCTGCACTACTCTGTCCGAGGAGCAACAGGCCAAGCAGTAGGATGACGACCCATTTCATCTGACCTTCCTCCTAGCTGTGAAGTCTCACCTAGTCCTCGCATGTGCCGCCTCCGCCTGTGCGGGTTCTGTGCGGCTCCGCGCCGCACCAGCGGCACAACAACGACTCTTGCACCCCTGACGTCACGCTACTACACTCGCTGTGACGCTTTCGGAGCAGGGGGCCGGAGGTTCAAATCCTCTCACCCCGACCATTCTTTCGACAGTGGGGTATGCTTCCTGCCACCCGAACCGCGCTTCATTCGAGGGAGCGATGAAAGCTCAGGTCGTGATCGCGATGCTGATGGTGCTGGCGCTCGCGGCGCCGGCGCTGGCGTTCAACTGTCCGGTGGTCATCAAGCAGGCCGAGGACCTCATCAAGAAGGCCGAGGCGACGAAGGTGAACGCGGAGAGCAAGCCGCTCATCGCGGAGGGCAAGAAGCTCGTCGGCCAGGCCAAGGCGCACCACGAGGGCGCGAAGACCAAGAAGGACCACAGCGACGCCATCCGCAAGGCGAAGACGGCGGCCGCGTACGCCGAGGAAGCGATCACGCTGGCGACGCCCTGAGGCTCAGACGCGCCGGTCGTAGAAGCGATGGTCGCACTTCAGGCAGCGATACGGCCGCTGCCGCGCCAGCAACAATCGCACCCGCTCCACCACGCCCCTCCGCGACGAGCGCTCGATCTCGAACGCGCCGCACTCCGGGCAGCGGTGCACGGAGGTGGGCTTCTCTCCCCAGGCCATCGGCTCTCTCGGCCCCTTATACCGCCCGCGGCGCCCGTGGCCAACTTTAGCGGGCAGGTCGTCCTGATCACCGGCGCCTCGTCGGGTATCGGCGAGGCGCTCGCCCGCGAGTTCGCGCGCCGCGGCGCGGCACTCGTGCTGGCCGCGCGCCGCACCGACCGCCTCGATCGGCTGGTGGCCGAGCTGACCGCCGGCGGCGCGCGCGCGGTGGCCGTGCGCTGCGACGTGACGGTCGACGGCGAGCCCGAGCGGGCGGCGGCCGCGGCCCGCGAGCGCTTCGGCCGGCTGGACGTGGTCGTCGCCAACGCCGGCTTCGGCGTGGTGGGGCCGTTCGCGCTGCTCACGCTGGACGACTATCGACGCCAGTTCGAGACCAACGTCTTCGGCGTCCTGCGCACCCTCAAGGCGACGCTGGCCGACGTGCGGCGCACGCGCGGCAGGATCGCCGTCATCGGCAGCGTCAGCGGCCACATCGCCACGCCCGGCTCGTCGCCCTACGCGATGAGCAAGTTCGCCGTGCGCGCGCTCGCCGAGGCGCTCGGCCACGAGCTGGCGCGCTCGGGCGTGTCCGTCACGCTGGTGAGCCCGGGGTACGTCGCCTCCGAGATCCGCCGTGTCGACAACCAGGGTGTGCTGCGCGAGCAGACGCCGGAGCCGGTTCCGAGGTTCCTGCTCATGTCGACGACGCGCGCGGCGCGCCAGATCGTGCGCGCGATCGCGTGGCGGCGCCGCGAGGTCGTCGTCACCGGTCACGGCAAGGCGGCCGTGTTCTTTCAGCGGCACGCGCCGTGGCTGACGTCCGCCGTCATCCGGAAGTTCGGCGTCCGGAGCCGGGGCGAGCCGGGGCGTTGAGCGCGCGGCGCTCGGCCAGGTAGGCGGCGAGCGCGACGCCCCACGCGCGCGGCTCGGCGATCCCGAGCGCGCCGAGCCTTCGGTGCGCGAGCACGGAGTAGGGCGGGCGCTTGGCGCGCGCTCCGTACTCGTCCGAGCTGACCGCGGTGAGTGACGGCGTCAGGCCCTCGAGCCGAAAGATCTCGTGCGCGAAGTCGTGCCAGGAGGTCTCGCCCCCGCTGGTCACGTGGCAGAGGCCGGTGTGCCCCGATGCGATCACGCGCCACACGGCGCGCGCCACGTCGAGCGTGTAGGACGGGCCCAGCACCTGGTCGGCGACCACGCGCAGCGGGCGCCCCTCGCGGGCCAGCCTCAGCATCGTCTCGACGAAGTTCGTGCCGTCTTTGCCCGCGCTCCTGGCGACGCCGAAGAGTCCCGACACACGGATCACGAGCGCGCTGCCGCAGCGCTCGCGCGCGAGCCGCTCGCCGGCGAGCTTGGAGACGCCATACGCGCCGAGCGGATTCGGCGCGTCGTCCTCGGTGTAGGGTGCGCCCTTGGCGCCGTCGAAGACGTAGTCGGTCGAAAAGTGCACCAGGGTGGTGCCGAGCGCCTGGCACGCCTCGGCCAGCGTGCCCACGGCCTCGGCGTTCAGCGCGAAGGCGCGGCGCGGCTCGTCCTCCGCCGCGTCCACCGCGTTCCACGCCGCGGTGTTGAGCACGTGCGTGGGCCGCAGCGCTCGCAGCGTCTCGCCCATCCGCCGCGCGTCGAGGATGTCGAGCTCGGAGCGCGGGGGCGTGAGCAGCGTGCCCGGCAGCTCGAACGTCCGCGCGAGATCGAAGCCGAGCTGGCCCGTGGCCCCGATCAGGACGTAGCGCGCGTCGGGCCGGGTCCCGGTCTCAGTGTCTCCCACTGCCCTCGCAGTGTAGCGCGGTAGAATCAGCGAGCGTCGCGGCGTCCCCACATGCGCCCGTAGCTCAGTTGGATAGAGCATCGGACTTCTAATCCGAGGGTCGGAGGTTCGACTCCTCCCGGGCGCACCATTAAATTCGCGCGGTTCCGACCCCTTGACAGGCGGAGCGCCGCTGCGCTAGTCGTCTCCCCGCGCGCGCTTCCGAGGCGGCCTTGACGTCGCTTAACCCTAACCGTCCGGGCTGGCAGATGAGCATTCCCGGGACGCCGACCGGGGGCCCGTTCGGCAAGAACGCGCTGATCTCCCACGACGAGCTGGTGACCACGGAGATCGGCCAGATCCAGACGCA
>QHRU01000130.1 GCA_003220225.1 Candidatus Rokuibacteriota bacterium
GCCGCCCTGCGGCAGCGGCCGCCGCGGCTTGAGCCCGAGCGCCGAGGCCACGCGGCGGCGCGCGCGGCCCGTGGCCAGACGCCAGCGCTCCATATAGAGGTAGACGACCGGCGTCGTGTAAAGCGTGAGGAGCTGGCTCAGGAGCAGCCCGCCGACGATCGCGATGCCGAGCGGACGGCGCAGCTCGGAGCCCGTGCCGATGCCGACGGCCAGCGGGAGCGCGCCGAGCAGCGCGGCCAGCGTGGTCATCAAGATGGGCCGGAACCGGCGCAGGCATGCCTCGTGGACGGCCTCCTGCGGCGACTTGCCCTCGCGCCGCTCCAATTCGAGCGCGACGTCGATGACCATGATCGCGTTCTTCTTCACGATGCCGATCAACAGGATGATGCCGATGACCGCGATGATGGTCAGCTCGATGCCCGTCACGAGCAGCGCGAGCAGCGCGCCCACGCCCGCCGACGGCAGCGTGGAGAGGATCGTGAACGGGTGGACGAGGCTCTCGTAGAGGATGCCGAGCACGATGTAGACGGCCACCAGCGCGGCCAGGATCAACAGCGGCTGGTTGGCGAGCGCGGCCTGGAAGGCCTGCGCCGTTCCCGTGAAGCTGCCGCGGATGCCGCCGGGCAGGCCGATACGGTTGGCCTCGCCGAGGATCGCGGTGACCGCGTCACCCAGCGCCACCTCGGGCGCCAGGTTGAAGAAGATGGTGATAGCGGGGAAGAGCCCCTGGTGGTTCACCTGCAGCGGCGCGCGGCTGGTCCCGAACTTGGTGACCGCGGTGAGCGGCACCATGTTGCCCGAGGCGCCGCGCACGTAGATCTGCGAGAGCGCCTCGGGGCTCTGCCAGTACTCCGGGGCCACCTCCATCACGACGTGGTACTGGTTGAGCGTCGTGTAGATCGTCGAGACCTGGCGCTGGCCGAAGGCGTCGTAGAGCGTCTCGTCGATCATCTTCGTGGTCACGCCGACGCGCGCGGCGCTGGCACGGTCGATCTCCAGCGGCACCTGGAGCCCGCGATCCTGCTGGTCGCTCGAGATGTCGCGCAGCTCCTCCATCTTGCGCATGGCGGCCAGCAGACGTGGCGCCCACGCGTTGAGCTCGTCGAGGTTGTCGCTCACCAGCGTGTACTGGTACTGCGCCTGGCTCACCCGCCCGCCCAGGCGCACGTCCTGCATCGCCTGGAGAAACAGCGTGGCGCCCGGCACCTCCGCTAGCTTGGGCCGCAGCCGCGCGATCACCTGGTCGGCGCTCAGCTTGCGCTCCGCACGCGGCTTGAGCGCGATGAACATGCGGCCGGTGTTGCTGGTCGTGCCGCGGCCGCCGCCGCCGCCGGTGAAGGCGGTGGCCGTCGCGACGGCGGGATCGGTCCGCACGATCTCGACGAAGCGCACCATCTTCTCGCGGATGGCCTGGAACGATACGTCCTGCGCGGCCACGAGGACGCCGGCCATCCGCCCGTTGTCCTGCTGCGGGAAGAACCCCTTGGGGATCACCACGAAGAGCCAGACGTTCACCGCGAACGTGATGACCGCGATCAGCATCACGATGGCGGGGTGCCGCAGCGTCCAGGAGAGCGTCCTCTCGTAGAAGCGGAGGACCCAGCCGCGCCGCTCTACCTCGGGCTTGGGCTTCGCGCGCAGGAGTATCGCGCACATCATCGGCGTGGTGGTCAGCGACACCAGGAGCGAGATGACGATGGCGATCGACATCACGGCGGCGAACTCGCGGAAGAGCCGGCCGACGAGGCCGCCCATCAGGAAGATCGGGATGAAGACGGCGATGAGCGAGACGCTGATGGACAGCACGGTGAAGCCGATCTCCTGTGCGCCGACCAGCGCGGCCTGCGCCACCGGCATTCCCGCCTCGAGGTGGCGGATCACGTTCTCCACGACGACGATGGCGTCGTCGACGACGAAGCCGGTGGCGATCGTGAGCGCCATCAGCGAGAGGTTGTCGATCGAGTAGCCGATGAACCACATCACGCCGAAGGTGCCCACGAGCGAGACCGGCACCACGACGCCGGGGATCAGCGTCGCTCGCCAGTCGCGCAGGAACAGGAAGACGACGAGCACCACGAGGCCGATGGCGATGGTCAGGGCCACCTCGACGTCGTGGACGGAGGCGCGGATGGTCACCGTCTGGTCCAGCGCGACGGTCAGCTGCACGTCGCCGGGCACGCTGGCCGCCAGGATCGGCATCTCCTCGCGGATCCGATCCACCGTGTCGATGATGTTGACGCCGGGCTGGCGGAACACCACGAGCAGGATGGCCGGCTTGCCGTTGGACAGCCCGAGCGCGCGCAGGTCCTCGACCTCGTCGCGCACGTAGCCCACGTCGGTCAGGCGCACGGCGGCCCCGTTGCGCCACGCGACCACGAGCGGCGCGTACTCGGCGGCGTAGCGGAGCTGGTCGGTGGCGCGGATCTCCCACGACCGGTCGGCGCCGTGCAGCTGGCCCTTCGGCCGGTTGACGTTGGCGTTGGCCAGCATGTTGCGGACGCCCTCGAGCCCGATGTCGTAGTGGGCGAGCGCCGCCGGGTTCAGCTCGACGCGTACCGAGGGCAGGGAGCCGCCGCCCACGAAGACCTGGCCGACGCCCTCGAGCTTCGCCAGCTTCTGCTGGAGCACGGTGGAGGCGACGTCGTACATGGCGGCGCGGCTCACGGTGTTGGACGTCAGCGCGATGATCAGGATCGGCGCGTCGGCCGGGTTGACCTTGCGGTACGTCGGGTTGGCCGGCATGTTCGGCGGCAGCTGGCCGGCCGCGGCGGCGATGGCCGCCTGCACGTCGCGCGCGGCGCCGTTGATGTCCCGCGCGAGGTCGAACTGCAGGGTGATGGTCGTGGCGCCGAGGAACGACGTCGACGTCATCTCGGTCACGCCGGCGATGCGCCCGAACTGGCGCTCGAGCGGCGTCGCGACGGCGGACGCCATCGTCTCGGGGCTGGCGCCCGGCAGCCCCGCCACGATCTGGATGGTCGGGAAGTCCACCTGCGGCAGCGGCGCCACCGGCAGCAGCCGGAAGCCGAGCACGCCGGCCAGCACGAGGGCCGCCGTCAGCAGCGTGGTGCCGACGGGACGGCGGATGAACGGCGCCGAGATGCTCATCAATGATCGTGGGGGGCCCCGATATGGCCCCCCACACCCCCCATCGCTCGGACGCGCCCCGGCGGAGCCGTGGCGCGCCTCGAGCTGCCGAGGCGGTCGAACGCGAGGTAGATGACGGGCGTCGTGTAGAGCGTCAGCAGCTGGCTCACGATGAGGCCGCCGACGATGGCGATGCCGAGCGGCTGCCGCAGCTCGGCGCCCACGCCGCCGCCGAACGCGAGCGGCACGCCGCCGAGCAGCGCGGCCATCGTGGTCATGAGGATCGGGCGGAAGCGCAGCCGGCACGCCTCCTCGATGGCCTCGCGCGCGGGCCGCCCCTGGGTGCGCTGCATGTCGAGGGCGAAGTCGATCATCATGATCGCGTTCTTCATCACGATGCCGATCAGCAGAATGATGCCGATCAGCGCGATCACCGACAGCTCGAGCCGCATGAGGATCAGCGCGAGCAGCGCGCCCAGGCCCGCCGAGGGCAGGGTGGACAGGATCGTGACCGGGTGCACCCAGCTCTCGTACAGCACGCCGAGCACGATGTAGACGGTGATGACGGCGGCCAGAATGAGGATCGGCTCGTTGGCGAGCGAGGCCTGGAAGGCGCGGGCGGCGCCGAGGAAGCCGCTCTGGATCGACGGCGGCAGGCCGATCTCGCGCGCGGCGCCGTTGATGGCGTCCACCGCGTCGCCGAGCGAGGCGCCGGGCGCCAGGTTGAACGAGATCGTCACGGCCGGGAACTGGCCCTGGTGCGCGATCACCAGCGGCGCCGCGCGCTCCTGGACGCTGGCCACCGTGGCCAGGGGCACCTGCGCCGAGCCGCCGGCGGCGGGATTGGAGCGGAGGTAGACGCGCCCGAGGGCCTCGGGCGCCGCGCGGAACTCCTCCTTCACCTCCAGCACGACGCGGTACTGGTTGAGCTGCGTGAACACCGTCGAGATCTGCCGCTGGCCGAACGCGTTGTAGAGCGCGTCGTCCACCATCTGCGGCGTGATGCCGAGCCGCGAGGCGGTGGCGCGGTCGATGGTGACGATGGCCTCCAGCCCCGCGTCTTGCTGGTCGCTCGCGACGTCGCGCAGCACGGGCTGCTCGCGCAGGCGCGCGAGCAGCCGCGGCGCCCACAGGCGCAGCTCCTTCTCGTCGGCGTCCTCGAGGCCATACTGGAACTGCGTGCGGCTCACGCGGTCCTCGACGGTGAGGTCCTGCACCGGCTGCAGGTAGAGCGCGATGCCGGCGACGTCGGCCAGCGCCGGCCGCAGGCGATCGATCACCTCGGTGACGCCGGCGCGCTCGGCGAGCGGCTTGAGGTTGATGAGCAGGCGCCCGCTGTTGAGGGTGACGTTGGTGCCGTCCACGCCGATGAAGGAGGACAGCCCCACCACGGCCGGGTCTTTCAGGATCATGCGCGCCAGCGCCTGCTGGCGCTCGGCCATGGCCGGGAACGAGACGTTCTGCGGCGCCTCCGAGATGCCGAGGATCACCCCCGTGTCCTGCACGGGGAACAGGCCCTTGGGGATGCTGACGTACAGCGCGATCGTGACCACCAGGGTGACGGCGGCCACCACGAGGACGGCCGGCTGGTGGGCGAGGATCCGCCGCAGCGACGTCATGTAGGCGCTCACGACGCGGTTGAAGGCGCGCTCCGCCCCGCGCGCGAACCGTCCTTCCTTGCGTTCCTCAGGGCGCTTGAGCAGCTTGGCGCACATCATCGGCGTCAGCGTGAGCGCGACGGCGGCCGAGACCAGGATGGCCGCGGACAGCGTCATCGCGAATTCCCGGAAGAGCCGGCCCACGATGTCGCCCATGAAGAGCAGCGGGATCAGCACCGCGATGAGCGAGACCGTCAGCGACAGGATCGTGAAGCCGATCTGCCCGGCTCCCTTGAAGGCGGCGGCCAGCGGCGCCTCGCCCTCCTCGATGTAGCGCGCGATGTTCTCGATCATCACGACCGCGTCGTCGACGACGAAGCCGGTGGCGATGGTGAGGGCCATGAGCGAGAGGTTGTTGAGGGAATAGCCGAGCGCGTACATGACCGCGAAGGTGCCGACGATGGACACGGGCACCGTCACGCCCGGGATGAAGGTGGCGGCCGCGCTGCGGAGGAAGAGGAAGATCACGAGCACGACGAGGATCACGGCCAGGATCAGCTCGAACTGGACGTCGTGCACCGAGGCGCGGATGGTCGTGGTGCGGTCGGTCAGCACCTCCACCTTCACCGAGGCGGGCAGGCCGGCGGCCAGCTGCGGCAGCAGCCGCTTCACGCGGTCCACCACCTCGATGATGTTGGCGCCGGGCTGCCGCTGGATGTTGACGACGATGGCCGGGCGGTCGTTCATCCACGCCGCCTGGCGCACGTTCTCGGCGCCGTCGATCACGTCGGCCACGTCGGAGAGCTGCACGGGGGCGTTGTTGCGGTAGGCGACGACGAGCGTGCGGTACTGCGCGCTCTGGTGCAGCTGGTCGTTGGCGCCGATGGTGTAGGCCTGGTACGGGCCGTCGAGGCTACCCTTGGCCTGGTTGACGTTGGCGGCGGCGACCACGTTGCGCACGTCGTCGAGCGTGAGGCCGTAGCCCGCCAGCAGCGCCGGGTTCACCTGGATGCGCACGGCCGGCTTCTGGCCGCCGGAGAGCGTGACGAGGCCGACGCCGGGCAGCTGGGCGATCTTCTGCACGAGCCGGGTGTCGGCGAGGTCCTGGATGGCGGTCAGCGGGAGCGCGGTCGAGCTGAGGGCCAGCGTGAGCACCGGCGCGTCGGCGGGATTCACCTTGCTGTAGACGGGCGGGTTCGGCAGGTCCTTGGGCAGGAAGGAGGAGGCCGCGTTGATGGCGGCCTGGACCTGCTGCTCGGCGATGTCGAGGGCCAGCGCGAGATCGAACTGGAGCGTGATCAGGCTCGAGCCCGACGAGCTGGTGGACGTCATCTGCTTGAGCCCGGGGAGCTGGCCGAACTGGCGCTCGAGCGGCGCCGTCACCGCGGAGGCCATCACGTCGGGGCTCGCGCCCGGGTAGAAGGTGACGGTCTGGATCGTCGGGTAGTCGACCTGGGGCAGCGCGGAGACCGGCAGCTGGCGGTAGGCGATGGCGCCCGCGAGCACGATCGCCGCCGTCAGCAGCGACGTCGCGACCGGCCGCAGGATGAACTGCCGCGACAGGTTCACGACCGCGTCCGCGCGGGGGCCCGCTCCCGGGGTTCGACCTTCGCGCCGTCCTGCAGCTTCTCAGCGCCGTCCACCACGACCGCCTCGCCGGCGGCCAGGCCCTGCTTGACCGCGACCAGCCCGCCGTCGCTCGGGCCCAGCTCGAGCCGGCGCATCTGCGCGATGCCGTCGGGCTTCACGACGTACACGAAGGCCCCTTGCGGCCCGCGCTGGATCGCCTCGCCGGGGGCCAGCACGACGTTCGGCAGCACGTCCAGCAGCACGCGCGCGTTCACGAACTGGTTGGGGAACAGGGCGCCGTCGTGGTTGGGGAAGGAGGCCTTGAGCTTCACGGTGCCCGTGCCCGGATCGATCTGGTTGTCGACGGCGGCCAGCACGCCCGTGGCCAGCTTCTTCTTGCCCTCCCGGTCGTAGGCATCCACGGGCACCGCCTTGCCGGTGCGGTACTGGCGCAGCACCGGCTGCAGGCTGTCCTCGGGGATGGCGAAGACGACGGCGATCGGCTCGATCTGCGCGATGACGACGAGGCCGCCGGGGTCGTTGGCCTTGACCATGTTGCCGGGATCCACGAGACGCAATCCGACGCGTCCGGAGAGCGGCGCCGTGATGCGCGTGTACGAGAGTTGGACCTTGATGAGCTCCAGCTGGCCCTGGTCGGCTTTGACCGCGCCTTCGGCCTGCCGCACGGTCGCCGCCTGGGTGTCGAACTGCTGGCGCGCGATCATCTCCTTGTCGACGAGCACGCGGTAGCGCTCGAGGTCGAGCCGCGCGTTCTGGAGCGCCGCCATGTCGCGGGCGAGCTGGCCCTCCGCCTGCGTAACCTGCGCCTGGAAGGGGCTGGGGTCGATCTCCGCGAGCAGCTCGCCCTGACGCACGAGCTGGCCCTCGCTGAAGAGCGTCTTCAGGAGTTGGCCGTCGACGCGGCTGCGGACGGTGACGGTGTTGAGCGCCGTGACGGAGCCGAGCGCGGTGAGGGCGACGGGCAGATCGCCGGCGCGAGCGAGGGCGATGACCACCGGCGTGGCGCGCGGCCCCGGGGCTGCCGACGCGCCGCCCGAGGTCTTGCCCCCCTGGCCCTTGCCGGGACGCGTGAGCGCGTACGCGCCGCCCGCCAGGACGCAGCCGACGATGACGACGGCGATCCACGTCCGGGTGGCGGGGCGCATCAGGACGAAAGCATACCGCAGGCGGCTGCATAAGTCGCAGCGCTCCACGCAGGAGAGGCGCGCAGAAATCGCACGAAACGGCCCGAAATCCGGGCATTCGGGCGCGGTGCGGGTGGTGAACGTCTCGAGCTGACGGACATGGGGGGCGCCGGCATGACCCCCAACTCGCGTTCGTGTTACATCGGCTGCGCCTGGCGATCGCGGGAGGCGTACTGCAGGTCCCGCGAATTTCGGTACATGAAATCGACGGCGTCGGGGGCCAGGTACGCGACCTCGGTGCCCGCGGCACGCGCGAGCATCTCGGCCTGCGCGACCCGCCGCGCCTCGGCCGCCAGCGTGTTGAGGCGGTGGTAGGCCTCTGACAGCGTGGTGCCGAGCGTCGTCACCCCGTGGTTCTCCATCATGATCGCGTTCGTGTCCTGGATGAAGCCGCCGACGGGCCCGACATCCTGCTCGACGTCCATGTGCGAGGGCAGCAGCAGGGGCGGCCGGCCCATGATCAGCGGGAACTCGAGCGACAGCACCCGCAGCTCCTTCACCGCGCGCGACGCGAACAGGGCGATCATCTCGTCGAGGTGCACGTGGATCACGGCGCCCACGTCCGGACGCAGTCTCAGGATCTCCCGGTTGAGCTGGTGGCCCACGCTCGTCGGCAGCGTGCCGTAAAGCAGCGCGCCGGTCGGCACGTCGGTGATCACGACGTTGTCCGCGGTGGCCTCCTCGAGCGAGACGCCGGCGTGCTTGGTGTAGACGACGCCGTGCTCGTGCTCGGGGTGGGGGACGCGGATGGCGACGTTGCCGAGCTGGTTGTGGACGTAGCCGCGCGCGGTGAGAAGGCGCGCATAGGTGAGGATCTGCTCGGCGACGCCCGGGTCGAAGCGCAGGGGCATCACGCTCAAGTATACTCTGTGACCGAGAGGAGCCCTATAAATGCGGACCTACTACGACATCCAGTTGGGCGATCGGACGGTCACGAAGCGCGAGCTGGCGGGCGAAGACCTGGTCAAGGTCGGCCGGAACCACATCGCCAGGACCCTGCTCGAGCTGGGCGCGGCCACCGTGGACCCCCTGTCGCCGGCCAATCCGCTGATCTTCTCGGCGGGTCCCTTCGCCGGCTCGTCGTTCTCCAACGCCAACCGCACGAGCGTCGGCTGCAAGAGCCCGCTCACGGGCGGCATCAAGGAGGCGAACGGCGGCGGCACCTTCGGCTACGGGATGGGCCAGCTGAGGATCGCCGGCTTCACCCTGCACGGCGCCTCGCCCGACTGGGTCGTGCTGCACTTCAGGAAGGATGGCTCGCTCGACTTCGACGACGCCCGGCCCTACCTCGGCAAGGGCAACTTCGAGGCGAACCGGATGCTGCTGGCGCGCTACGGCAAGAAAGTCGCCACGGCGCTCTGCGGGCCGGTCGGCGAGTACCAGGGACTCATCGCGGGCATCGCGTTCACCGACAAGGACCTGCGACCCTCGCGGCTGGCCGCGCGCGGCGGCGTGGGGGCGGTGCTGGGCAGCAAGAAGGTGAAGGCGATCGTGCTCGACCTCGACAAGATCCCGCCGTTCGCGGATCCCAAGAAGACCAACGCGTCCATCAAGGACTACAGCAAGATGCTGCTCGCCGATGGCATCGTGACGAACTTCTACCAGCCGCTCGGCACCATGGGCATGGCCGACGTGCAGAACCAGATGGGCGGGCTGCCCGTGCGCAACTTCAGCGCCGGCCAGCTGGCGGACGTGAAGGCGGGCGAGACGTTCAAGATGGGCGGCCAGTTCATCGCGCCGCTCAACACCGGGCGCGGCGGCGAGCAGACGCACGCGTGCATGCCGGGCTGCGTGATCCAGTGCAGCAACGTCTACGTGGACGCCAGCGGCAAGGAGATCGTCTCGCCCGTCGAGTACGAGACGCTCGGCCTGCTCGGCTCCAACTGCGGCCTCACCGACCCCGACGACCTCGCGGGGCTGAACGAGATCGCCAACGACATGGGCGTGGACACCATCGAG